>CP064984.1:600000-1200000 GCA_016699615.1 Sphingobacteriales bacterium | reverse complement strand
GACTATTGCCGTTTTTGATTGATGTTGCAAATAAACTACTTTTTTTATAAATATCCTATTTTTTTAGAAAAAAAATAAAATTAGCATCATTTCTATTGATAAAAAAAATGCAGCTTAATTTTCTATCTTTGCAATAAAATATAGCCATGCTAACAATAGAACAATTAAAGAAAGACGTAGAATTTGCAAAAGAAAGATTAGCTCATAAGAACTTTAAAGATGTAGAATTTGTAGATGAAATTTTAGCGTTAGATACAAAAAGAAAATCGATAAAAACAAGCTTAGATAATTATTTGGCTCAAAGAAACACAATTTCTAAAGAAGTTGGTGGATTAATGAAATCAGGCGATAAGGCTGCTGCAGAAGCATTAAAACAAGAAATTGCAACAATAAAAGAATCAACAGATGTGTTGGATGTAGAATTAACTACAATTGAGCAGCAAATTCAAGAGAAATTGGTTCAGCTGCCAAATTTTCCTAATGCGATTGTACCTAAAGGCAAAACACCTGAAGATAATGAGATTACCTATTGTGTAGATACATTACCACAATTGCCTGATAGTGCTTTGCCACATTGGGAATTAGCAAAGAAATATAATTTAATAGATTTTGAATTAGGTGTTAAAATCACAGGCGCAGGTTTTCCTGTTTAC
Organism: Sphingobacteriales bacterium; assembly: GCA_016699615.1. NCBI lineage: Bacteria > Pseudomonadati > Bacteroidota > Sphingobacteriia > Sphingobacteriales > Sphingobacteriales bacterium. Next base: position 1,199,347 of record CP064984.1, on the reverse strand, counting down.
AAAGGAAAAGGTGCTGTATTGCAACGTGCCTTAATTTCATTCTTCTTAGACCAAGCTGCCTTGGCTGGCTACAATGAAGTACAAGTGCCACATGTTGTCAATAAAGATTCTGCATTTGCAACAGGACAGTTGCCAGACAAAGAAGGACAAATGTACTATGTACAGCAAGATGATTTTTATTTAATACCTACAGCAGAAGTGCCAATTACTAATATCTACAGAGATGAGATAGTAGATGAAAAACTATTGCCAATAAAAAACGTAGGCTATACACCATGTTTTAGAAGAGAAGCAGGAAGTTATGGAAAAGATGTGCGTGGATTGAATAGATTACATCAATTTGATAAAGTAGAAATTGTAAGAATTGAAAAAGCAGAAAATTCTTATCAAGCATTGGATGAGATGCTAAAACATGTAGAAAAATTGTTACAAGCATTAGAATTACCATATAGGATTTTGAGATTGTGTGGTGGAGATATGACTTTTTCATCTGCACTGACTTACGATTTTGAAGTGTATAGTGCAGCTCAGAAACGTTGGTTAGAAGTAAGTTCTGTTTCAAATTTTGAAACATTCCAAGCAAATAGATTAAAATTAAGAATAAAAGATAAAGACAACAACAAGGTTTTGGCACATACATTAAATGGAAGTGCTTTGGCATTGGCAAGAATTGTTGCTTGTTTGCTTGAAAATCATCAAACTGAAGATGGCATATTGATACCTAAGGCATTAGTACCATACACAAGATTTGAGAAAATATAATTTTTTACCCAACCATTTTTTTGAGCTCTTGTGCAGCATCTTCTAAGGTAACTCTAGGATTGTAGCCAAAGTCTTGCTTTGCTTTACTAATGCTTCCAGCTATGTTATAATCAAACTTTCCTGCAGCTTGTAATGTAGCTTGTATGTAGTTGAATTTATTTAAGATATCTTCTGAATACTCAAAACATCTACACATAAATTTTGGAATATAGATTGGTTTGTAAGGTACGCCAAGTGCATTCGCTATGGTTTTGTATATTTCATCAACTGTTGCATATGGTGCATCATTGCCAATCCAATACCAATTATTGTAAGTATTTGTATTGTTTTCTGCCATTAAAAATGAAGCAATGATATTATCTACATGTGAGATACTTCTGAGATTTTTGCCATTGCCAAAAACAATCTGTCTTGGCCAAAAAAACATATTAGCAAACGCTAAATTTCTTTCTGGAGCAAATGGACCAAAGAACCAAAAACCACGCAGTGATGTAGCATTTATTTTTCCTTCTTTAGATTTCTGCAATACATATTCTTCTGCTAACAACTTGCTTTTTCCATAATTTTTGTAAGGATTTGGCTTTGTGTTTTCATCAAAAATTGGTTGCTCTTTTGTTCCATAGCCACAAGTAGAATCTGTACTCATATAAATGAATCTTTTCACTTGCTTTTCAATACATGCGTCTACTAAATTCTTTGTGCCTTGTTCATTTACTTTATATAAAACATCTACATGTTTTGGATAAATGGCGCCAGCTAGATGAAAAACACTTTGCACACCACTTACAACATCAAGCAACTGAGCTTTGTTTGTAATGTCTGCATATACTATTTCATAGTTTGCTGGCAAATTGAGCATGCCTTTAAATCTAGGCTCCACTAACACTCTTATTTTCCTGTTGGTTCTATAATTTCCAAATCTATCTCCATTAATTAATATATCAATCATTCTGTTGCCCAACCAACCAGGAACGCCTGTAATTAATAACGTACCATCTTGATTCTGATCCTTTATATCAGGTAAAAGATTTGTTTTCTTGCCTAAAACTATGGTGCCTGCCATACGTTTGTATGTTTCTTGCACAGCTTTTCTAAGAATTTCTCTTGCTGGTGTAATTTTATAATTTAGTTCTTTCTCAGCTTTTTTGCTACTGTACCAAGAATAGTTGCCAATTACACTTTGTATATATGCTGGACTTACAGGTGATGCTTTGCCAAATATTTTTAATATAATATCTAAAACCTTGGCACCTAAATATATAAACCATTTTGGTATTTTTATTTTAGGTTTTTTCTTTTGTGAAAACTCTGATAATATATCATAGAATTCTTTGAATGTGATATTTTCGCCAGCTACAATATATTTTTCATTTGGCTTGCCATTTTCCATGGCAGCAATTTGCGCATTAGCTAAATCTTCTACATCTACTATAGAAATGCCACCTTCAAAATAAAATGGTTGTCCTTTTTCTACAAAATCTTTAATAACTTTATGTGGTGGTGTTAGCTTGCAATCGCCAGGACCAACAACCCAAGATGGATAAATATGACGAATGTCTAATTGGTGTTGTTGTGCAAAGTTTTTTACATATTGTTCTGCTAATAGTTTGCCTTTTACATATGGACTTTCTGGGTTTGCAACTGTATTCTCTTCATTAATTAGTATGTTTTTATCAGAGCTTCTACCTAATACTACGACAGAACTGGTGTATATAATTTTCTTGATTCCTGCTTTTAAACATGCATTAAGCACTACTTTGGTGATGCCATCAGTGTTTTGTATTATTCTTTCTTCATGTTGCATAGATGTTGTATTCTCTGCAGCTAGGTGAAAGAATACATCAGCACCCATTATTTGGTCTAAAAAAGAACTTTCATCTAGTAAATTACAATTATGTATAGTTGCGCCAAGCGCTTTTAATTCTATAACATTAGTATTTAGAGATCTATCTAAAACTAATACAGAATAATTTTTCTCTAATAATTTTTTGACAACATTATACCCAATGTGTCCGCCAGCACCTGAAATTACTATTTTTTGCATGATGATAGAATACGAGCAAAAGTACGAAATCTTTTATAACTATTTTTTTCTTGCTTTAATGCTCCATTCAAAGCTAAATTCTGCAATTATATTTCCATCCTTATCAAAGCCAGTAGTTGTCGTTGTGAAACTGTCTCCTTTTTTGTTTATCAACTCTTGTTCTACACGTTCTCTAATTATTGCACCATCGTTGCAAACAAATGTGGTAATGCCTTTTGCTGTTTTTATGAATTTAGAGGTGCATGCTGTAACAAAAGTTGACATAGATGGTTGTGTTTTGTGCGCATACATCATTAGTAATGCACCACCAGCCATTTCTGCTGCCATGCCCAAAACTGCCCAATATGTTGTATTGAATGGATTTTTATTTAAGAATTTATATGGTACAGTAACTTTACAACATTCTTCATCTAGTTGAGTAATTCTACAGTCTGCTATTGCTGCCATAGGAAGTTTAGTATATAATCCTGCTTTGAAAGAAATGGGATTAGACATTAATTTTCTATAATTCTCTTGCTCTTTAGATAACATAGATAAAAATTTTAAACAAGATAATGATAAAAAACAAAAATACAATGCATGCATTGTATTTTTTTATAGTAAGTCTTTTATATTTCCGAACCCAATTACATCATCTACAAATAGGGTATCATCAGCTCTCATTTCAGACGCTCGTTTAATTTTATTTTCGCCATATTTCTGTTTTATTTCATATACTTTTTTCATGGCTTTATCTTTTGCTATATGTTTGTTGTTAAACATGTTTAGTTGAGTTGCACCTTCTTCTACAAATTTGTGTATTACAATACCAATACTTATAATATTGTTGTTTAGTATCTGTTGGTCGATATTATTTTTATCTCTAAATTGCTTTTGCCTATCTAATAAAATATGATAAATTTCCATACCATCACGTAGTGCTTGTTCTGTGTGAAACTTATCTTCAAAACTAGTTCCATCTTCATATTTGCAAAAGAAATTTATATTTTGAGCATAACGTCCTTTTTTCATTAATCTTCTTTCCAAAGTAAGACACAATAACATAAAAACTTCTTTAATACTATCAATATCATTTCTTTGTTCTTTTGATAAATGTCGCATTGCAGATATGCTCTTATAGTCATCAGAAGAGAGCATGTCTACTTCTTGAAAATGCAATCTATAGTACCAATGTAATCCAATAATACTTTTACATGCTGCTTTTAAAACTTCTGGCGTTGATTGTCTTAGCTGCAAAGGTGTATATATGCCAACTTTATTAAGCCTTTGCTTTATTCCATTTGATATTCCAGGGAAATCAGTTAATTCCAATTTTGAGATTACAGAATCTATATTTTCTGGATTTATTACTACTAAACCATCTGGTTTTTGTATATCTGAGGCAAGTTTTGCTAAAAAAGCATTGGGAGCAATTCCTATTGAACATTGTAGCCAATCGCCTACTTGTTCTTTTATATCTTGCTTTATTTTTTGTGCCACAGCAACCATGTCTGGATATATTCTCTTGTAATTACTTAAGTCTACAACTGCTTCATCAATACTTCTTGGTACCACATCATCTGCATATTGCCTAAGTACATTCATAATTTTTATATGGTAGCTTCTATATTTATTTGGATTTGTTTCTAATGGCACTAAATCTGGACATATTTTTATTGCATCATTCAATCGCATGCCTAATCTTATTCCTTTTTTCTTTGCCTCAATAGATGGTGCAATCACACAACCATATTTTCCAGTGTACACACACACAGCTACTGGTCTGCCACGTAGCCAATAATTGGTTTGTTGCTCGCAAGTAGCAAAAAAACTATTCATATCAATAAATAGTACTCTTGGTTCTAGTCTTATATCTAAAGAATTTGCATTCATTGTTTGATAAAATTACACGATGTATGCCTTTTCTGATGTTAAGAATGTCCTATGTGCAAAAATATTTGTTGAATATTATATAGACTACTAGGTTTGTTCTTACAATTTTACAGCAGCACTTATTTGTATAGCTAATTCTTGCATTTGTTCTTTAGAAATTTCTTTTGTATTTCTAAAATCTATATCGTGTACTGAGTTGATAGGTGTAAGATGAATATGGCAATGTGGCACTTCAAGTCCGATGACAGCTATGCCAATACGCTCACAAGAAACTACACTTTCTATAGCTTTAGCAACTTTTTTGGCAAAAATTATTAAACCACTAAGTTGTTCATCAGACAAATCAAAGATATAATCAGTTTCTATTTTTGGTATAACTAAAGTGTGTCCAGCATTTAATGGACGTATATTTAGAAATGCAAAATAATGCTCATCTTCAGCAATTTTGTAGCAAGGAATTTCACCTTTTATAATTTTGGAAAATATTGTCATACTAGAATTTTGCTTAAAGTTAGCCATAAACTTATTTTTTAGCATAAAAAATCATAATTTTATATTCACACAGAATAATTAATTTGGCAGTGGTTTTGATATACACTTTTTATATAACTTTATGATATGATATTAGACATTATTCAAAACATACAAAATCTTCCACAAGAAGTTGTTAATGTTTTGCCACAAGGCAAATTACTTTTAGGCTTAGCATTAGGCTTGGGTTTAAGTGCTAGCTGTGGCTTTCGAGTTTTTGTTCCGTTATTAGTAGCAAGTGTCGCATCTAAAATGGGTATCATTACACTCGGCGATAGCTTTGCTTGGATGGCAAGCACACCAGCATTGATAGCATTTGCTACAGCTACAGTATTTGAGATAGGTGGATACTATATCCCATTTGTAGATAATATTTTAGATACAATTACGACACCAGCATCAGTAGCAGCAGGCACATTACTTACAGCATCTTTATTAACACCGGAAATGGATCCAATGCTAAAATGGGGTTTAGGTATTATTGTAGGTGGAGGAAGTGCAGGCGTGGTGCAAGCAGGCACAGCACTTACGAGAGCTACATCAACAGTAACGACAGCTGGTACAGCTAATCCAGTTGTTGCTACAGCAGAGAATGGGTTAGCCATTGGAGGTAGTATATTGAGTTTAGTCATGCCTTTTCTTATTGCCACAGTTGTTTGTATTCTATCATTCGTTATCTTATTTCTTATGATAAGATACTTTAAAAAACGAATACCCAAAGCTGCGTATTCTAGTTAATAATTATAAATAAAAATACCAATATGTCTGCTATTAAATCTGAATTAAAGAGAGTAACTACGCACAACCTTAAAGAAATGAAACAGCGTGGCGAAAAAATATCTATGCTTACTGCTTATGACTATTCTATGGCAAAGATATTAGATGATGCAGGAATTGATATTTTATTGGTAGGTGACTCAGCATCAAATGTGATGGCTGGACATGAAACAACACTGCCAATTACGCTAGACCAAATGATATACCATGCACAAAGTGTGGTAAGAGCCATCAAGCGTTGTTTTGTGGTAGTAGATTTGCCTTTTGGTTCATATCAAGGAAACTCACGAGAAGCCCTAAATGCGGCAATTCGTGTAATGAAAGAAACAGGTGGACATGGTGTGAAATTAGAAGGTGGACAAGAAATTGGAGAATCAGTGATTAGAATATTAACGGCAGGCATTCCAGTAATGGGACATCTTGGATTGACGCCACAATCCATTTATAAATTTGGTACATATACTGTACGTGCCAAAGAAGAAGATGAAGCAGATAGGTTGGTAGAAGATGCAAAATATTTAGAAAGTATAGGTTGTTTTGCTATTGTATTAGAAAAAATACCAGCACAATTAGGCAAAAAGGTTGCAGAAAGTGTAAGTATTCCAGTAATAGGTATTGGAGCTGGTGGTTTTGTAGATGGACAAGTATTGGTAACGCATGATATGTTAGGTATAACACATGAGTTTAAACCAAGATTTTTACGTCAATATTTACATCTATACGATGAGATGAAAAAAGCAACAGAACAATATATTGCAGATATTAAATCCAATGATTTTCCAAACGATAAGGAACAATATTAAAAATAAAAAAGCTTTCATCTTTTTTTTACAAAAGGTTAATAGGTAAATTGTTATATTTACCCAATATATTACTCCAATAATGTTAGGACAAAGACTATCTCAGAAAATGTTGCAAAAGCTGTCGCCACAGCAAATACAATTGATGAAATTGTTGCAAGTGCCTACGTCATTATTAGAACAAAGAATAAAAGAAGAGCTTGAAATAAACCCAGCTTTAGAAGAAAGTCAAACTGACTTTGACAATCAAAAGGAAGACTTAGCAGAACCACAAGAAATTACAGATAACGATGACGATTTCTCAGAAAGTAGTGGTGATGACGATGATTTCTCAGATAACTTAGATATTGCAGAATATACCAAAGAAGACTATGATTATAATGACAGCGATGATAGTTATGCTCATCATCAGGAAGAGAAAAAACAAACGCCATTCACTGTAGGCAAAACATTTCATGATAGTTTGTCAGAGCAATTGGCTTTGCAAGATTTAGACGAACATGAATATTTAATTGCAGACCATCTTGTTGGTAGTATTGATGATGATGGCTACCTAAGAAGAGAAGTTGATGCGATTATTGATGATTTGGCTTTTCAGAGAAACATTACCACTAACCACGAAGAAATTGAAGAATTATTAAAACTAATTCAAAGATTTGACCCAGCTGGAGTTGGCGCACGTAGTCTTCAAGAATGTTTGTTGATACAATTGGAAAGAAAAGTACAAACAAAAAATGTAGAAAAGGCAATACAAATCATCACAGATTATTTTGATGCATTTACAAAGAAACATTACGACAAATTAGCTAAAGCATTTAATCTTACAGACGAAGAATTAAAACAAATATTAGATGAAATTTTACATCTAAATCCAAAGCCAGGTGGCACTTCTGCTGGTAGCACAAGCATCAATCATCAAACAATCATTCCAGATTTTACAGTAGAAGAAATAAATGGAGAATTAGAAGTATTATTAAATGGAAAAAACGCACCAGATCTTAGAATTTCAGATTCATTTAAAGAGATGTTGCATTCTTATGCAAAAGGAAACACCAAAGACAAAAAAACAAAAGAGGCAGTAACGTTCATCAAGCAAAAAATAGATGCAGCAAAGTGGTTTATAGATGCCATTAAACAAAGGCAACACACACTTTTTGTAACCATGGAAGCTATTGTCAATCTTCAGAAAAAATATTTTTTAACAGGAGATGAGCTAGACCTAAAACCGATGATTCTGAAAGATATTGCCGAAATCACAGGATTAGATATTTCTACTATTTCGCGTGTAGCCAATAGCAAATATGTACAAACAGAGTTTGGAATTTTCTTGCTAAAACATTTCTTCTCAGAAGCCTTACAAACAGATAGCGGCGAAGAAGTATCTACGAGAGAAGTGAAAAAAATATTGCAAGATATTATAGATAGTGAAGAAAAATCTAAGCCTAAGAGCGACGAAGACTTAACAGAATTATTAAAAGAAAAAGGCTACAATATAGCACGAAGAACAGTAGCCAAATATAGAGAACAACTCAACATTCCAGTTGCAAGACTAAGAAAAGAACTATAATTTATGAAAATATTTTCCAAAATAATATCCTACATTCTCCATCCTTTATTAATTCCAACATATATTTTATTGTTGTTTATCCAACTTAATAGTGTTTATTTTACATCATTACAACCTCAAATAGCATTTGGTATTGTTTTTATAAATACCTTCTTTTTTCCAGCATTAGCTATTGTATTAATGAAAAAACTAGAATTTATAGATTCTTTTGAAATGCCAGACAAACAACAACGTATCATTCCACTTATAGTTGCCATGATATGTTATATTTGGGCATACCTTTCAGTAAAGAAAACTGCTTTTCCTATTCCATACACATGGTTTGTTTTGGGTGCCGTTATTTCTCTATCACTATCATTTGTTATCAATGTATTTCACAAATTGAGTTTGCACATGGTGGCTATTTCTGGTGGATTAATTGCTGTAATGATGATGTTTTTTTATGCCCAAAACAATGTGCAAAATTATTTCTTATTAGCAATTGTATTAGTAGGTATTGTAGCTAGCGCAAGGCTTTATTTAGATGCACATACACCAAAAGAAATTAATACAGGATTTATTGTAGGCATAGCAGGACAGTCATTAGCAGCATTTTTTATTGGCTAAGCATCTAAAATAGACTACCTAACAAAAGATAAGAAATGCTTTTGTCGAATGCTATTTTCATTTTATTTGATTAAATTTAATTTCTAAAAATTTATAATAATGTCAAAAATTAAAAATGCAAATGTATTAGTTACTGGTGGTGCTAATGGAATAGGGAAAATTATGTCATTAAAAGCACTGCAAGAAGGTTGTGCTACGCTAGTAATTTGGGACATCAACGAAGATAATCTACAAAAGACTCAAGAGGAATTTGTAAATAAAGGCTTCAAAAATGTACATACATTTGTAGTAGATGTATCTGATGTTAATGATATAGAATCTGCTGCTACCAAAGTATTATTAGATATAGGTAATATTGATATATTATTTAATAATGCTGGCGTTGTGGCTGGAAAAAAATATTTTTGGGAATATAGTGAAAGAGAGATTGAGAAAACCATTAATATTAATGTTAATGGTGTGATGCATGTTACAAGAGTATTTATTAAAGATATGATTAAACAAAATAAAGGTCATATTATTAATATAGCATCTGCTTCTTCTTTTATTAGTTTACCAAAGGGTTCTGTTTATGCTTCAAGTAAATGGGCAGTTTTAGGTTGGAGCGAATCACTTAGAAAAGAATTAGAACAAGCAAAAACAAAAGTTCATGTAACCACAATTTGTCCTAGTTACATAGATACTGGAATGTTTAAGGGAGTTAAAGCCCCATTCCTTTTTCCATTATTAAAACCAGATGAAATTGTAGATAAAACATTTAAAGCAATTAAGAATGATGTAGCGATATTAATGGAACCTGGTAACCTTAGTTTAGTGCCTATGTTTAAAGGAATATTACCTGCAAAGGTATTTGATGTTTTTGCTGGATGGTTAGGCGTTTATAATTCTATGGATACTTTCGAAGGAAGAAATGAGAAAGAAAGAATACCACAAAAATCTAAAAAATAATATTGTTTAAGAATATTTATAATGTATCAAATTACTTTGATATAGGTAATGTTTTGTTTTGATAATTATTATTTCTTTCTGATAGTGGCGTATAGTTTTATACCCAACATTAATATAATAGAAAGTATAAAAACACCAAGCAAAGCAAACAATATACTTAGCTGAGATTTTACCACAACCAAGAATACAATTATAAATAATAGAATTGTAGCCAATTCATTCCAAATTCTGAGTTGCTTGCTACTGTATTTGAATTCCATATTTTGTTGTTGCATGTATATTTTATGGCAAAAGATATGATAGATATACAATAATATTACAAATGTCAATTTTATGTGCAACCAACCTTGTTTAAGAAAAAATGGATTTTGAATAAGAATAGTTATACCTAATAGTAGTGTAATAATTGCAGATGGCCATGTAATAATATACCACAATCTTTGTTGCATCAATAAATTTTGTTCTAATAAAATACTTCTGTTTGGCTCAGGCTTTTCATTTGCTTCTACAGTATAGATAAACAAACGTGGAATATAAAATAAACCCGCAAACCAAGTAATAACAAAAATAATATGTAATGCTTTTATGTATAAAAACATAGTCTATATATTATAATAATTCATATGATGTGCCGTCTTTTCCATCTTTGATATTGATTTTAGCTTCTTTCAATGCATCTCTAATTTTGTCTGATGTTGCCCAATCTTTATTTTCTCTAGCTTGTTTTCTAATATCAATGATTAATTGCATTACTTTATCTAAAGTGTCTGTTTGTGCATCTTGTGTGGTTTCGTTTTTTAAACCTAAAACATCAAACAACATCTCATTATATATTTTTTCTAATAAGTTGTAGGTACTCACATCAATATTAGATATGCTTTTTTCGTTATAGAAAATATTAATATGTGTTGCTAATGCTAATAAGTTTGCCACTGTTTTTGCTGTATTAAAATCATCATCCATAGCTTCTTTACAACCTAAACAAAGCTCGCTTATTGCATCGTTTATTTCAGGATTAGGTCTTGTTTCGCCTTCGTGTTTTAAGGTTTGTAAGTAAGTTGCAGCATTCAACAATTTTCTCAAATTCTTTTCTGCATCTTGCAATGATTTGATATTAATATCTAATTCTGATGTATAATGTGACTGTAAGAATAATAACCTAACCACCATTGGAGAATATGCTTTATCCAACAAAGGATGTTCTCCTGTTATTAATTCTAATGGCAAAATAGAATTACCCAATGATTTGCTCATTTTTTGTCCATTAAAATTTAGCATATTACTGTGCATCCAATATTTTACTGGCGCTTCTCCTGTACATGCTACGTTTTGTGCTATTTCACACTCATGATGTGGAAATTTCAAGTCCATACCACCACCATGTATATCAAATGTTTTACCCAAATATTTTGTACTCATTACAGAGCATTCTATATGCCATCCAGGAAAACCATCGCTCCATGGCGATTTCCAACGCATTATATGTTCTGGTGATGCTTTTTTCCAAAGTGCAAAATCTACAGAACTACGTTTCTCATCTTGTCCATCTAAATCTCTATATCCAGCAACAATATCATCTATATTTCTACCTGAAAGCACACCATAATCATAGCCTTTTTCGTTGTATGCTTTTACATCAAAATACACAGAACCATTAGACTCATAAGCTAATTCTTTATCAATAAGTTCTTGTGTCATTTCTATTTGCTCAACAATATGTCCTGTTGCTGTTGGTTCTATAGTTGGTGCTTGCAAGTTGAAGATAGAACATACATCATGAAAACTCAAAGTATATTTCTGTACAATTTCCATGGGTTCAATTTGTTCCAACTTGGCTTGGTCTTCCATTCTATTTTTCCCTTCACCTTGTTCGTTTGTTAGGTGTCCAGCGTCAGTAATATTTCTTACATATCTAACCTTATATCCTAGATATTTTAAGTATCTATACACGACATCAAATGCAATAAATGTGCGCACATTACCTAAGTGTACATAATTATATACAGTTGGCCCACATACGTACATGCCTACAAATGGTGGATGTTGTGGCTTAAATGGTTCTTTTTGTCTGCTTAATGAATTATATATAAATAAATCTGACATAATTTAATTTGTATATTACTATAAATGATTTTTGAATTAATTTAAGAACGATAATATTTATTTGGTATTACTTAATGCTTGTTCTATATCTGCTTTAATATCATCTATATGTTCTAGTCCAACAGATACACGAATGCTGCCATCTTCAATTCCTGCTGCTTTTCTTACTTGTTCGTCTATTTTACTATGTGTTGTAGATGCTGGATGTGTTGCTATTGTTCTACAATCGCCCAAGTTTGCACTATGTGAAAACATCTTTAATGCGTCTAAAAATTTCCTTCCTCTATCAATTCCACCACTTACCTCAAAAGTAACAACACCACCACCTTGAGCCATTTGTTTTCTTGCCAATTCATGCTGTGGATGTGATGCCAAGAATGGATATTTTACATCTACTATTTCTGGATGCAATTCTAACCATGTTGCTAATGCTAAAGCATTTTCACAATGTCTGTCCATTCTTACATGCAGCGTTTCTAAGCTTTTAGATAATACCCACGCATTAAATGGAGACATAGATGGTCCTGTTTGTCTACAAAATTGTCTAATTTCTTTAGTCAATTCTTTATTAGCCAATACAATACCGCCAGTTACACGACCTTGACCATCAATAAATTTGGTAGCTGAGTGTGTTATAATATCTACGCCATATTTGGCAGGTTGTTGTAAATATGGTGTGGCAAAACAATTATCTATATTTACTAGTACATTGTGTTTTTTGGCAATTGTACATAAGTATTCTAGGTCAATTAATACCAATCCTGGATTTGATGGTGTTTCAGCAAATATCATTTTTGTATTTGGCTGAATTTGACTTTCCCAAGTTTCAGGTTTTTTTATGTCAAAAAAGCTATGTTCAATGCCCCATTTTGGTAAAAAATCTTTGATAATTCTTGTAGAAGATGCAAATAATGCAGATGATGCTAAAATATGATCTCCTTGTTGTAAAAATGGCATCATAGATGCAAATACAGCAGCCATTCCTGTAGCAGTTCCAAAACCATCTTCCATGCCTTCCAGCACACACATTTTCTCTACAAACTCATTAACGTTTGGATTTGAAAATCTAGAATAGATATTGTCTACATACTCATCAGCAAATAATGCTCTGGCTTGTTCTGCATCATCAAATGTGAAAGATGAAGTAATATACATAGGCACACTATGTTCTCTAAATGCTCTTTCGTGTTGTGTACGTATCGCATTTGTAGCAAAATGTTGGTACTCTTTATTCATCAACTAATATTGAACTACAAATATACAAAGGAATAAACACATTATGATAAAGACATTATTATCATTAAGGCATATAATACATTTGTACTAAAAAAGAACAACAAAAAATCTCTTATCTTTTTTAAGAAGATAAGAGATAATAATTTTAGACTTAAAACACAAACAAGTTCAGCTACAGAATATTACTGTGCGTCATTTTGTTTTAGATATGCGTACACATCATCAATTTCTGCATCAGTTAATCCAAGCGGCAACATTGGTGTTTTATATTCTTCAAATAATTTTTTTGCTTCTGGGTCGTTTGCTATCATGTCTGCAGGGTCTTTAACCATTTTTACTATCCATTCTTCATCTTTTTAGCTGTAACGCCTTTTAGTCCTGGGCCAATAAGTTTCTCATCTGTAGCTTTATGACAAGCAATACATTTAGTATCGAAGATAGCCTTACCATTTTCTGCATTTGCAGTAGGTTCTTCAATCATACTTGTTGGCTCATCAGTTACAACATCTTCGGTAGTAGATTTTTCTTCTGTTTTGCTGCCACATGAGTTTAATCCAATAGTAGCAAATGAAATAAGCAATAGTAATAAACTAGATTTTAAGATATTTTTTTTCATAAAAAATTATTTTAAGACAAAAATATCTTTTTATTTTAAATAACCAAAATTATTTTAAATTTAATTTTTCAATAGAACTAATATCATTAATTGTTTTTTTCATAAATAGTTCTTTCAATTCAGTCCTATGTTTTACAAAATATTCATGCAAAGGACATGGTTTCTTATTTAAGCAATCAGACAACCCAAGTATGCATCTATCAAAAAATTCTGGACCTTCAATCGCTTCAATTACTTTATATATAGTAATTGGTTTTGTAGATTTTTCTATATAGAACCCACCATTTGGGCCTTTTGTGGATGTTATCAATTTTTGTTTGCTTAATTGCTGTAATATCTTAGCAGTAAACGGTTCTGGAGAATTAATAGCATTAGATATCTCTTTTACATTTGCTTTATTATCATCTTTTGCATTTGCAGATAAATAAATTACAGATTTTAATGCGTATTCACAACTTTTGGAAAAAATCATCTTATATATTTCGCTGACAAGATACAAAAATTAGATAAGATTGATAAATATCATAATTTTTATTGATACAAATCAGATTTGTATCATGATAGATTGTTTAATTTTGGATATTAATATCTTAATATACTTATAAAAGATTATGAAAAAAATAATAGGACTTTTAGTGATTGCAAATTTATATATTTTGAATGCACATGCGCAACACAAATTTGAATTAGGAGCAGAGTTTAGACCAAGATTTGAACAACGACTAGGCTATAGAACATTAGCCAGTGATGGTAGCAAAAGCGCCTTCTTTATTTCAGAAAGATTAAGACTAAATGCTTTGTATAACTACAAATTTATAAACTTATATGTTAGTCTACAAGATTATAGAGTTTGGGGAAATGAAGAGCAAGTTAAAAATTTTGGAAGTTTTGGATTACACGAAGGTTGGGCAGAATTTGATATAAAAAAGGTGGTCTCTTTTAAAATGGGTAGACAAGAATTATCTTATGAAGATAACAGACTATTGGGTAATTTAGATTGGGTACAACAAGCAAGAAGCCATGATGGATTGGTTATAAAATTTCAAAAGAAAAATACAAAACTACATGTTGGAAGTGTATTCAATCAATCTGCAGAGAATAATTTTGGGACGGTATATAAACTAAACAACTATAAGTTTCTAAACTATGCATGGCTAAATCAAAAATTTGATAGTAGTAGAGTATCGTTATCGTATTATCTAATTTCTGATGGAATACCAAATAAAGATAGCATACCAACAACATTCTTTAGGGTGACAACAGGACCAAGAGTAGAACTTAAATACAAACATATATCCGCAAATGCTTCATTTTATGTACAATCTGGAAAGACTATCAATAATAATAAGATATTAGCATATATGGCAACTGTATATGCAGAGTATACAAGCCCAAAAATAAACGTAGGACTAGGTTATGATTATTTATCTGGAAATAATGCCTCAAAGACTTCAGATAAAAAATATAAAGCATTCCATACATTATATCCAACTAATCATAAGTTTTATGGACATATGGATTACTTCTTAGATATTCCAACAGATACAAAACTAGGTGGGTTGCAAGATGCATATCTAAGAGTAAATTATAAACCAAAACCAAAAGGGATGTTAGGTGCGGATGCACATTATTTTTTTCTGGCAAATAAAGTTGCAAAATCAGGTTCTACCACAGAATATTTAAAACTTCCATTAGGATTTGAAATGGATATATATGGTTCTTATAAACCATTAGATTTTCTTACAATTAATGCAGGCTATTCATTTATGCTTGCCTCATCATCAATGGAAGCTATAAAAGGTGGAGATAGAAAACACTATAATGGGTGGAGTTATGTGATGCTGACATTAAAACCTACATTATTTAAACATGAAAGAGAATAAAAAAACACATTAATAAACAAATAAATTAATAGCATGAAAAAAACAAATTTTAAAAGAATAGGACTACTAATGCTTCTATTATTTAGCATTAGCGCACTCTTTGTTTCTTGTAAAACAGATAAACAAGGGAGTAACGAATTAGTTTGGTCTGCCGACCCAACAGAAAAAATTGTAGGAGAAGAAAAAGCAATTCTTACTGATCCACCAATGGTACCACCACAAATTACAAGAAAACACGCAACTAAAGTAATTGTAGAATTAGAAGTAGTTGAGAAAGAAATGGAAATTATGGATGGTGTAAATTACATGTTCTGGACATTTGGTGGTACAGTACCTGGTAAATTTATTAGAGTAAGAGAAGGCGATTTAGTTGAATTCCACTTAAAAAACCATCCAAGCAGTAAAGTACCACACAATATAGATTTACACGCTGTAACAGGACAAGGTGGTGGTGCTGAGGCTACATTTACAGCACCTGGACATGAAACGGTATTTTCCTTCACAGCATTAAACAAAGGTTTGTTTATTTACCATTGTGCAACAGCACCAGTTGGTATGCACATTGCAAATGGTATGTATGGTTTAATTTTAGTAGAACCAAAAGAAGGAATGTCAAAAGTTGATAAAGAATATTATGTTTGCCAAGGAGATTTTTATACAAAAGGTGCATATGGAGAATCAGGAACACAACCATTTGATATGTCAAAAGCATTAGAAGAAACTCCAGACTACGTATTATTTAATGGAAAAGTAGGTGCAATAGCAGGAGACAATGCTATTAAAGCAAAAGTTGGTGAAAAAGTTAGATTGTTTGTAGGAAATGGTGGACCAAACCTAGTATCATCTTTTCACGTGATTGGTGAAGTATTTGACAATGTATATGTAGAAGGTGGAACATTAGTTAATCATAATGTGCAAACTACAATAGTTCCTGCAGGTGGTTCAGCAATTACAGAATTTAGATACAAGAGAGCAAGCAACCTAGTACTTGTTGACCACTCAATATTTAGAACATTTAATAAAGGTGCATTAGGTATCTTAAAAGTTGAAGGTGAAAAAAATACAACAATATATTCAGGACAATCTGATGATAGAATTTATCAAATTGAAGGTGGTACTATACAAACGATGCCAGAAGAAGCAAAATTGGCACCTAAAGCAATGAATAAAGAGGAAAGAATCGCGAAAGGTAAACAAGTATATGTTTCAAACTGTCAGGCATGTCACCAAGCTGATGGAAATGGTATTCCAAATTCATTCCCACCTTTAGCTAAATCTGATTACATTAAAGGCAATTCTTCTAAAGCAATTAGTGCTGTTGTAAATGGTTTAACAGGACAAATTACTGTTAATGGAAAATCATACAATAGTATTATGCCAAAACAATCATTAAGTGATGATGAAGTTGCGAATGTAGTAACTTACATACTAAATAATTTTGGAAACGAAGGTGGCGAAGTAACACCAGCACAAGTAGCACCAGTAAGAAAAAAATAGAAATTGAATAATGAAAATTTGTTTAAAATTTATATTGATATTTCTAGCAAACTCGGCTATAGCACAAATAGCAAATAATATGATTTTTATTGAAGGCGGCACGTATGTGCCGCTTTATGATTTAATAGATTCAGGAAAGGTAAAAATAGAATCATTTTATATAGATAAATATCCAGTTACAAATAAAGAATATCAAGTATTTGTTCAGAAATTTCCTGAATGGCAAAAAGGAAATGTTAAAGCCATCTATGCTGATAAAAATTATCTACAACACTGGCAGTATTCAGATAAACTTGGCAATAATACACAAATAGAAAATAGTCCTGTTGTGAACATATCGTGGTTTGCAGCAAAGAAATATTGTGAGTGTCAAGGAAAGAGATTGGCAACAGTAGATGAATGGGAATATGTTGCAATAGCAAGTGAAACTAAGAAAAATGCAGCAAAAGATTTAGCATTTTATCAAAAAATATTAGATTGGTACGGAAGACCAAATCCCAAAGTAATGCCCAATGTTGGCAAAGGATTTAAAAATATATATGGTGTGTATGATATCCATGGTTTGGTTTGGGAATGGAATTTAGATTTTATCTCAGCATTGTCTACCAAAGACAGTAGAAATGGAAACAACTTAGACAAAAATGAGTTTTGTGGAGCTGCCTCAAGTGGTTCTAAAAACCCAAGTAACTATGCTGCATTCATGCGTTATGCTATGCGCTCGAGTTTAAAGGCAAATTATAGTCAACCGAATTTAGGATTTAGATGTGTAAAAAGTATTAAAAAATAAAGTATAATGAAAAAACTATTAATATATATAATGTTAGTCAGCATCATTATTTCTTGTAAAAATAAAAAACAAGAAGATGCATGTTGCAAAAAACCAGAAACATCAACTGATGAGAAAAAATTTAATACAGACATCACTTTGTATGATATTGAAACTATTTGGACGAACCAAGAAAATAACAAAATGTCCTTAAGTGATTTTAAACAAAAAAAAGCTATAGTGCTAGCAATGATATTTACTAACTGTAAGGCTGCGTGCCCAAGAATTACTGCTGATTTGCAACGTATAGAAAAAGAAATTCCAAAAGATGAATTGGACAATGTTGCTTTTGTTTTGGTAACTATGGATCCAGATAGAGACACGCCAGAACAACTAAAAGAATTTGCAGGCATACATCAATTAGACTTAAAACGTTGGACATTGCTTACTGCAACACCATCTGAAGTATTAGAATTTGCTAATGTATTTAATGTTCAACTTACTAAAACAGAAGATGGAAACTTTGATCATTCAAATATTATTCATATTATAAACAGTAATGGAAACATTGTGCATCAGCAAATTGGTCTTGATATTAACCCAACAGAAAGCATTGATATCATCAAATCAATATTGTCTAAATAATGTGCTTTTATCATCATAAATTAAAAATCGCGTTAATTGCATTTTTGATTATCAATTTATGTAACGCATGTGTACATGATAGTATAGATAATAAGCAACATCATTACAAAACATGGATTACAGATTCTAAACAAGCTATTTTAGAACTTAAGAAAGGTAATGATAGATTTCTACATGACAAGAGTATTCATCATCATTATTTAGAAGAAATAGAACAAACAAAAGAAGGACAACATCCACACAGTATTGTTTTATCTTGTATGGATTCTAGAGTGCCACCTGAAATAATTTTTGATCAAGGTATTGGTAATATTTTTACAGTAAGAGTTGCTGGAAATATTGAAGATAGCAATGTGCTTGCAAGCATAGAATATGCTATAAAATATGCACATACACCACTCATCGTTGTAATGGCACACAACCATTGTGGTGCTGTAAAAGGCGCATTGAAGAATATAAATGTAAGCCACTTAACGCAACTTGCAGAACAAATAAAACCATCTATACCAAAAAATAAGAATAGCAACACAAACAATCATGGTATTCCAAGAGAGCATGTAGAATTTGATGAAATTTCTGATGAAACTGCAAAGAAAAATATCCATCAAACTATTATTGATATTCTACATAAAAGCGAATTGATAAAATCATATTATGCTAAAAAAGATATAGATATCATTGGTGCATTCTACAATATAGAAAGCGGAAAAGTAGAGTTCTACACTTCTTACTTAGACCTTAATATTAATCAATAATAGAAATATTTATTATGGATTGATTTATGCAACTGCTACTTTGTTTTTTGATGGAACAGAATGTTTCAATACTTTTTTGATTACTGAAAAATATTGCTCATGCAATGGTGCTGTGTTGTAAGGAATATTGTGCTTTTTACATATTTCTCTTACTTTTTTAGACATTTCAGGATAACGTGTAGATGGAATATCTGGAAATAAATGGTGCTCTACTTGATAGCTAAGATGTCCACTCATAATATGCATTATTTTTCCACCTTCAAAATTACAAGAACCTAAAATTTGACGATAATACCATTGTCCTTTGCTTTCATTTTCGCATTCTTCTTCAGAGAATGTATAAGAACCTTCTGGAAAATGTCCGCAAAATATTACAGTAGATGCCCAAAGGTTACGAATAAGATTTGCTGTTGCATTACCCAATAAGATTGGAATAGTTGAACCAGTAAACAAACCTAATGCTGGAAAAAACATATAATCTTTAAATACTTGTCTAAATCCTTTTTTTGCAAATTGTTTTAAGAATGGAATTTTATCTTTTATAGAAATTTCTTTATCTCTTATTTTATCTGCTTCTAACTCATGAACAGCAACGCCCCATTGAAAAAATATTTGCAACATAGCTAATTTAAAGATATTAAAATAGTCTTCATTTCTAAAAGGCATATCTTCATCTAAACGAATAACGCCATAGCCATAATCTCTATCTTTTCCAAGAATGTTTGTATATGTATGATGTTCATAATTGTGCGTTCTTCTCCAAGAATGACCATCACATGCTGTGTCCCATTCAAAATTACTTGAGTGTATCGTTGGGTCATTCATCCAATCATATTGTCCATGCATTACATTGTGACCAATCTCCATGTTGTCTAATATTTTTGATATGCCTAGCAATCCAGTACCTACCAACCAAAATGGTGGAAAGATTCCAAATTGTAATAATGCTCTTGCAGATACTTCTGTCAATCTTTGAACTAGAATTACTCTTTTAATATATTGCTCATCAGTTTTACCTAATTTTGCTCTAGTTTCTAATCTAAGTGTTTCTAGTTCTTTTTCAAAAGATGCTAGTGTTTCTTTAGATGGCATTGCTGTTTTCATATTATACGTTTTTTTTGTATTATAAATTTATTTTTACATCACCAATTGGAATTGAGATGCATATTTGAATATCTTCAGTATTGTTGTCTGATATTTTTTGTGTAAGTTTATTATAGACTTTCCCGCTAAGTTTTGTACAAGTACATTCTTTGCAAAGTCCCATTCTACATCCGTGTTTTGGTTTTATGCTATTTTTTTCTAGCGTTTCAAGAATTGTACTTTGGTTGTCGCAATTTATTTCAATTCTTTTTTTGTTTAATTCAATCTTGCTGTCTATCTTTTCTGTAGGAACAAAATTAGAAACATCTGTTGCATGAAAATATTCATGATATATTTCTTGATTAGATAATTGATGTTCTTGAATGCAAGCAATCGTATCTTTTATCATTGCTGATGGTCCGCAAATATAAATTGGTCTAATTTCAATATCTAATATTTTATTTTTTAATATTTCAGCATTTAATCTTCCATCTACATCAGATGTTAGGAAATGTACTCTAATGTTTGAAGTGTTTAATCTTTTCAATTCATCTGCAAAAAGATGTTTTCCTTTTTTACAAGAATAAATGATATCAACATCTCTGTTTTCATCAATACATTGATAAAGCATTGCTCTAAATGGTGTGATGCCTGTTCCGCCTGCAATGAATAATAATTTTTCTTGATTTGCTTGTAGAATAAAATCACCTTTCGCTTCTGTTATTCCAATAATATCATCAACTTTTAAACCATCAAGTAATTGTGGTGTTACTTTTCCATTCTTTTGTATTTGAATACTCAATTGTATAGTGCCATCTTGTTTAAATTCTTTTAGACTTGATGATATACTAAATGTTCTTGTATAAAATATAGAACCAATTTTGTACATAATATCTATGAATTGTCCTGAAATAAATCCTTTCCAATTTTTTGATGGTTGTAATGTAATGTTTATCACATCATCTCTTTCTAATTTTATTGCTTTTACAGTAGCATGATATGCAAATACATTTTTTGATAATCTTAGTTTTTCTGTTATTGGAAAAAAGTAAGACTTCATATCTGTATTGAACATCGTGATGTTGAACTGTTCAATTAACTTGTTTATACTTGGCAAAGACATATGCTTAATATTTATAAGACAAAGTTATCTCTAGTATCTATGCATTGGTCTTGACTTTAGGTAAGAAAAGCCACATAACTATTTCTTCATCATTCTAGCTTTTAGTCTGCTAAATGATTCTGGTGTAATACCTAAAAATGATGCTAATTGATTTTGTGGAATTCTATTGAGTACTTTAGAATTTCTATCTAAAAAACTTTGATATCGTTGTTCTGGATTGAGAGTAATAAACTCTTCAACTCTATCAATTAATTCTAAGATTAGACTTTCGAGCACGCTGATAATGCTATTTGCAACTGCTGGATTTTCTTCTCCAAATTTTTTTAATATAGAATAATCTATCACTGAAATAACACTATCTTCTAATGCTTGGTAAGCAATGGTAGATGGTTTGTTTCGCAGTATGCTTTTGTGTGACGCAAAGACGGTAAATTCTTCTCTGAACCAAAATGTATTTTCTGTATCATCTTGGTAATAATAAGCTCTAAACAAACCTGAGATTACAAAGATAATTTTTCCGTTGTATTGTCCAATTTTTATAACTTCTTGTTTTTTCTGTACTTCCTGAAATTCAAAATGAGGTAGTAACTCTAGAATTGTATTATAACTTAGGTTAGGAAAATTTGCTTTTATTCCTTTACTTACTACATCAATCAAATCTTCTTTTTCCATCACTATAAATATAAAGAAATTTTACTCAATAATGAATAAACTTGGGAAAAGAAATAAACATAGACAATTAAAATTTATAAGTATAATATAGCTAATATAAAATAATATTATAATAAGTTCGATACATATTATAATTAATTATCTAGTTTATTATTAATATATTTGAGGTGTAATATTCAATATTATCATTTTTGGCATATGAAAGTTTGATGAAGTATTGCGCTGCTGGCAATTTTTCTTCTAATTTTATAACATCTTGCTGTACTTCTATAGTTTTTTCTAATACTTTTTTTCCTGTCAAGTCAAACATTTCTAAGATTGCATTTTTTGCATCGGTGCGTTTTGGCAATTCCATATAGAATGTACCAACACTTGGATTTGGAAATAACTTTAAATCAGCAATTTTATTTTGTTTTATGCTACTCACAATATTGTTGCAATTTACCAACGGATACAAAAACCTTGCAATGTTTGCTTGTGTTGTATCCAATATTTTCTGATTAATTAATTGCAAGGTGATAATACTACCAAAATCTAAATTCATAAATGGCACATGTCCTCGTCCTTCCCAATCTTCAAAAAAAGTTCTTATTCCA
Organism: Sphingobacteriales bacterium; assembly: GCA_016699615.1. Lineage (NCBI taxonomy): Bacteria > Pseudomonadati > Bacteroidota > Sphingobacteriia > Sphingobacteriales > Sphingobacteriales bacterium. The sequence goes on along the minus strand of CP064984.1, from coordinate 1,176,465 downwards.
GCATTTAATGCCAATGGATAAATGTCTTTACTTCCACTCAACAATGGCAAATCTGGAATATTAAATGGTTTTGCAGTTCTATACGGTACAATTTCATCAGCAGAACCATGACATAAAAATAAATCAATTCCAACATTTCTAATCCAACTCAAATCTGAAACAGCACCAGAAATACTAATAGCCGCTTTTGGTTTTACCAAATCAAATTTATGTTTTAGTATAGAGTCAGCTTCTATTCCGTTAGATTCTATAATCCATTCTTGAAAATTTGCAGGCAACATAGCCAAGCTATCAAGAAATGTAATGAATAATGCAGAAACGCCACCAGCAGAAACGCCACCAATAAATGCTCTTGATGTGTCAATTCTATATGGATTGCCATTTTGGTAAGTAAGCATAAAATGATCTACTGCATCTTTAGTATCAATCAATGCTCTACCAACTGCTTTTACCATTTTTTCTTGTGATAGTAATGAAAGTGGATTGGGTTCTTGTCTATAATCTAAGGAAACAGTGACATAGCCCATTTTTGCAAAATGATTACACATCAAAACTATATCTGGACTGTTTTGGTCTAATAATTTGAGATACGCACCACCATGAATAAGCAACATGACTGGACGCTGAGCAACAGTATCGCCTTTTGGCTGATACACATCATATCTTAGATTGATTGGTCTACCATCACTTTGTAACTTGGTAGCATAAACAATATTCTTTTTTACATCTACTTGTGTAAAAATTGTTTTTTGATACCTTCCGTTACTACAATCTTCAGCAATGCTATGCATGCATAAGCAAACAGCAATAAATAAACTAAGATAGATTTTTAACATAAATTAACTTGTTTAAAACTAAGTTAATGAAAATGAATAGAATATATCTTAGTTTTTTATTGGATAATTATTAATTATCTTTTGTTAATTATGTAAGACTATTTCATTACTTGTCTTGCTATAGCAAGCTTTGCTTGGTATGGTGGATATCTCAATGGCACATCTGGCCAATTTACTTTGTGTACTATACCTTTGAAGTGTGTGAATGTATCAAAACTAAATTTTCCATGATAGGCACCAATGCCACTATTGCCTACGCCACCAAATGGTAACTCATGATTGATAAAATGAGAAATGGTATCATTAATACAACCACCACCAAAAGAGATAGTGTTTAATAATTTTTGTTGTGTAGCATAATGATTGGAAAATAAATAAAATGCTAATGGTTTTTCAAATTGTTTAATAACTTGAATAGCATCATCTATATCATTCACTTCAATTACAGGAAGAATTGGTCCAAATATTTCATCATTCATTAGTGGATGATCTAGGCTATTAACTTCTATCAAAGTAGGTGCAATATATCTTGTTTCTTTATCTGTTTGTCCACCAACAATAATATTTCCATCTTTAATCATTTTACTTAATCTATCAAAATGTCTATCATTAATGATTCTTGGATAGTCTGAACTTGATATCGGATTACTACCATAAAATGTTTTGACATGGTTTTTGAATGATTGATAAAATTGCTCTTTTACTTTTGATGTAATTAATAAATAATCTGGTGCTACGCAAGTTTGTCCTGCATTGAAAAATTTTCCCCAAGCTACTCTTTTTGCTGCAATATCTATATCTGCTGTATTGTCTACAATACAAGGACTTTTGCCACCTAGTTCTAATGTTGTTGGTGTTAGGTGTTCTGCAGCTGCTCTTGCAATTTTTTTACCAACTTCTACGCCACCTGTAAAAAAGATATAGTCATATCTACATTCAAGCATCTCATCGTTTTGGCTATCTTCTGGAAGTGTTGCTATATATTCTTCATCAAAAACAGAAAGTATTTGTTGTGTAATGTAGTAAGTATGAATGGCTGCACGTGGTGGCTTTACAATAACAGTGTTTCCTGCTGCAATTGCACCAATTATTGGTGCAACAGTTAATTGTAGTGGATAGTTCCATGCACCGATAACTAAACAAACGCCATAAGGTTCTGGATAGATATAATTTTTAGATGGAAAATTAGCAATAGTATCTTTTACAATTTGCGGTGTTGCCCATTTTTTAATGTTTTTGAGCATTACATTAATTTCTTCGTACAGTACACTTATTTCTGATGTATAGGTTTCAAATTTTGATTTATTAAAATCTTGATATAATGCATCGTATATTTTTTCTTCATTATTCTGAATAGATTTCTTCAGCTTTTTTAAAGCATCAATTCTAAAATCTATTGATTTTGTAGTTTCTGATTCAAAAAATTGTCTTTGTTTCTCAATTATACTTTGTATTGCGTTTGTTTTTGTAGTGCTTTTTGTTGCCATTTCTTAAATGTTTTGTAGATTCATAAACGTAGATATTATAATTATAAATTTTATATACTACTTATGTTTAATTACACAGTTAAAAAATTACAATTATATTATATGCTAAGGAAAGAATTTTTTTTAATATCTATGCTTATCTAAAGTTTATTTTATCCAGCTAAATACAGAAAATCATCTTAAGATAATTTCATAAATCTATAATTATTCCCAAACGATATTGCCACCTTCGTTGTACCATTTTGCATAAAAATCTTTCTTCTGTTTCTCTAAGATATTACGTTTTACTTTTAATGTTGGTGTCATTAAATTATTTTCTATCGTCCATTCTTCTTGCATGATAACAGCTTTCTTCATCTTCTCATGTTTGTCTAATGATTTATTTACATCTTTAATGGCTTCTACTAATTTCTCTTCTATTTCAGCTTTATCTAATGCTTTTGCATCAGCAGATAGTACAATTAATGCTATTGTTTGTGGTAGATTTGCACCAACAACACATACTTGCTCTATTAATGTGCATTTAGATAATTCATTTTCTATCGGAGCTGGCGCAACATATTTTCCTTTATCAGTCTTAAATAAATCTTTCACTCTTCCTGTAATTCTTAAGAAACCTTGATCGTCAATTTCTCCTTGGTCGCCTGTACATAGCCAACCATCGCTAGTTATTGCTTCTTTTGTTTTTTCATCTTCTTTATAATAGCCTATCATTACAGCATCACTACGCACTTGTATTTCTCCTTCTTCAGATAGTCTTACATCATTGTTTGGTAAAGAACAACCAACGCTACCAATTTTTCTTTTTCCAGGCAAACTTAGGTGTGAGTAAGCACAATTCTCAGTCATAGCATAAGCTTCGTAGATGATGAATCCAATATCTTCAAACCACTGCATGGTTGCTGCAGGTAATGGTGCTGCACCAGTAAGTAAAAATTTAGTTTTGTCTAATCCTAGTCCTTCTTTTATTTTATTTTTTACAACACCACCAACAATTGGGATTTTGGTAAGAATGTCTAATTTGCGTTGATCCATTTTTCCTAAAATACCCATTTGGAATTTTGTCCAAATTCTAGGTACTGCTAAAAAAACAGTGGGTTTTGTATCTTTAAGGTTTGCTGCAAAAGTATCTAAGCTTTCTGCAAAAGACATAGAACCACCTGTGTAAATGCTGCCCATTTCTACCAACATTCTTTCTGCAATATGTGATAATGGTAGATAAGAAAAAAATCTGTCTGAGCTACCTAATTCTGCTAAAATATTAATAGCACTATATGCTGCAAATGCAAATGCATGATGGTTATGCAGAACACCTTTTGGCAATCCTGTTGTTCCTGATGTGTATATGATGGTAATCAAATCATCTGGTTTTGGAATCGGATTGTTTCTAATAGGTTCTGTGTTTTTTGTAATGTCATCCCAATTGGTGTAGTTTTCGCCTTGTTCTGTCCACAATGGATAAGTGATTACTTTGACATCATTGGGTACACCATGACGTTGTTTGCTCCAATCATCTAATTTGCCAACAAAGCAAACTTTTGCTTCGCTATGCTCTAAGCAATAATTGATTAAATCGCCAGGAATTGTTGGATACAATGGCACTGAAACATGTCCAGACATCATGATAGCTAAATCGCTCATGACCCAGTGCGCACAATTTTTTGAGATGATAGCAATTTTGCTTTGTGGTGGTAAGTCTAAAGAAATTAGGTAGTTTGCCATTCTACGAATTTCATCTCCAGCTTTTTTCCAAGTTGTGTGTAGCCATTGTCCGTTATAGGCTTGTCTGAAAAAAGTCTTGTCTGCAAGTTCATTTTCCCACTGATAGAATTTTTCAATAGGCAAAGTATATTGACTCATATTTTTTTACTATTTATTAATAATCTCTTAAAAATAAAAAAAAATATTAACTAGGCAATATCTTAGTACCGATTTTTGTAAAAAACATTGAAAAAGAAGAAGTTATTAAACCAATCCTCTGCCAAGTTTTTTTATCTTGCCATTACCGAGTAGTTCTTGCATTGTTTTATCTAATATACCATTGATAAAATCTTTGCTTTTTGGTGTTGAATATTCTTTAGCGATATCTAAGTATTCGTTGATAGTTACTTTGGTTGGTATACTTGGAAATTCTAAAAACTCAGTGATAGACATTCTTAGAATAATGACATCTATTGTTGCTAATCTGTCTTTGTCCCAATTTTTCAATTTAGGTTCAATAATTTGTAGACATTCGTCTTTGCTTTCTATTGTTTTTACAAATAAATCTCGCCCAAATAAACTAAGTTCTTCTATTTTAGATTTTATCTTTTGTTTTTCTAAGTGAAAAGCTAGTTCATTTTTGCTTTTCTTTATGGCATCTTGAACAGCATCTACAACTAATGTTGCATCATCATTCCAATTGATAAAATGTTCTTCAATGGCAGCTAAAAAATCTTCATTTTCTAATAAGAATTTTTCAAATAAGAAAGAAATTATTTTTTTATCTTCTTCATTGTTAAACTCTAAGTTATTATTAATATAATTGTTGTATTCTGGTGTTTCAATGAAAATTTTATACAAATCTCTAATTTCTTCTTCATTAATAAATTGTTGGATATTCAATTGTTTAATTTCTTTCAGAAACTCTTCATCATGGTTAAGATATTGTATAAAAGTGTTGCTAAGAAATTTGGTGTTAAAGTTCTTATCTGTTGTAGATTTAATAAATTTTTTAGCTTTTATTTGCGCATCTTTTTCTACAAAGTTGGCAATTTCTCGGATAACTAACAAAATATAAAGATACTGTGATTTTACACCATGAATGCTTTGCTCTAAGTAGTTTTCGTATGTTTTCTTCTGAGCATTTGAGGCACATTCAAAAGCATAAATAGTTTGCATGGTTTTTATTCTAACGCTTCTTCTGTTTATCATTTTGTATAAGAACTTATTGGATGCAAATGTACAGCAACAAACATTAATCTAATAATAAATATTTGGATATAATACTTCTATAACATCAAGTTGTAGTATTTTTATTTTGTGAAGGAACTAAAATCAGTGCATTTTTATTTTATCAAGTATAAGTGGTTGTTTATATCAGGCGTTTTTTTTGTTATTAGTTCCAATTATTTTGGCTTATTGCCACCAATATTAATAAGAAATTGTATTGATATACTCAAAGAAAATTTGTTGCTATATCAAGATCTCGAAAATAGTCAATTGCAAGTTGAGTATAAATATTTTTTATTCAAAAAGTATATATTGTTCTTCGCATTAATGATTATTCTCACATCAATTATTAAAGGAATATTGATGTTTTTTATGCGACAAACATTGATTGTTATGTCAAGAAAAATAGAATACGACCAAAAAAATCAGATATACAAAAAATACCAACAGCTAAACACCACATTCTACAAAAGGAATAATACAGGTGATTTAATGAGTAGAATTTCAGAAGACGTTTCAAGAGTTAGAATGTATTTTGGTCCAGCAATAATGTACTCAATCAACTTAGTGGCATTGTTTACAATGGTTATTTACACAATGTTTTCTATCAATGCCTATTTATCAATTTATGTACTGTTGCCATTGCCTATACTAAGCATATTAATATATAAAGTAAGTTCTATCATCAATCAGAAAAGCGAACAGATTTCAATAGCATTATCTCAGATTACTACATCAGCACAAGAAACATTTTCAGGTATCAGAGTAATTCAATCATTTGCAATAAGCAAACAAGTACAAACAGAATTTGCAGATATTAGCGAAGTCTACAAACAAAAAAATATAGACATTGCAAAAACAGAATCTTTTTTTGTACCATTAATGTTATTTTTAATAGGCATTAGTACGCTGATGGTAATTTTTATTGGAGGACAAGAAGTAAAGAATGGAAGCTTTACAGCAGGCAACATAGCAGAATTTATATACTATGTAAATATGCTTACATGGCCAGTAGCATCTTTAGGTTGGGCAGTTTCTTTGGTGCAGCGTGCAGCAGCATCACAAAAAAGAATCAATCAATTTTTAGAAAATGATGAAACAATTAAATATCCAGCAAAAGATGCACAGCAGAACGTCACAATAGAACAAATAAAATTTGAGAACGTGTCATTCACCTATCAAGACACAAATATACAAGCACTAAAAAACATTAACCTTACAATTGAAAAAGACGAAAAAGTTGCAATTGTTGGCAAAACAGGAAGCGGAAAATCAACTTTAATAGAATTATTATTTAGAACTTATGATACAACATCAGGAAATATTTTAATTAATAAAAAAGATATAAAAAACATACATCTACCAACTTATAGAGATAAAATAACCTACGCACCACAAGATAATTTTCTATTCTCTGATACAATAGAAAATAATATAAAATTCTCCAACCAAGCGACAAGCCAAGATGATGTAAAATTTTTGCAAAGATGGCTTGCGTAGCAGATGATATACAAAAATTTCCAAAACAATATGAAACCATAATAGGCGAACGTGGTGTAATGCTTTCTGGTGGACAAAAGCAGCGCATTTCAATAGCTCGTTGCCTTATCAAAAATCCAGAAATTATTATCTTAGATGATTGTTTGTCTGCTGTTGATGCAAATACCGAAAAACAAATTATAGAAAATCTTGATGCAACCGTACAGAACAAAACTACCATCTTTATTACACATAGGATATTTGCGATTATGAATTTTGATAAAATAATAGTACTGGAAGATGGCGAAATAATGGAGCAAGGAACACACCAAGAACTATTGCAAAAAAGAGGCATATATTTTGATATGTATCAGATACAACTTTATGAAAAGGAGAATAATAATTAAAAAATCAAAAAATATTTTTTGAAAATAGTTTTATTTAGTATTATTGAACTTTAAAAATAGAAAAAAGTGGAGAACGAAAAAAATTTTGACCAAAACAGCGTGTACTCAAAGAGAGTAAAAGCAGGTAAGAGAAGAACGTATTTTTTTGATGTACGTACTACAAAAAGTAATGACTACTTCATTACAATCACAGAAAGTAAAAAAAGATTTAATGCAGATGGATATGACCGTCACAAAATTTTTATTTACAAAGAAGACTTCAAAAAGTTTATAGAATCTATGCAAGAAACTATTGACCACGTAAAAACAGAACTACTACCAGATTTCGATTTTGATGCAGTTCCAGATTACGAATCACATGAGCAGTCAGAAGCAACATCAACATCTAGCGAAGAAGAAGTACCTACACAAACACAAACATCAAGCATTACAAATCCTGCAAATGATGAAGAAGTAGATAAATGGGATTAATTATCACAACAACAACATAACCAAAAGGCTCAAGATAATTTGAGCCTTTTTTTGTACCTTCGCACAAAATTTTTTAAAATGGGATTACAATGTGGCATTGTAGGTTTGCCAAACGTAGGAAAATCTACACTATTCAATGCAGTAAGCAACAATGCAAAAGCACAAGCAAGCAACTATAGATTTTGTACCATAGAGCCAAATGTTGGCTTAGTAGATGTGCCAGATGATAGATTAAATAAAATAGCAGCTTTAGTCAATCCAAATAAAATAGTACCAACCACCATAGAGTTTGTAGATATTGCAGGATTGGTAAAAGGTGCCAGCAAAGGCGAAGGCTTAGGCAATAAGTTTTTAGCAAACATCAGAGAAGTAGATGCAATAATAAATACGAATCAGATGTTTTGATGATGATAATATTTTGCGTGAAGAAGGCAACATCAACCCAGTAGGCGACAAAGAAATTATAGACACAGAACTACAATACAAAGATTTAGAAAGCGTAGAAAAGAAAATACAAAAAATAGAAAAACAAGCAAGAGTAGGCAATGATGCAAAAGCAAAACAAGAATATGAAATTCTAAAGCAATGCCAACAACATCTAATGCAAGGCAAAAGCATTAGAACACTAAATTTATCTAAAGAAGATAAAATAGCAACAGCAGATTTATGCTTACTTACAGAAAAACCAGTTTTATACGTAGCCAACGTAGATGAAGCATCTATACTTACAGGAAACAAATATTCTGAAGCATTGATAGAAATGGCAAAAACAGAAAACGCACAAGTAATTGTACTTAACAACTCTGTGGAGGCACAACTTTCTGACATGAGCGAAGATGATAGAGAACTTTTCCAATCAGAATATGGATTAACAGAACCAGGCTTAAACAAACTTATCAGAACAGCATATTCATTATTAAATTTAATTACATATTTTACAGCTGGCGTACAAGAAGTAAGAGCTTGGACTATACACAATGGTTGGAAAGCACCACAAGCAGCAAGTGTAATTCACACAGATTTTGAAAAAGGATTTATAAAAGCAGAAGTAACAGCCTACCAAGATTTTATACAATATGGCAGTGATGCAGCTTGCAGAGAACACGGAAAACTAAGAATAGAAGGCAAAGAATACATTGTAAAAGATGGCGATTTGATGCACTTTAGATTTAATGTGTAAAACACAAACTATTTTTGATGATCTTTGTTATCAATTAATAGATAAAATATCTTTTTAGATGCAATTAAAACAACTATATCAAAAAGCACTTAATTTCGAATGGTTAACTATTGAAGAAGCTATCTTTCTTTTTGAAAACGCACCTACATCAGAGTTGATGCAAATAGCACACCAACTTAGACTAATACAAAAGCCAGATAATATTGTAACATGGCAAATTGATAGAAATGTGAACACAACAAATGCTTGCGTAGCCAATTGTAAATTTTGTAACTTTTATAGAAAACCAGGTCACGAAGAAGTTTATGTTACAGACATTGAGACATACAAACAAAAAATAGACGAAACAATAGCACTTGGTGGAGATCAACTACTTTTACAAGGCGGACATCATCCAGAGCTTGGCTTGCAATTTTATGTAGATACTTTTTCTCAAATAAAAGAATTATATCCAACCATAAAACTACACGCACTTGGACCACCAGAAATAGCACACATTTGTAAACTAGAAAACAAATCACATACAGAAGTACTAACAAAGCTAAAAGAAGCAGGATTAGACTCACTTCCTGGTGCAGGCGCAGAAATACTCAACGATAGAGTACGTAGATATTTAGCAAAAGGAAAATGCACTGGTGAAGAATGGCTTAATGTAATGCGTGCAGCACACCAACTAAACATTACAACATCAGCAACCATGATGTTTGGTCATATAGAAACAATATATGAACGTATGGAACACCTAAGTTGGATAAGACAAGTGCAAAGCGAAAAACCAGAACATGCAAAAGGCTTCTTGGCATTCATTGCTTGGCCATACCAAGATGAAGGCACATTGCTCAAAAAAATGCGCAACATTAGAAATCATGTAACACCAGATGAATATATACGCATGGTAGCAATAAGTAGAATGATGTTGCCAAATATCAAGAATATTCAAGCATCTTGGCTTACTGTGGGCAAACAAACAGCACAAGTTTGCTTATATGCAGGTGCAAATGATTTTGGCTCAATTATGATTGAAGAAAACGTAGTTTCAGCAGCAGGCGCACCACATCGTTTCACTTCAACAAGTATACAAAGAGCAATAAAGGATGCAGGATTTGAACCCAAATTGCGCAACCAACAATATGAGTTTAGAGAATTTCCTACACAAATATTAGAACAAATTGTGTAGTATTTTATTATCAAACTTCTTGTACCAAAAACATAGCACACATACATCTTGAGTGATTGTAGGTATAATATATAAATCTTACAAAACACAATGTGTACACAATAACAACACAAAACGACAATTAAGTACACAAAAATCAAGCAAAAAACCACCAAACATTCAATTCAATTTTATTCTTTAGCAATGTGTATGATGTTACTTTGCAGCATCAAACACAGACACATGAACACAACTAAAAAATTATTAACATGCTTATTTTTTATAAGCACAATGTTTTTGGCAAATGCCCAGAAAGGCAAAATCTCAGGGAAGATTATTGACGGAATTACACAAGAAACACTCATAGGTGTAAATATTTCTATAGACCAATCATCTGATGGAACAATCACAGATTTCGATGGCAATTATGAATTAGAATTAAATGAAGGCATATATACTCTAATAATTACTTACTTAGGTTATGAAACTAAGAAGGTAGGCAACATACAAGTTAAAGCTGACCAAACTACACCTTTGAATGTAGCAATGAGTGTTGGTAAAAATGAGTTGGCAGAAGTAACAATTGTTGATTTTAAGAAAACCAATACAGAAGCTACTGTATTATTAGAATTAAAGAATGCAGATCAAGTTTCAAGTGGCATATCTGCACAGCAAATACAAAAATCTAATGATAGAGATGCTTCACAAGTTGTAAAAAGAATACCTGGAGTAACAATACAAGGCAGTTTTATAAACATCAGAGGCTTAAATCCAAGATATAATACGGTACAGTTGCACAATGCTATGGCACCATCTGTTGAGTCTGATGTTAAATCATTCGCTTTCGATATTATTCCATCTGCTCAGTTAGATAGAATAATAGTACAAAAAAGTCCTTCAGCAAACATACCTGGCGAGTTTGCAGGTGGTATGGTAAAAGTATTTACAAAAAGTTTTCCAGATAATAATTTCGTAGATGTATCATACTCAACAACAGTAAGAGTTGGTACCACATTCAAGCCATTTTACAATCAAAAAAATAGTGGTTTATTTTATCTAGGATATGATAATAAAAATAATTTAGCATCAAACTATCCTACTGATGTAAGAAATGTATCATTAAGTTCATTACGTACAGTGGCAGAAAGTATGAATAATGACTGGAATGCTTATAAAATGGCATCTATACCAGACCAAAGAATTGGTATCAGCTTTGGTAGACGCATGCAGAGCGATAAATATTTAATTGGAATGATTACTTCTATTAATTATAGCATCTCAAAACAAAGTAATGAAATCTTTAGGGCAGATTATGATATGTATAATTTTGATGGTAACAAATCGCAACCTAAATACAATTATATAGACAAGCAATATAACAACACTGTAAGATTAGGTGTATTACACAATTGGGCATTTAAAATAAAGAACAATACTATTGAGATAAAAAATTTATATAATATGAATGCATTATCTCAATATAATAATAGAACAGGAGAAAACTTTTCATCAGGTAACACAATCAACAATTTTGCATTATATAACTCATACAAAGGCATCTATGCTACCCAATTAATGGGAAAACATCAGATAAAATCAGAAAAGAATAGTATAGATTGGGTTTTAGGTTACAGTAGAGCATATAGAAAAGAACCAGATTTTAGAAGATACACATCAACATTAAATACAGGTACAAATATCTTCGAAATCAATGTATTGCCCAATTCAACAAATCCAAATCAAATGGGTAGATTTTTCTCAAATATGAAAGAAAATATCATTACTGCAGGCATCAACTCCAACCATAAATTTTATAAAACTATGGATAAAGGCATTATACCATCAATCAGCACAGGAGTATATGCCGAATATAAAAATAGAGATTTTAGTGCCAGAAACATCGGATTTAGAAAAGCAGATTTTACATTGTTTAATAGTGAATACACAAGTCAAGGAATAGATTATTTGTTACAACATATCAATACAACAGATGGAATTTTATTAAGTGAACAAACGCGAGCATTCGATTCTTATAAAGCAAACAATCTCATTGCTGCTGCATATGTAAATACAGAATTAGCTATAAAAAATAAATTTAAAATTGTAGCAGGTGCAAGGTTTGAGCATTCTAACCAAAGCCTACAATCAGGCTCAGCATCAGAAAACGTGAATGTAAATCTTGTAAAAAATATCATACTACCATCAATCAACTTAAGTTACAACATAACATCAAAAATGTTAGTAAGATTAGCCTATGGTATGAGCGTGAACAGACCAGAATTTAGAGAGATAGCACCTTTTGCATTTGATGATTTTTATACAGGATACACCATACAAGGAAACCCAAATTTAGTAAATGCAACAGTACAAAATATAGATGCAAAATGGGAATTCTATCCAAGCAATGCAGAAGTAATCAATGTGTCAGTATTTTATAAAAAGTTTAGCAATCCAATTGAAACAAAAGCAGTAGTAGGCACAAGTGGTAGTACATTCTCGTTTGCCAATGCAAAAAGCTCAGATGTAATTGGAGTAGAACTTGAAATTAAAAAATCATTTACAAACGCAAAAAAATATTTATTCCAACATTTAGGCGTAATGACAAACGCATCTTATATATATAGCAAAGTAGATTTAGGTGCAGAATCTGTAGGACAAAGCAACAATAGACCATTACAAGGACAATCACCATTTTCTATCAATTCAGGATTGTATTTTGAAGATAAAGAATTAGGCTTACAAGCAAGTTTGCTTTACAATATTATTGGTAAACGAATAGCATTTGTAGGTACAGACGACAATCCAGACACATATGAAATGCCACGTAGTTTATTAGATTTCAATATCAGATATAGATTTAAAAATAATATAGAATTAAGCTTTGCAGCAAATGATTTAATCAATGCACCAATCTTATTAATACAAGATGGCAATGGAGATGGAAAACTAAAACGCAACGAAGATCAAATATTCCAAAAATATAGAACAGGACAGACATTTACTTTTGGAATAAAATATAACTTCTAATCATCAAGAAAAGGCTAAAGCATGATTAGAGTTATAAAATAAGTATTAGAGAATAAAAAAGCACAAAAAACTAATACGAAACTTAATCATTTAAAAATTCAAGTATGACACATCAAAAAAACAACAAAAAACAAATTACATCAGCAAAAATATTTGTAGCAATATTATGTATTGCCACAATCTTCTCATCATGCAAAAAAGAAATTAATTATGATGATGAAGATACATTACCACCATTTCAACGTCCAGTTGTAGAACTATCTGGCAATATAACAGGAAATAGATTTTTAGATAAAGATACCGTATATCGTTTAAATGGTGTAGTAAACGTAGGTATAGATGCAAATGTAAACAACACAACACCAGAAGCAACAGGCATCTTAACAATAGAAGCAGGAACTGTAATTATTGGAAAAAAAGGAACAACAGGCACAGCAAATCCAGGCACATTATTAATACACAGAGGAAGTAAAATCTATGCAATAGGTACATCAAGTAATCCAATTATTTTTACATCAGCAGAAGTAACAAAAGCACCAGGCGATTGGGGCGGATTAGTAATATGTGGAAAAGCTAAAAACAACCAACCAGGTGGTGTAGCAGAATTAGAAGGTAGCTATGGTGCATTTCATGGCGGCAATGATGATAACGATACATCAGGTATTTTAAGCTATGTAAGATTAGAGTATGCAGGGTTTCCTATCTTACAAGATAAAGAAATTAATACTTTAACATTAGGTTCAGTTGGTAGAGGTACTCAAATAGATCATATTCAAGCAAGCTTTGGAAATGATGATGCTTTTGAATGGTTTGGAGGCACAGTAAATTGCTCACATTTAATTGCATTCTCAACAACTGACGATGATTTTGATTGCGATTTTGGCTATACAGGAAATGTACAATTTGCTGTTGCATTCAGAAACTCAGGATTAGCAGATGCACTTTCTGGCTCAAATGGGTTTGAAGTAGACAATGATGGAACAGGCACATCAAACACACCAATTACAGCACCAACATTTTCTAATGTATCTATATTTGGTCCAAAAAATGATTCTACAACAACAATAGATGCAAACTTTAGAAGAGCAATGCATTTAAGAAGAAGCAACAAAATTAAAATCTACAATTCATTTTTCACAGGTTATCCTCAAGGTCTAGTTATTGATGGTGCAGTTACCAAAACTAATGCAGAAAATGGAGATTTAGTAATTAAAAATTCTGTCTTATCATTATTAGACAATTGGACAGCATATCTACCATACAAATCAGACCAATCAGGGTTCAATGTTTCTACATGGTTTAATGATGCCGCCAAAAACAATAGCACAGTAGCTAATGTTACAGCAGCTGGATTTACACCTGCAAATTTATACAACAATACAAATCCAAATTTTTTACCTAATACAGGCTCAGTATTATTAAGTGGAGCAAGCTTTATAGGCTTACCTTCATTTTTTACTACTGTAACTTACAAAGGTGCATTCAATAGTACAGATGATTGGACAATCGGTTGGACAAATTTCAACCCAGCAACAACAGAATATGTAAGATAAAAATATATCATTTTATACAAATAATATAAAATGATTAATCTGTGTGTGATGAACGTCGAAGCTTGCTTCGACGTTTTTTTATTAGCAGAAACATTGTTCTAAAAATATAAATATTATAAGCAAAGGCGATAAATATTCTTAAATGACAAATATTAATCGACTATTTTAATAGGAAATGTGTTAAAACTCCACTATAAATGGCTATTTAGCACAAAAAAAATGTGAAATAATTTTTTTTTTAATAAATATTAACTACGTTTGCCCAGTAAAGTATTATTTTATTAAGATTAATTAACAAAACAGACACTTATTTATGAAGAAAGCATTAGCATTATGGATACTTGGCTTAATAGTTACAGCACAAGTATTTGCACAAAATCGTACCTTGAGTGGGACGGTCACAGATGCTGCAACTGGCGAGGCACTTATTGGTGTAAACGTTACAGGAAAAGGCACTGCATCAGGTACTGTTACAGACATTGATGGTAAGTACACATTAGAACTACCAAAAGAAGTAACAGCATTAACATTTTCTTATATTGGTTATACAACCATTGAGAAGCCAATTACGTCTCTAGTAATAAACGTAGCAATGGCAGCTGATCAACAAATAATTGACGAAGTAGTTGTAACTGCAGTAGCAATTGAGAAAGAAAAGAAGTCAATAGGTTATTCAGCTACAACAGTTAATAGCGATAAACTTAATATGGTTAAAGAGACAAATTTACTTAATGCATTGGCAGCTAAAACTCCAGGGGTAAATATTACTTCTCAATCTGGTTCAATTGGATCTGGGTCTAAAATCACAATTAGAGGTGTTGGTTCTTTGTCTGGAGGTACTCCACTGATGGTAATTGATGGTACGCCTGTCTCTAATCTAGGAAGTACTGCAACTAGAAATCAAATTATAGGTGGTGGGGTAGACCAAGGTAACAAGTTTGCAGAGATTAACCCTGATGATATAGAGTCAATGACAATTTTAAAAGGTGGAGCAGCAACAGCATTATATGGATCACAAGCAGCAAATGGAGTTATCATAATTACAACAAAAAGAGGTAAAGTATCAAAATCTAAAGTACCTTCAATTAATATTGGAGTTTCAGTGTTTAGAGAGAATCCATTAAAATTACCAACTTATCAAAACGAGTATGCACAAGGTAATTATGGAATATATAACGAAAGACTAATGAATGGTTGGGGACCTAAGATTAGTGCGGTGCAAGATCAGAACTTTTTATATTTTACTGGCGATTCTGTAAAGTTAAAAGCATATAATAATAATGTAAGTGATTTCTTTCAAAATGGATTAAGCGTTATTTCTAATTTCTCAATTAGTAACGCAGATGAGAAAACGGATTATAGATTTGCATATAGTAATTTAACACAAAGAGGAATTCTGCCTGAATCAAAATTAGGAAGACATACATTTACAATCAACGCAGGTAGAAAAATAAATGAGTACTTAGAATCTAGAGTTTCAGCATCATTGGTTACTAATACTACTACAGGTAGAACTAGACAAGGGTCTAATAATGAAAGTATTCTACCTTCAATTGTTCTTGGTATGCCAAGAACAATAAACATGTCAGATTTAGCAAATAATTTATACGATACATTAGGAAATGTATTAGGTATGGATGGATATAGACAAAGACAGGTAAATAACCCATATTGGGTAGCACAAAACAATCCTGTTTCTGATAAAAGTTTTAGATTTTTTGGAACAGGTGAGGTGATTATTAAACCAATCAGTTGGTATAGCTTTACAACAAGAGTAGGTGTAGATTATATTTCTGAAAATAGAATGGCAATAACTAGAAAAAATACGCTTAGAATGTTAAATGGCGCATATTCAACTACAGATATTGTACAATCACAGTTAAACTCAGATTTGATAAGTACATTCCATAAAAAATGGAAAAATATATCTTTAACTTACCTTACAGGTTTAAACATTAGAAATTCTTCAAGAAGGATTGTAGATATAGCCGCACAAGACTTAGTAGCAGATGAATTGTATACATATGCAAATGCTAAAACTGTTGTAACTACAGAAGATAAACTAAAAACAAGACTAATTGGATTGTATCATAACTTAAATATTGGTCTTTGGGATGCATTCTATATTGATGGTAGTTTTAGAACAGACTTTAATTCAACATTACCAAAAGACAATAGAATATATCATTATTTTGGTGTTAGTGGAAGTTTTCTACCATTATCTCTAATAAAAAATTGGAATGATAAATGGCTAAGCTATATTAAACTAAGAGGTTCTTATGCTCAAGTTGGTTCTTCTTATGCAGCATATTTAACTAACTTTACTTACAATCCTGTTAGTTCTGTCTATGGTCAATTTGCAACAAGCATAACTATGCCTTATGGCAGTTTAGTTGGTTTTGAATCTACAGGATCATATCCTGACCCAAATCTTAAACCTTCAAGACAAAATGACTGGGAAGTAGGAGGAGAGTTTAATTTCTTTAGAAATAGATTGAGAGTAGATTATACATACTATCAAAAAATAAGTAAAGATAATATTATAGCTTTACCAATAAGTGCATCAACAGGTTTCACATCAAAAATTATCAATGCAGGTTCTGTTTCTAATAAGGGACATGAATTACTGGTATCTGCAACAGTGTATGAGTCAAAGAACAAAGATTACGCAGTAGATTTATATATGAATTTTACTAAAAATCATCAGAAATTAGAGAAATTATATCCAGGATTAAAAGATTATATACTAACATCAGGATTCTCTGGTTTTCAGATTAAAGCGGAAGAAGGACAAACTTTCGGATTATATGGAACTGCATATCTAAGAGATAGCTCTTCGGGTAAATATATTATCAATCCTTCAAATGGATTAAGACAAACTGCTGGAAGCCCTAAGAGATTTGGAGATATATATCCAGATTGGAATATGGGCGTAGGTGCTGATATATATATAAAAGGATTAACATTAAGTGTATTATTTGATTTTAGAAAAGGTGGAGTGATGTATAGTGGCACTACTTCGGCTCTGAGAACAAGTGGACTTGCAGCTGAAACTGCGATAAACAGAGAAGGTTCTTTTATAGATGATGGAGTATTATTAAATGGAGATGGTACTACAAGACCAAATGATGTTCCTGTTGCTAGTATTGAAGATTTTTGGAAAAACAATTATGCTACAAGTTTAACAGAGGCAAATGTATTTGATGCATCTTTTATAAAACTTAGACAAATTGCAATTAGCTATGCACTTCCTAGTAAATTCTTTGAAAATAGTAAATCAATTAAAGGATTTAGTATAGGAATATCAGGTAGAAATTTAGCATTGTTAAAATCACATGTTCCACACGTTGATCCTGAGACAAACGTATTTGGGACTAGTTTAATAGGTGAAGGATATGAGTTCTTAAATTCACCATCAACAAGATCATACGGATTTAATATTAACCTTAAATTTTAAAAATAATAGATATGAATAAAATTAAATTATTATACATTATACTGTTATTATCTATTGTAACATCATGTAGAAAAGGTTACTTAGATATAAATACAGACCCAGATGCTGCAACCAAAACGGAACCTGAGTATCTTTTAAATTTTTCAGCAGCAGCATTTGCAAATGAAAGAATGGCTGAAATATATGGCACGAGACTTTATACTCAAACTTGGTTGGGAGGAGAATATAATGCTTGGGATGATGAATTCTTTACAGTAAGTCCATTTACTACAAATAATTTTTGGTCTATTACCTATGGAGATGTAATAAGTAATGCAAATCAAGCACGAGAGCAGGCTTTAATCAAATTTTCAGAGCCAGATAACGCTGTTGCACAAGTTGATGTATGGAAGGCGTATGTATTCTATAGTGTATCAATGTTGTGGGAAGATGTGCCATTTACAGAAGTTGGTCAAATCAATACGATTGTTGCACCAAAGTATGATGACCAACAAGTTGTATTAAATGGTGTTTTGTCATTATTAGATGATGCCATAGATAAATTTAATACAGGAAACAATCAAAAAATTAATGACCCATGGTTTTCTGGAGACATTTCTAAATGGAAAAAATTAGCACGTTCATTAAAATTAAAAGTGTTAATGACTATGGTTGATGCAGATCCAACTAAAGCATCAGAAATTGGAGATTTAATTTCAGATGGCGGATTTATGACATCAAATAGTGATAATTGGAGTTTCAATTTTATCAATGAATCAGGAAAGAAAAACCCTATTTGGATGATTGTTGAGAAATATTATGGTAGTGATCAAGAATGTTGGTTAGCATCTAATGTCGTATTAGATTTATTACAATCAAACAATGACCCAAGAATTGAACAATTTTATGAATTAGGCCCAGATGCAACCGACTATCTAGGTATAGATCCGTATGAGTCAAATACAGCATATATTAGTGAATGTTCAAGAGTAAGTACAAATATCGTTAATGGTGCATACCCAGATTATATGATGACCTATGCAGAGCAAGAGCTTTTAATTGCTGAAGCAATTACTAGAGGTTTTGCATCAGGTGATGCAGCATCTAATTTTGCTAGCGGTGTTAGTGCTTCAATGGATCATTATGGTGTGTCTGGTGTTGATGCATCTACCTATATTACTAACCTTGATTTTGCTTCAGCAAGTACTAGTGATGCTTTAGTATTAATTTATCATGAACAATATTTAGATCTATTTGATAGAGCTTTAGAACCTTGGACTCAATGGAGAAGAACAGAATATCCAGCCTTAACACTTCCTGAATATGCAGAGATAAGTGATATTATTAGAAGATTGTCTTATTCACCAACTGAACAAGCTGCAAATGCGAATGCGAAAGCTAATAAGCCATTAGACACTAAAATGTGGTTTGATTTATAAAAAATTTAAAATATATAATATGAAAAAATTAAGTATATTAATGTTATTATTTACTCTCGTATTTACAATGTCTTGTGAGGATGAGAGTTTGGGAAACGTTGATATGGGTCAGAATTATGGACCTTACATACACTTTTCCAATAGTGCCACAGAAACAGTTACAGCTGGAGGTACATTTAAAGCAGTAAATGTGACAATTTACTCACCTCAATGGGAAGACTTTACTGTAAATTATGAATTAGCAGGTAGCTACCCACAGACTGGTTCATTTACAGTAGAAAAAGGCAAAAGATCAGATACTTTGAGATTGACAGTACCAGCTAATTATGATATTACAGAATTAGTTACTGATACTTTGTTTTTAAGATCTGCAACAAATGGAGTTATTATAGGAAGACAAAATATTGCTTCTGCTAATATTGTTAAGAAAGCTATTAGAATTAGTGCAGCAGTAGCTCCAACTATTTAATACTCCTTTAACTTTATATTATAAAAAACCCAACACATAGTGTTGGGTTTTTTGTTTTACTTAAAGTTTAGTTAGGTTTCTTTTATAAATTTTTCGATGTAACTATATAAGAAATGATTTTATTTGTTGTGACGTGCTTTCAATACTGTTACAATATCTTGCAATGTGAAGTCTTTTGCTGCAAGCAGAATTAAATAATGATAGAGCAAATCGGCTGCTTCATTTTTAAATAAATCAGCGTTATTGTCTTTTGCTTCAATCACCAATTCTACAGCCTCTTCTCCTACTTTTTGAGCTATTTTATTAATTCCTTTCTTGAATAGACTACTTGTATATGAACTTTCATTGGGCTCATTTTTTCTATTCTGAATGATGCTTTCTAATTCATATAAGAATGAGAATTGTTCTTTGTTTTCTTCATTCCAACAGGTGTCTGTTCCTGTATGACATGTTGCACCAATTGGATTTGCTTTTACTAAAATAGTATCATTGTCGCAATCTTGCTTCATAGAAATAAGTTCTAAATAATGCCCACTTTCTTCTCCTTTAGTCCATAATCTATTTTTAGATCTTGAGAAGAATGTTACTTTTTTTAGTTCTAATGTTTTTTGATAGGCTGCCTCATTCATAAAACCAAGCATTAGCACAGTTCCTGTATGTGCGTCTTGTACAATTGCTGGAACTAGCCCATTTAATTTATTAAAATCAATTTGCATAATACAAAGATATTATATTCTTATGTCAAATTTCTTATTACTTTGCTAGATAATAATTAATTAGTCTATTGATTTCTTCTGCTCTTAGTACATGCATTTCATGTGATCCGTTGAAAACAGGAATTGCATTTCTGATGTTTCTATATGGAAACATTTTGTCATTAGTACCATGAATGTGAATGATATCCTTTCTATAATCATTAGTTCCATTCCATTTTATGATTGCATTTACTGCCCAATATAAAAATTTTGGCTTGTTTGCTTTTGCCATATCAACCACAGTTTTCCTGAGTTGTGTGTTGTTTCTAATTTCTGGAAAAAATGTAGAACCAATTTCTATACTTTTTATAAAACCATAGCCAGGTAGTAGTTTATGAGCATTTGTGTATCTCATATGCGTGAGTTTTGCAGGCATCTCATCTCTTGATTTTACGGTTGAAAGTAAAATAATCTTTTGTGGCACTACATATTTAATTAGTTCCATTGTAATAATGCCACCCATTGAGTGTGCAATGATATTAAAAGGTTCATTTTGGTTTATTAAAGGTACAAATTTTTGTGCATAGCTATTCATTGTATCCTTTGACTCGTGCTTAGGAAACGGCAAATAAACAGCATTCTCTATTGCTTCGTACTGTGGTAAAAATGCTCTATAATCTGAGGCTATTCCAGAAATAAAATAGTTTGTCATTATGCTTTGTAAGCACTCTCAACTACTAATTTATCTGCATTCATCGTATTTTCACGATATTGAATTATTGCATCAAAAAATTCTTTGAATTTATTATAATATATAGTAGCAAATGTTTCTTCTGGTTCATTTTTGTTGATAGATAATACTAAATTTTCGAACCCACCATCAATATCTATAATACTTGTTTCAACAATATGTGTATCAAAATCTTGTAAGATTTTAATTTGTGTATTACATTCAACATCTTTGCTTAGAAGCATTGCTTTTGCTGCAATGACAAACCCAGTGTATGAATAATATATTGCTTCTGGAAATTGATTATTATTTAAAGCATCACTTGCTTCTGTTAATTTATTTTGTGCGTCTTTGATGATTACTCCAATCATATCATATGCTACACCAGCACATTCGCCAACGCCTACTTCTGGTGTAAAATACTCATCATGTCCATAATCAAAATAATCATCGTCTACAAATTTTGTAGTATCTGCAATTGGTTTCAATAATGTATAGAAATAATTTTTACCTTGTCTTTTGTAGTAATCATTATAATATTCTTCTTTTGTTGCATTATTTTCATAATCATCCAAGATAGTTCTTAATGCATCAGGCATTTTTTTAGTTGGTAGTTTTACAACTTTATCGCCAATACTTCCAACACCATTTCTGTCTACACCACCACCTAAAATGATTTGCATTGCTGGTGCAACTTTATCACCAACTCTAATAGAACTTCCGTGTAGTCCAATATTTGCTGCCATATGCTGTCCGCAGGCATTCATACAACCACTCATTTTTATATGTATGTCTTTATCAAATATTAAGTCATAATATTCATCTTGTATGACATCTTCTAATATTCTAGCTAATGTCATACTATTTGTTACGCCTAGATTACATGTATCAGTGCCTGGACAAGTTGTAATGTCTGCTATAGTACCGAAGCCTATATTTGCTAAGCCTAATTTGTCTAACTCGGTGAACATATATGGTAATGCTTCTGTTCTAACAAATTTAACAAGCATGCCTTGGTTCATAGTTATACGCATATCTTGTGATGCATAAGAATCTACTAATGCAGCTAAAGCTCTTGCTGTATCTGGCTTAATATCTCCATTGGTAACTTTAAGATAGATACCATGGTATCCTTTTTGTTTTTGCTCAAACGTATTTGCCTTTAACCAATCTTGGTATTTCTTTTCATCTTCAATAGTTACATCAGGAATTGCTACTGCATCAGCAGGTTTTGCTTCTGGTAGAATATTGTGATTAATTGGATATACTTTTATTTTGTTTGCTGTAAATTCTTCATCTACTAGCTGCATCCATTTTTCTAATCCTAAATCTTTGATTAGGTATTTCATTCTTGCTTTATGTCTGCGTTGGCGTTCGCCATATCTATCAAACACTCTTAATCCTGCTTCTAAAAATGGAATTATTTTTTCTTCTTCTAAAAATTCATATGCTGTTTGTGCTAAGAATGATTGTGCACCTAAGCCACCACCAACTACAATCTTAAAGCCACGTTTGCCATCTTGTATTTTTGGTATAAAACCAAAATCGTGGATGTAAGTGAATGCTGTGTCTTGTTCTGTTGCTGAGAATGCAATTTTTACTTTTCTTCCCATGTCTTGACAGATTGGGTTTCTTAGTAATACCGAAAATGCTTCGTAAGTATGAGCTGATACATCAAATGGTTCGTTCGGATCTATACCTGCTGTAGCTGATGCTGTGATATTTCTAACTGTATTGCCACAAGCTTCTCTACCTGTTAGTCCACAATCTTCTAAGCCTACCCAAATTGATGGCGCATCTTTTACTTTTACATAGTGTAATTGAATATCTTGTCTCGTTGTAAGATGTAAATTTGCTGATGCATATGCTTCTGATAGATTTGCAACTCTAATTAATTGATTTGGTGTAATTCTTCCCATAGGAATTTTTATTCTAAACATTTGTACACCTAATTGTCTTTGACCATATACGCCTCTTGTAAGCCTAAAATGTTTGAATTTATCTTCTGGAATTGCACCATCTAAAAAATCTTGAATTTTATTTTGTAATTCAAAAATATCTTTTGTTGCTGCAGCAGATATGTTTTTAGTTATAGTTAAGCTCATTATATTTTATCATTTTATATTTAAAAATATATTACATATGTGTTATCTACAAATATACTGTAATTATTTATACCTAGTATAAATAAATTATTAGGATTTTCTATTTGATTTTAGCAAATTAAGAATGTCGTATTGGCTTCTGACAGGTGAAAGGTCGTTTATTTTGAAGCTATTATTTTGATTTATTGAGAAAACTCTTGCTTTGGTATTGTCGTTCCATTGTAATTCCATTATACCTTGTAATGTTTTTTGATTTTTTTTATCAGTAACTGGTGTAACGACTTCTATCCTATAATCTAAGTTTCTTGCCATTAAGTCTGCTGAGCCAATATAGTATTCTGCTTGGTTGTCATTATGAAATATAAAGACTCTAGTATGTTCTAAAAATCTATCTACAATGCTTATGGCTTCTATGTTTTCGCTATATTTTGGCATTTGTGGTATTAGTGAACATATGCCTCTGGCTATGATTCTAATTTTTACGCCTGCATTGCTTGCTTGATATAGTTTTTGTATCATTTCTTCATCAACTAAGCTGTTGAGTTTTATGAATATTGATGCTTCTTTTCCATGCTTTGCATGTTTTATTTCTCTATTGATAAGTGAAACAAGTTTCATTCTGAGATTGAACGGTGCGACAAGTAGTGAGTTTAGTTTTGGTACTATATAGTTTTTATCAAAGAACGTAAAAATGCTTCTAACTTCTTTGGTTAGTGTTTGATTTGCTGTGAGTAGCATTGCATCTGTGTACACTTTCGCAGTTTTTTCATGAAGGTTTCCTGTGCCAATACTTGCGTAATATATTTTTAATCCTTTTTCTCTTCTCGTTATTAAACATAGTTTGGAATGTACTTTGAGTCCAGCAATTCCTGTAATTACTTTTACGCCTTCTTTTCTGAGTGTATTTGCCCATTCTATATTTGCTTCTTCATCAAATCTTGCTCTTAATTCTATAAAAACAGTTACATCTTTTCCATTTTTGATTGCTGTAAGTAGTGATTTGATGACATTTGAATTGCTTGATACACGATATAATGTACATCTAATATGTGATACATTTGGGTCAATTGCGGCTTCTCTAATTAAGTCTAAAAAATAATCGAATGAGTGATATGGAAAGTAGAGCAAGATGTCTTTCTGTTTCATCTTGTCTAGTATGCTATTGCTGTATTTTAAGTCTGGATGTTCTATGTTTGCTATATTTTCGTATAATAGTTTATCTATATTTAGATTAGGAAACTTAATAAAGTCTTTAAAATTGTGATAACGAACGCCAGCAACAACATGTGCTTCTTTATCTAAGTCTAGTTTTTTGATTAAGAAATTTAAAAAGTCTTTTGGCATTTGTGCGTCATGAATAAATCTAAGTGCTTCACCTTTTTTTCTTTTTTCTAAACTTAATTCTACTGCTTCTAAAAAACTTATAGCAACATCGTTGTCAATATCTAGTTCAGCATCGCGTGTAAATTTGATGGTGTACGCTTCGATGGTATCTGCATCAAAAATTTTATAGATAGATTGTAAGTTGTATCGAATAACATCATCTAAAAACATGATGTCTTTTCTATCATCTTTTGATGGTAATACAATAAATCTTGAAACTACATTTGTTGGTACTTCGAGTATAGAATATATTTTTTTCTTATTTTTTTTTATATTTAATCTTACTGCAAGATAGATTGATGAATCTTGCAATGTTGGGAATGGTTGTTCGTCATTGATAATTATTGGAAAAATTTCAAGTCTTACATGGTCGTGAAAATAATTTGTAATAAACTTTCCTTGCTCTTTGCTTAGCTGAGTTTCATTTAAAATAAATATATTTTGTTGGCTTAGGTCTTTGAGAATTTGATAGTATGCTTTATCAAATCTTTTTTGTAGAAGTGTAATTTTTTGTTGCAATTCTTCTAATAGTTTTGCTGGATTGAAGTTTAAATTTTTTTTAGATTGTTTTTGAAAATCTACCATTCTGTTGATGGTCGCAATTCGCACTCTAAAAAATTCATCTAGGTTGTTTGAAAAAATACCTAAAAACTTTAATCTTTCAATTAAAGGAACGCTATCTGATTCGGCTTCTTGTAAGACTCTTTCATTAAAAGATAACCATGAAATATCTCTATTAATTATATTTGTCTTATGCATCAATATATTATTTGTATTAAGATTTAATTGCAATTATTGTTCCAATTAAAAATAATGGTACATAAGCAAACCATTCTAATCCTGCTGCAGCCATAATACTGCCACCAATAATACAACAACTACCAAAAATCATATGTTTTATTCCGTCAGAACCAGTTTTTGCTTTCTTCTCTACTAATTTGTTTTCATATCTTTTTATGGATTCTGCAATGAGCATTGGTGCTTTCATGATGATATCCATGATTTCTGGTGCATTTTGCAATTGGTGTTTTAATAGCTCAACTGGATTTACTTCAACCAATAACATCTTTCTTATATGTTTTTTTGATACTTTTTGAATGTCAAAACCTGGAAGAATAACATTGCCAACACCTTCGTAGGTAATAATTGCTTTAACCATTAGTACTAGCTCCAATGGATAGTATAATCTATATTTTGCTCCTAAAATAACTGATTCCATAATTAATCTTGCTAAAGAGAAATCTTTAAAATTTGGTGCTTTCAGCCATTTGTCGCCAACTATAATAAATTCTTTTCTAAAGCCTTCAATGTCGCTATGTTTATCGGTTTTTGCAAGCATGGTAAGGTATCTTGCTGCACTTTCTGGGTCGCCCATTACTAAACTATTGAAATAATATAACATTGTTTTTCTTGTGGCTTCTTCAAATCTACCAACCATTCCAAGGTCAATAAATCCACATTTCGGTCCATTTTCTCCATCAAGTATTATTAAGTTGCCTGGATGCAAATCTGCATGAAAAAATCCATCGTGGTATAGCATTTGTATAATTGCATATGCGCCAATGTCTACTATCTTTTCTCTTTCTTCTTCATTGTATTTCTCATAGGCTTTGTGGTCTGGCTTCATTCCTTTTATGAAATCCATGATAACCATATTTCTATTAGAATATTCTCTGTAAATGCTAGGAAATACGATATCTGGTTGCTTGATGAAATTATTTGCAAAGAGTTCTGCATGATCTGCTTCTAATCTAAAATCTACTTCTTTGTTTGTATAGTCACAAAATTCTGTGAACATATTTTTGGGTTGCAGATGTGGTACAAACCAATTTAATACGCTACCAATAAAAATAATAATTTTACTATCTGTTTGTATTAATTCTCTTGTCCCAGGTTTTAAAAGCTTAATTACGACATCTTCTCCAGTTCTTAGCGTAGCTCTATGTGTTTGTGCAATAGATGCAGAACCAAGTGGAGTTGTGCCAATATCAGAAAATACTCTATGAATTGGTTGTTGGATGTTTTCTTCTACTAGCTCTACAAATCGTTCGTATTTTACGGCTGGTAATGTATCTAATAATTTTTTTAATTCGTCTGTAATATCTTTAGGTAACACATCTTCCCTTAAACTCATTATTTGACCTAGTTTTATATAAGTAGCACCTAACATTTCAAGTCTTCTTCTTAGTTGAACTTTAAATGGTTGTCTGATTAGTTTCTTTTTTAAGAATATCCAATGCAACCAAAGGAATAATCTGAGGAAAATATCTTTCGAAATACTAAATTTTGCTTTGGTTTCTGATCTATGTCTAAGATAGGCAAACCCACCACCTAAGCATAGTCCAATTATATGCCTTTGTGTTGTAAAGAATCTTAAGATTAATGATTGTGGTTTCTGTTCAATGTATTCTTCATAAACTCTTTCTTCTTGATCTAATCCGAAAAAATTAGTTGTTGCATCTGAAGTGTTTGCATTCATAGATAATTAAGTATAAATTTTTATGAAGTTAGTAAAAGCTAATTAAAAAATGAAATTTTTATATTTTTTTCAATTTTGAAAAGTCATATAAAAAAAAGCATCGAATTAATCGATGCTTTTTTTATTAGTATGGCAGATTATTTTATATAATTTATATTAATCTTTGCTGATTTGTATATATTTAATTTCTACTTTTCTTTGCATGCATGCATCTTTACTGTAAACTGAGTTTTTGATATCATTTAATCTATCACTCAATCCTTGTGGTGCATTTGTTTTTCCAAGTGGTAAGAATTCAAATACAAGCTGATTGTTATCTATGTATTTTTTAATGCTACCATTGTCTATACTATAGAAATAATTTTTTACACTTTCAATTCTACGTTTAGCTAAGTTTAGATTGTATTGCGCATTAGCTAATGGCGATGTGTATCCTAAGAATTGTAATTTTACACTCTTTCCAGCATCTAATGCTTCTTTAAGCACATCATGTATTTTCTCTAGTTTTTCAAACTCTGATGTTACTGTATTGAATATTTCATTTGCACCTAGTTGTCCAATATTATCTACATAATATGGTTTTTTGCCTAAGTATGCATCATATAAGTCTTTGTAGTTATCTGATGTCGTTTCTGATAATGATTTTGGATTTGGTCTATCATTATCAAAATATGCCACAGCTGGCAATAATTTTGCTAACTCATCATTCCATTCTGCCAATTGTGGGTCACAAGGAGATTCTGCATTAACATTAATATTATTTGCTGGTGCTACAGTATCTGTTTTAGTTACATATATTGTATCTGTTAATATTTCTAATTCTTTGATTCTAATAGTATCTATTTTTTTCTTCTTCTTATCTGCACTTTCGCCCCATTCGTACACTAATGCAATTTCAAATGCACCTACTGTATTTGTAGCTTTTCTAAATGATGATACATTCACATCATAACTTGCACCTATTCTTAAGTCATCATATAAAACAGAAACATAAGCTATTGCAGCATCATTATCTTGGATTCTATATCCAGCTCCAAATCCTAATCCGAAATTCTTTCCTTTTTGATTTTCTTTAAACCTTACTTCTGCAATTGCATTGGCAAGTATATTATTTGCTTTGTTTTGGAAATTATAAAATACACCTGGTTGTAAATTCCAATTATCTTTCTTGCCTATTCCTATCTGTGCTTTTGCATAAGCACTATATCTTGCTGGCAATTTAGACTCAGAGAAATATAAGAAATTCTGATTTGGCTCATGGAGATTGCTTGCTGTTCCACCTAAATCTAATGAAGATTTCTCTCCCATTTTAGTTGTGAAGTTTAAGCCAACAGTAAAATTTGGATAGGTTGCATTGTTGTTTGAGAATACTTCACCAGTTCCAGCATTTGGATCATATCCAGAACCAACAATATATTGATTGTCAAATGTTAGTCTGTTGTAGTTTAACGATTTGATAGTAATGCCAGATGTAATACCAATATTTATTAATTGTTTTCCACTATTGAAGAATTTACCAACAGCAAGTGTAAGATTTGGATTAAACGTACTTAAAACACCATCTCCAGCTCTATCATACAAAAAGCTAACGCCACCACCAATTCTCCAGCCTTTTTCCCATTGTTTAAATTTTCTATCATAAGATGCATGAGTTGTAGAAAATGGAACAGGTGCCGTTCTCCACTGGTCTCTATATATTCCAGCAATCCTATTGTCTTTCTTCGCAAAACCTGCATTTGCAGGATTCAAATAAATTGGATTGTATTGTATTTGGCTAAAGTGTGGGTCTTGAGCTTTAATAGTCTGAACACACATCAAACCAATTACAAACAATAATGCAAATCTTATCTTCATAACAAAATTTTCTATAAAACACAAAGATACAATTAAATTGATATTTGATGCACCAATTAATATTATAAAAAAAATATTTTTTTATATTCTTTAAGAAAAACAGCAAGAAATGTTTAAACTTTAGGTAATTTCATTATATATATATTTGCGTCTTGTATGTCGATAGAAAGTGAATTAAATAAAAGAAGAACATTTGCCATCATTTCTCACCCTGATGCAGGTAAAACAACACTTACTGAAAAGTTCTTGTTATATGGTGGTGCTATCCAAACGGCAGGTGCTGTAAAATCCAATAAAATAAAAAAATCAGCAACATCTGATTTCATGGAAATTGAGAAACAAAGAGGAATTTCGGTTGCAACATCTGTAATGAGTTTTGAGTATCAGAATACGTTAGTTAACTTATTGGATACGCCAGGTCACAAAGATTTTGCTGAAGATACTTATAGAACACTTACTGCTGTTGATAGTGTGATTTTAGTAGTAGATTGTGTAAAAGGTGTGGAAATACAAACTGAAAAATTAATGGAAGTATGCAGCATGAGAAAAACACCTGTAATTGTATTCATTAATAAATTAGATAGAGATGGTAAAGATCCTTTTGATTTACTAGATGAACTAGAGCAAAAGCTAAAAATAAGAGTAAGACCATTATCTTGGCCAATTGGTGGTGGGAAACTATTTAAAGGAGTTTATAATATATTTGATAAAAATTTAAACTTATTTAGAGCTTCAGGTACTTCTGTTGAAGAAGAATATGTATCTATAAATGATATAGCTGATGGTGAGCTTGATACACAGATTGGAGAAAAAGAAGCTAATAAACTTAGAGAAGATGTAGAATTGATTGATGGCGTATATGAACCATTTGATGTGCACCAATATTTGGAAGGAAATGTAGCTCCAGTATTTTTTGGCTCTGCTGTAAATAATTTTGGTGTTAGAGAATTATTAGAAGCATTCATAAGAATTTCTCCAATACCAAGATCAAGAAATACAGAAAGCAGAATTATACAACCAACAGAACCGAAGTTTACAGGATTTATTTTTAAAATACATGCAAATATTGACCCAAACCATAGAAGTAGAATAGCATTTTTGCGTGTATGTTCTGGAAAATTTGAACGTAATAAATTTTATTATCATACGCGTTCAGATAAAAATATGAGATTTAGCAATCCTGTTACATTTATGGCATCAGATAAGAGTATAGTAGAAGATGCATATGCTGGTGATGTAATTGGATTGAATGATACTGGAAATTTTAAGATTGGCGACACACTTTCTGAAGGCGAAAAAATTGTTTTTAAAGGTATTCCAAGTTTCTCTCCAGAAATTTTTAAAGAGTTGGTGAATACAGACCCGATGAAAACCAAACAACTAGAGAAAGGCATCTTACAATTAATGGAAGAAGGTGTTGCACAGCTGTTTACTACACATCAAACTAATGCAAAAATAATAGGCACTGTTGGTGATTTGCAATTTGAAGTAATACAATACAGACTATTACACGAATATGGAGCAAGTTGTACTTTTAAGCCAATGCAATATTATAAAGCATTTTGGATTACTGCAGATGATGCACAAGAAATAAAAAATTTTATTAGAACAAAATCAAACTACATAGCATTTGATATAGACCAACAACCTGTATTTTTGGCAAGTAGTGAATGGATATATAAACTAACACAACAAGATTATCCGAAAATTACATTCCATACAACATCTGAATTTAGTAAAGATGAAGTGATAAATCAATAATATGAACGAAAGAGTTACACTACTTAGGCATTCTATAGGAAATAATATTTGGCAAGAAAAATATCCAATAATAAAGATGCTAAACGGACAAGTGCTAGAAGTAAATGAAGGCAATGTCAAATTTAGTTTTCTTGTAGATAAAAATATGCTCAACCCAAATGGTATTTTGCATGGTGGTATTATGGCAACTATGCTAGACGAATTAATGGGTTGTGCGGCTTGGACAATGAATAAACCGCATTTATTTGCTACAATCAATTTGCAAGTAGATTATCTAACAGCAGCAAAAATAGGCGAGACACTCATAGGCGAAGGTATTGTTCTAAAGCCAGGAAATACAATAATGCATACAGAAGCTAAGCTATACAACAGTGAAAACAGAATGATTGCAAAGGCTGTAAGTAACTTGGTAAGAATGCCAGAAAAAAAATAAGGCAATCCATTGCAGACTGCCTAAATTAAACTACTAACTATTTTGGGTAAAAAATGTTTTACAATTATAGATAAATATACGCTAAATTTCTATTCTTTATTGAATGTATTATAACATGATTAAATGGGTTTTTATTCAAAAATAAACTTATAAATTATTCAAAATCAATATTTTAATAAAATTTATAATCGTAAAAAACGTGACATATTAATACGTTTTTTTTTGACATTGCTCAATATTTGTATATACATATTATGTAAATATTACTACTTTTTTATCCTAAACTCTGATAATTCATCAACATTTCCATAGAAAATATTAAAATCAGTAGGATGTAAAATGCCATTTACAGTACCATTGTCGTTATGTTGCCAAAAATGCCACTTTCTATTTATTCTTGGTCTTAATGGTTGCTTATAATGTGCTACCCAAAGTGGATATTCATCAAAATCATCTCCAAGATAATCATCGTAAAATGCAACATTGGTATAAATAATAGGTTTTATTTTATAATGGTTTTCAATCAAATTCAGCCAAATCTTACACTTCTCCTGAATTTGAGCAGTGCTAAAACCCTTTGTTTCTTCAATATCTAGAACAGGTGCCAAATCTCCATTTTCAAGTTGTACATTTTTTACAAAAAAATCTGCTTGCTTAGTTGCATTATTGCGCATATCAAAGTAATGATAAACACCTCTAATTACACCAGCTTTTTTTGATGATTTCCAATTTCTCTTATACTGTTTATCTACCAAATAGGTGCCTTGTGTTGCCTTCATAAAAACAAAAGAAACTTTGGCATTTCTATCTCTCATTTCTGCTACACTATTCCAATCAATATTCGCCTGATATTTAGATACATCAATACCATGTATTTCATATCCTGCAGGAATACGTATTCCAAAATTTGGATACCTGATGGGCAAATGTAATTCATAATATAATTTATATAATAAAAATGAAATCGGAATTAATAATAGAATGAGTAAATAATATTTCTTCACTTTTAAAATAAAACTTGATTGGAGTCCAAAATATGTAAAATAAAATTATTTTAGACTTAATAAGATTGAATTTCAGAAATATTAGCACTAAATATGTAGTTTTGTTGCGTGAATACGCTGTTACTATACTTAAAAAAACATAAATCATTAGTTGTACTTACATTTATTTTGGCTACAATTAATCAAGGATTTGCATTATTAGATCCAATATTATTAGGTAAAATAATCGACAATTATGCTACAAAAACAGATGAATATACTCAAGTAGAATTCATAAAAGGTGCTGGTGTACTTTTTCTATGCTTAATAGGTGTAGCCATGGTAAGTAGAATTGCTAAAGCATTTCAAGATTACACAACTAATCTAATTATTCAAAAAGTTGGCACCAATATATATACTGATGGATTGGAACATGCTATGAATCTTCCATATCAAGCATTTGAAGACCAAAGAAGTGGAGAGACTTTAAATATTCTACAAAGAGTAAAAACAGACATCGAACGATTTGTACTCAACTTTATGAATGTTGTCTATTTTGCAATCGTAGGTATTGTATTTGTAATTATATATTCATTACAAATTTATCCATTAATAATTTTAGTATATTTTGTGGCTTCGTTTGTTTTAGTTACAGTAATAAATATATTATCTAAAAAAATAAAAAAAGTACAAACCAACATTGTACAACAAACCAATAGGCTAGCTGGCGCAACCACAGAAAGTTTGAGAAACATAGAATTGATAAAAAGTTTAGGACTTACAGAACAAGAAATTAATAGACTAAACCGTACCACACAAGATATATTAGAATTAGAACTTACAAAGGTAAAGCAACTTAGAAGTATTGCATTCATTCAAGGTACAATAGTAAATTTTCTAAGACAGGCAATTTTATTTACACTATTATATTTAATTTTTAAAGACTATCTAACAGTTGGAAAATTAATGACTTTACAGTTTTTCTCTTTCTTTATTTTTAATCCATTACAAGAAATGGGAAATGTGATTTTGAGCTATAGAGAAACACAAGCATCATTAAGTAATTTTACAAATTTACTTTCTAAGCCAATAGAATCATCGCCAGAAGTACCAGTAGTAATTGATAATATAGAAAACTTAGAATTCAGAAATGTATCATTCAAACATCAAAGTGCAACATATTTTGCTTTAGAGAATATAAATTTCACTATTCAAAAAGGAAATACATTTGCATTCGTTGGTCCATCTGGTTCAGGAAAAAGTACATTGGTAAAACTATTAGTAGGATTATATCAAACAGAATTTGGAGAAATACTTTACAACAATGTAGATAGTAATCATATTCATAAAGATAATATTAGAAAACAAATCAGCTTTGTAAGCCAAGATACACAGCTATTTGCAGGTACCATCAGACAAAATATGTTGTTTGTAAATCCAAGTGCTACCTTAGAAGAAATGAATGAAGCATTAAGTCAGGCATCGTGCAATAGTATTTTATCACGTAGTGAAGAAGGTATAGATACAATAATTGGAGAAGGTGGAATGAAATTATCTGGTGGCGAAAAACAAAGATTGTCTATTGCAAGAGCATTACTCAGAAAGCCAAATATCTTAGTATTTGATGAAGCAACATCAGCATTAGATTCATTAACTGAAGAAGCAATAACGCAAACAATACAACAAATATCCAATCAAAAAAATCGCATTGTAATACTTATTGCACATAGACTATCAACCATTATGCATGCACAAAAGATATTTGTTCTAGAAAAAGGTAAAATAGTTGAAGATGGGAACCATGCTAAATTGATAGAAGAAAAAGGATTGTACTATGCCATGTGGCGACAACAAATAGGCGAAAGAAAATTATAATAATTTATTCTTTATCTTTGTAGTATTATGCTAAAAGTCCTTAAATATATCATCATATTTCTATTAGGATATAAAATAATTAAAGAAATATTTGGTACAAAAAAACAAAAAGAAGTACCTAAAGAAACACCACAACGAAATAACAACCAAACACAAGAAAACACCAATAATCATATTTTTGATGATGCTGAAGATATTGATTATGAAGAACTCAAATAATTATTATATCATTTAGTTGCATTTTTATATCTTTGCTGATTATTTTTTAGCAATGAAGATTACAGAAATATTAGAAAACAATAAAGGACATAACTTAGTATCATTTGAAATTTTACCACCATTAAAAGGTAAAAGCATAGAATCTATTACAAAAGTACTAGATCCTTTGATGGAATTTAAACCACCATTTATTGATGTAACTTACCACAGAGAAGAGTTTGAATACAAACAAAATCCTGAAGGATATTTCGAAAAAATAGCAGTTAGAAAAAGACCAGGCACAGTTGGTATATGCGCAGCAATAAAGTATAGATACAATGTAGAAGCTGTTCCTCATTTTTTATGTGGAGGATTTAGCAAAGAAGAAACAGAAAATGCATTGATAGACTTAGGTTTCTTAGGAATTGAAAATATATTAGCATTACGTGGTGATGCCAGAAAACTTGAGAAAAAATTTGTTCCAGAACCAGACGGACACGCATTTGCAGTAGATTTGGTAGAGCAAATCAATCATATGAATAATGGGTCTTACTTAGATGAAGATTTAATCAATCCAGTAAAAACAGATTTTTGTATTGGTGTTGCTGGTTATCCAGAAAAACATTTTGAAGCAGCCAATTACGAACAAGATTTACAATACTTAAAGAAAAAAATAGACGCTGGCGCAGACTACATTGTAACACAAATGTTTTTTGACAATGAAGCCTATTTTAAGTTTGTAAATGATTGTAGAAAAATAGATATTAATGTACCAATCATTCCAGGTATAAAACCAATCACACGTTTAGGACAACTCAATTCTATACCATCTGCCTTTTATATAGATTTGCCAGATGATTTAGTAAGAGAAGCAAAAAAATGTAAAGATGATGCTGATGTAAAAGAATTAGGAATAGAATGGTGTATACAACAAAGCAAAGCACTTATTGAGTTTGGCGTACCATGCCTACATTTTTATACTATGGGCGATGTAAAAACGATATCGAGAATTTGCCAAGCTACAGTATAATTTTATACTTTCTTCTTAAATAGAATATTTTAGTTATTAAGTAATTTTTTTTTACAATTGCTAAGTGTATTTCAAATATAGAGTAGTATTTTTATTACATAAAATTACGCTATATGAAAAATAACGCTTCACATTTTGATGTCATTATAATGGGCGCAGGCTTGTCAGGAATTGGTGCAGCATGCCATCTACAAAAAAACTGTCCAAAAAAATCATACGCTATTTTAGAAGCCAGATCATCAATGGGTGGCACTTGGGATTTGTTTAAATATCCAGGCATTCGCTCAGATTCAGATATGTACACATTAGGCTATAATTTCAAACCATGGACTAATCCAAAATCTATTGCAGATGGACCAGATATTCTAAATTATATTAAAGAAACAGCAGAAGAAAATAATGTAACATCAAACATTCATTATGATACAAAAGTTATAGAAGCACATTGGGACAGCAATGAAAACCTTTGGACGATAATATGCGAAAATTCAAAAACAAAAAAGACAGTCACCTACACATGCAATTATATTCATTCTTGCATGGGTTATTATAAATACGACCATGGATTTACGCCAGAGTTTAAAGGCAGAGAAAAATTCAAAGGCAAAATCATTCATCCACAATTGTGGCCAGAAGATTTAGACTATAAAGACAAAGAAGTTGTAGTTATTGGTAGTGGTGCCACAGCAGTTACCTTAGTACCAGCAATGGCAGACAAAGTAAAACACATTACTATGTTGCAGCGTTCGCCAACATATGTAGTAAGTGTACCAAATAGAAGTTTGTTTCCAAAAAAAATGAACGAACTACTACCACCAGATATAATGTACAATATAAACAGGACTGCACATTTGGGCATTACAGTAATTCAATATGCATTGAGTAGAAATCAACCAGAAATGATGAAAAACTTTTTCATTAAAAATGCAAAAAAACAATTACCATCAGATTATGATATACAAAAGCACTTTACACCAAATTACAATCCTTGGGACGAAAGACTATGTGCAGTACCAAATGGTGATTTGTTTAAAGCAATTAAAAAAGGCAAAGCAAGCGTAGTTACAGACCAAATTGACACGTTTACCAAAGATGGAATATTACTAAAATCAGGAAAAGAATTAAAAGCAGATATCATTATTACAGCAACAGGTTTGGAGCTACAACTGATTGGAGGCATAAAAGCATTTGTAGATGGCAAACAGTATAATCCAAAAGAAGCAATTGTGTACAAAGGCATGATGATAAAAGACATACCTAATTTTGTATTTGTATTTGGCTATACAAACGCATCTTGGACCTTGAGAGCAGATTTAGTATCTACCTATTTTTGTAGATTAATAAATGAAACAGAAAAATCTGGAAAGAAAATATTTGTAACTAAAAGTGATAGAAAATTAGAAACTAGACCAATGTTTGATTTCCAACCAGGATATATAAAACGAGCAATGGAAGCAGGAATTCTACCAAGCCAAGGTAAAAAAGAACCATGGCTAGTAAAACAAAATTACATTCTTGAAGCAATAGATATGAATTTTGGCTCAGTTAAAGATAGCTATATGAAATTCTATTAAATTAAGTTATAAAATATATTTTAATATAATCTTTACTTACTTGTATTAGATTTGATTTCAAAATTACTATTTAGGTGATATTTCCAATCATTTGTAAATTCTAAATAGAATTTACCATCAGTAGTTGTAAGTACCATTCCTTCAACACTCGCACGATAAAATGCTTCCCAGTTTTCTATAAAGTCAATAGTCTTTATTTTAATAATTGGATCATTCCAATCAAGCCAAGTAAAAAGAAATCCAGAATTTGATAAATCACTATTCTTTAAAAAATTAGTTATT
This sequence comes from Sphingobacteriales bacterium, assembly GCA_016699615.1. Taxonomy (NCBI): domain Bacteria; kingdom Pseudomonadati; phylum Bacteroidota; class Sphingobacteriia; order Sphingobacteriales; species Sphingobacteriales bacterium. The sequence continues at coordinate 1,139,212 of CP064984.1, read as the reverse complement.
TCAGCATTATTATCAATATAATCAAAATAAAACTGATGATGATTTTTTGTGTTATTCCAATCAATTACCGAATGGTCAAAATCCCAATATGTTCCAATAGTAGATATACCTAATTCAGATAAAAATTGATTAAATCCACCATTCTTACCATCAATTCCAGTTGATTCAATATAGCTTATATATTGATGTAAGAAATGTTTTTTATTATTAAAAATTGACATTGAAAAATTATTGCTCCAAATATTTCCCAACAATAGGCAATCTTCTTCCACTTCCAAATGCCTTCGGCGATACTCTCAAAATTGGTGGCGTTTGGTGGCGTTTAAATTCTGCTCTATTCACCAATTTTAAAATTCTTGTTACCAACGCATCATCATATCCTAAAATATTTTCAATTTCATCTGGACCTTTTCTATTTTCAATATATTCATACAAAACTTTATCCAATACACCATAATCAGGCAAAGAATCAGAGTCTTTTTGGTCGTGTCTAAGTTCTGCACTTGGTGCTTTTGTTAGTATATGCTTAGGTATTATTTCTTCCTGCTCATTGATGTATTCACATACTTTATAAATCTGAGTTTTATATACATCAGCCAATACAGCCAAGCCACCACACATATCACCATACAAAGTACCATAGCCAACAGCAGCTTCACTTTTATTCGTAGTATTTAGCAAAATATAACCATGTTTGTTGCTCAATGCCATCAAATAGTTTCCACGTATTCTTGCTTGCAAATTTTCTTCAGTTACATCAAATGGCTTATTGTCAAAATGTGGACTAAGAATATTTTCATATACATCAAATACTTCTTTTATTGGAATAATTTTATGTGGCGAACCTAATTTCTCCACTAATTTCAAACTATCATCTACAGAATGATTGGTAGAAAACTGCGAAGGCATTAAAATACTCCAAACATTTTCTGCACCTAATGCACGCACAGCCAAAACCAAAGTCAATGCTGAGTCTACACCACCACTTAAGCCTAAAATTGCTTTCTTAAATCCTAATTTCTTAAAATAATCTCTAATGCCACAAACCAAAGCATCATGTATCAATTGTATCTCATTTTTTGTAGGTTGATGCTGATTTGTTTTTGTAGAAAATGTTTTTTCTATTTCCGAAGATGATTTTAATTCATAAACAGAAATTTGTTCTTCAAAATATGCCATCTCATCAATCAGATTGCCTTTGGCATCCATTACAATACTGCCACCATCAAAAATTAATTCTGTTTGCGCACCAACATGATTACAATAAAAAACAGGAATATTAAATTGAGTAGCATTGTTTCTTACAACATCAATACGCTTTTTGGCTTGTCTATAATTAAACGGCGATGCTGATAGATTCAATAAAATATCAGGTTGCATTTTTGCCAATTCAGCAATAGGATTTATCTTATACAATGGATTTTCTACGCCAGTATCCCAAATATCTTCACAGATGGAAAGTGCAATTTTCTTTCCTTTGTAGCTTACTAAATTAAAATTAGTATTTGGCTCAAAATATCTATACTCATCAAAAACATCATAAGTTGGCAATAAGGTTTTATGTGCAATATATTGTACACTTCCATCAGCAATGAAATAGGCAGAATTATACAAATCTTTTCCATTCTTAGTTGGATTTCGAGATGGCGCACCAACTACCACAGCAATCTTATCTTGAGCAATAGCACATATTTTTTGTATATCAATTTCACACTGTTGTATAAAATGATTAAATTCTAAAAAATCACGTGGAGGATAACCACATATTGCCAATTCTGGAAATAGAATCAAATCTGCTGCTTGTGTAATAGCAATTTCAATGGCGTTTTTTATCTTCTGAAAATTTCCCTCGAAATCTCCAATCATATAATTTTGCTGAGCTAATGCAATCTTCATAGCCTAAAAATAAGTTATTTTTTGTTTCTAAAATCAATATTAAGAAATCTATTCTTTACATTTGTGAAAAATTATAGATGCAAAAATTAAGTATTTCTTATACATTACTACTGTTTTGTTTCTTATTTCTTCATGTACTTGCGAGCAGCAGAAAAACAAACCAAAGAAAGAAATAGAAGTAAAAAAATCAGAAGTTGATATCAAAATCTATCGTTTTGAAAAAGATTGGTACGCTATGAATCCTAATGATATTCCTAGCGAACTAAAAAAATTACAACAACAACATCCAATGATGTTTAATGCCTATTACAATTTTGTAATGGAATTTCCTAGAATGGGAAACGATGCACAACAACAACAAATTGTCAGAGATTTTATCACCAAACCAAATATGCTTGGTTTGTATGATAGTGTAATGAAAAAATATCCTAATTTAGATTTTTTAGAAAAAGAATTGACAGAAGCATTTGTAAATTTTAAAAGCTATTTTCCAGAAAAACCTATTCCAAAAGTTTATACATGTATTACAGAATTTGCAGGATTTCCAGCATTTACTTTCGGCGATAGTTTATTAGGTATTTGTATCGATGATTACTTAGGGCCAAAATATATTTACTATCCAAACTTCTTTCACGATTACCAATTATATAGTTTAGATAAGCCATTTTTAGCAATACAAGCTATGAATGTCATGGCAACCAACCAAATTGATGCACCATCAGCACAATCAACTTTGTTAGATAAAATAATAGTATATGGCAAAATATTATATTTTATAGAAAGTATGTTGCCCAAAACCAAACAAGAAGATATTATAAGATATACAAAACAACAATATGAGTGGTGCGAGAACAACCAAAGACAAATTTGGGGATATTTCTTAGATAAAAAACTACTGTACGAAACTAAACCTGACTATATAAAATATGTTGAAGATGCACCAAGCACATACGGAATGCCAGAAACATCACCAGGAAGAGTAGGTGCGTGGCTAGGCTGGCAGATTATTAGAAATTATATGAAAAACAATCCTAATACAACATTAAAACAACTCATTAGCAATAAAGAAAGTCAAAAAATATTAGAAGCAGCAAATTATAAACCATAAAAAGTTTGAATGACAGAAATTATTCAAAAAATAAAAAACAATGAATTTTTAATTGTTTTTCTTATTTCCATTTTTTCATTTTGTTTTTGTTTTCCAAATTACAATTGGGAATTTTTTCTAAAATCAGCATATCAAATATATGATTTAGTAATTATTCATCCATTTAGTCAAGTAAATGTAATTACAAATAATTATTCAGGTTTAGACAATCATTTTTATAATACTTCGTTCAGATTGTTTGTGCCAATATTTTGTAAAGTGTTTAATTTAAATGTAAAAGAAATGATATATATACAATTTCTTTTACAACCAATTTTTTTATATTCTTTGCATAAGTTTTTCTTGAAATATGGTATTAGAAGAAATCACTCGTATTGTTTTGTAATACTCTTTTCACTTACTTACTTTACAAATTCATTTACTCAACTTTTTCCTTATTTCGATTCGATAGCATTTTTATTGTTGTTGTGGGTGTTGATTATTGATAATTATATAATTAAATATAGTCTACTCTTTTTATCATTCTTTGTAGATGAACGATCAATTATTGCTTCAGTAAGTGTTTTTATAATTTTAAACCACAATATATTAGAAGAAAAGAACTATAAATATTTGTGCAAGAATATCATAACATATGTATTTATAGTAATGTTGTATGCTATTTTAAGATTTGTATTGGGGTATTTTTTTGGATTAAAAATTATTCAGACATTTCAATTAGGTGAAATAATTTTATTTATAAAAAATATAAAATATATAGTCACTCCAATCGTTTACACATATAAAGGAATTGTATTATGTGTATTGTTTTTTATAATATATATAAATATTTCAACAAAAAAGAAAGTATTATATGTAGCGTTATTTTCTGTATTTTATATATCACAGTTACTTTATATGTATACAGTTGAAGATATTACAAGAAGTATTAGTTATACAATGTTTAGTATATTATTATTAGTTTGTGTTACATATAATAAAGTTAGAATAAAGACATATTTTTTTTTAGTTCCAATATTAGTAAGCATTTTTCTAAATAACTACTATATTATAGGTAATTTTAAAAGCCATAATTTTGAGTTTATGAAAATATATTCTATATTGCATTATATAAATTCTTAAAGATATATTTATGAAAAAACCGTTTTTAATTCTTATTTCATTATTATTATTTTCTTTTTTAATTAACATTTCATGTAACCCAGAAAGCAATGTATCACAAAATCCTATTCCTGTTGATACTACTGGAAATGATTTAGAAAATACAAAATTATTATTCACTTCTCAAATAGGAAGCTACGGAATGACACAATATATATTAAATATAAATGGAGAAACAGGAACTTTAGTAAAAGAACATAATATATCTCGAAGTATATTTGGATATATTTATTCTTTTTATAATGACAATAATATATATTTGGCAAAATCTGATAGAATATATGATGATAGTACTGGAGATTATGTTGTTATCGATTCAGTATTTAACTATGATATTAACAATGGGAATATAACATTTTATAAATCTCATATTGCTTCTTATTTGATTTATGATGGAAATAATACTTATTTAGATTCGTCAGGAACATTAACGTGCATTAATACAATTACAAATACACAAATATGGAAAAATAAAATTTCAATATACTCTCCTATATCAATATTTTATGATACACAGAATATCTATTTTAAAGGTTATGATACTCTTTATTGCTTAAATAAAACTAATGGCAGTACAATATGGAAAAAAAGGATAGCAGGCATACCTGAATTTTCAATATATAACAATCATATTATGTATCATAGCTCTAATACTTTAAATTGCATTGATAAAAGAGACGGAAGTATCATTTGGCAAAAATTTAGTCTTGCACAAATATATGATCCAATAAACATATATACTAACAAATCTATTATCTCAAATACAAATAATGAAATTTCATTAATAAATACTGATAATGGTAATGTGCTTTGGACAAAAACAACGGATTCAAAATATTTACAAACATATTCTATAGATAATCAATATTGTTATTTTCTTACTGACAGTTTTAAAGTAGTTAAAAGAAATATTTCTGATGGAGAAATTGCATTAGTATCAGAAAAATTTGACAATAACTTTTTTACATATCCAGGAGGAATAAGTGGTTATCTAAGATTTTCAATGTTAGGCACAGATTCAACTATAATCTTTAACACAGTAAATAAAATATTTGCAATCAAAAAAAATAATTTCAATCTAATATGGCAATATAATGCAAATGAATCTATTATTGATAGTATTCAAGGGTTTGAGATAAATGCAAAATTACAACTTCATTCGTCTAATAAAATTATTTATTCGGAGCCACAATTGTAAAATAAATCTATTGTTTTAAAAATACTTAATAAAAATTGAAAACAATCAATAACATCAATTTCCAAAATGAAAGAGCACTTATTCGTGTAGATTTTAATGTGCCATTAGACAAACAATTTAATATTACTGATGATACACGTATACGAGCAGCATTGCCAACAATCCAGAAAATACTAAACGATGGCGGCAGAGTTGTATTGATGTCACATTTAGGTCGTCCATTAAAAAAATTAAAAGAAGATGGAACTATTGATTATGAAAAATTTAGTCTAAAACATATAGTAGCACACTTATCAGCTTTATTACAAAAAGAAGTAAAATTTGCTAATGATTGTATTAGTGATGACGCATTACAATCATCATCACAACTTAAAAACGGAGAAGTTTTATTATTAGAAAATACAAGATTCTATAAAGAAGAAGAAAAAGGCGATGCAGACTTTGCTAAGAAATTAGCACAACATGGAACTATCTATGTAAATGACGCATTTGGCACAGCACATAGAGCACATGCAAGCACCACAATTGTTGCCAATTATTTTGAGGATAATAAAAAATGCTTTGGATTATTAATGAATGATGAATTACAAAATGCAGATAAAGTACTCAAACAAGCAGAAAAACCATTAGTAGCAATTTTGGGTGGTGCCAAAGTTTCTGATAAAATATTAATTATAGAAAATTTATTAAACATTGCCAATCAAATCATCATTGGTGGTGGCATGGCATATACATTTTTTAAAGCACAAGGTGGCAAAATAGGAAACTCATTAGTAGAAGAAGATAAACTATCATTGGCATTAGAAATCTTAGAAAAAGCAAAACAAAAGAACGTACAAATATTATTGCCACCAGATAGTATTATTGCTGATAAATTTGACAACGAAGCAAATACACAAATAGCAGAAAATAACAATATTCCAGTTGGATGGATGGGATTGGATATAGGTGAAAAAGCAGTTCAAGAATTTACTTCAGTAATAAAGAATGCAAAAACTATTTTGTGGAATGGACCAATGGGTGTTTTTGAAATGCCAACATTCCAAAATGGTACCAAACAAGTTGCATTAGCTATTGCTGAGGCAACAAAAAATGGCGCATTTAGTTTAGTAGGTGGTGGCGATAGCGTAGCAGCAGTCAATCAATTCAATTTGGCAGATAAGGTAAGCTATGTAAGCACAGGTGGAGGCGCAATGCTCGAGTATTTTGAAGGAAAAACATTACCAGGCGTTGCAGTGTTATTATAATAATGCCAGAATATAAATCAAATCCAAACTTAAAGTTTATAAGAGACAATATACAAGGAAACTTATATATTGATGGTCAATTTGTGTTTGATACTAAGATTGAAAAAATCCCATACCAAAATTTAGTCAAGTGGATGTTTAATGGAAATCCACAAAGAGACAAAAAAAAACAGGATAAATACGCACCAAATGTTATTATCAATAATGAAATAACAAAAGGCGAAGAAGATAAAATTGTATGGTTAGGGCATTCAACTTTTTATATTCAAATAAATAATGTGCGCATTATTACAGATCCAGTTTTCTTTAATCTGGCACCAATACGCATGCATCGCAGACATGCATTACCATGCAATATTGCAGACTTACAAAATATAGATTACATCTTACTGTCTCACGGACATAGAGATCATTTAGATATTCCTTCTTTAAAAAATATTTTAAAGTATAATAAAGATGTAGAAGTATTGTGCCCATTAGGTTTCTATGATATGCTAAGCAATATTGGATTTAAAAAAATACAAGAAGCAGCATGGTGGCAAAAGTATATTACTGAAAAAATAGAAATAGATTTTCTGCCAGCCAAACATTGGAACAGAAGAAATGTATTTGATTTTAATACAACACTTTGGGGTAGTTTTGCCATATGTTCTAATACAAAGAAAATATATTTCGCAGGAGATACAGCTTATGCACACCACTTTAAAACTATAAAAGAACAATATAAATATTTTGATGTTGCCTTAATGCCAATTGGCGCATACAAACCAAAATACATTATGGAGTGGGCACACATGTCACCACAAGAAGCTGTGCATGCAAGCAATGAATTGAATGTGAAAAATTTTATTCCAATGCATTATGGCACTTACGATTTGAGTGATGAACCAGCATCAGAGCCAATAAAAATAACAGCACAACAGAAAAATGACAATATTTTATCAGCAGATTTAAAAATATTAGACGTAGGCGAAACGTATATTTTATCTAATTAATAGAAATCTAATTAACTAATTTTAATAACAATCTTAGTCTAAAGTTTGTATATTTAATTGTTATAATGCTACGAATTCAAATATTACTCATTATTGTTTTGTCATTCTTTCTATCTAATGCACAAGATGGAAATTACAATCATTACTTAGCAAGGCAATTTGCAGAAAATGGAGAGTTTGCAAAAGCAGCAGAATACTATGCTGAATTATTTAATGAAGACCAAGGCTTAATGTATTACCAAGAGTATTTGGATGTTTTACTAAAAATAAATGATTATGTAGCATTAGAAAAGATGATAAAATCAGCTTATAAAAAATCAGTAAATAATAGTATTTATTTAATAGATTTAGCAGATATATATAAAAATCAAAATAAAATTAATGAAACCAATAAATTGTACGACAAAATAATAAAAGACTTACCTAATAGTACAATACAAATTAAAAATATAGCAGATAAATTTATTCAATCGCAATTATACGATGAAGCTTTTAAATGTTACATAAAAGGAAAGGAATTGCTGAAAAATAAACAACTGTTTAATCTAGAAATTGCAAATATTTATCTATTAAAAAATGATTTTAATAGTATGGTTCAAGCATATTTAGATGAAGCAACTTCACAAACAGATAATCTAAATGCAATTTACAATGGTTTGCTCACAGCAATGACTACAGAAGAGAAAAAAGATTATATTGAAAAATCATTATTACAAAGAGTTGGGAAAGATAAAACACTATTAGTGTATCAAGATATTCTGGTTTGGTTGTATATGCATCGCAATGATTTTGATGGCGCAATTATTCAAGCAAAATCACTGGATATGCAAAGAAATGGTGATGGCTCAAGCGTAATGAGAATTGCAAATGCAGCAATGCAACAAAAAGACTATAATGCAGCAATAAAAGGATTTCAATATGTAATTAATAAAGGAACACATAATTATTGGTTCTTAAATGCAAGTTTAGCCTTAATCAACGCGAAAAAAGAAAAACTACTACAACAATCAAAATACAATACAGAAGATATATTATCACTAAAAGATACCTATTTATCATTCATTAATCAACATCAAAACAACGAAAATACTTTTGATGCAATAATAGAACTTGCTAACCTAGAAGCTTTGTATCTACACCAAACAGATTCTGCAATAGGTAGAATAGAGTATATTATTCAACAACCAAAAATAAATAATGAGTTATTAGCAAAGGCTAAACTTAGCTTGGGCGATTACTATATAATACAAAACAACCCATGGGATGCTAGACTATTATACACACAAGTAGAAAAAGATATGAAAGGCACACCACTTGGTGAAGATGCAAAATATAGAAATGCCAGACTATCTTATTTTAAAGGAGATTTTGAATGGGCACAAACACAACTCAAAATCATAAAAGCTAATACAACAGAATATATTTCCAACGATGCAATAGATTTATCAGTTTTTATTTTAGATAATCTAAACACAGATGAAACAGATATTGCTTTAATCCAATTTGCGCAAGCAGATATGCTACAATTTCAAAATAGAAAAGCAGAATCAAAAGATACATTAACTCAAATTATTAAAGAAAACAAAGGTTCATCGTTAGAAGACGATGTATACTATTTATTTTATAAGATAGAAAGAAGCGAACAACAATATACCAAAGCATTAGACTATTTATTAAAAATAGAAGATAATTTTAGTGATGATATTTTGATAGACAATGCCTTGTTTTACATAGCAGAACTATATCAATATTATTTGTACAATGACGAACTAGCAAAGAATTATTATGAAAAAATAATTCTGAATTATAAAGACAGCACTTTCAGTATTGAAGCAAGAAAAAGATACAGAAAACTAAGAGGAGATAGCTAAAACTATACACCAAATTGTTGCAAGTGATGGTCAAGATGCTTGTAAAACATATTGTTCCATTCAATAGCATTTAATACACCAAAAGACACAGATTCTTTCCCTTCAAAAAATGAAGTTCCTTTCTTTAAAACATTATCCATGTAGGTATAAAGTCTTTGTTTTTCTTTGTCAAAATTTCGCTCATCAGTTATGATGAATGCAGGAGCAGTTTTTGAATCTTTTTTATAAGGTTGTTCACTAACAACTATTGGTTTTACAAATTTTTTAAGCATTATTTTCACCAAAAAATTAGGACTATCTTTTCTTTCATCAAATGCATATTCATAAGTTACATTACAATGAGCCAACATTTGTGTAGCATTCATTTTTCCCCAAATTGGTTTTGTTTCAGGAGTTACTTTCTCAATTCTTTCTTTTAATTGATTTACAATATTTTCTTGAAATACACTTGGTAATGCCATAAGTTTTTTTCGCAAAGGTATAAAATTTTAAGTATATGCATTTATTTTAGTAATTTTGTTCAATATATTTAGATATGGAAATAAACGTTAAACTTTTAGCAAAAATTTGCGAAACACCAGGCACATCTGGATACGAACAACAAGTAAGAAAATTAGTTTTAGAAGAGTTAAAGAATATAGACGTAGTTACTGAAGTAGATAACTTAGGTAATCTATATGCAATAAAAAAAGGTAAAGATAGTAGCAAACGTGTGATGATTGCTGCACACATGGATGAAATAGGTTTTATTGTAAAACATATAGATGAAAATGGCTTTCTAAGATTTCATACATTAGGCGGATTTGATCCAAAAACATTAACTGCACAGCGTGTAATAGTACACGGTAAAAAAGATGTAGTTGGTGTAATGAGCAGTAAGCCAATTCATATAATGACTGCCGAAGAAAGAGCAAAACCAGCAAGCATCTCAGATTATTTTATAGACTTAGGAATGTCTGCCGAAGAAGTAAAATCAAATATATCAATTGGTGATCCAATTACACGCGAACGTACATTAATTGAAATGGGCAATTGTGTAAACTGTAAATCAATAGACAACAGAGTTGCTGTATATATTTTAATAGAAACACTAAAGCTTTTAAAAGATTGTCCTTATGATATATATGGTGTTTTTACAGTACAAGAAGAAGTAGGTATACGTGGCGCAAATGTTGCTGCACACAATATCAATCCTACATTTGGTTTTGGATTAGATACAACCATTGCATTCGATTTGCCAGGTTCAAAACCAGAAGAGCAAGTAACACAACTAGGTAATGGTGTTGCCATAAAAATTATGGACTCAAGTACCATTTGCGATTACAGAATGGTAAAATTCCAAAAGAAAATAGCAACTGAATATAATATTAAATGGCAACCTGAATTGCTTACAATGGGTGGCACAGACACTGCAGGTATTCAAAGAATGGGAAAAACAGGTGCTGTTGCTGGAGCAATATCAATTCCAACTAGACATTTGCACCAAGTAATAGAAATGGCACATAAAGAAGATATTGCAAATGCAATTCTATTACTAAAACATTGTTGCGAACATTTAGATACAATAGATTTAGAATTCTAATTAGATGAAATTTGCTGCAATAGATATAGGATCAAATGCTGTAAGGCTAATTTTTGTAAATGTATACGAAACAGAAAATGGTGTGCAATATGTAAAAGATGCCATGTATAGAGTAGCATTTAGATTAGGTGAAGAAGCATTCATTAATGGAGAATTTTCTGAGAAGAAAACAAAAGATATCTTGTCTACGATGAAAGCTTATAAGCATTTAATAGCTATTCATCAGCCAGTACAAGTTATGGCTTGTGCTACATCAGCTATGCGCGATGCAAAAAATTCTGGAGTAATTGTTGAGAAAGTATTCAAAAAAACAGGAATAAAAATCGAAGTTATTTCTGGACATAGAGAAGCAGAGTTTGTTTTATCTAATCATGTTGAAACATTAGACTTAAAACACCATCACAATTATTTGTATATCGATGTTGGTGGTGGAAGTACAGAATTAATTTTATTAAGCAAAGGCAAGACAATAGATAAGCAGTCATTCAATATAGGCACACTTAGAATAAGTATGGGCAATGACAAAAAAGAGCAATGGCGATTGATGCAAAAATGGCTAACAGAAATTAGCACAAAGTATAAGCATATTCAAGGCATTGGTGTTGGTGGAAATATCAATACAATACAAAAAAGTTTTGCTAAAGCTAAATCTATTTTTGTGCATGAGCATGATATACAAAACACACTAGATAAGTTAGAACATCTAAGTATAGATGAACGAATTATACAATTTGGCTTACGACCAGACAGAGCTGATGTAATAGTACCAGCAGCAAAAATATTTAAGTTTATAATGAACCATGCAAATATTTCATCATTGATGGTACCCAAAGTAGGCCTAGGTGATGGTATGATACACTACATGTACGAGCATTATAAATAATAATCTTCTTTTACATTTCTTTTATAGTATTTAGAATAGAAATTTCTTATTTAATTAGAAAGTTTTGTAAAATGATACTAATATCGGATAAATAATTAAATATAGCTAGCCGATATTAATAAAAAATAGTATTTTTGTAGTATGGAATGGCAAAACTATCCATATGAGTTTGATGGCTTAGATAAATATCTACAAAGAATAGAACAGAAAAAGCTATTGTTAGATTCTTTTAGACCGATTCCAGCTTATCAATTAAAATCAATAAAAGAAAGCCTAAACTTGGAATGGGTTTATAATTCTAATAGTATAGAAGGAAATACACTTACATTACAAGAAACCAAATTGATAATTGAAGAAGGATTTACAATTAAAGGGAAATCATTAAGAGAACATTTCGAAGCTGTAAATCATCAAGATGCAATTGTTTTTATAGAAAATTTAATATCGGATAAGTATAAATTAAATACATACGATATTATGGAAACACATAACTTAGTTCTACAAAAAATAGAAAAAGATTTTGCTGGAAGATATAGAACTGGTGGTGTAAGAATTGCTGGTGCAAATTACATACCACCAAATGCACTTAAAGTAAATACTTTAATGGAAGAATTGATTTATTGGAATAATCATTCAGAATTAAATCTAATTGTAAAAAATGCAATTTTTCATCATCGTTTTGTGTGGATACATCCATTTTTTGATGGCAATGGAAGAACTGTGCGTTTAATAAGTAATCTATTATTGATGCAAGCAGGTTTTCCACCAGCTATTATTTTAAAGAATGATAGAAAAAAATATTATACTGCATTAAACTTAGCCAATAAAGGAAACTATAGTAAGTTATTATTATTAGTAATACAATCAGTAGAACGTTCTTTGGATATTTATTTATCTAACTTAAATAATACTTACGAAGATTATCAGCCTATTAGTAATATTGTATCAGAGCCTGGAGTTCCTTACGGACAAGAGTATGTAAGTCTTTTAGCAAGACAAGGTAAAATAGATGCTTATAAAGATAGCAGAAATTGGCTAACTACCAAAGATGCTGTTTTAGACTATATGAAAAGACGAGAGCGAAAAAGGAAGGTTTAATACCCTAAAATGCTACCTAACCAACGTTCCGTTTTTTCTATTGGCATGTTCTTTCTATTAGCATAGTCTTCTACTTGGTCTTTGGCTAATTTGCCTATTCCAAAATATTTACTATCAGGATGCGAGAAATACCAACCACTTACTGCTGCAGTTGGGTACATTGCCATACTTTCTGTAAGTGTAATGCCTGCATTTTCTGTTGCATTTAATATATCAAACAATGCAATTTTCTCTGTGTGGTCTGGGCATGCTGGATAGCCTGGTGCTGGACGAATTCCATTGTATTTTTCTTTTATTAATTCATCATTGCTAAGGTCTTCTGTTTTATCATATGCCCAAAATTCTTTACGTACACGCTCGTGCATGCGCTCAGCAATAGCTTCTGCTAATCTATCAGCAAGTACTTTTATCATGATAGAATTATAGTCATCATGTTGTGCTTCAAATTCTTTTATTTTTTCTTCTATGCCAATTCCTGCTGTTACTGCAAATGCACCTATGTAATCTTCCTTCTGTGATGAGATTGGAGCAACAAAATCTGCAAGTGATATATTTGGCAAACCATCTGCTTTTTTTAGTTGCTGGCGTAGATGGTGTAATGTAATGATTTTACTATCGGCAATAATTTCTATATCATCATCATTTATTGTATTTGCTTTGAAGAAGCCAATAACTGCTTTTGCTGTTAGCCATTTTTCTTGAATAATTTTATCTAACATAACATTTGCATCTGCAAATAATTTCTTTGCTTCTGCGCCAACAATTTTATCATCTAATATTGTTGGATATTTGCCATGTAGTTCCCATGCTTGGAAGAATGGTGTCCAATCTATATAATTGCGTAATTCGGCAATATCATAATTCTCAAAAGTTTTTAATCCTAAAAAAGTTGGTTTTGGTGGTGTGTAATTTGCCCAATTTATTACAGTTTTATTTTTTCTTGCCTCATCAATAGAAATATAGTCCTTAGTTGTATGCTTACTATAATGACGCTGACGCATTTGCTCATATTCTTCTTGAATCTGGATCTTAAGTTTCTTTGTGTCTTCTACATTCATTAATTGTGTAGCAATAGGCACACTTCGTGATGCATCTAATACATGTATTGTTATTCCAGAATAGTTCTGTTCTATTTTTACTGCTGTATGCAATTTTGATGTTGTTGCGCCACCAATTAGCAATGGAATTTTTATATTTCTACGCTCCATTTCTTTGGCAACATCTACCATTTCATCTAATGATGGTGTAATTAAACCACTCAATCCAATTATATCAACATTATGCTCAATTGCTGCATCTAAAATCTTTTCTGCAGGCACCATTACACCTAAATCTATTATCTCAAAATTATTACATGCTAAAACTACACCAACAATATTTTTTCCAATATCATGTACATCGCCTTTTACAGTTGCTAATAATATTTTTCCTAGCTTTCTTGCACCACCTTGTTGTTCTGCTTCGATGAATGGTTGTAAAAATGCAACTGCTTTTTTCATTACACGTGCACTTTTTACTACTTGTGGTAAAAACATTTTTCCTGCACCAAATAAATCGCCTACTACATTCATGCCATCCATCAATGGTCCTTCTATTACTTCAATTGGTCTACTATATTGTTGTCTACAAGCTTCAGTGTCTTCATCAATATATTCTACAATTCCTTTTACTAGTGCATATTTTAGTCGCTCTTGTACACTTTGATTTCTCCATGTTAAATCTTCTTCTTTTTTCTTTGCAGTGCCTTTTACGGTTTCTGCATATTCTAATAAAAGTTCTGTTGCATCATCACGTCTATTTAATAATACATCTTCTACTTTTTCTAATAGTTCTTTATTTATATCATCATACACTTCAAGCATCGAAGGATTTACAATGCCCATATCCATTCCATGTTGTATACCATGGTAAAGAAATGCTGAATGCATAGCTTCTCTAACTACATTATTTCCTCTAAAAGAAAATGATACATTGGAAACACCACCAGAAACATGCGCACCTTTTAGGTTTTTTCTAATCCATTTTGTAGCATTAAAGAAATCAAGGGCATTGTTTTTATGTTCATCCATTCCTGTGGCAACTGGAAATATATTTGGATCGAAAATAATATCATTAGGATTAAATTTGACTACATTAACTAAGATATCATAGCTTCTTTTGCATATATCTATTCTTCTTTGATAATTGTCTGCCTGTCCATTTTCATCAAAAGCCATTACTACTGTAGCAGCACCATATTTTTTTATCAATTTTGCTTGTTTAATAAACTCTTCTTCGCCACTTTTTAATGAAATAGAATTGACAATAGATTTTCCTTGTACACATTTTAGTCCTGCTTCGATAATTTCCCATTTTGAAGAGTCTATCATGATTGGAATACGTGCAATATCAGGTTCTGAAGCAATGAGATTTAAAAACGTAACCATAGTATTTACACCATCTATCATACCTTCATCCATATTTACATCAAGTACTTGAGCACCACCACGAACTTGATCTAAAGCTACTGAAAGTGCATCTTCGTAGCGTTCTTCCTTTATCATCTTTAAAAAGACTTTAGAGCCAGTTACGTTGGTACGTTCTCCAATGTTAATGAAATTAGATTGAGGTGTAATTATCAAAGGTTCAAGTCCTGATAATCTTAAGGTTGTACAGTCAGATTCGTTCATTTTTATTGTATTTACCTATAGTTTATTTTAGATTTATATAAAATACTTTAGTATTGTTGTTGTAATTTATTGATTAATCTTGGTTGATAACTTTTTGCTACTTCAGCAAAACATTTGATATGAGCTGGTGTGGTACCACAACAGCCGCCAAGTATATTTATTATTCCTAGTTCTAAATATTCTTTTACTGCATCTGCCATTTGTTCTGGCGTTTCATCATATCCACCAAAAGCATTTGGCAAGCCTGCATTAGGATAAGCACTTACAAAAAATGGAGCTTCTTTTGCTAATACTTGTAAATATGGTCTTAATTCTTTGGCACCTAAAGCACAATTTAATCCTACAGAAAACAATGGAACATGTGACATAGAAATTAGAAATGCTTCTGTTGTTTGTCCACTCAATGTTCGTCCTGAAGCATCTGTAATTGTACCAGAAACCATAACAGGAACTTCTGACTTATTTTCCTCAAATAAAGTTTGGATAGCAAATAATGCTGCTTTTGCATTTAGAGTATCAAAGATTGTTTCAACTAATAGAATATCTGCACCACCATCTATTAAAGCTTTTGCTTGAAAATAATATGCATTAACTAGTTCATCAAAACTTATTGCTCTAAATCCTGGATTGTTTACATCTGGAGATATTGATGCTGTACGATTGGTTGGTCCCATTGCTCCAGCAACAAATCTTGGAAAATCAGTAAATTCTTGTGCTACCTCTTTTGCAATTTTTGCTGATTGGTAGTTTATTTCATAAACAGCATCTTCTAAATGATAATCTGCTTGTGCTATAGTTGTTCCGCTAAATGTATTTGTTTCTACGATATCTGCGCCTGCTTGAAAATATTGTCGATGAATTTCTTTTATTATCTCAGGACGTGTGATAGACAATAAGTCATTATTTCCTTTAAGTGGAGAAATGTGTTCCTTAAATTGTTCGCCACGGTAATCTTCTTCATTTAGCTTATAACGTTGAATCATTGTTCCCATTGCGCCATCAAGGATGAGAATTTTTTGTTGAGCAATATTGTATAATTGGTGTGTCATAATTATATTTAAATAATAATTTTTAGTATTAATAAATTCAATAAATTAATGATAAATTTAATTACTAAATAAGAGAAGATAAAAGTCTACTTATCGTTCCTCAAATAATAAGGTAGGATTTGGCACCTTTTTGTCAGATTGTTTCTACTCTTAGATACAAATAATTAATAAATTATTTTATAATCAGTTTTCAAGTATCTTACAAGGTTGCCAAGACATCATTGGGCCTATTCCCTCCGTCTTTCGTAATAAGCACATTAAGTTAAAGAACTATGATGCAATATTACAATAAAAGTATGAATTAAAAAATGTCACATGATAACAAATTTTTGTACTAAGGAAACTGATTATTATATCCTAATAGATATTCCTTTTGTATTTAGATATTGTTTTAATTCAGGAATTGGAACTTCTCCAAAGTGAAATATAGATGCAGCTAATGCAGCATCTGCTTTTGCAATTTTAAATATACCTTCAAAGTGTTCTTTATTTCCTGCACCACCACTTGCAATAACTGGAATATTTAGTGTATTTGCACAATATTCAGTAATATCTAATGCAAAACCTTGTTTTGTTCCATCATGGTTCATTGATGTTAATAGTATTTCTCCAGCACCACGTTCTTGTACTTCCAGAACCCAATTTTTGGTATAAATAGATGTTGCTTCTCGCCCACCTTTTACATAAACTTTCCAATCATCCTCCAATTTTGTATCTATAGCAACAACTATACATTGAGAGCCAAATTGTTTAGAAAGTTCATCTATTAAACCTGGGTTTTTTACAGCGGAAGAGTTTATAGAAACTTTATCAGCACCAGCACCCAGCAATACATCTACATCTTGTATCGTAGAAATTCCGCCACCAACAGTGAAAGGAATATTTATTGTATATGCTATTTTTTTTACTAGTTCTGCAAATGTTTTTCTATTCTCAACAGTTGCAGTGATATCTAAAAAAACTAATTCATCTGCACCTTGTTCTACATATTTTTGTGATAATTCCACAGGGTCTCCAGCATGAATTAAATCTATAAAATTAATACCTTTTACAGTTTGTCCATCTTTTATATCTAAACAAGGAATTATTCTTTTTGCTAACACAGATGCAAATATATAATTTTATTCTTACATGACTTTGTTATGCTCTTTAAGGTAATTTAATAAATAGTTTTCCTAAAGAACCATCTAAAATAAATATATATATGCGATTTAAGGTTTTTTTAATATATACTTTGGTTAAGAAAATCAATAAAATAGTATTCTTTCTTCACATTTAGTATGATAATGCTATTGCAAAGTTATTAACATTTTTACTTTTTGTTGATTATTTCAAAAAAAAAAACTAAATTTGTAGATTAAAATACGTTAAAAACTATCTAGGGGTAAATTAAAAAAAGTTAATTATAGATATATGATACGTAAAATTTGCGTTTTAGTGTTCTCAATGTTCATGTTTTTGAGTACACAAGCACAAGGACTGTTCGATGCATTGTTTGTAGACATCAATGGTAAAGGAAGTTTTCCAGAATTGAGTAATATGACCATCTGTGGCGACCAAGACACATTAGCGCTTGCCATTACAGCGATAGAAGACACGGTAATCTTACAAGGCATTACACTTGGCACTACATTGCCATCAGGTTATGAGTTTAGTGGTTATGGTAAAATATTTAGACTGCCATTAGATAGTTTAGATGCACATCCAGGAGCTCCAGTAACTGATTTCTTGGTGCCATTGACTCAGGTTATTAATCCAAGTGGTAGTAGCTATAATTTTACGATTGGCTCAAGCTTAAATCCGAATGAAGTATTTGTAGTATATTTAGGCGTAAAGGCACGTTGTGGGGTTAACTTGTTGGGTGGAGATTTATTTGTAAATTATAATTTAAATTATCAGCGTTTTCCATGTTTATCATGTCCAGGAACAACAGGAGGCTGGACACCAACCTATGAAACTTATTCAGGAAAAAATACAGTAGCATTAAATAATAATACTTATCGTCCAGTACTAGTAGTTCAATCACAAGGCACAATACCAACAGTTAGCATAGGAGGTACAGTACATAGAAGAGTAGTTATCAATCAAACAGGACAGTTAGCCTATTTAGATAGCATATATTATAGAGATATAGCTTCAACGGCAGTAAATATAGTACCAGGTAGTGTAATGGTAAATGGTATTACAGTAGCAAGTCCCAATATTACAGCTAGTGGTATGCAATTTCCAATTAAGGCATCTGTGTATGATCTAACAGGCAGATTCGAGGAGCAGGATAGTATAATTGTAGAGTATGATTTATTAGCGACATGTCCAGTTGGTCAAAATACGAGCATAGTTAGAGCGACATGGGGCTGTGCACCATCAGGTACCTGTCAAACAGCCAATGCAAACTATAGTTATATAGTTGACTTAGGAGCAACGATAACACTAAGTAGTAACGAGACAAGTGTTCCTTATTCATGTTCAGCAGATACAGGTTTATTTGTATATACTCAAACCAATGCATCTACTTATGGCGCAGGTTTAGATACCAATGCAGGTATAAACAGTATTATGCTAGGTTTTAATACAAGAGGATGTAATTTGTTCAATTACGATAGATTTTTCGTAGAATATCAAGGACAAACAGTTCAAGTAACACCAGTATCAAGCACAGGTACAATTTTAAATTTTAATATCAGTGCGGCAATCAATAGTATAGCACCTATTACAATGGGTGTATTGCCAGCAACTGGAGATAATGCTTATAAATTTTATGTTTATTATAAATCTGCTTGTAGTACGAGCTGTACGGTAAACTGTTCAGATTGTCGTAAGCCATATATTACAACTACATACAAAGATAAATGTGCTAAGAGTTATACAGCACAGTATCATAGATTGGGAGTAGGTTTAGATGGTATGAAGAATTTGGGATTAATACCATGTTTAAATATGGGTATCGAACTGTCAAGTGAGGCACAAGTAGGAGTTTGTGATGCTGGTCATATGGAATACACCATAGATTTATCTGAGCTAGATGATACAGTAGGAGGATTTAAATTTAGTTTAAACACTAATGGATGTAATTTTTATACTATAACAGAAGCATTTGTCAATGGTGTTTCAGTTCCATTCACAGTATCAGGTGGCATTGCAACTGTAGATTTAACCTCAAATGCTATTACCATTCCAGGATTTTATGACAATATCAATACAGATCAAAGTAGTTTTACAGTAAGATTTAACTATACATTTAATACAACTACAGCATGTAGTTATCCTACATTTAGTGTAGATGCATATAATTTCTGTCAATCATCAGTAAATTCTGCAATATATCCATATAGTGGAAAAGATGCCAATACACAGTATTCATTACTAGCATATAGTAATTGGGTAAGCAGTAGTCTTACAAGTTATCTACAATTTGGATTTTGTACACCTGGCTATTATGAGTATACAACACTATCACCAGTGCAAGATACTTTTGGTAACTTAATGATATGTTTAGACACAAAATCATGTGGATTATATGATATAGATAGTGTACATATTAATGGGATATCAATACCAAGTGGCATGTTGAGTGTAAATGGAAGTAGTATATGTATAGACTTAAATAATATAAACAATACATTAGGTAGTCAATTAGGATTTATAGATGCAGATGGCGATGGTAATTTAGACGAAGAACCAGACAGCATAAAAGTAAAATATTTTACATCAATCAATTCACCAATCAGTAATTTTAATGCACAATGTGCGTTTCCAGATTACAAAGTTGCATACAATATCTGTCCAGCGCTAAGAGATTCTAACACCTTATTAAATAGTGGCAGACAATCAGGTCAAAACGTTATAAGTTTAAGCACACGTCCACAAATTATTTTCACCAACTTGCCAGCTTCTTCAAGCTTAAAAGCCAACCAAAGTAGCTCAACCATACAATTATGTGGCGATAACAGCGTTACCCACCAAGTAGACATTAGCCAACTGGGAAGCATCTATGATGCGATTTTCTATTTAGACAGAGGAAGTTGTAATTTATATAATATCAATACCATAAATGTAAGAGTAGGCGGCGTATTAATAGATGCAGGTAGATTTACCCAAGATATTTCAGGCAGATACGTATTAAACCTAAGAGATTATACCAATAGTGTTGCCATTCCAGGTTTTGTAGATTTAGATAGCGATGGTTTTGTAGACGATATCAACCAGAACATTACCATAACGATACAATTAAATCCTAATTCAGTAGGTTCCAATCTATGTTGTTTCTATCCAAGCATAAGCGGAGCTTACAATCAATGTCCAGGCTTTAGAGACAGCACAACAATAGCATATGGCTCTTTCCCATTCACACCAGCCAACAGAGTATGTAACCCAACCTCAAGAAGTGTAACCATACCAACCTACCAAGGTTATACAAGTGGTAGCTATTGTGGTTTAGATTATATCAACCACAGATTACAACTATCAGGTGGGGCACAATATGATACAATATCAGAGGTTAAATTCCAGTTAGATACTAGAGGCTGTACACAATATACAGTAGATAGTGTGATTATCAACGGCGTAAGATTAGGCGGAAGTCACTTACAATATAGTGGTGGCATCTATACGGTAGATTTAACCAACAATACAACTGCGATTCCAGGTTTCTTTGATGGATTAGATGGAGATGGATTTATAGATGCTACAAATACAATAACAAATGTATCATGGCAGATTGATCGTTTAGGGCTAGTTACCAATACATGTGTATACCCAACATTTAAGGCAATATATCGCTTATGTTTTTCAGGTGAGTTCAGAGATTCATTATTATATAGTGGACAAACAGCATCAGCACAAATCAACCAACCTATTTATGCCATTTCAAATGTATCATTAGATAGTTTTAATTACACGATGCCAAGCTATTGTTCTAATGGATATGTAGATTATAAAGTAAAAGTAGTAGGTGCCGATACCTTAGGCGGATTTAAGTTTGTATTAGATAGCAGAAATTGTAATATGTATGATATTGATACGGTCTACATCAATGGAGTAGCCATATCAGGTAGTGGTATTACAGTAGATGCCCAAAGAAGATGGACTGTAAACTTAGCGAATAACACTACAGCCATTCCAGGCTTTTTCAATTCAGGTTTAGATACCGATGGCTTCATAGATGAGTTTTCAGGAGATATTACGATAAGAGCAGCACTTAGATTAAAATGCCAAGCAAGTGGCACAACAGAAAATAGAGGAAGTTGTACAGCACTAGGCGATTTTTGTTACCGTCCAGATGCACAGTTATTCTTTGATAGATGTTTTGGTATCACACCAGATACGACAAAGAACTGTGATGGTAGTATATCAGGTACTTCAGGCGGAATATGTACAACAGAAAATGCACAGAGAGGCATACTAATGGATGAGCGTTCAGATGGTTCCAATACTTCACTCAATAACGAATTATCGGATGATGTATCTGTTACACCATACGGAGGTGCGAACTTACATACCTTAAGATATGATTATACACACTTTGGTATAGCCGAATGCCCGAACGATACACAGTTGGTATTAAAAGTGTGTATGAATAATACTAAAAATAAGGCACATGCAGATAGTGTTAGAAATAATAATATAGATCCATCATTTTTTGGTGGAAGCTATTTTCATCATACAGATATTACACCAGCACAGTGGTTAGCACTTAATCCAGGATATTTAGGACATCACTATGATACTACAGTTGTGAGTGGTGATAGCATTGTTTGTTTAAAATTATACTTAAAGGAACAAGTACAAACGCCAACAGGAGGAACAAATAATTTATCCATCAAATTTGTAACCAACGGTTATGGACCATCTTACCCATGTGTACCATACCCACTATTATCTAGACCAATAGCAGGTTATATACAAAGTAAAGATTTAACCTATGCATGCCGTCAAACAGATGGCACAGTTTGTTGCGAATTTAAGAGAAGTTGTTCAGGAGAAACTAGTTATGCAGTTGGAGGAGTAAGAGCGGAATGTCCATGGCTAGTGAATGTACATACATTTAATGTAAGCAGAATAACTTTAGGATATCAAGATAGTACACTAAGTGGATTAGCAAATCCAGGTAATAGTAGAGATATACAAGCGAGCTGTGATACAGTAAGAGTTATGTCAAAGGTGAGTTTCAATTTTGACACAACATTAAGTGTGTTCACATGGGTGAATGACCAATATGCACCAGGAGGCACACCAAGATATAATGATCCATTAGATTTCTTAATGGTAGATTCAGTATATTTTGTAACACAAGCAGGAACATATATAGGTATTTCTACAAGTTGTATCACAAGAACAACAAGAGATTTAGGTACAAGAATTATAGATACTTTTAGATTAAGTCTACCATGTACAGGAAGAACAATTCAGGCAGGAGATAGCTTATATTTTATAACCTATTATAAGGTAAATACAAGTCAAGCACCATATGCATGTAATAATAATCTATTTAATTTTACATTTAGAGAAAGCTATCCACCAATCAATTTTGTAAACTCCTATCAGGTTATAGATACAGCAGCTACTCCAGACATGATTACTTATGAGACTTTCTACCATAAACCATCAGAAACCTCATATGGATATAGAGATGAGGCATATAGTATAGCATATTACAATAATAATGATAGTATTAAAGTATATGCAACACATAATACAGCAGTGCCAAACTGTAAGGTAGATATTAGTTCATACATTGTGAATGATTGTGCGAATGGTGTTACAGATAGATTCCCAAATGAATTTAGACCACAATACTATTTAGATTCAATTACTTTAAATTTTGTAGGATTAAGATTAGATAGTTTACCAAGTGGAGCGACTTTACGTCTATCAAATGGTACAAACTATACTATAGGAAGTACAGCAGGAGATGGCATCACAGTTACTCACCCAACTGCAACAAGTACAAGAATAGTACTTAGCAATGGTGGTAACCACTGGCCAATAAAAGAAGATAACTATCAAAACTTTGATAGTTTATATATATTTAATATGACATTAGAGTATGATGGCTGTTGTTATCAGATTGCAGAAGATGCATATTATAATATAAATTACCATTACAGAGATTTACCAAACTCATGTTCACCAAGAACTAAGACAGCAACAGACGATATAGATTTATTTGTATTTGATAATTTCACTACAGCTGCAAATTTAGCATACGAATTAGGATGTAAAGCATCATTAGACTTTAGTTTAGCCAATAACTGTTCAGGAACACTAAATCAATGTTATCCATTAGATAATAATGGAGATATGATATTTGATTTAAAGTATACAGTAGATTCATTAGTAATATCAGTACCAGCATTAGTAGATACTTTAGGATTAATAGATGTTTGTAACCGTTATGGTTCATGTACAGTAGTAGGAGACGGAGCAGGAGAAGTATTAGTACAACAAAACATTGCAAATAATACGACAACAATAACATTATATAATATAGGCAATTCATGGCCAATCATCATAGACTCAATCCAAAATCCGGATAGTTTATTGATGGTAAATATGAATTTTAAATGGACAGCCTGTTGTTATACGTATAATGAAGACACGACAAAGATTGATTTTGATTGGTATTATACAACACTTGCGGTTAATTGTGCCTCAAGAACCAATAGTGGCGAAGTATTAGTTGTAAATGTACCAGAGCCAGAATTTGTATCAGAAGACAATTATCAAATAGAATCAGGTTGTGGCATTGTATTCACAGGAGAATTAAATACACCATGCGATCCAAGTACCTCAACATGTTATCCATTATTTATTACACCATTATACAATGTAGATTCAATCGTATTGGTGTTAGATAATTTATTAATAGATTTTGCATCTACAGCAACAGTAGGAACAGCCACTAATTTATATACTGTTACCGCAGTATTTAGTGCGGATGTAGCATGTAGTGGCACTTCAACCTATACTGCACCAGCATCGTGTTCAAGTTCTTGTACAAACCCTTCGGCAATTACAACAAGCCAAACAGCCCCAACATGTACCGGGGCAACTGCTAATAACAATGGAAAAATAACCTTAACAGGTGTGTCAAACGCCGACAGATATGGAGTGAGCACGGGTGCTGTTTATAGTGGCACACCTGATTATGCATCGGCATCTACTATTAGTTTACCTCAAGATGTGCAAACGGCAATACCTAATACAGGCGGAACTTATACTTTACGCTTGTTTAATGGTAGCAATGCCTGTTTTAAGGATACAACAATTGTGGTTGCACCAGTTAATTGTTCTAGTGCTCCAATACCATGTCTTAATTCCGCTTTATGGGCAATAAATGAAAATGATGGACATTTATTTTCAGTCACAAATTGGTCTACACAATCAGGGGTCAACAGCACTACAACAGATTGGGGGCTAATTAAATGGTCTAGTAACAACTGTGTTAGTAGCACTAATATCAATATTTCCGGAGGTTCCGAATTGGAGTCTGCCGCATGGGACCCAACTACAAATGAATATTATTTCACATCTAATAAGTCCTTAGGTTCATTCAATGCCCCTGTACTACTCAAAATCAAAATAAATGACCTCGTAAATGGTCAGCAGCCATGTGCAACTGTGATAGGCTCTATTGCTGCAGGAGGTCAGGATATCGAAAGTCTTGCCATAGATCCAGCAACTGGGGATTTGTATGGTGGTTCTAAAGCAGGTGGAGATTTGTACAAGTTTAATAAGACCACAGCTGCTATTATAAGTGGTTATCCTGTACAAATGACAAAACCAGGAGGCGGTAATCTGAATGACGCGGAGTCCCTTACTTTTGATTATAGTGGAAATTTGTATGTATCTGAGACCGATGACAAGGATGTATATATCATCAATTCAACTACAGGTTCAGGAATATCCACATATGATGATAATACAGCACCAAATGGTTTGGATGGATTAACTTGGGATTTTAGTGGCAATAGATTAATTGGGTTCGAGGATAATTCTGCTAGTGGTTTTAGTAACCTTTTTGAAATTACAGCAGGTAATGGTTCGAATATATTTTTAGCAAATACTTTTGCTGCAGGACTTGTAGATATAGAAGGCTTAGAGTTAGCTTGTCCAGATGTAACGTTATCTAACATTAATATTTGTGGAATAGGAGTAAGTACAACAATGACAGCTACATCATCAAGTTCTGGAATATTTTATTTTAGTTTTGGTTCTGGTAGTCAAAACTGCCAAACAGGTTCATTTATAGGTAACATTTCAAATAGTACTGGTGTTGTTAATTTACCGTCTCAGATAATAAATAATATAGGTACATATACTGGTCGTGTTATTTTTGTAGATGGTACAACTGGCTGTAGAGATACAGTATGTAATACAATAATAGTAAATGCCAAACCAGATGTAACAGCAACAGCGACACCATCTGCGATATGTTCAGGTACAAGTACAACATTAGGATATAGTGTAGTGAGTGGCACAATCAGTCAACAGCAATGGTACACATCAAATGCAGGCTGTACATCATTTACAATAATCACAGGCGCAACAGGCGCAACATTATCAGTAAGTCCGACAACGACGACAACATATGCAGTTATCGTACAGACAGCTGCAGGTTGTAGAGATACCTCATGTGTAACAGTTACCGTAGGAGCCAAACCAGATGTAACAGCAACAGCGACACCATCTGCGATATGTTCAGGTACAAGTACAACATTAGGATATAGTGTAGCGAGTGGCACAATCAGTCAACAACAATGGTACACATCAAATACAGGCTGTACATCATTTACAATAATCACAGGCGCAACAGGCGCAACATTATCAGTAAGTCCGACAACGACGACAACATATGCAGTTATCGTACAGACAGCTGCAGGTTGTAGAGATACCTCATGTGTAACAGTTACCGTAGGAGCAAAGCCAGATGTAACAGCAACAGCGACACCATCTGCGATATGTTCAGGTACAAGTACAACATTAGGATATAGTGTAGCGAGTGGCACAATCAGTCAACAACAATGGTACACATCAAATGCAGGCTGTACATCATTTACAATAATCACAGGCGCAACAGGCGCAACATTATCAGTAAGTCCAACAACGACGACAACATATGCAGTTATCGTACAGACAGCTGCAGGTTGTAGAGATACCTCATGTGTAACAGTTACCGTAGGAGCAAAGCCAGATGTAACAGCAACAGCGACACCATCTGCGATATGTTCAGGTACAAGTACAACATTAGGATATAGTGTAGCGAGTGGCACAATCAGTCAACAACAATGGTACACATCAAATGCAGGCTGTACATCATTTACAATAATCACAGGCGCAACAGGCGCAACATTATCAGTAAGTCCGACAACGACGACAACATATGCAGTTATCGTACAGACAGCTGCAGGTTGTAGAGATACCTCATGTGTAACAGTTACCGTAGGAGCCAAACCAGATGTAACAGCAACAGCGACACCATCTGCGATATGTTCAGGTACAAGTACAACATTAGGATATAGTGTAGCGAGTGGCACAATCAGTCAACAGCAATGGTACACATCAAATGCAGGCTGTACATCATTTACAATAATCACAGGCGCAACAGGCACAACATTATCAGTAAGTCCGACAACGACGACAACATATGCAGTTATCGTACAGACAGCTGCAGGTTGTAGAGACACCTCATGTGTAACAGTTACCGCAAATCAATTTCCACTTTGTAATATAAATGGTAGTACTTCAGTTTGTTCAGAAAATATAGGTGGAATTTATACAGGTCCTGTTGGAATGAATACTTATTTATGGACAATAAATGGGAATGGTGTTATAGTAGGTTCATCAACAGGACAGTCTGTAAGTGTTAATGCAGGATTAACTGGAAGTTATACATTAAATCTAACAGTAACTAATAATAATTGTAGTAGTATATGCACTAGTGATGCAATTAATATTGATAGTATTTATATGATTACAATAGAGAAAAAGACATGTGAAATTTCTGATACAGGGACTGTTATAACTCGATTAGCTGCTTCTAATGGTTGTGATACTATGATAACTACAATTACAACATTAGATTCAAATACCATATTAATAGACACGACGATATGCTTAGGCAGTACAGTAACAGTAGGCACAAGTACTTATAATGCGACAGGAGTATATGTAGATACCTTAGCATCAGAGATAACGGGTTGTGATAGTATAATTACAACAAATGTTATAGTATTAGAGCCGACAGCGTCAAGAATAGACACAATGTTATGTATAGGCAGTGTTGTAGATATCAATGGAATAAGCTACACATCAGGCGTATACGAGCAGGTGTTAATAGGCTCAAATGGTTGTGATAGTATTCTAGTGATAGATATCCAGGAGTTAGAATCACCAGAAGTATTAGTAGATGCTACGATATGTGAAGGCGAGCAGGTAGAAGTACGCGGTAGAGTTTATACAACGACCACGATAGGCGATGTATTTGTAGTACCAAGTACGATAGGTGGATGTGATACAGTATATACAGTAAATGTGATAGTGTTAGAAGACGGCGATACAATAGAAGTATCAAGAACAATATGTGAAGGCGAGTGTGTAGTGATAGACGGTGTTAACTATTGTGGCGCAATGGATGAGTATATAGAGGTAGACAATGTAGAATGTACAGGCATGGTACATTTAGTGATAACAGAGACACAGATAGACAGTACAGAAATAGACAGTACAGTATGTTATGGTTCATATGTAAATGTAGGCGGCGAGGTATACAGTGAGAGTGGTACATACACAGTAGTTACAACAGGCAGCAGTAGTTGTGACAGTGTAATTACATTAAACTTAACAGTATTGCCAGAGCTATTACCAACAGTAATAGACACAGTAATATGTTTAGGCGAGACGGTAGAGATAGGCGGATATACATATAATGCGACAGGCGTTTACACACAAACATTAACAAATGCGACAGGCTGTGACAGTATAGTAGAAGTTAGCGTAGAGGTATTATTAGCAAATGATACGATAGAGATGTTAGAGGCGGTATGTGAAGGCGATTCAGTAGCTATAGGCGGAGTTAATTATGGAGCAGGCTTACATTATATAGAATTAAGCACAGGCACATGTACAGGCACGATAGCGTTGACAGTTACCGAGAATGTATCGACAAGTTCAGTTATAGATACAGCGACATGTGAAGGAGTAGTAAGAATAGGTTTACAGACATATACAGCGACAGGAGCTTACACACAAGTGTTAGAGAATGCATTAGGTTGTGATAGTATAGTAACAATCAACGTAACGATAGAGAATGGCGGAAGTAAAGAAGTAGTAGATACGGCTATATGTTCAGGCGAGAGTGTAAGTTACTATGGACAGACATTCAGTAGCACAGGAACATATCAGATAGTTTATCCAAGTGAAGAAGGTTGTACAGATACTTTAGTGTTGAATGTGTTAGTTAATTATCCAGTTACAGTAACGATAGACACGATGATATGCTTAGGCAGTACAGTAACAGTAGGCACAAGTACTTATAATGCGACAGGAGTATATGTAGATACCTTAGCATCAGAGATAACGGGTTGTGATAGTATAATTACAACAAATGTTATAGTATTAGAGCCATTAGCGTCAAGAATAGACACAATGTTATGTATAGGCAGTGTTGTAGATATCAATGGAATAAGCTACACATCAGGCGGCGTATACGAGCAGGTGTTAATAGGCTCAAATGGTTGTGATAGTATTCTAGTGATAGATATCCAGGAGTTAGAATCACCAGAAGTATTAGTAGATGCTACGATATGTGAAGGCGAGCAGACAGAGGTACGCGGTAGAGTTTATACAACGACCACGATAGGTGATGTATTTGTAGTACCAAGTACGATAGGTGGATGTGATACAGTATATACAGTAAATGTGATAGTGTTAGAAGACGGCGATACAATAGAAGTATCAAGAACAATATGTGAAGGCGAGTGTGTAGTGATAGACGGTGTTAACTATTGTGGCGCAATGGATGAGTATATAGAGGTAGACAATGTAGAATGTACAGGCATGGTACATTTAGTGATAACAGAGACACAGATAGACAGTACAGAAATAGACAGTACAGTATGTTATGGTTCATATGTAAATGTAGGCGGCGAGGTATACAGTGAGAGTGGTACATACACAGTAGTTACGACAGGAAGCAGTACATGTGACAGTGTAATTACATTAAACTTAACAGTATTACCAGAGATATTACCAACAGTAATAGACACAGTAATATGTTTAGGCGAGACGGTAGAGATAGGCGGATATACATATAATGCGACAGGCGTTTACACACAAACATTAACAAATGCGACAGGCTGTGACAGTATAGTAGAAGTTAGCGTAGAGGTATTATTAGCAAATGATACGATAGAGATGTTAGAGGCGGTATGTGAAGGCGATTCAGTAGCTATAGGCGGAGTTAATTATGGAGCAGGCTTACATTATATAGAATTAAGCACAGGCACATGTACAGGCACGATAGCATTGACAGTTACCGAGAATGTATCGACAAGTTCAGTTATAGATACAGCGACATGTGAAGGAGTAGTAAGAATAGGTTTACAGACATAGAAAGCGACAGGAGCTTACACACAAGTGTTAGAGAATGCATTAGGTTGTGATAGTATAGTAACAATCAACGTAACGATAGAGAATGGCGGAAGTAAAGAAGTAGTAGATACGGCTATATGTTCAGGCGAGAGTGTAAGTTACTATGGACAGACATTCAGTAGCACAGGAACATATCAGATAGTTTATCCAAGTGAAGAAGGTTGTACAGATACTTTAGTGTTGAATGTGTTAGTTAATTATCCAGTTACAGTAACGATAGACACGATGATATGCTTAGGCAGTACAGTAACAGTAGGCACAAGTACTTATAATGCGACAGGAGTATATGTAGATACCTTAGCATCAGAGATAACGGGTTGTGATAGTATAATTACAACAAATGTTATAGTATTAGAGCCGACAGCGTCAAGAATAGACACAATGTTATGTATAGGCAGTGTTGTAGATATCAATGGAATAAGCTACACATCAGGCGGCGTATACGAGCAGGTGTTAATAGGCTCAAATGGTTGTGATAGTATTCTAGTGATAGATATCCAGGAGTTAGAATCACCAGAAGTATTAGTAGATGCTACGATATGTGAAGGCGAGCAGACAGAGGTACGCGGTAGAGTTTATACAACGACCACGATAGGTGATGTATTTGTAGTACCAAGTACGATAGGTGGATGTGATACAGTATATACAGTAAATGTGATAGTGTTAGAAGACGGCGATACAATAGAAGTATCAAGAACAATATGTGAAGGCGAGTGTGTAGTGATAGACGGTGTTAACTATTGTGGCGCAATGGATGAGTATATAGAGGTAGACAATGTAGAATGTACAGGCATGGTACATTTAGTGATAACAGAGACACAGATAGACAGTACAGAAATAGACAGTACAGTATGTTATGGTTCATATGTAAATGTAGGCGGCGAGGTATACAGTGAGAGTGGTACATACACAGTAGTTACGACAGGAAGCAGTACCTGTGACAGTGTACTTACATTACACTTAACAGTATTACCAGAGATATTACCAACAGTAATAGACACAGTAATATGTTTAGGCGAGACGGTAGAGATAGGCGGATATACATATAATGCGACAGGCGTTTACACACAAACATTAACAAATGCGACAGGCTGTGACAGTATAGTAGAAGTTAGCGTAGAGGTATTATTAGCAAATGATACGATAGAGATGTTAGAGGCGGTATGTGAAGGCGATTCAGTAGCTATAGGCGGAGTTAATTATGGAGCAGGCTTACATTATATAGAATTAAGCACAGGCACATGTACAGGCACGATAGCATTGACAGTTACCGAGAATGTATCGACAAGTTCAGTTATAGATACAGCGACAATGCATTAGGTTGTGATAGTATAGTAACAATCAACGTAACGATAGAGAATGGCGGAAGTAAAGAAGTAGTAGATACGGCTATATGTTCAGGCGAGAGTGTAAGTTACTATGGACAGACATTCAGTAGCACAGGAACATATCAGATAGTTTATCCAAGTGAAGAAGGTTGTACAGATACTTTAGTGTTGAATGTGTTAGTTAATTATCCAGTTACAGTAACGATAGACACGATGATATGCTTAGGCAGTACAGTAACAGTAGGCACAAGTACTTATAATGCGACAGGAGTATATGTAGATACCTTAGCATCAGAGATAACGGGTTGTGATAGTATAATTACAACAAATGTTATAGTATTAGAGCCGACAGCGTCAAGAATAGACACAATGTTATGTATAGGCAGTGTTGTAGATATCAATGGAATAAGCTACACATCAGGCGGCGTATACGAGCAGGTGTTAATAGGCTCAAATGGTTGTGATAGTATTCTAGTGATAGATATCCAGGAGTTAGAATCACCAGAAGTATTAGTAGATGCTACGATATGTGAAGGCGAGCAGGTAGAAGTACGCGGTAGAGTTTATACAACGACCACGATAGGCGATGTATTTGTAGTACCAAGTACGATAGGTGGATGTGATACAGTATATACAGTAAATGTGATAGTGTTAGAAGACGGCGATACAATAGAAGTATCAAGAACAATATGTGAAGGCGAGTGTGTAGTGATAGACGGTGTTAACTATTGTGGCGCAATGGATGAGTATATAGAGGTAGACAATGTAGAATGTACAGGCATGGTACATTTAGTGATAACAGAGACACAGATAGACAGTACAGAAATAGACAGTACAGTATGTTATGGTTCATATGTAAATGTAGGCGGCGAGGTATACAGTGAGAGTGGTACATACACAGTAGTTACAACAGGCAGCAGTAGTTGTGACAGTGTAATTACATTAAACTTAACAGTATTGCCAGAGCTATTACCAACAGTAATAGACACAGTAATATGTTTAGGCGAGACGGTAGAGATAGGCGGATATACATATAATGCGACAGGCGTTTACACACAAACATTAACAAATGCGACAGGCTGTGACAGTATAGTAGAAGTTAGCGTAGAGGTATTATTAGCAAATGATACGATAGAGATGTCAGAGGCGGTATGTGAAGGTGATTCAGTAGCTATAGGCGGAGTTAATTATGGAGCAGGCTTACATTATATAGAATTAAGCACAGGCACGTGTACAGGCACGATAGCGTTGACAGTTACCGAGAATGTATCGACAAGTTCAGTTATAGATACAGCGGCAGTGAAGGAGTAGTAAGAATAGGTTTACAGACATATACAGCGACAGGAGCTTACACACAAGTGTTAGAGAATGCATTAGGTTGTGATAGTATAGTAACAATCAACGTAACGATAGAGAATGGCGGAAGTAAAGAAGTAGTAGATACGGCTATATGTTCAGGCGAGAGTGTAAGTTACTATGGACAGACATTCAGTAGCACAGGAACATATCAGATAGTTTATCCAAGTGAAGAAGGTTGTACAGATACTTTAATATTAAATGTTTATACTCACCTTTGCAGAGATACGATCAGAGATACAAATGTTATCTATACGACAGACACAATATGTGCGAGCATAGATAATGGTATGAGTAATATCGTAACGACGATAGTAGACTGTGCAGGTGCGATGAACAATAGTGGTAATGTATACACAGCATTAGAAGATGGTTGTATTGCTATTACAAGGAGTGGCGTAGTAGGCTACAACTTAGATACCTTATGTATAGTTAAGACAGATACAGTAACAGGCATCAGTGATACAACAGTAGCAATTATCAGTAATCTACCTAAGCGCGATACGATTAGAGATACGAATGTTATCATCACGACAGACACAGTATGTGTAGATGTAGAGTTAGGCATGAATGCCGACAGTATCTACATAGTAGACTGTGCAGGTTCGATGAACAACAGTGGTAATGTATACAGTTATCCCAGGTACGGCATGTATCGTAGTAGATAGAAGCAATAAAGTAGGTTACAACTTAGATACATTATGTGTAGTAACAGTAGATACAACGACAGGCATAACAGATACGACAGTAGTAATTATTAGTAATACACCGACAAGAGATACTATCAGAGATACGAATGTTATCTATACGACAGACACAATATGTGCGAGCATAGATAATGGTATGAGTAATATCGTAACGACGATAGTAGACTGTGCAGGTGCGATGAACAACAGTGGTAATGTATACACAGCATTAGCAGATGGTTGTATTGCGATTACAAGAAGTGGCGTAGTAGGTTACAACTTAGATACCTTATGTATAGTTAAGACAGATACAGTAACAGGTATCAGTGATACAACAGTAGCAATTATCAGCAACTTACCGAAACGTGATACCATTAGAGATACAAATGTTATCATCACGACAGATACAGTATGTGTAGAAGTAGAGTTAGGCATGAATGCCGACAGTATCTACATCGTAGACTGTGCAGGTTCGATGAACAACAGTGGTAATGTATACACAGTAATACCAGGCACAACATGTATCGTAGTAGATAGAAGCAATAAAGTAGGCTATAACTTAGATACATTATGTGTAGTAACAGTAGATACAACGACAGGTATTACAGATACGACAGTAGTAATTATTAGTAATACACCGACAAGAGATACGATCAGAGATACGAATGTTATCTATACAACAGACACAATATGTGCTAGTATAGATAATGGTATGAGTAATATCAGAACAACGATAGTAGACTGTGCAGGAGCGATGAACAATAGTGGCAATGTATATACAGCGTTAACAGATGGTTGTATTGCGATTACAAGAAGTGGCGTAGTAGGTTACAACTTAGATACCTTATGTATCGTTAAGACAGATACAACGACAGGCATCAGTGATACAACAGTAGCGATTATCTCTAACTTACCAAACTGTAAAGATATCATTAGAGATACAGTATTACCATGTAGAGGAGAAGAGGAAGTAGCTTATTGTTTACCATTAGATATGAAAACATTACAACAATACCATATTTACATAGATGGTACAA
Source organism: Sphingobacteriales bacterium (assembly GCA_016699615.1). NCBI lineage: Bacteria > Pseudomonadati > Bacteroidota > Sphingobacteriia > Sphingobacteriales > Sphingobacteriales bacterium. Next base: position 1,104,398 of record CP064984.1, on the reverse strand, counting down.
AACAAGCAATGGCATTTAGTTCATTAAGTGGTTGTGGTGAAGAGGAAGTAGCTGGTGGTTATAGCTTTAATGCTAATCAATACCTAGATGGTGTAGGACATGTATTAGAGCGTTGGGGTATAGATAGTAATAGAACTTTATCACCAAATATCAGCTTTACAACATTAGAAGAGTTAGTAGTGTATATGAATAGTGTAGATGCTCAAGGCATGTGGTATGCAGAAGATATGATAATCAAAGCAGGTAATCCAAGCAGATTGTATAATACAGGAATAGGACTACAAATCTTTGCATTAGATCCAAGAGTTGGAACATTCATAAATGAATACAATAGCTATGTTACCTATACAGGAAGTAAATTAATGCTTGATAGAGGTTGTCATATGGTTGTGTTAGAAGATACAATAACAGGCTGTGTAGACAGTGCTCTAATTTGTGTAGAATGTGTAGAATGTGATAGCATAATAGAAGAGACTTATGTTGAAGTGCCTTGTGTAAATGGAGAAGGTCAATACTGTTTACCAATTGCATTTGTAGATTTAACAAACTACAATGTTTATATTGATGAGACAAGATTGAATACATTTGATATGAGTGGCTGTGATTATGATACAACAGCAGGGTATGACTTCAGTACACATATCTTATCAGGAGGTTATAACAATGGTGTATTACACAGATTAGATAGTGTTAGAATAAATGGAGTAAAATATGGTCCATTTAGCTATACATCTTACACTGAGTTAGTAGCTTACTTAAATAGCATAGATCCATTAGGAGCATGGGTAGTAGATGGAGATAGAGTAGCAGGTGGTCGCCGAGGAGGCATATATGGCGATATGCGTATCTTAAGTACAAATACAGGTGTAAGACATACGGTAGGATACAATATCAATGAATTACCTAAAGGTAGTGAGGTTATCATTCCATCAGGCTGTCATTGGGTAGTAGTAGAGGGCAAGGGAGAGTGGCTGTAGAGATAGTGTTCGAGTATGTGTAGTAGGCTGTACAGTTAAAGATACGATCAGAGACACGACATGTTATAACTGTCCAGTACCAGTATGTGTAGACACAACAGAGTTACCAGGTACAGTAATTAGTATTACAACATGTGATACGGATAACAAAGTAACGATAGATGGCTTGAATCCATGTATAACATACACACCATCAAAAGGACAAACAGGTAATGATACGACATGTATAGTAGGATGTGATGACAAAGGCTACTGCGATACGACAATTATCATCATTACGGTAGAGACACCAAGAGACACGATAAGAGATAGCTTACCAGTGAATAACGTAGATAGTATTTGTGATTTCTTACAACCACGAGGAACAGACATCACAGTAACGAGTTGGGCAGGTCAGACCTCAGGAACAGGAAATTACATCACATGGACTATCAACGAGCAAGGTTGCTTAGTATACACAGCAGGCAATGTAAAAGGTACAGATACGTTATGCATTATGAGCTGCATCACAGGTACAGACACATGTATAGAGACTACAGTTTATGTAACGGTAACAGGTATACCACCGATAGCAATTAATAATGATACAACAACGAAAGTTAATGTACCAGTAGTTATAAATGTTATAGGCAATGATATCCAGACAGACAGTGATCCATTACAATTATGTGATGATGCTATAGTTACACATCCAGTAAATGGAACATTAAGTAACATAAACACACCATCAGGAAATGTGACTTATACACCAAATACAGACTTTACAGGAGTAGACAGCTTCCAATATGTGATATGTGATCCAGATGGCAACGACACTGCATGGGCATATGTAAGAATAGTAAGAGAGAATGAATGTGAGTTGTATGATGCCTTCTCACCTAATGGCGATGGTGTGAATGATTACTATACGATACCATGTCCAAGTTCAAGTGCGATAGTATTCTGTGTGTACAACAGATGGGGCATCGAGGTTTACAGAAATGAGGATTACCGAGGCGAGTGGGATGGAAGATACAAAGGTGCACCACTTCCAGATGGTACATACTACTATGTTATCAAGTATATCAACAGCGGAGGAGATGATATTAATAAAGCAGGGTTTATCGTTATACATAGATAAGATGATATAAAGAGATGGTGGTAGTCAAACATTGCTACCACCTTATCTCCGAAAAGGAATAAAAAGGTAAACACAGATTCAGCTCAAAAAAGATAAATAAAAAAGCAAAAGTAAAAATCATGATAAGATTAAATCAAATGAGGATAACAGTTGTAGCGATGTTGTTATTAATGACATCGATGCTGTATGGCCAACAGGAGCCTCAGTACACCCAATACATGTAGAATAAGTTGCCTATGAATGCTGGTTACACAGGCTCACGCGAGGTATTAAGTATCCGCGCCTTGTATCGCAATCAGTGGGCAGGCATCAAGGGTGCACCACAGACAGCAACGTTTGCCATTCATAGTCCATTGAAGAAGGAAGCCTCAGCGATAGGTTTCTATTTAGTCAATGACAGACTAGGCGTTACGAACCAGACATGGTTTGATGCTAGCTATGCCTATAGAGTAAACTTAGGCAAAGGCGTTAAGTTGAGTTTAGGAATAAATGCAGGTATATTGTGGTACAAGAGTAATCTAACAGACTTAAACATAGAAAATCAACAGGATGTAGTATTTCAGCAGAATGTAAGCAGAATACTACCAGATGTAGGGGCAGGTTTATATTTATACCATAAATATTGGTATTTTGGAGCAAGTGTGCCAAACTTTATCAAAGGCGATTTACACAATAAAGATGTTATAGCAGCCTATGCCAATGATAATACAGGAAGTTTTTTAAGCGCACACCGTACGCCACATTTTATCACGATGGCAGGTGGTGTAATACCAGCAGGCAAGGTTTTAAAAATACGACCACAGATGATGTATAGATATATCGCCAGTGCAGAGCAGAAGATACCACACACCTTAGATTTTAACTTGAGTTTATTGATTTATGATAGAGTGAATATAGGCGGAAGCTATAGAACATCGTTCCATAACAAGAAGACAGGCTTAACCAATAGTGATAGTTTTGATGCTTTATTAGAAGTATGGCCAACGAAGCAGTTGTTAATAGGTTTTGCGTATGACTATACACTAACGAAATTAGGAGATTACAACAAAGGAAGCTATGAGGTTATCTTAGGCTATGATTTTAATTTTGAGAAGAAACGAGTAATAACGCCGAGATATTTTTAAAAGAAGAAGAAGAAAAACAATAAAACTTACCCAAGCAAGGAAAAAGTAAAATATATGAATACAATCAAACAGCTTAAACGTCAGATATTGCTAGTGCTATTACTAGTGGTTATAGGAGTTTCTAGTATAGACGCACAGGTTATCGAAGGAGGCACATCAGGAGCAGGTACCACAGTAGGAGGTATAGGCAAAGCCCAGAAGTTGTATAATGATTTAGCTTACTATGAAGCGATACCATTATATGAGAGTTATCTAAAGAAGCACGATAGCACAAGAGCGATGTGTGAGCTAGGCGATTGCTACCGATTAACCTCAAACTTTGAGCGTGCAGAATATTGGTATGGCAAGGCAGTAGAGAAAGGCGATGTAGATTCGGAGTATAAGTTATACTATGCAAAGATGTTGCAGGCGAATGAGAAATACGAAGAAGCGGCAAAATGGTATGCTACCTATAAACAGAGTGTTCCAGAAGACAAGAGAGCAGGCAATCAGTTAAAAGCGAGTGCAGATTATGGACAGTACTTATTAACGAGAGATAGATATCAGATAAAGAATTTAAGTTTTAATACTTCGGGTTATGATTTTGCACCCATGTGGTTTGAGAAAGGACTAGTCTATTCTAGTTCTCGAGACAGTTCAAAGGCAATAGGAAGAGAACACACATGGACAGGCACACAGTTTTTTGATATGTATTATGTAGAAGGCGAGAAGACGACCTTTGGCAAGCCAAAACAGATGAAAGCAGATGCATCGACAAAATACCACGAAGCAGCAGCTACCTTTACCCCAGACAATAAGAAAGTATATTTTACGAGAAACAATTATTATCATGGTAAGGCAAAGACGAGTGATGATAAGATAATCAAATTGAAGATATTTGAGTCAGATGTAGAAGGCACCACATGGAAGAACGACAAGCCGTTTCCATACAATAATGATGAATATAGTGTAGGGCATCCAGCACTTACACCAGATGGCAATACAATGTATTTTATCAGTGATATGCCAGGCGGTTATGGAGGCACAGATGTTTACATAACGAAGAAAGAAGGTGAAAGCTGGAGTACGCCAAAGAACTTAGGAGAGCAGATCAATACAGAAGGTATGGAGATGTTTCCATATGTAGATGAAGATGGTGTATTATATTTTGCCAGTGATGGACATGGCGGTTTAGGTGGCTTAGATATTTTTAGAGTAAAGCCAGATGCTAAGACCAATCAATATGGTAAAATTAGAAATATAGGCGCACCAATAAACAGTAGTCATGATGATTTTAGCTTAGTATATGGACAAGATAAATCAGTAGGTTATTTTACATCCAACAGACCAGAAGGCAATGGCTTAGATGATATCTATAGTTTTGAGGATGATGGCATTTACTTAGAAGGAATCGTAGTGGATGCAAAGACAGGCGAGCCGATATGCAACAGTAAAGTGATAATGAAGGCAAAACTGACACAGAGTGAAGAAGGAAGAATGGAAACGGAGTGTGATGGAGAGTTTGAGTTTGGCGTAGTAAGAAACATGGATTATTGTTTTGTTGCGAGTGCAGAAGGTTATAGCACCAATGACAAAGTATGTGCTACGACAAAAGGCGTAAAAGCAGGCGAGACAGTATATGTAAAAATACCATTAGACAAAGGACAGCAGTATGCTATGAGTGTACAGGTCTTAGGCAAGAGCTTAAAATCATTACAAAATAAGAGTATAGATAGCAAGAGTCCAACATCACCGAAGAGTATAGACAGCAAGAATATAGAAAACAAAGATATAGAGAATAAGAGCATAGATAGCAAAAGTCCAACATCACCAAAGAGTATAGACAGCAAAAGTCCAGAAGACTTAAAGCCACTAGCAGGAGCAAAGATACTATTGTCTAGCAAGTGTGAAGGCTGGACCAAAGCATTGGTAGCAGATGAGAATGGTAAGATATGCGAGATAGTAAGATGTGATTGTGATTATATCATAGTTGCCAATGCACAAGGTTACTTGCCAGGCTATACAGAAGTTATCAAAGATGATGGCGATTGTAAGATAGACAGGAAATGTGGAGTTAATCCTAGAGAAGAAGAAGTAATCTTAGATCCAATACCAGGCATGCCAGACGGCTATGTCTATGACCCAGAGACAGGCAAGTGGGTAGATCCAAAGACAGGCGATCAGATGGATGCGCCAAGTATAGAATTGAGAGACATTTACTATGACTTTGATAAATGGTACATAAGAGAGAGAGTGAGCGAGACTTGAATAAGTTATTAGGTTTTTTACAAGAGAATCCAGAAGCGATAGTAGAGATAGGCTCACACACAGATGCGAGAGCGCCGTATGATTACAATATCAAGTTATCACAACGCAGAGCACAGAGTGTAGTAGATTGGTTGATAGCGAGAGGCATCAGTAGAAGTAGATTAAAACCGAAAGGATATGGCGAGACAAAGCCAGTGAATGGCTGTACAGATGGAGTGATATGTACAGAGTATGAACACCAAAGAAACAGAAGAACAGAGTTTAAGGTAATAGGTGGCAAGATCAATTTACAGTCATTAGAGCGATTTGATATGCAAGTGGATCCATGTAAACAATGTCCATTCTAAGAAAGAAGAGACACAAACACAAAATAAGACAAACAAGCATACAGCGTCCAACATCAGGACGCTGTATCTTTTTAAATATTAAAAAATCAATACCTAATAAAATATCAGTAGCAATACCTTAAATTTGATATGTGAATATTTTTGAAAGAGTTGTAGGAGGTTCAGTTTTTGGTGATGTATGGCATCAGTTTCAACAATATTTATTTAATGAAAAAAGATGGCTGGAACTTCTATCTTTCAAGCCAATAGAAATATATACTACAAAAACAGATATAGAAGTTGATGGAGCCAAAATCGACCTAAATATTAAAGCATACATAGAAAATATTGTACAAAAAAGAATCTCAAATGTAAGAAGTTATCTAATGTTAGGATTCCTAGATTGGAAGATAAATAGGCAAGCCTACAAGTTTGATGTGATTATAAAAGCGAAAGCAGAATACGATAGTGTAGCTAATTTCTTCAATCATCATTTTGCAAATCAAAAATATGAAATAGAAGAAAATAAATACGAGATATTACTAAAAGAATTTAAGATAAAAAGTAATGGAATTAAAGCACAAATAGATGTGCCATTTGTAATACACACACATAAATGGTATCTAAAAAAAACTTATGATGGTGTAGCAACATTCAATTGTTCATTAGTATTCAATGATCCAGTATTTACAATCAGAACTAGAAATTTATCATATACAATAAGTACAAATAGTTTTTTGCTTCGTTGGATAGATTCTATATACCATACCCAGATAATAGATTTTTTAAATTCTTTTCTTACCTATAATTTTAGAGAAGAATTATACTTAATTAAACTACAAGCGCAAAATCAGTTAAATGATTTTCAAGTAGAAAAGAAGTGGATACAAGGTAATATTACAGACGTACAATTGGAAAGAATAACAATTGATAAAGATGCACTTAGAGGCGTATTTTTAGCCAATGGAAGATTAGAAGTTAATAATTAATTTTAATTTTTGTATTTTTAGAAACTTTATGATGTACAAAGACAAGATAGTTGATATAGATATAAGTAATTATAGAATATTAGTAACAGGCGGCGCAGGATTTATAGGCTCAAATATAGTTGAGTATTTGCTAACACACAATGCACATGTAACAGTTATAGACAACTTAGCCACAGGCAACCTCAATAACATTAAACCTTTTTTACAGCACAAGAATTTTAATTTTATTGAAGGAGATATACGAAATTTTGAAGATTGTAAAAATGCATGCAAAAATATTGATGTTGTTTGTCATCAAGCAGCAATTGGTTCTGTACCACGCTCTATTTTAGATCCAATAACAACGAATAATGTAAATATTGGTGGATTTGTAAATATGTTATTCGCAGCAAAAGAAGCAGGCATAAAAAGATTTGTCTACGCATCATCATCATCAGTGTATGGAGATGAAAAAACCTTACCAAAAGTTGAAAGCAGAATAGGAAAACCATTATCACCTTATGCTGTAACAAAATATACAAATGAAGTATATGCTGATGTATTTTCTAAGACATACCAAATGGAAATAATTGGATTGAGATATTTTAATATTTTTGGACCAAAACAAGATCCAGATGGCGAATATGCTGCAGTTATGCCATTATTTATAAAAGCATTACTCAAAGATGAATCACCATTTATAAATGGCGATGGCGAGCAAACACGTGATTTTACATATGTACATAATGCTGTTCAGGCTAACGTGCTAGCAATGTTCACACAAAATCAAGAAGCATTCAATCAGGCATATAACATTGCAGTTGGCGGAAGATATTCTATCAATAGTATGTACTATGCAATTCAAAAATATCTAAACAAATCAATTCTGCCAAACTATAGAGCAGCAAGACAAGGCGATATCAGAGATTCTCAAGCAGATATTTCAAAAGCACAACAATTATTAGGATACAATCCAAAATATACTTTTGAGCAAGGATTGCCAGCTACTATAGAATATTTTAAATCTATTTTTAATTAATACATGGAAATAATACATTTTCTACTAGAATTACTAACAAACACAAAAGAGATAATTCAAAATCTAACTTTACAATATCCAAATTGGATTTATGGAATACTATTTTTAATCATATTTGTAGAAACAGGATTGGTTATTATGCCATTTTTACCAGGAGATTCTTTGCTATTTGTTGCTGGTATGTTGTGTGCAATCGGCTCTGGAGCACTCAATATTTGGATTCTAATACCACTCTTAATTTTCGCAGCAGTTATTGGCGATAATGTAAATTATTATGTAGGAAAATATCTAAGCCAGAAAGTATTAGCATTAAAAATAAACAATAAAAACCTTGTAAAACAAGAATGGATAGATGAAGTACATGCATACTTTGAAAAGTATGGTAGCAAAACAATCATCATTGCTAGGTTTATGCCAATAATAAGAACAGTAACGCCATTTGTTGCTGGCATTGGCAATATGAATAATAAAATATTTTTCACATACAATGTAATTGGTGCCATTCTTTGGGTATCAAGTGTTACAATAGTTGGTTATTTCTTAGGAAATGTACCATGGGTAGAAGAAAATTTAGAAAAAATTATTTTAGGAATTGTATTTGTTTCTATACTTCCAATGATAATTAAAATCATACAAACTTATCTTAAAAAAAGATAATATTTTATTATGTATGTTAATATAAAAAATATATTTATAATTAATGTATTTTTTATAATTCTAATCGCATCAAACAATCTTTTTGCAAATTATGATTCTTTAGCAAATGTTCAAAATATGCTTATTGCAAAGCGTGATAGCATTAGTAATGTAATAAGCAAAGAAAAAAAACAAGACAAATCTCAGAAGATAGAAAGTACATTTAAGTTTATTTCATATCTAAATTATGTAGATAGAGGAGATGGCATTAAATTATTTGGAGCTGAGAAATACCAAACATTTGCAGGCAAGAAAATAAATCAAATATTCATAAAAGTAGAAGAACCATTTTCTTGTGATAGTTGTACATTAAAAAAAGCACAGAAATTTGCTAACAAAATTCATTTGAGCACAAAAGAATGGCAAGCAAAACAAGATTTATTATTCGAGGCAGGAGATATTCTTTCACCAAGTGTAATGGCAGATGCAGAACGCTTACTTTGGGAAAGAAATAGATATAAATATGTAAATATCAGTGTTAGTCCAGCTTGCGATGATGAGCTAAGAGAAGTAGATGATAAAGTTGATGTGTATATCTATCTTGTAGATAGATTGTCATATACAATGGCAACAGGATATAGTAACGAAAGTTTATTAATAACAGGAAGCATAAATAATTTATTCAAACAACCTAATTCACTTTATCTATCAACCTTTTTTAATTTTAATAAAAATAATTTATTTATATTAAGTACAAAATATATTTATAGAAATATATTAAATTCAAAAATTGATTTTAATGCAAGATATACTTACTCAAATTTAACTCAGAAGTTTTCTACAAGTTTGAGTAAAGCTTATCTATCAGTAATTACCAAATGGGCTTTTAATGCATCGTACACATATAGTAATCAAAAGGTAAGTTTAACAAATAATCTAAGAGATATAAATTCTTTAGTAAAGGCAAAATCTCATGCTTATAATTTGTGGCTTTCATACGCACAATCATTAAGCAAAATTAGTAATGTACGCACAGACAGATTGAAATTTATAATTTCAACAAAAATCAATCATATAAAATATAAAGAAAGACCATTTATTATTGATAAAAATGTAAATACAAATTTTATTAATATATCTGATTTTATCTTTGGTTTTGGTTTTGCATTTTGGGATTACTATGTATTCAATAATATATATTATATTGATCAGCCAGAATTTTTACCAAAAAAATGGAATTTAAGTTTCTGGATAGGACCACAAATTGATGAATTATTAGGCAGAAGAAATAATTTCAGTATGAATCTGAATTATGGCAAAGAATTTAAGAAATTTGGTTATTTATATTCTGAAGTAAACTATGGTGGATACATCAGAAACAAAAAAGGAGAACAAATGTTGCTTACTGTTGTTCAAAATTATATTGCAAAAAGTATTAAAATAAGAAAACATACACATTTTAGAACATTACTTGGTGCAAAATTCAATTACGGTTTCTTTTATCCAGAAGATAGATATTTTACAATAAACAATGCCATTAGAAGTTTCTATTCACCATCACTCAAAGGCTCAAAAAGCATCACAGCTAATATAGAAGCAAACTTTTTCCTAGATAAAAGAGTAGCACTATCAAAAGGAATGGTATATGCATTTGCAGATATAGGTTGGATAAGTAACAACGATAAAAAATTAATTACACAGAGTTTTTTTCAGTATGGTGTTGGCTTAGGCATGAGAATTAGAAGTTTAGATTTAGGATTACCATATATAGATTTACAATTTGCATTCTATCCCAAAGGAAAACAAGCAGATGTCAATCCATATCAATTCAGATTGTATGAACAAAATTTAAATACGATACTTACTAATTCATTGTTTTTTCAAAATCCAAGAACACCAAATTTTATCACACAATAAAATAATAGATAATATTTTTTTAAACTAATATACATAAATAGTTACATTTTAAGTTTTAGCTTTGTTTACAATGATATACAACTACAATAGTATTTTTCATTTACTACATCACTCCAAGTAGGAGTGTATTTTATATTTATATCAATCTTTATATTTTATTCTATTTTTTAATTTTACTAAAGTAAATTTATATTATGTCAATTCTAAAACTTGCAATACAAAAAAAAGGAAGATTAAGCGAAAAATCTATCGAACTGATAAATGAATGCGCCATATCTTTTCCTAATAGCACAGGAAAGTTAGTAGCAACATGCTACGATTTTCCACTCGAAATTTTATTTCTAAGAGATGATGATATTCCAGATTACGTTCAAGATGGCGTTGCAGATATTGGCATCGTGGGCGAAAATGTTTTAGTAGAATCTGATAAAAACGTAGACGAAATCTTGAAAATGGGATTTGGAAGATGCAGACTATCATTGGCAGTACCAAGAAGTTTCGCTTATACATCAATCCAAGATTTGCAAGGAAAATCAATAGCTACTTCTTATCCAAAAATCTTACAACAATACTTAGACAAAAACAATATACAAGCAGAAATACATATAATTTCTGGTTCTGTAGAAATTGCACCAAGCATAGGTTTGGCAGACGCCATTTGTGATATCGTTTCTACTGGATCTACTTTGCTCAGCAATGGACTAAAAGAAGTAGAACAAATATTTCAATCAGAAGCAATAATGATTGGAAACAAGCAATTGTCTGATGAGAAAAAAATTATCTTAGACGATTTATTGTTTAGGCTAAATGCTGTTAAAAAAGCAAAGAAAAATAAATATATATTATTAAATATTCCAAATGATAATATTGATAAAGTAGTAAAAATTCTTACAGGAATCAAAAGTCCAACAATATTGCCACTAGCACAAGAAGGTTGGAGTTCATTACATTCAGTAATACCAGAAAAAGACTTTTGGAAAATTATTCAAAAGCTAAAAGATGCAGGAGCAGAAGGTATTCTTGTTATGCCTATCGAGCAAATAATTGACTAAAAATATTATTATGCAAGTTATAAAATATCCAGAGCAAGGTTTAGAATGGGCAAGTATCTTAGAAAGACCATCACAAAGTTTAGCAGAAATAGTACCAACAGTTCAACCAATTATTAATGATGTCTACAATGGTGGCGATGAAGCATTAAGACACTACTCATTAAAATTTGATAAAATAGACATTCAAGATTTTGAAGTATCAGTTGAAGAAATACAAAGTGCAATAGCATTAGTTGATGAAGAACTCAAACAAGCAATTGATATAGCTTATGAAAATATCTATAAATTTCATCAGCTACAAGTAAATGAACCACAAGTAATAGAAACAACAAGTGGTGTGAATTGTTGGAGAAAAAATTTACCAATAGAAAATGTAGGCATATACATTCCTGGTGGTAGCGCACCATTATTTTCTACGGTATTAATGCTTGCAATTCCAGCAAAAATTGTAGGATGTAAAAATATAATATTGTGTTCTCCACCAAATCAAAAAAGAGAAATTCATCCAGCAATTTTATATGCAGCAAATAAATGTGGTGTTACACAAATATTCAGAGTAGGTGGTGCACAAGCAATAGCAGCATTAGCATTTGGCACAGAAAGCATTCCAAGTGTAAATAAAATATTCGGACCAGGAAATCAATATGTAACTGCAGCAAAACAACTAGTAAATAATTATGGCGTTGCTATAGACATGCCAGCAGGACCAAGTGAAGTATTAGTTATTGGAGATGCAAATGCAAACGCAGCATTTATAGCAGCAGATTTATTAGCACAAGCAGAGCATGGTGCAGATAGCCAAGTAATATTTCTTACAGATAATGAACAAAAGTTAGAAGAAGTAGAACAAGAAGTACTTAAACAAATTGAAGATTTATCACGTAAAGAAATTATTTTAAAATCATTAGAACATAGTCGATTAATATTATTAAATGATATTGATGAATGTATCAAGTTTTCAAACCAATATGCACCAGAACATTTAATATTGCAAACAGATAATGCAGATGAATTATTAGATAAAATTACCAATGCAGGCTCAGTATTTATTGGCGCATACACACCAGAAAGCGCAGGAGATTATGCAAGTGGTACCAACCATACTTTGCCTACCAATGGTTATGCTACAGCATACAGTGGCGTAAGTGTAGACAGTTTTGTAAAAAAAGTTACGTTTCAAAAAATTACAAAAGAAGGCTTACAAAACTTAGGCAAAACTATTGAGATAATGGCAGAATACGAACAACTTACAGCACACAAAAATGCAGTAAGTATAAGATTAAAATAATTTATATAAAAAATATAAATGAAAAATATTAATATTGATAATTTAGTTTGCGCACATATAAAAAATATGCATGCGTATTCTTCGGCACGTTTAGAGTACGATGGCAAGCAAGCTATATTTTTAGATGCCAACGAAAACAGTTTGGGTTCAGTAACCAACACATTACACAATAGATATCCAGATCCATTGCAGTATGATATAAAAGTAGCATTAGCACACATAGAACATCTAAACACAGATCAAATATTTTTAGGTAACGGAAGTGATGAATGTATTGATGTTTTGGTTCGTTGTTTTTGCAATAGTAGCAAGGATGAAATCTTAATTTGTCCACCAGTTTTTCCAATGTATGAGCATGCAGCAAATGTACATCATGTAAAGATTAATGAAATAAATCTATTGCCAGAAATTTTCCAATTAGATATAGACAAAATCATTACAGAAGTTGAACAAAATAAACAGCTTAAAATTATTTTTATTTGTACACCAAACAATCCAACAGGCAACAGTATTAATAAAAATGATATACAATTATTATTGCAAAAATTCGATGGACTAATTGTAATTGATGAAGCATATCAAGATTTTTCTGACAAAGAAAGTTGCTTGTCTATGCTGAATGAATATCAAAATTTAGTTGTGATAAAAACTTTCTCAAAAGCTTGGGGAATGGCAGATGCACGTTTGGGTATGTTATACGCACATCAAGATATAATTTCATTTATGAATGTGATTAAGATGCCATACAATGTTAATCAACACTCACAGAATTTAGCAATAGAAGCATTACATAATGTAGATAAAAAAAAGGAGTATGTAAATATTTTAAATAATAATAGAACATATTTATTAACTGAAATGAGTAAAATTAATTGGATACAAAAAATATTTTCAACAGATGCAAATTTTATTTTATTTAGAGTTGAAGATGCAAACAAAGCATACAAATATTTATTAGATAATGGAATTGTTGTAAGAAATAGAGACAAAGCACCACTACTAAAAGGTTGCCTTCGTGTGAGTATAGGTACGCAAGCTGAAAACGAAAAATTTATTGAAGCTTTAAAGAAATATGTTTAACTTATAGTTTGTTATGAAACAAAAAGTATTATTTATAGATAGAGATGGCACAATCATAGTAGAACCAAAAGATGATTTTCAAGTTGATAGTTATGAGAAATTATCATTCTTGCCTGATGCTATTTCTGCGTTAAAGAAAATTGCACAAGAGTCAGACTATAAGCTTGTAATGGTTACCAATCAAGATGGGTTAGGCACAAAAGCATTTCCAGAAAAAACCTTTTGGCCAGTACATAACCTAATGTTAGATATTTTAAAAAATGAAAATATTATTTTTAAAGATATATTTATTGATAAAACATTTGCAAAAGATAACGCACCTACACGCAAACCAAACACAGGATTGTTAACCAACTATTTGGATACCACAAAATATGATTTAGAAAAATCTTTTGTAATTGGCGATAGACTAACAGACATTCAATTAGCAAAAAACTTAGGTTCAAAAGGAATTTTAATAGGTAGAAGTGCAGACAAAACAGACGATAACAAGCTCAACCAAAGTGAACTAAAAAAATCTATTGCACTAAAAACCGACAATTGGAATGAGATAGCAAGTTTCCTTACCAACAAAAATAGAACAGCTAATATCATTAGAAATACCAACGAAACCAAAATTAGTATTGCAATTAATTTAGATGGAAAGGGAAAGGCAGACATTAAAACAGGCCTGCATTTCTTCGATCATATGTTAGAACAATTAGCCAAGCACTCAGGTTGTGATATGCAAATAAAAGTAAAAGGAGATTTACATATTGATGAGCACCATACCATCGAAGATACAGCAATTGCATTAGGCGAAGCATTTCATCAAGCCTTAGGCAACAAAAAAGGTATCAGTAGATATGGTTTTTTACTTCCAATGGATGATGTATTGGCACAAGTAGCTATAGATTTTTCTGGTAGAAGTTGGTTGGTATGGAAAGTGAAATTTAATAGAGAAAAAGTTGGAGACATGCCAACAGAAATGTTTTATCATTTTTGGAAAAGCTTTTCAGATGCAGCCAAATGTAATTTGAATATAAAAGCTGAAGGCGAAAACGAACATCATAAAATAGAAGCAATTTTTAAAGCAGTTGCCAAAAGTATAAAAATGGCTGTAAAAGTTGAAGGCACAGATTTGCCAAGCACCAAAGGAATGCTGTAATTAGCAGTTTGAGTTTCTATAAAAAAATAAAGGCTATTACATTGCGTAATAGCCAAATGAAAACTAACTAACTAATTAAAGTGTGATATATGGAGTTTTTGTTATTTTAATTAAATTTTATTCATATATATAGTTGTAAAACACTGACACTGTATCATTCAATATCACATCTCTTTTTGATATATCATTATAACTATCTGTTGTATAATGATATTTAAAGACATTCAATGTATTTCCTGTTGTTTGTTCAAGCTGCTTCATCTCTAACAACCAATTTTTATTGCCTTTGCCTACATTCATACCCATCAGTGAAATGACATTGACTCCACCTGCATACCAAAATCTTATTCCAGCTATACTAAATTTCAAATCGAAACTTTGAGGCATTGTCTTTGTATAGTCATAAGTGTATTTTATAAGCGTAGTTTTTCCATAAGGAGCACCATTCCCTGAAATTGTATATTGAGTAATATTATCGTTAGTATCGTATAGGAAATTTGAGAAATGGATAGTTGTTCCAAAAATTGCTTTTATATCAATAAGATAATTTTCATTATAGGCAAAATAGATACCAAAGTTAGGTGTGTTCAAAGTATCTGTAAATGCAGTAAACTGTTTCTGTGTCAATGATAATCCATTACAGTTAATGTAGAACCTTCATAATGGTAACCTCTTACAATATTATTTGGAAGATAGTATAGTTTTAATGTACGCAACATAATAGTTTCAAAACTATCAGTAAACACAGCCAAACTATCTAACCTTCCATCATTTCTATAAAGTAACTAGCTGTTTGTTGTATTCTAATATCATCTATTCTCAAGTTGCTACCATTTATATTATCATCATGAATCTTTACAGATTTTTTTATCTTTCTTTGATTACTCTTATCTGGTTCTTCTGTTATCTTATCACCTTCACAAGCAACATAAAGCAGAAGAGTCAGAATATGAATATGCCACTCATCCTATGAACAAGTTCTCTATAGTTCCTTTTCATCTTTAAATCGTGTTAGCAATAAGTAATAAAATACTTTAAATTAGTTCTCAATGTAAAGTTGTATATTTGTTATAATACTATCAAATATAAATTTCTATATTTGTTATAAGATTTTTAGAACAATTATGTACAATTCTAGGTTTGTTACCATATATAATTCATTAAATAAAGAAGAAAAGAGGCAGTTTAAGAAATTCTATTCTTCTGGTTTTGTTATAAAATATAGAGAAGTTTTAGGTATTTTTAAATATATTGAGACAAGAAAAAACGTAACAAAATTATCATTAGACAAGAATAGAGTATTCGAATATATCTTTCCAAATAATGAATATAATGATACTTATATGAGACAACTCATATTTCAAGCATCAAAAGTGATTGAATCTTTCATTGTTTTTAAGCAAGCTTATGAGAATGATATCTTAAAAGATGTATTGTTGTCTGAGTATTATGTAAAAAAAGAATTGTTGAAAGATGCACAAAATAAAATAACAGACACTATTGATAATGTAAAAGAGAATACTGTAAAAAATGCAAATCACTATTTCGATTTATTTAGGCTAAACAGAATACTATACGACATACAAGCAAAAGACAATAGATCTGGTGATTTTAATATTAATGAGGTAATTGTAAACCTAAATACTTTCGTAATTATTGAAGTATTAAAATACAGCACTAGGTTAATGTCTATCAAAGAAATTACAGCAACAAAGGCTAAAAATATCTTGCTAAAACATATACTAAAACTAATAGAAGAAGATGATACATTAATAGAAATTCCGCAAATAAGAATTTACTACAATATTTATAGAATACATACAGATGGTGTAGAAAGTATGTATCAAGATTTTCTGGAAGACGTAAAAAAACACGAACAACTATTTGATGAACATGATTTGAATGAATTGTATCGATTGGCAATTAACTTTTGTATCAGAATGGTAAATTCAAATAATGAAAGATATTATGCTATTTTATATGATTTGTATATTTATACCATAGAACAAAAATTACTCTTAGAAAATGATGAGATAAGTAGATTTACATTTACAAATATCATTACAGTATTGATAAAATTAAAAAGATATACTGATGCTGAAGATTTTATTATTAAGTATGAGTATCTATTAAATAAAGAATATAAAGAGAATACAATCGATTTTAATCGTGCAAAAATATTGTATGAATTGGAAGATTATTCAGCAGCATTAGACATTCTAAACACAAGTGTACTAAAAGATGTTTTGTGGAATTTGAATGCAAAAAACCTTCAACTTAAAATACTATATGAAATGAATGAGCTAGATTGGTACCAATCGCAATTGAACGCATTTATTGCTTATGTAAATAGACAAAAAGATATTGGATATCACAAAGAGTATTTTACAAAAATATACAAGGCACACAAAAAACTAATTCAGCTAAGAGGCGATAAGGTAAAAGAAAAATTTACTGAAGAAACACCACAGTTCGATTGGTTTAATAAAGTAATAGATTCAAAATAGCCTATAGTTTAAATCCAATTGTCAATGCAACAACAGAACGTTTAAAGCTATTCTGAGCTGTGTTTTGCAAACTTGCATCTTCATATTGCAATACATATGGTGTATAGCTTTCTACACCTTTTACAAATTGATAAGCAACATCAGCATAAAACTTTTTCTTTCTAAAACCTAAGCCAGCACTATAAATAAAATTGCGTTGAGAATTGGCATCAACCACAACACTATTGTCAAATGGTGTAGTTTGATATTGGAAACCAGCTCTAATTCTTATTGGGTCAAATTTTCCTTCAACACCTAATTTTATCGTATGAAATAATTTGTATTTATCTTGTATAGTTTCATTAAGCTGAGCTTGCTCTTCTTTAATATCAGCATTTGCATTTTTATAATTATACTTTGCAGCGCCAGCATCACTCAATTCATACTCAGCAGATACAAAACCATATTTATTAATGTATGATGCACCAGTCAATAATTTCCAAGGCAACCTAAGATTGTATTCTACCAAGCCATCTGGTGATGTAGCATCAGCAGTGTAAGTATTATAGTCTGCATCAATTTTATTATTAAATGCATCATCAATAAATAAAATACTTGGCGTATGAAATGCTAAAGACAAACGGACATTTTTGGTTGGCTGTGCCAAAATACCTAATTTCAGATTTACACCAACACCACTCATTTTATAAGTATTAGTTTGTTCAAAGAAATTAAAATTAAAACTACTGTCAAATTTATCTGTTTCTTTGTGCTTTGTTGTTTCTGTAAAATTTAAAATAGGCATTCCAATAGTTGCACCAAAACTTATCTTATTATTATAATTGCTGGCTAATGCAAATGCAGCTTCGTTTAGACTTCCTTTTCTTTGTATAATAATATCTTGTTGCACATTTCCATTATTCAATGCACTGTACATACCATTATCAAGCGTATCAAAATAAATTAAATCAGTAGCATACGCTAAGCTGGCACCAAAAGGATACATATTTTCTAAGTCATTTGTTGTTGTAGCATTATCTAAAAATTGCTCATAATATCTATCTACTAGACTATTGTGGCTATTGTAGCCAGACATATAAAAGTTCTGATTTAGATTTGCAATATTATTAAAGCTAATTCCAAATCTTATCTTGCCAAATTTGCTATCTGTTTTGCCATATTTACTGCCAAATACTGCACCAATATTGTATAAGTTAAATTTCAATTTTGTGTCTTCCAACTTATTTCCAATATATTCTGATGAAGAATTAAAAATAGTAACAGCTGGTGTAATATTAAATTCAGTAGTAGAAATTCTACCTAATCCAGCTGGATTGGTATTGATATTGCTAATATCGCCACCAACACTGCCCATTGTATTTCCAACACCTAAGTTTCTTGCATTGCCAGTATTGTATTGTAGACTCAATCTAAGCGCATCAACATCACTTTGTGCACGTAGAGTAAAGGCAAAACTTAGAAATACAAGTATAAGATATGCTTGTTTTGGGTACATGTCTGTTTATTTTTATTTTGGTGTTTTATTAACTTTTATACCAGATGGTGTAGTAGATTGACTAGGTTGAGATGGTGTTTTATAATTATTATTATAATTCGGACTTGGACTCGGAGAGCTTTTATAGTTGCTATTATTGTTTGAGTTAGAGTTTTTATAATTGCTATTATTCTCTTGCTTAGGTTGTTTATAATAGTTGTTATCTCCTTTGTTTATATTATTATCTCCGTTAGAGTTATTGTTACTTGGATTTGATGATTTCTTGTTTATCGTAGTGTTATTATTGTTGTTAGAATTGTTTGAATTATTGTAATTACTATTGTTATTGTAAGTTGGTTTGTTAGTAGAATTACTAGGTCTTGGTGTATTTACTGTATTGTTAGCTTTATTATTGTTGCTAGGATAGTTGTTATAATAATTATTGTAACCATAACCATAGTTGTTGTAGCCATAGTTATTTCCCCAACTATTCCAATTATTCCAACCAAAATTATTATAGCCATAATTATTTCCCCAAGGACTGTTCCACGAGTTCCAACTATTCCACGAGTTGTTCCAACCATTATATGGTCTATTCCAGCTATTCCACGAATTCCCATACCTATTCCAACTATTCCAAGGGTCATTCCATGAGTTCCAATTATTCCAACCATTATTTTGTTGAACAATTATGGTTACATTATTGCCACCATACCAACTTGGTCCAAAGAATGAGCCAGAACGCCACATCCAATCATTATAGGCAAATGAATTACTATAGCATGAACCACATGAATTGAAGCTTACCCCAAACTGAACATTTGGATTATGAAATCTTCTTATTCTTTCAGTATAAGATACGGTGCTATTATAACCATCTTCTTCATAATATGAATCGTATTGGTTGTTGTTATTACTATTGTTGCCATTATTATAACCACCATAACTTCCACTTTTGTTATAATTATTGTTAGAGTAATTATAATCGTTGTTACTGTTAGAATTATTATAACCTTGGCTAGAAGACGATGTGGTTTTTTGCTTTTGTTGTTTTACACTTGGTGTAAAATCATCATAAACATCATCAGATGCCAACACACTCATTGGTATTGTAAGAAGTGCGAGTATATATATTTTTATCATTTTCATAAAATAATATTTAATTGTTTAGCAAAATTAATTCTACTACATTTGTATAATCAAAATTACAACAAAATAGTTTCAAAAAACATACCAAAAAGTGTTAATTAAAATAGACTTAGGTTATTATAAGGTTTAAAATCTTTCAAAATATAATTATTAACAGATAAAATGAGTAAAGTAGTTACATCAAGAGCAGAAAATTACAGCGAATGGTACAATGATTTAGTATTAAATTCAGGACTTGCTGATTACAGTGCTGTGCGTGGTTGCATGGTTATCAAACCATACGGATTCGCACTTTGGGAAAACATGAGAGATGTTTTAGATAGAAAATTTAAACAAACAGGACACGTAAATGCATATTTCCCATTGTTTGTACCCAAAAGTTTGTTTGAAGCCGAAGAGAAAAACGCTGAAGGTTTTGCAAAAGAATGTGCAGTAGTTACACACTATAGATTGAAAACAAATCCTGATGAAGCAGGAAAATTAATGGTAGATCCAGAAGCAAAATTAGAAGAAGAATTAGTTGTAAGACCAACTTCTGAAGCTATCATTTGGAATACATATAAAAAATGGATACAATCATACAGAGATTTACCAATTCTAGTAAACCAATGGGCAAACGTAGTTCGATGGGAAATGCGTACTAGATTATTCTTACGCACAGCAGAATTTCTATGGCAAGAAGGACATACAGCACATGCTACAAAAGAAGAAGCCATTGCAGAAACCGAGCAAATGATACAAGTGTATGCAGATTTTGTAGAGAATTACATGGCAATTCCAGTAATTATTGGAAAAAAATCTGCTAACGAACGTTTTGCTGGTGCCGAAGATACTTATACAATTGAGGCATTAATGCAAGATGGAAAAGCATTACAATCAGGCACATCACACTTTTTAGGGCAAAATTTTGCTAAAGCATTTGATGTAAAGTTTGTAAATAAAGAAAATACAGAAGAATATGTTTGGGCAACAAGTTGGGGCGTTTCTACCAGACTAATTGGCGCACTTATTATGGCACATTCTGATGACCAAGGTTTGATAATGCCACCAAAAATTGCACCACATCAAGTAGTCATTATTCCACTATTAGGAAAAAATGAAATAGACAACCAAACATTGCTCAGTAAAGTAAATGAAATAAAAACAGCCTTACAAGCAAAAGATATTAGAGTACAAGTTGATACTGACGAAACAAAAAGACCAGGGTTCAAATTTGCAGAATACGAACTCAAAGGCTATCCACTGCGTGTTGTATTGGGCATGCGTGATTTGCAAAACAATCTAATTGAAATTGCTCGAAGAGATACTAAAGAAAAACAAACTTACAACTTGGATGATGCAACAGCAACAATACAACAATTGTTAGATGATGTACAACAGAATATGTTTAATAATGCAAAAAATTATAGAGATGAACATATTACTAAAGTGGAAAGTTTCGAAGAATTTCAGCAAGTATTAGAAACAAAAGGTGGTTTTGTTGCAGCACATTGGGATGGCACTTCTGAAACAGAAGAGAAAATAAAAGAATTAACAAAAGCCACCATCAGATGTATTCCTCTGAATAATGAACAAGAAGCTGGAAAGTGCGTACTTACTGGAAATCCAAGTAAAGAAAGAGTTTTGTTTGCTAAAGCATATTAAAAAATAAAAATACTATATTGAAGATAATAGATGTACAAAGAGTTGTCTCTAAATATTGAATTACAAAACAATAGGAAAATATATTTTTTATCAGATATACATTTGGGTACACCAAATGAACAACAATCATTACAAAGAGAAAAAATAGTAGTTCGTTTCTTATCATCAATAGCAAATGATGCACAAACTATCTTTTTTGTAGGCGATATTTTTGATTTTTGGTTTGAGTATAAACATGCTGTGCCAAAATATTTCATCCGTTTTTTTGCAAAAATTATTGAACTAAGAGAAAAAGGAATAGATATTTACTTTATAAAAGGAAACCACGATTTGTGGATGAGTGACTACCTAGAGCAACTATTAGACATAAAACTTGTAGAAGATAGAATATTACTCAAAGCCAATAAAAAAACATTTTTCATTACACATGGCGATGGCAAAGGACCAGGCGATACCAAATATAAAACACTTAAAAAAATATTTACCAATCCAATATGTAAATACCTGTTTTCGTGGGTGCATCCAGATATTGGTATAAAAATTGCACAAATTTGGAGTAGAAGTAGTTTTACAGATCCTAAAACAGAAAAATTTAAAGGAGAAGAAAGCGAATGGTTAATAACATATACAAAGAAGAAATTGGAAACAAATAATGTAGATTATTTCATATTTGGTCATCGTCATTTGCCGATGAAGCTAGATATATCTAGTAGTTCAATGTACATAAATCTTGGAGATTGGATTGTAAATTTCACTTATGCAGTATTTGATGGAAGCAATCTAGCATTAAATGTATTTGAAAATAACATAAATGAATAATAAGTCAATACATATAATTTGTTTTTCAGTTTTAATGTTTATCATTAACCTAATTAATGCTAAAGTACCAGAATTAAATGCAATACTAAAAGAAAATGCATTTCATGTTCAAGTAAATTATTCTGATGAAGTACTAATCATTCAAAAAGGCAGAGTAAAGAAATTTGACAGTCAAGGAAAATTCTTAGCATTATATGGAAGCATATATATCAACGAACAAACAAAAATTATTAGTCAAAATACATTTAGAACAGTACTTTTCTGCGAAGATTTTGGGAAAATAATTGTGTTAGATAAACGATTTGGTGTAATAGAAATTATTGACACATACAATATAGAAAACTACCTTATTACTACAATTGGCATCTCTTACGATAATGAAAATCTATGGATTTGGGATGAAATCAAACAGGCATTAATCAAAATCAACCAACAAGGAAAATCTATCTACACAACAAGCAATTTGAATATCTATACCAACACAAGCATTATGCCATATGCAATCTCAGAAATATCCACAAAACTATATGTGAATGACACAAGCAAAGGCATCTATATTTTTGACAACACAGGAACATATAAAAATCACTTGCCAATACCTAATATAAACTCGTTTTCTCTAAAAGAAGATTTATTGCTTTATACAACAACCAACAATAAGATTTTTGCATATAATATGATGTCATTCGAAACCATAAATTTCATAGATGTACCTAATCTAAAAGACATCAAAATTGGTCAGAATATTATTTGTGGAATTGATGCCAATGGCTTTATAGAAATTTGGAATTATTAATTCCTATCTCAATCTATCCATGCTTTTTACCAACTTATCATCAGATTTGATGGCACTATAAGCCAATAAATTAAAAATGAAGATAAAAACTGGAAAAATAGCACCAGCACCAAAAGAATATTTATCCAAACCAACATGTGCTAGTAAACCATAAATAAACAATCCAATTAGTACAATAGATAAAAAACTATTTAAAAGCACAATACGCATTTGTAATTGTCTGTTGTTGAATAAAAATATAGAAACAAGCGCAACTATACCAACAACAGCACTTGCAATTGTAAGAGGAACAACCTTTTTGATTGTCAAAACTTGTTGTACATCTTCCATTTTTACACTACCAAACGGAACAAAAATAAACGCAACAATAGCAACTACAACTAATAATAAATAAACTGATTGGATTCTTTGTATCATATTATAGAAATTTATACTTTGGTGACCAAAATTAAGCAATAAATTCAATATAGCTTAATGTTTTCTGTAGTATCTTACACCACAAATGCGCTTTGCTTTAGAACTAGCATATGATGGAACAACATTTTGTGGTTGGCAAAATCAACCTAATGGAATTTCTGTGCAACAAACCATAGAAGAAAGTTTGTCTACAATATTGCGAAACAAAATAGAAATTGTTGGTTGTGGCAGAACAGACACAGGCGTACATGCACAACAATATTTTGCTCATTTTGATACAGATATTGCTTTGCCTGAAAATATCTTATACAATCTAAATGCATTGCTTGGGAAAAGCATTGCAATAAAAAAAAACGCTGTAGCTGATGAATGGCATGCACGTTTTGATGCCAACAAACGCACCTACCAATATTTTATACATCAACAAAAAAATCCATTCCAAGAAAATTATAGTTTTTTATTTTCTAATGAAATAAATATTGAATTGATGAATGATGTTGCCAAATATCTAATTGGCACACACGATTTTTCTTCTTTTGAAAAGAAAGGAAGTGATAATAAAAATTCTATATGCACAGTTTTCGAATCAAACTTTAGTGTACATAACAATAATATTGTTTTTAGAATTTCTGCTAATAGATTTTTAAGAAATATGGTGCGTGCCATCACAGGTAGCTTATTGATGGTTGGCACAAACAAAATATCAAAAGATGCGTGGATAGATATATTTCAACAACAAATAACAATGCCATTAAAAGTTGTAGTTCCAGCTAAAGGATTATTTTTGTGGGAAGTACAATACCATACAACAGAAGAAAACAAATGAAAGAGAAGCAAACTACAGATTGGCAAACAATAAAAAGAGTATACGCTTTAACAAATCCATTTAAGCAAAAGTTTGTATTCTGTGTAGTTGTTGGTGTAGCACTTTCCATTGTTTCGCCTATACGTCCAATGCTCATACAATATACCATAGACCATGATATTATTCAACAAAATGGAATAGGTATAAAATGGATGTCTGCATTTATTTTCATTAATATATTATTAGAGTTTATGCTAAAATATGTATTTAGCTTACAATCTACAGTACTTGGACAATCTATTATGAAGTACCTACGTACAAAATTATTTAATCATGTTACAGATTTAAGATTAAGCTATTTCAACAAAACACCAGTTGGTGTTATTACAACCAGAACAATTAATGATATAGAAGCAGTAAACAATATTTTTTCAGAAGGATTTATTACCATACTTACAGATATACTTACACTAATATTTGTAATAGCATGTATGTTTTTCTTAAACTGGAAACTAACATTAATATGCTTAACTACGTTTCCTCTAATGCTTTGGGCAACTTATATTTTTAAAGAAAAAGTAAGATTATCATTCCATACAGTAAGAGAAAGAGTAGCACAACTCAATGCATTTGTACAAGAACATATTTCTGGCATGCGCATCATACAAATATTTAATGCACAAGACAGTGAGTACAAAAAGTTTGAAAAAATCAATTACGAACACTACAAAGCCAATGATAAATCGGTACTATATTTTTCAATATTTTTTCCATTTGTAGAAATTGTATTAGCATTAGCAATTGCCTTACTCATTTGGTACGGAAGCAAATTAGTCATTCAGCAAGAAAGTAACTTAGGTATTTTTGCAGCATTTATTATGTATCTAAATATGGCATTCAGACCATTAAGAATGCTAGCAGACAAGTTCAATACATTGCAAATGGGCATCATTGCAGCAGAAAGAGTTTTTAAACTATTAGATAATAATGAATATATAACAGACAACGGAACAATTGAGCAACACAAATTTAAAGGTAAAATAGAATTCAACAACGTATCTTTTGCATATACGGATGAAAATTATGTATTAAAGAATATATCATTCACAATAGAAGCAGGCAAGTCATTAGCATTAGTTGGTACCACAGGCTCAGGAAAATCAAGCACTATCAATTTATTAAACAGAGCCTATGATGTCAATAAAGGAGAAATACTCATTGATGATATTGATATCAAAGAATATAAACTTGATTTATTGCGATCAGCATTTGCCTACGTACAGCAAGATGTGTTCTTATTCTCAGGAAGTATATTAGATAATATTACATTAAAAAATAAAGACATCAGCAAAGAGAAAGTAATAGAAGCAGCAAGATTGGTAGGTGCACACGAATTTATTATAGAACTACCAAACGGATACGATTACAAAGTTCAAGAAAGAGGCGCAACACTTTCTGTTGGTCAAAGGCAACTACTATCATTCATTCGAGCATTAGTGTACAATCCAAGCATATTAGTACTCGACGAAGCTACATCATCAATAGATTCAGAATCAGAAATATTAATACAACATGCAATAGAAAAATTAGTAAAAGATAGAACATCAATTATTGTAGCACATAGATTATCTACCATACAACACGCAGATAATATCATCGTACTAGAAAATGGACATATTATAGAATCTGGCAACCACCAAACATTGATTCAAAAAGAAGATGGCTACTACAAAAAATTATATGATATGCAATTCAATATAGAACAGCAAATAGTATAATATGCTTAAACATTTTGCTTCTAATAAAATAATAGCAGGAATAGACGAAGCAGGTCGTGGTTGCATTGCTGGTCCAGTTGTTGCAGCAGCAGTTATTTTGCCAAAAGATTTTTTTCATCCATTGCTAAATGATTCTAAGCAACTGAACGAAAAACAAAGAGAAGAATTAAAACCAATTATTGAAAGCAGTGCAATAAGTTTTGGAATCGGAATTATTGATAATACAATAATAGATAAAGTAAATATTCTACAAGCCACTTACTTAGCTATGCACCAAGCAATAGATAATTTGAAACAAAAACCAGAATTATTATTGATAGATGGCAACAGATTTAAACCATACAACAATATTGAGCACCAAACCATCATCAAAGGCGATGCTACTTATGTAGAAATTGCAGCAGCATCTATCTTAGCCAAAACATACAGAGACGAATTAATGCTAGCCTACGATAGTCAGTTTCCAAAATACCAATGGCAAAAAAACAAAGGCTATCCAACACCAGAACACAAAAAAGCAGTGTGGACATTTGGCTACACACCTTTGCACAGAATTACTTTCAACATCAATAAGCAATTAAGTTTGTTTTAAAATTTATGATATCGTACATTTGCAATTATGGCAGAAAAGATTAGATTATTACCCGATGCAATTGCCAACCAAATAGCAGCTGGAGAAGTAATTCAAAGGCCAGCGTCTGTAGTAAAAGAATTAATGGAAAATGCTATAGATGCTGATGCTAAGAATATTAAAATCATTATTAAAGACGCAGGAAGAACACTCATCCAAGTAATTGATGATGGTACAGGAATGAGTGAAATTGATGCACGTATGTGCTTTGAAAGACATGCAACATCTAAAATTTCTAACATCAATGATTTATTCAATTTATACACCATGGGTTTTCGTGGCGAGGCAATGGCATCTATTGCCGCAGTAGCACACGTAGAACTAAAAACAAAAATGCAAGAAAGAAATATTGGTACTTGTGTAATTATCGAAGGAAGTAAAATAATTATTCAAGAACCATGTGCCACAACAGATGGCACTTCTATTGCTGTAAAAAACCTATTTTATAATGTACCAGCACGTAGAAATTTCTTAAAATCCAATCAGATAGAAACCAAACATATTATAGATGAGTTTTTACATGTTGCATTAGCCAATCCACAAATTTTCTTTTCACTACACCACAATGGTTCTGAAATTTATCACCTAAAACAAGGCAACTTAAGACAAAGAATTGTAAGTATTTTTGGTAAAAATTATAATGATAAATTAGTGCCAATAGATGAAAAAACAGAATACGTAAGCGTATTTGGTTTTATTGGCAAGCCAGAATTATCTAAGAAAACACGCGGCGAACAATTCTTTTTTACAAATAATAGATACATCAAAAGCAATCTATTCAATCATGCAATAGCAAGTGCATACGAACAATTAATACAAGAAAAATCATTTCCATTTTATTGTTTGTTTATCAATATATTACCATCAGCAATAGATATTAACGTACATCCAAGTAAACAAGAAATAAAATTCGAAGACGAAAAATCAGTGTATGCACTACTCAGAGCATCAGCCAAACATGCACTAGCACAA
Organism: Sphingobacteriales bacterium; assembly: GCA_016699615.1. NCBI lineage: Bacteria > Pseudomonadati > Bacteroidota > Sphingobacteriia > Sphingobacteriales > Sphingobacteriales bacterium. Next base: position 1,076,485 of record CP064984.1, on the reverse strand, counting down.
TACAGTGTAATGCCAACTATAGATTTTGAGCACCATACTCAATTCAATTTCATTACTAATAATGATACATCAAATACAATTGAGAGCGAGTATAAAACATTAAGCTCAAAGGCAAGTCGTAGCGATATGACAAACCAATTGAATAGAGAATACACAGAAGCAAGACATGTAGATAATTTTAATAATTGGGAAAAACTATATTTGCTAGACCAAGAAACAGAACAGAAGATAGTAACCTTACAAAGCAAAATTCAACACAACGATGATGATGATGAAGTACAACAAAATAGTTTTAAACCAATACAAATACACCAAAAGTATATACTAACACAAGTAAAAAGCGGCTTTATACTTATAGACCAAAACAAAGCACACCAACGTATATTATTTGAGCAATACCTACATCAAATACAACAAAAAAATACAAGCTCACAGCAAACTTTATTTCCACGAACTATACACATGGCAGCCAACGATTATATGTATGTGGAGGAAATATTACCAGACTTAAAAAACCTTGGATTTGATATTGAACCATTTGGCAACAACACAATTATTGTACATGGCATGCCACCAGAACTTGCCAACGAAGACGAACAAAAACTAATAGAAAGTCTATTGCAAAACTATAAAGAAAGCAAACACATAGACAGCTTAGACAAGCACCAAAAAATAGCACAATCATTAGCACAACACGCAGCATTAAAGACAAGCACATACTTAGACGAAAAAAGTATGCAAACTATGATAGACAATCTATTTGCATGCAGCCAACCCAACCTTAGTCCAAACGGACAAAAAACATTTATCTCATACACATTCGAAGAAGTAAACAGCAAGTTTGAAAAATAATGCCATTGCGAACGAAGTGAAGCAATCCAATAACAGATTAAAATAAAAAAAAAGTTCAAACGTCAATTCACGGCTGACTGTCGACAGTCGACTGCCGACCACCACGGCATTAGAAAATAGCGTTAAGAAAATAAAGTTTTTATCATACAGAAGCGTAATTGTCATTACAACGAAAGTGGTAATCTCATTAAACAATTTGGCAAGAAGACTATTGGACAGTTTACTTTGGAGCACAAGAAATTGTGAAAAAAGCTTTTGATACTAATGGAATTGCTGGACCAATTCCACATAGAGTTATTATTAATAAATAGAATAATAGATTATTTTAATCAGTATATTTTTGGTGTAGCAATTGCTACACCAATTTTTTTAGTAGTGTGTTCATGTCTACTTTTTCAGAAATTAATCTTTCTAAGTTTTCGATGCTAATACGTTCTTGTTGCATAGTGTCTCTGTCGCGTAATGTAACTGTATTATCTTCTAAAGTTTGGTGGTCAATAGTAATGCAATATGGCGTACCAATGGCATCCATTCTTCTGTATCTTTTGCCAATGGTATCTTTTTCTTCATAATAAGTTCTTCCAATAAATCTCAATTTATCTTGGATTTCTCGTGCCTTTTCTGGCAACCCATCTTTTTTAATTAATGGTAATATGGCAACTTTTATTGGTGCTAATGCAAGAGGCAAACTTAATACCGTTCTTATCTCTCCATTTTCCAATGTTTCTTCTTTTAAGTTTTCACTCATTACACGCAAAAACATTCTATCTAAACCAATTGAAGTTTCGATTACATAAGGCACATAGTTTTGGTTTAATTCACTATCAAAATATTGCATTTTTTTACCAGAATATTGTTGATGATTACCCAAATCAAAATCAGTACGTGAGTGAATGCCCTCTAATTCTTTGAAACCAATAGGAAATCTGAATTGTATATCTTCAGCAGCATCAGCGTAGTGTGCTAATTTTTCGTGTACGTGAAAACGCAAACTTTCTGGATTGGTGCCTAATGCTAAATGCTATTTTAATCTTATTTCTTTCCATTTTGCAAACCACTCTTTTTGTGTGCCTGGCTGAATGAAAAATTGCATTTCCATTTGTTCAAACTCACGCATTCTGAAAATAAATTGTCGTGCCACAATTTCATTTCTAAATGCTTTTCCTATCTGTGCAATACCAAAAGGTATTTTCATACGTGCCGATTTTTGAACGTTCAAGAAGTTCACAAATATACCTTGAGCTGTTTCTGGTCTTAGCCAAATAGTATTAGAATCTTCTGCAACTGAGCCTAATTGTGTGCCAAACATCAAATTAAATTGACGTACATCTGTCCAATTTTTTGAGCCAGAAACTTCACAAACAATATCGTATGCTTCTATTAATTCTTTGTATCTAACAAAATCTGCTGCCGCTGCTGCTTTTTGATATTCTGCTTCTAACTCTAATGCTTTGGCATAATCTCTACTTGCTTTAGCTTTTTCTTCTTCAGCTGCATCTAATAAATTTTTCTTGCTTAATTCTTTCTCGCCTTTTTCTTTTAGCTTATCAATCTTTTCTTCTAATAAAACATCTGCTCTGTATCTTTTTTTAGAATCTTTATTATCAATTAATGGATCTGAAAAAGAATCTACGTGTCCGCTAGCTTTCCAGGTAGTTGGGTGCATAAAAATTGCAGCGTCTATACCCACAATATTTTCATGCAATTGCACCATACTTTTCCACCAATATTCTTTGATATGGTTTTTAAGTTCTGCACCAAATGGACCATAGTCATATACTGCACCTAAATTATCGTATATTTCTGATGATGGAAAAATAAATCCATACTCTTTGCAATGCGAAACTATTTTCTGTAAATTATCTTGTTGTGCCATAATAATATGTAGTATTTTATTTTCTAATCTGCTTGATTACAAAAATGGAATCTTTGTAACTTCTGCTTTTATCAATTTATTTCTTATTTCGATATATATACTAGTGCCAATTTTTGTATGCTCAGTATCAATATAACCCATTCCAATTCCTACACCTAATGTAGGTGATTGTGTACCAGATGTTACATGTCCAATCTGTTCGCCATTTTCATTTTTAATTGGGTAATGACTACGAGGAATACCACGCTCTATCATCTTAAATCCTACTAATTTCTTAGGTAAGCCTTGTTCTTTTTGTGCTAAAAGAATTTCTTTAGCAATAAAATCTTTATTGAATTTTGTTACCCAACCTAAGCCAGCTTCTAATGGTGATGTTGTATCATCAATATCATTACCATATAAACAAAAACCTTTCTCTAATCTCAAAGTATCACGCGCACCTAAACCAATTGGTTGTATATTGTATGCTTTCCCAGCTTCAAATATTTTGTTCCAAATATCTATTGCATGTGCTTTATTAAAATATAACTCAAAACCACCAGCGCCCGTGTATCCTGTAGCTGAGATAATGACATTTTCTACTCCAGCAAAACTGCCTCTTTGAAAACGATAGTATGGTATAGATTTTAAATCAATATCTGTTAAGCTTTGCAAGGCATCTGCGGCTTTTGGTCCTTGTATGGCAAGCAATACTGTATTGTCAGATATGTTATGTAATTCTACATTCTCCGTATTATGTTTATTAAACCATTCCCAATCTTTGTCTATATTTCCTGCATTTACAACACACATATAATTACCATCATCCAAATGATATACTAATAAGTCATCTACGATTCCTCCATTTTCATTTGGAAGATAACCATACATTGCTTGTCCTTTCTCCAGTTTTGAAACATCGTTAGATACTATTTTTTGCAAAAATGGCAATGCATTCTCTTTTTTGAGAATAAATTCTCCCATGTGCGATACATCAAAAACACCTACACCATTTCTTACAGTATTATGCTCTTCAATATCTGATGTATATCTAACTGGCATCAGAAACCCTGCGAAGTCTACCATTTTGGCTCCAAGTTCTACATGTACATCTGTAAGTGGTGTTGTTTTCATAACTAAGTAATATAAACACCGAAAATAAGTATTTTTATTGTAACTCGATTTTAATAAATTATTTTAATTTGCGTTGGTTTGAAAAAGAAAATAGTTACAAAGGTATACACAGATGAGCAAGTTATAGAAAAATTAGAACATTTCTGTGCTTATCAAGAAAGATGTGTTGCTGATGTAAAAAAGAAATTGTATCAACTTAATGTAAGTATTTCAGAATATGAGCAGTTTATTAATTACCTCACTGAGCATAATTTTTTGAATGAAAAGAGGTTTACTGAACGCTTTACACAAGGTAAATTAAATATAAAAAATTGGGGAAAGATAAAAATATCCTACCAACTCAAACAAAAGAATATCGACACAAATTATATTGAACATGAGCTAAATTGTATTGATGATGAAATGTATAAAGACAAACTCCAACAAATTTTAATAAAAAAAAATAAACTACTAAAAGAAGCTGACGAATATAAAAAAAGACAAAAATTGATTATCTATGCACAACAAAAAGGATTTGAATTAGATTTAATTTTAAAAACAATAGATAAAATTTTATGAGCAAAAGAGTAAATTATTTAGAAGGTAGTGAATGGGAAACTAAAATTGGCTACTGTAGAGCTGTAAAAATTGGCAACACAATAGAAATTGCTGGCACTACGGCAACTGTAAATGGCGAAGTTGTAGGCAAAGGCGATATGTATTTACAGACAAAAACAATTTTACAAAAATTTGAGAAAGTATTAGCTGAGCTTGGTGCAAGCATGAATGATGTAGTGCGTACAAGAATATTTTGTACAGACATTTCTAGATGGGAAGAGATAGGCAAAGCACATGGTGAATATTTTGCAGAAATAAAGCCAGCTACTGCCATGTATGAAATACCAAAGTTGATAAATGGTGATTTGTTAGTAGAAATTGAAGCGACTGCAATATTGGAAATATAAATTATTTATTATATTAGCATATGCGAAATAAATTACTTTACCTTATTTGTGTTATGATATTGATTGTTGCTTGCAACAAAAAGATAGGTTGTCCTAATGATTTCTACAATAATTTTGATAAGAAGAAGACAACAACCAAAAACATGAATAGCAAAAAAGCTCCAAAGAAAAAAGGAAGCTCAAGTGATAAAATGGATCCAGTAAATAAATTATTTTAGTTCCTCATTTTAAAAGCCAAAGTACCTCTGATATCATAAGTCTTTGCAACACCAACATTAGAAACACTAATACTACCTCTGTACACTTTTGTTAGTGTATCAAATGAGTTTAAAGTAACATTACCTACATTTAATACAACAGGTTGATCTATTAAATTTGTAACATTCGCATCTAGAAGTACAAGGCATGTTTTAGGTGCGTTTAAGTTTGTAGTAGCATTATAAACACCAAGGCTTGTATCATTCAAATAAAATAGTACTCGTACATTTTTATATACAGTTGATATTGATAAGATGCTATCATAATTATTATAATTATCTACTGTATAAACTTCAAATAAAGAACCTAACTCAGAACCATTCAGGTATAATCTACCATAAATAAAACCAGAGGTATCTTCAGCTGTGATGACTGTATCTATTGTGTATTGTTCTAAATCAGGTATAGATGCATTCTTGTAAGTGCAAGAATAATAGAACATACTAGAGCTTATGATTAAAAATAATAGTAATAATTGTTTTTTCATGTAAGATTATATTTTTGTTGCAGTACTTGCTCCTGCTATATTTGTAACAACTTTTGTGTCTTGTGATATTTTATACTTTACATGGCTTGCGCCAGATGCATTAATAACTAAATCTTTCTGTGCTGAGATATTTGCCAGTGATGTGCCACTAATTTGTGCATCTACTGAATTTGCAATCGCAGCATTAGAATTTATATTTGATGCACCATTGCATTGTATGTTTAGCTTATCATATTTGCCTGATATTGTACATTTGCTAGCACCTGAGCAATTTACGCTCAACCATGATAAGTTTCCACTAAAATTTACTCTACTTGCACCACTTAGAATTAGTAACAATTTTTCTCCTGTCATTGTTTCTTGCATAGCAACAGATGATGCACCACTTGCAAAAACTTCTGATAAACTTTGATAATACACATATACTTTTACTTTTGTTCCTATCTCTGATGATTTCTTAACAACTGTACTATTTTTATTCTCTTTTGTTTTTAATACTAATTTTTTATTTGAAACTTGTACACTAACCTTTTCTTGATAATCTTGTTCAGTTTCAACTTCTACTTTTGAAACATTACTTTTTTTCAAAACAACTTGGATTGCATCTTGAACTAAGATAGCATCAAATGCATCAACACCATATGTTTTGGTTGATATATTTGTAGAAAATGCATCTATAGCAACAAACATGGTCATGGCTACTAAGAAATACAACAAAGATTTTTTCATATGTAGAAAATAATTCACTAAAATTAATAATTTTTATTCTGATAAAGATGTTAATTTTGTAAGATGTCTATTATTGTAGAAAACTTAACTAAACAATTTGATACGCAGAAAGCAGTAAACAATATTTCATTTTCAGTAAATAAAGGTGAGATATTAGGTTTTCTTGGACCAAATGGTGCTGGAAAATCTACAACAATGAGAATGATTACTGGATTTTTGCCTCCAGATGCTGGAAAAATTAGTATTTGTAATTTGGATATTGTAACTCAAAGCATTGAAGCAAAAAAGAAAATTGGGTATTTGCCAGAAAATAATCCTTTGTATCCAGATATGTATGTGAAAGAATTTTTAGATTTTGCAGCAGAAATACAAGGCATAGAACACAAACAAAGAAATAATAGAATAAAAGAAATTATTGATATTGTTGGGTTAAATATTGAACAACACAAGAAGATAGCTCAACTCTCAAAAGGATACAAACAAAGAGTTGGTTTGGCGCAAGCATTACTACACAATCCAGAAATTTTAATATTAGATGAGCCAACATCTGGACTCGACCCAAATCAATTAGCAGATATCAGAATGCTGATTAAAAATTTAGGGAAAGAAAAAACAATCGTATTTTCTACACATATTATGCAAGAAGTAAGTGCCGTTTGTGATAGTGTAATTATTATTAGTCAAGGTGAGATAGTAAAAAAATCTACCATAGAAAATCTACATGATGACAATAACAATATTAGAATAAAAGTTTCGTTTGAAAATGGAATTGACACCAATAAACTAAAATCTTATAATATTGAAATAGTAGAAGCAAGTGCAGATACAAAAACAATAGAAATTATTACAAAAGATCCATTACAAACTAAGAAAACTATATTTGATTTTGCTGTAAATGAGCAAAATTCAATTTTAGATATGCATGAAATAAAAGAAGACCTTGAAAATATTTTTAGACAAGCTACACAGAAAAAAATATGATAGCAATATATAAAAAAGAAATAAACTTATTCTTTAGTTCGCTCATTGCATATATGAGTATGCTCGTATTTTTTATTGTATTAGGCTTAAATTTATTTGTATTTGAAGGCAATATTTTAGACAATGGTTATGCAACTTTAGATGAGTTTTTTAAACTTTCACCTTGGATATTAATTTTTCTAATTCCAGCAATTACCATGCGTACATTTAGTGATGAAAAGCAAAATGGCACATTAGAATTCTTAATTACAAAGCCAATTACAGAAACACAAATTATTATCGGAAAATATTTAGCAATACTCAGCTTGTGGCTATTTATTTTTGTATTAACTTATATATATTTTATCGTAGTCAAACATTTTAGTTTGAGCAATGCACCAATAGATGTTGGTGCAAGTTATGGTTCATATATTGGCTTATTCTTTTTAGGTGCAGTATTTGCAGCCATTGGCTTATTCAGTTCTGCAATAACGAACAATACTATTGTGGCATTTATCTTAGGTGTATTTTTATCTTATTTAATGTATGATGCATTTTTCAGATTAAGTACACTACCTATTTTTTCAGGAAGTATAGACTACTGGATTCAGTATTTTGGGCTAGGTGCGCATTACGAATCAGTTAGTCGTGGTGTGATAGACAGTAGAGATATTATATATTTTATAAGTATAATAGCAATGTTCTTGATATTAAGCAAAACAAGTATTGAAAGTAGAAAATGGTAAAACAATTGAATATAACCAGATGAATTATAATTTAAGAAAATCAATACAGTATATAATTATATCATTTATAATCTTATTCTTAGTTAATACTATTGCTAGTAGATTATATTTTAGGCTAGACTTAACTGCAGAAAAAAGATACACATTAACTAATGCAACAAAAAATCTATTAAAAAACATGAAACAAGATGTTGTTATAGATGTGTACTTAGAAGGAAAAGATTTGCCAGCTGGAATAAAAAAACTAAAACAAGAAACAACAGAATTGCTCAGAGAATTTAGAACCTATTCTAATGGAAAAATTGCATTTAATTATATTGACATTAATGGTATAAAAAAAGCTGAGGACAAACAGAAGCTGATGCAAGAGTTAGTAGAAAAAGGCATAAAACCTATTAACTTAGAAGTAAATACCAACAGTGGATTTATAGAAAAACTAATTTTCCCAGGAGCCATTCTAAAATCAAATGGAAAAGAAATACCAATGCAAATATTAGAAAGTCAATTTGCATTTGGAGCACAAGGTGCCATCAACAATTCAGTTAATTTTTTAGAATATAAATTAGCCAATAGTATCCAAAAATTAATAAGAAAAAATGCACCAAAAGTTGTTTTCTTACAAGGCCACGGCGAGCTACCATTGCCAAATATCCAAGAGATACTTAAACACTTAACGCAACAAAATTTTATTGTAGATAAAATAGAATTGGCAACAGAACCATTACTCAACCAAAACATAGATATTTTAGTCATTGCCAAACCACAAGTTGCTTTGTTTGATGAAGAAAAATTTTTGATAGACCAATACATTATGCATGGTGGCAAGGTAATTTGGCTGATAGACCATAGCAATGCTGATTTGCAGAATTTCCAGCAAGCACCAAGCTATGTATCAACAGCAAGAGAACTCAATATCGAAGATATACTTTTTAAATATGGTGTGCGTATCAATTACAACCTAGCATTAGATTTATATTGCTCACAAATTCCAATAGTAGAAACAATAGGTGGCAATCCACAACCAAAATTATTTCCTTGGGTATTTTTTCCAATTGCAATACCAAAAAACAATCATCCTATCATAAAAAATCTTGATCCAATTTGGTTTAGGTTTGTTAGTTCTATAGATGTTTTGAGCAATCCAAATGTCAATAAAACAATATTGGCAAGCACCTCCACATATTCAAGAATTCAAAGTCTGCCATTTGAAATTCATTTGTTGGGCGCAAAACAAAAACCAAATCCAAACTTATTTAATACAAAAGAAATTCCTTTGGCAGTGTTGCTCGAAGGCGAATTTTCTTCTCTGTATACCAATCAATTTACATCAGATTTAAGACAAATTTTAGCCAAACAAAATACAACTTTTATTGCCAAAAGCATGCCTAGCAAAATGATAGTTATTGCTGATGGTGATGTAATATCGAATGATGTAGATAGCAAAGGTGCGCCTGTGGCACTTGGCTATGACAAATACACACAACAACAATATGCGAATAAAGATTTTATCCTAAATTGTTTTGAATACCTTATTGATGACAACAATTTAATTGAAGCAAGAAATAGAGAAGTAAAAATGAGGTTGCTTGATAAAGCAAAAATTTTAGATCAGAAAAAACTTGCGCAGATATTAGTGTTTTTAATTCCAATTGGTATTGTTGTACTATTCGGGAATTTATATAACAGCAGAAGAAAGAAAAAATATACAACCTAAAATGCCAAGCAGATGCAAGAAATACAAACTATAATGCGTGGTAGAGTGATACAAACTACAGGAAGTTGGTACCAAGTATATTTGGCAGAACAAAATAGAACTATTGCTTGTAGACTTAAAGGCAAGCTAAAAATAAAAGATATTGATACAACCAATCCAATTGCTGTTGGCGATTATGTTTTGGTAGAAAACTCAGATGATAAAAATGATTTTGTTATCACAGAGATAGAAGAACGAAGAAATTATATCATCAGGCAATCTCCAAGGCAAAAACACCAAAGGCATATTATTGCATCAAATATAGACCAGTTTTTTATTATTGCTACCATTTCGCAACCAAGAACTTCTATTGGATTTTTAGATAGATGTATTGCAGCAGCAGAATGCTATCATATTCCAGTTACAATTATCATCAATAAAAAAGATATTTTAAGAGATAAAGATTTACAAAAATTAGAAGATTGGAAAATGATATACAAACATATATCTTATCCAATTCATGTTATATCGTCATTTAACGATGAAGACTTATTAAATATAAAGAATCTACTACGTAATAAGACAACTTTAGTTGCTGGACATTCTGGTGTAGGCAAAACAAGTTTATTAAATGCTATTAATCCAAACCTAAAACTTAAAACTGGTACTATTTCTACAAAATGGGAAAAAGGAAAGCACACTACTACTTTTGCTACACTGTACCAAATAGAAACCGACACATATATTATTGACACACCAGGCATCAAAGAATTTTCTATTCTACATGTAGAGCCTGAAGAAGTTTCTGGATATTTTATAGACATCAATCATTTTGCAAAAGATTGTAAATACAATAATTGCATGCATATCAATGAGCCAGATTGTAAAGTTGTAGAAGCCTTAGAACAAGGAAAACTTGCACCTTCAAGATACGAGAACTATCTAAACATTATACAAAATATAGAAGAAACAAACTATTGGGAGAGAAAATAAATTACAAACCCAACTTCTGTTTTATGTGATAATAATTTCGCTCTGCACTGTTTCTTACTAATAATTCACCTAAAAATCCTGCAACAAAAAGTTGTGTGCCTACAATAATCGTCAATATACCTAAGTAAAATGCTGGTCTGTTTGATATGCCACCTTCGCCAAATATTGTTTTAGATAATGACAAATAGATAAGTATCATAAATCCAAAGATAAATGATATAGTACCTAATGTGCCAAAAATGTGCATTGGTCGTTTGCCAAATCTTCCAACAAAAGTGATGCTCAACAAGTCTAAAAATCCATTTACAAATCTTGACATTCCAAACTTAGACACACCATATTTCCGTTTCTGATGTTGCACAACTTTCTCAGTAATTTTTGTAAAACCATTCCATTTGGCAATTACTGGAATGTATCGATGCATTTCACCATAAATTTCTATATGTTTCACAACTTCTACATCATAAGCTTTTAGACCACAATTAAAATCATGTAGATTATGAATACCAGAGACTCTTTGTGTCACAAAATTGAATAGTTTTGATGGAATATTTTTAGTCAATTTATTGTCAAATCTTTTTTGTTTCCATCCAGATACAATATGATATTTGTCTTCTTTTATCATTTTGTATAATGCAGGAATTTCGTCTGGAGAATCTTGCAAATCTGCATCCATCGTAATGACTACATCACCTTGTGCATCTTGAAATGCTGTATGCAATGCTGCAGATTTACCATAATTGCGTAAGAATCGAATGCCTTTTATTGCATTATTCTTTTTAGATAATTCACTTATTACATTCCACGAATTGTCTATGCTACCGTCATCTACTGCAATTATTTCATAAGTAAATTTATTTTCTTGCATCACTCTATCTATCCACGAAAATAGTTCTGGCAATGATTCTTCTTCATTAAGCAAAGGTATGACTACTGATATATCCAATTTAATTCTTTTTAATAATAAGTGACAAAATTACTGAAATTATAATTCCTAACATACTAAAAAGCATCATACGCATAGCAAATGAGCCTTCTGGTAATTTTTGAGTTGCTGTGATTTTTATAAATATTGAGTAAAAAAAGCTTATAAACATGCCCAAAACTAAGCTTGCCATCCATCCTCCTAAAAATCCTTGCAAGAATGTTAGCTTATTGCCTTGTATCATTCTTGATAATATTAATGTAATTAATACTGCAACCAACACAGACAAAATGGTAAATACCATATTTTGTACATACTCAAATGGATGACCTTTGTAATAAGCTAAACTAAATACAATAGAATAACCTAATGCACCAATAAGTGCTGCAAATAGCGTAATCATTATGCCTGTGAGCATGCCTTGTGCGTTATTTTGCGTATCTGTTATCTGTTCATTCATGTATAATAAAATTATTTTTACTGAATATAGCTTTTACACTTCCTTTCAGTTGTTTATTTATATAAGGCGAATTTTTTGATAAAGATTGGATATGCTTTTCAGTAAATGTCCATGCCTTATTTGGGTCAATAATTACAAAATCAGCTTTAGACTGTTCTGCAATTATGCTACTTTGTTTAATTAGTTGTCTTGGATTGGTGGCTAATACTTCTACTATTCTTTCTAACTCAATGTCTGTGTCTGTTAGCAACAAACTCAATGCAGTTTCTAAGCCTAACATTCCAAATGCTGCATATTCAAATTCTAGTTCTTTATGTTCTGTATCTAATGGTGTGTGTTGTGTAGCTACACAATCTATTGTTTTATCTTTTACACCTTGTATTAATGCCAATCTATCTGCATCACTTCTAAGTGGTGGAAATACTTTAAAGTTAGAATTATAATTTAGCAATTCATTTTCAGTAGATACTAAATGATGTACAAAGCATGATGCTGTAATGTTTAGCTTATCTGCTTTTGCTTTTGCAACTAAATCTAAAGATTCTTTGCACGAAATTCCTGTAAGGTGTAAATTTCCTCCAGTATATTTTAATATTTCTATAGCTTGATAAACTGCAAGGTATTCTGCAATATTTGGAATTCCTTTAAGTCCTAATCTCACAGAAAGTTCACTTTCATGTACACAAGCATCAGCTATTAAATCTGAATCAAATGGCATTTCTATTACAAGACCATCAAATTGTTTGGTATATAATAATGCGCGAGATAATATACCCGCATTTTTTGATGTATTTGGAATATCAGAAAAAGCAATTGCACCTGCGTGGTGTAAATCAAGCATTTCTGTTGGTGTTTTTCCATCAAAATTTTGCGTAAGTGCTGCAATTGGATATATTTCTATTGCTGTGTTTTGTGCATTAGATTTTATGTATTGTATTGCCGCTTTATTTTGTGTAATTGGTAGATTGTTTGGCATAGCGCAAATGGCAGTAAATCCGCCAGCTATGGCAGATTTTGCAATGGTACTAATTGTATCTCTGTGCTCAAAACCTGGATCTGCAATTTGTGTAACCAAATCACAGAAACCTACTGAAAGTATATGACCAGCATAATCATATGTATCAACAGAAGCATCTATATTTTTTTTGATTTCTTTTATACTACCATTTTCAACTAACACATCTACTACTTGCTGATGGTATTTTGAATTGGCATCTAAAATTGTTACATTTTTTATTAATATATTCATCTGTTGTAATAAATTCTATGACTTCATAAATCTAATTATCAATATTTCTAATAATAAAAATATCAACGCCAAAATTACACAAATTTTCCAGAGTATAATTCCACCTTTCAATTGTTTAACTTGTGCTCCAATATTTGCCTTTTTTATATCTAAAATATTAAATTTTGGGTAATTAAACTTTTGTTTTATATCATCTTTAGATAAAAAATCTAATATGGATTCTTTTCTATTATAATTAAACGCCAATGATTGTGCTGTTGCAACACCATCTTTAGATACATTGTACACACCATCTTGTTTTATAGATGCATTTGGATTTAAGAGCAACATATTCCCTACTATTCTGCTTTCTGGTACAAACTCTGCCTTGCCATTGCTTAATATCAATCTATTAAAATTTTGTGGCTTATCATTTTTTATCTCAATGAGCTGTTGGTTGCCAATAGTGTAATATAATTGAGTTGTATTTTTCTGATAGATTGCCATATTGTAGACGATAGGTGCAAAAATTGCTTTGCTACTAAGGTCTGTGTATGCTTGGTCTAATGGTGCTGTTTGGATATAGACTATACCATTTTGCACAACAAATTTATCTATCAATGCTGTAGAAGAATTTGTAGGAATGATGGTATAATGTTGTGATTGTGCAGAAATATTGATTGGATAATATTGAGTTACTTTTGGATAGTCTATATTTTTTGGTGTTTCTAAGAAAATACCTTTAAAAATTTGTTCTCTAAGGTTTAGCTGTTGTACTGTAAGGTTTTGTTGTTTTAATGGTGCAAAGCTACCAATACCTAAATTGGATAACAGTGTATTATAACTTGAGATATTGATATTTTTGATGGAACAATAAACAAAATTCCTCCACTTGATACATAGCTTTTTAGTGCAATAGACAAACCAGAACTTATATCATGAACATGGTTTAATACAATGAATTTATACTTATTGATAGATGAATAGTTAATTTGATTTACATGATTTTGTTCTAAAATAAAATACGCATCATTCTGAAAAATAGACTGAATATAGTTTGGCGTACCATCATCATGAATGGAAAGTACGTACTCATTTTTAGATACATTTAGTGATGCATAAAAATGATTGTCGTAGGTAATTGGGTAATCTTCTACAAAGATTTCTATATTTTGATTGCCTGCTTGTGTTACTGAGAAACTAAAAGAATCTACCATACTGGATTGGCTTGCAATGCTTAGTTTGTGTATAGATTTTGTTTGTTGGTTAATTTTCAGAGATACATTTGCCTCTTTTGCGCCAGCATTAGAACTATTATGAATTTTATATTTTAGTTTGTTATTCATATTTAGCAATACCAAAGGTTGGTCTAGCCAACAAGAATCTATGTATATATTATTGGTATTTTCTGCTTGTATAGGTAAAATATATGTTTCGAAAGTAGTATCTACTTGTTGCTGAATCATGTTTCTTTGGAAATCAGAAATTAGAACTCTCCATTTTTGTTGTGCCGTTACATTATTTAGAATTACATTTTGTCTATTCAATATTTCGTCTACATTTTTACTTACGGCAGATGCATTTATATTATCTAAGGCACTCAAAAAATCTTGCTTGTTCATCCAACCCTGGTTGTAGCTCATATCATTCGTTAGCAAATACAATCTATCATCCAGATTAAATGTAGATGCAATTTCTTTTGCTTTTTGAATTTGCATATCCAATACATTGGTCGATGAATATTTTAGCTGTGTAGAAAATGAATTGTCTATATACACACAAGCAGCCACATTACCTTTATCGTTTCCAGAATTTTTTTTGCCAAAAAATGGCTGAGCAAATGCAAGTACCAAAAAAAACAGTGCTAATAATCTACAAGCCAATATTAGTTTTTTCTTTAAATTTTCTACTGTAGATTTTTGTTCTTTTATTTCTTTCAGAAATTTAATATCTGAAAACAAAACTCTTTTATATTTTCTGAAATAGAATAAGTGTATTAGGATAGGAATTGCCAGAACGAGCAGCGCAATTAAAAAAAGTGGCGAAATAAATTGCATATTGTAAATATAGTAATTTTAATACCAATCGATAGTATTAATAGTGCCCAGAACAGGATTCGAACCTGCACAGCCGTAAAGCCACTACCACCTCAAAGTAGCATGTCTACCAATTTCATCATCTGGGCAAAAAACTGGATTCAAAAATAGTTTATTCTTTACAAATTTACTACTATGCATAATTTATTAACATCAGCTTGCCACAGACAAGGCTTTGAAATAGATTTGTTTTTATTGTAATATTATGTTGCAAAGTATAATCTATAAACAAAATAGCCATAATCAAATGATTATGGCTATTTCTTATCTATATAAAACAGAAGTTTCTTCTCTTTTGTATTTATTAATCTTCTGTACTTCTCATATATGAGAAACTTCCGCCATTAGCTCCGCCTGTTCCCCAATTTGTAATTTTTACTTTTATAAAAATCTTGTCTTCTACTAAATAAGCACCTAAATTTTTACCAACTAATCTTGGCATATCTGTTGAACTTGCAGTATCAATTCCATCACCATCATATTCTAATCTAACTTCAAAGTTATCAACTATACCAGTTACATTAGTAGTCGAATCTATATAATTAATAATTGAAGCAATATTGTGGAAAGAATAGAAATTAGTTGTGTCTCCAAGTTTGCCAAATAAATCAAAATCTGGATGTATATTGCCTAAAAATCCAGTTGTATCTAAAATAGCCCATTTTATTCCTTTAGTGCCA
The DNA here is from genome assembly GCA_016699615.1 of Sphingobacteriales bacterium. Taxonomy (NCBI): domain Bacteria; kingdom Pseudomonadati; phylum Bacteroidota; class Sphingobacteriia; order Sphingobacteriales; species Sphingobacteriales bacterium. The sequence continues at coordinate 1,060,445 of CP064984.1, read as the reverse complement.
CCTGTTTCTGTAAATTCATTTTCTCCGTCTTCCCAAAAATCAGACTCTAATTCATCTGATGTTGCATCAGAACCTTTATTTTTTTGCCACCAAGCGTAATTGTAAATTGGTTTTGAATCTTGTCTTGTAATAATAACATTGTCTGTTATTTTGTCCTGAAATGCAGGCAAAGTCCAATCATCACCTGTAGATTTTGAAAAAGTTTTCATAGGACCAGTCCAGATGTTGTCTTTTTTAACTTCTTCGTCTTTTTTACACGAAATTGTAAAGATTAATACACTTAAACTTACAATAAATAATAGTTTTATCTTGTTTATAAATAATAATTTTTACTAATATAATGCTTTTCCCTTAGAAATACAATTATTTTCTCATATGCATGAATAATTGTATTTACTTTTTCATTGTTGAAAGAAGTTAGCCCATGTTTGTTTCCTAGCCAACATGCCAATGCATTAATAAAGGAAAAGGCAATAAAAAAATAGCCTTACTGTCATTACCACGAAAGTGGTAATCTCCTAATCACTTAGAAACATGAGATTGCCTTTTTCAAGGCAATGACATTAAACAATTTCAATAAAAAATCAATAAAAACTGCCATAATGGCACAAAATTAACACTTACCCCCACTTCCGAAGTGGGTACCCCCACCTATGGGGGTGGGGGGTACCACCCAATTTGTCAGTCCACACAGTTTTTAAGTACCCCAGACCACTTCAAACCTAAGCCAGCTCAGTTCCGAACTCGGCCAGCTCACTTATCAAGTACCCCCAGCCACTTAAAACCTTAGTGACACTCAGTTTTTGTACCCCTTGCACTCAGTTTTTAACTCGGCTAGCTCAGTTATCAAGTACCCATAGCCACTTCAAACCTTAGAGATACTCAGTTATTAACTAAGCCAGCTCAGTTTTTAAGTGGGTAAGCGCAGTAAAAACACGAGTCAGTCCACATAAAAAGTAAAAAGCCCGTCTAAAAAGACAGGCTAGGTAAGTTCTGAGCTAGATTGAGCCGCTAAAAAAGCTAGCTAGCTAGGTGTATTATTATTTGTTGAATTGCTTGAGCTAGACAGCGTAGCAAAGCGAGCTTTGAGCGTATCGTACACGCTATCAGCACCAGGAATGCCAGCAGTGGCTGCTGCTGCAAAATTTCTATAAGCAGCCAATGCGGTAACATAAGCCTCAGAGCCAGCCAGCATTTTAGTATCGTCTATAAGCTCGTGCAGTTTGGCAATTTCTTGCAAAAGAGGCTCTAATTGCTGAAAAAGTTCTAAGTCTTTTTTCAGTTCTGCGGTGTTAAAATAAGCAGGCAATAGCGTAGGATTGCTTTCCATAGCGTTGATGGTATCCTCAACAAAAACTTTGTTGTTCACATCAATTTTAGGAATACTTTGTCGCTCTTCGGTAGTCAGTCCTATGAGCATAGGCAAGTTAGATTTAATGGTGTTGATGGCAGTTTTTACTGCCGAAATTTGCGCTGCTGTAAGCGTAGCAGAGAGTTTGTTGTTGGTGATGTTTGACATAATAATAAATTTTAATAGTTAAAAAATAAGCCAGCTTAGGTTTGAAGTACCCCCAGCTATAATAATGACGGAAAAGCAGAAAAATTCCATAAATATTTATGTTAATTATTTGAAGAGAAAGCAAAAAACAAGTTGCGCATTTTGGATATACACAAATGAAATATGGATAAAACAATACGACAGGATATTCAAAATACGCAAAAACATATTTAACATAGAATATTGATAATAAGAAGATTATAAGGAAAAAATATTTTTAACAAAAAAATATACGCAACTCCATTTATTGCGTATATTTGTGTGATGTGCAAAAGTCTTCGCTACGCTTCGCCTTTTGCACATCGTGCGGCGGATTACATCCGTTGATGCGTTTAGGCTCGCTACGCTCGACCTTCAACACATCAACGGATTTGCAAAATTACTTCACTTGCAAATTTCGTTTGCAGTTCGTAACTTCGCAAATCCGCCGCACGTTATGCCCAATGCCAAAAGACACCGTACAACAATGAACAGACAAACAAAAAATAAGACAGAAAGCCAACGCTTCGCAAAATTAAAAGAGGTGCAAGCCAACTCACAATGCCAACGCTTTTGCACCACATTTAATTTTGCCCCAACGCACCCAAGCCCACCCACCACCCAAAGCCAAATACAAAAAAAATCATTAAAATAAATAATTATAAATATGGGATTTTTCGACTTCTTCAAAAAAAAACCTGACCCTATTCAGGAAATGCGAGATAAAATGTTTAACCAAATGTTTCCTAAGGGAGACAAAGATATTTTAGCTGCAACAAATCAACTTCTAAATATTTTAAATCATTCAATTCCATTAGATGAGGCAAAGACAATAATTACAAGGTCATATATTATTTGTCTTTTAGCAAGTGAAAAAGATAAATTTGATAAAGAGCGATTAAAATTACATTTAGGTGGTTATTGCCTTCAGCATTTTAACGAAAAACAAGTCGATGAATTCTATAATTATATTATGGCAATTAATTCAGCAAGAATTTTTTCAGGAAGTACGCCATCGGAAGTAAGAAAACAAGGTGATACATATCTTTGGTAATTAATCATAAAAAATAAAATATGCTAAATAAAATAATTAAATTATTTTCAAAAAATAAGACAACCAAACTTCCCGAGTATTTCAATATGTATCCTGATGAAATGCGTGAAATTATTCTTGAAGAAATCTATTCAAATCCTCAAAAATGCTCAGACGATGAAATACCTCAAGGAGTAGGTGAATTTGGACTAGAAATTACTAATCCAATTCCAACATTTGGCGTACCAGCAAATGAAATATATTTAAATAAATTATTGTTTATAAATGGATTAAAACCAAGATGGAGAAGAATAGGAAGTACAACTACATTTAGTATAACTAAATCTATAGATATGTATGAAATATTTGATAAACAAGGAGATACAGTTTGTACACTCTATATAAATCCATACCATTTAAAAATTTCTAATAAAATTCCCAAAGGATTTAAAACGACAAAATAAATGCAGTATATCAACCCAATTGAAATATTAGGATTATCAAATGTAGAAGACACGACAAGCATTGATAATGAAATTGTAAGAAAAGCAAAAAGAAAATTATTTGCTGACATTGACTTATCAGACAATGGACTTTTTGAATATTACGGACTTCAATTAACAAAAAGCGACTGTGAAAAAGTAATTGACGAACTTACAAACAATGACTTGAAAGAGTTTTATTTGTATTTGGCAACAAACAAAAAACTCAACAGCTTTTTAGTTAATGGCAATAATGATGTTTTTATAAATTTCAAACAAGACAGCATTTTTAAATTGCCAGAGTTTATAAAATTCATAAGCCCATATTTTGCACCAAAATTTGATAAAGCATTATTAAAAGCATTTGAAAGTGAAGATATTGAACAAACAAAATCCATATTAAAAACTTCGTTTTTAATATCTCAAAGCGAAATAAACATTGCTTACAAAAGTGTTTCATATAATATTCAAAAAAACATTTCTGAAATTGCAGAAATCAAGAACGATATTAAAAATGAAGAAAGTGCTTACGATGAAGATGATATTGATGAAGTCGTTGATTTAGTTATTGAGTATTTTCCAAGTGAAATTTTAAATTGTTTACCAAATTATTTCCAAAGTCAAATACTTAAAATTGCAAATGAAATCAATTATTTGAATGTTGTAATTTGGGATAATTTTGATAACACACAGGTTTGTAACGACCTATTGGAACACGTTTTAACTTTAAATATTGGAGGACTTGACAAGCCAACTTTTCAAAAAAATTACGACATTGTAAGAAAGAAAAATCAAGAAAGAATAGAACAGGAAAACAATGCACCTATTTTAAGAAAGTATGCAGGATATTTAATTCAAACAAAAACAAAAATTAAGGAAATAGAAAGTAAAACTACAACACCAATAAATTTATTAAGTTGGGTAAATTCCACAATTTCAATAACTGATGTAAATAACTTGCCAAGTGTATTTGATGAAATCAAAAATCAAGTTGCACTATCATTAAGAGCAATGTCAGTAGAAATTTGGAATTCATTTTCAAACATTGATGTATCCATTGACTTAATCAACAAAGCAAATAATATTACGGGGTTAAAAGCAGAAACTAAACAGAATTTAGAGGACGCAAAAAAACAACTTACAGAATTAAAAACTAAAATAGATGTAGCAAATTTAGTAAGACAAAGAACTGCCACACCAACTCAAACAAGACCAGTTGCAAGACCTACTTCAACATCTTCAAAATCTAATGAAAGTAATGCAGGCGTGTGGATTATTTTGGCTGTGGTAATTATTGGAATTATTGTTTGGGCAAATTCCAATAAATCATCGTCAAGCGATTACCCAACTACAACTGAAAGTTATACACCACCTGCAACAACAAATGACAATTCGTATTCAAATGATAATTCTACACCAGCTACAACTAATGAATACACACCACCTGTTCAAAGTGAGTATATAGGAAACCAATTAAAAGATGGAGCATCACCCTTAACGGGTTGTTTTGGTAAAGGCATTTATAGCGGTAACGCCACATTGACAATTAAGAACGGAGGAAATTCAGATGCCATTATTTGCTTATACAGCATTTCTGATGATAGAACTATTAGAAACGAATATGTACAGAAAAATTCAAGTTTTACAATGTCAAACATTGCACAAGGCGAATATAAAATTAGAGTCTTTTATGGCAACGACTGGAATCCTGAATTAGAAAACAGTTGCGGTACAAAGGGAAACTTTGAATCTGATGTAAATTTTTCGGAGTTTGACGGAACTGAATATTTTGAAGATAGCGAAAGAGGATATACAAATGCAACTATAACACTTTATACTGTTGCAAACGGAAACGCTTCTTCATCATCTATAGACCAATCTCAATTTTTTAGAAAATAAATTAAACAAAATATCAAATGCAAGAAATAAAAAAAGTAACTGTAAAAGTACCTCAAGCCTATCTTGATTTAGTTAATCAAATATTTGAAATTGAGAAGAAAGCAACAAGTATAAAAGAGGATAACTCTATTCAACGAAATGTCAATAGAATTAATGGTTTGCTTGAAGAAGGATTTTTTAAAGATGTTGGTTTGACTTACCATAACCCATTAGGCGAAAACTATACAGACACAAGGACGGACTGTGAAGCCACTATTTCAGGAACAGGTGTTGAGAATCTTGAAATAATTGAGGTAATAAAACCAATAATCTTCTATTCTTATAAAGAGAATGAAAATACATTTAAAATTATTGCTCAACCAGCAGTAGTAATTGTTCAATCAAAAAATACTCATCAATAAAATACAATCATTATAAAATGGAAAATACAATAAATTACGGTATAGATTTAGGCACAACAAATAGTGCAATTGCAAAATTTGTAAAAGGAGAAGTTGTCATATTTTCAAATCCACAAGATTACGGTAGAAATACATTGCCTTCTGTGGTAATGTATAAAAAAGATAAAATTCAAGTTGGAAACAAAGCAAAAGAATTTTTAGAAAAAGACCCTAAAAGTGTAGTTGGAGTTTTCAAAAGAAAAATGGGAACAACAGAAAGTTTCAAGATAAAATCTATCAACGAATCAAAAACACCAATTGAATTATCAGCACAAGTTTTAAAAGAACTTAAAACCTTTGTGAACACAGGCGATACTTTGGATGCAGTTGTAATAACTATTCCAGCATCTTTTGACACCATTCAATCAAACGCAACAAAAGAAGCAGGAATACAAGCAGGATTTAAGCAAGTTGTATTATTACAAGAACCAATTGCAGCAAGTTTGGCTTACGCAAATATGAAGAAAGCTAGAGAAATGCAAGAGGGCCAATGGTTGGTTTATGATTTGGGTGGTGGAACTTTTGATGTAGCCTTAATCAAAATCAAAAACGGAGAAATGAAAGTTTTAGACCACGAGGGCGACAACTTTCTGGGTGGAGCAGACTTTGATAATATGATAGTTGAAAAATTAGTTATCCCAAAAATTTGCGAAAAATTTAAGTTCTCAAATTTGGAAGATGATATGAAAAGTGCATCTGGCAAACTCAATGCAAAATACTACGTCTTATTGCGTAGGGCAGAAGAAGCTAAAATTACTTTATCTTCAAAAACATCAGCAGAAATAGTAGTTGATGGCTTTGAAGATGAAGACGGTAACGAGGTAGATATGGAAATTGTTATAACACGTTCCGAGTTCAACGAATTGATAAGAACAAATATTGATGGAACAATTGAAATGATTAAACAAATCCTTACAAGAAATTCATTAAAACCGATCGAATTACAATTTACATTAATGGTTGGTGGTTCTACTTACATTCCTTATGTACGAAGTCGAGTCGAGGAGATTTTACAAATTCCTGTAAATTGTGAAATTGACCCAACAACAGCAGTAGCAATTGGTGCAGCATATTATTCAGCAACAAGAAAAAAAGAAATTATAGACAATAAGGAGAAAAAGAATTACACAGTTTCAGTTAAGCATTCTTGCCCAACAATGTCAAAAGAAAAGGATGTTTTATTTGCAGCAAAAGTTACCGGTAATTTTGAAAACTTATCTTTTAAAATTACTAGAGGTGATGGAGGTTATAATTCGGGAATGAAAAAATTATCGGAAATTATTAATGAAGAACTACCTCTTGTAAATGATGCATTTAATTTCTTTGAATTTACTGTTTATGATGATAATAATAATGTAATTGAAACTGATTTAAGTTCGTTTAACGTAAACAGCTCATTTACAATAAGTGGGCAACCAATTCCAGAGGATATATGTTTAGAAGTAGATGATTACGATAACCCAGGTAAAACAAGGCTAAAACCAATTTTCTTTAAAAATGCAATATTGCCTTTGCGTTCTCAAGGTATAAGTTTTCCATTGAATAAAGGAATGATAAAAGGCAATGACGATGATTTTATTTATATCAATGTTTTAGAAGGTTCTCATTTGGCATTGCCTGAAGCAAATAAGGGAATTGGTTTTATGGAAATTAGGGGAACACAAATTAAAAGAGATATTGCAAAAGGATCAGACATTGAAATAAAAATTTCTATTTCCGAAAGTAGAGATATAGAAATAGAGGTGTATTTAAATATGGCAGACCAAATATTTAAACAAACCTTTAATCCAAAAGAACGACATACACAAATTGAATTTCTAAAAGAACAAGTTGAAGATTTGTCCGACAAATTAGAGTTGGAAATACAAGAAGCGACAGAGAAGGAAGATTTTGAAACGGCAGGTGCGTTGAGTAAACTCAAAAAAGAAATGGAAACTGTAAGTGAAGAAACAGGAAGCCTTACGAGCGATGATGTTACGGATAAGCGTTACCAATTAGAAGATAAAAAAAGAAAAATTGCACAGCAAATTGATAGTGCAACAAAACATAAACGCATACAACAAGTAAAAGCTCATTATTTTGAAACTAAAGAAGAGTGCGAAAAAATGTTAGATGAAAATGGTAACGACCACGAGAGAAAAACATTTAATGATATTGTTGCTCAAGAAATTGCGTTCTTTGCAACAAATAGCCCAATAAAAATTCAAGAAAAATCTGATGAACTTCATAGCATTATTGGTAAAATTAGGTGGAGAACCCCCGATTTTCTTAAAGGAATTTTTCAATTCTGTAAGAACAATCAATCAAAAATGAATAGTCAAGATGAAGCTAAAAGTCACATTGATGCTGGCAATTTCGCTTTGGCTAGTGAAAATTGGGATAGATTAAGAGAAATTGACATTGAGTTACTTGACTTACTACCTAAAAATACAAGAGATAATATTATTCAACCAAAATTTGGTTACGGAATATAAAAAAATGAAACAAAATGAAAAATACAGATTTTAAAACTTTTCTTTTCAAGTCGGCAGTTATGGCTATGGCTTGTGACGGAGATATTGCAGAGGAAGAAATCAACGAAATAAAAAACATTGTAGCTAATGAAATTTATTTTATGGGTTACGATTTTGAAGAACCTTTAAAAGGCAATATTGAAAACATTAAGGTTAATGGCAAAAATGCCATTAACCAATACTTGCAAGAAATTGTAACAAACGACCTAAACGAACATCAAGAAATTTTACTTATTGAAGTTCTTTTAAGAATTATACAAGCAGATACAAAAGTGGAGGAAAGCGAATTGAAGTTTTTACAAATGGCAAAGTCAAAACTCAAAACAGACGAGCAAACTTTGATAGTTAAATTTCCACACCAAATTGACTATTTAATGGACTTCAATAATTACGGACTACACGAAGAATTTACAAACGAAATTTCAATATAATGTTACAATCAGCTATTAAAGTAGTATTGACAATTTTATTTTTACTTTGCCTTTTGGATATGCCTTATGGCTATTTTCAAATTGTTCGTTTTGCAGGACTTGTTGGCTTTGGTATATTAGCATTTCAAGCAAACGAAACCAAACAAAAAGAAATGGCAATAATTTTTATTGGGCTTGCTTTACTATTTCAACCATTTTTTAAAATTGCTTTAGGTAGACAAATTTGGAATATTGTAGATGTAATCGTAAGTATATTTTTAATCGCAACAATATTTATAGACAGACAAAGACAACGAAATTAAGCCAACGCATTTGCTAGCACATTTGCATTTTTTGCCAACGCACAAACCAACGCTAAAAATGCAAAAGAGCTACCAAGCCAACGCACCACGACACGACAAACAGAGACGAAATGAACAGACGAAAAAAGGCACTAGGGCATAACAGGGGTTTGAACGCAATGGGGGCAGAAGTGGTAAATTCAACATTTGTACCTCTATTGAGCTTTTGTGGTAAATTGAACATTTGTGCTTCTAATCCCCCACTGCGTCAAGCCCCAAAACGATGTGCAAAAGTCTTCGCTACGCTTCGCCTTTTGCACATCGTGCGGCGGATTACATCCGTTGATGCGTTTAGGCTCGCTACGCTCGACCTTCAACACATCAACGGATTTGCAAAATTACTTCACTTGCAAACTTCGTTTGCAGTTCGTAACTTCGCAAATCCATGCACGTTATGGGCAATACAAATGAGACCAATATGATTTTGAGAACTATAACTGAAAATGATTTCACTTATATAATACGGCATTCAAAACCAGAAGATTTTGAACAAGTATTTCAGATTTGGTATGACAATCAAGTTACCTCTTTAAACAGAGATATTAAAAATAATTTACTTTTATATAAAAATAGATTTCAAAATAACTTTAAGAACCAAGATGGAAATTTTAAATTTTGGGTAGCTGAATATGATTCAATAATTATTGGTTTTCAATCTTCAAATAGAACAGAATCAAACCCTGTGGTTACAAATGAACAAGCAGAAAGTTCAACTTATATTAAAATAGGATTTGGTGGAAAAAATATCGGTTATAATATTATGAAAATATGCTTAGAAGAATTAATCAATACTGAAATTATGTTGTTTTATGGCAAAATAATAATAACAAATATAGCAATGATAAAAATAGTAGAAAAATTAGGTTGGATAAAAATAGGTGTAACTCCTGAAAGTATTAAATACCCTAAGTTTCCCAAATCATTGTTGTACGTATATAATGTTCCAGAAAAATGATTAAATTCGATTGGATAGGCGTTTGTTTTAGTTTGCTTGGTTGGTATTTAATGAGCAAGCACAGATTTAAAGGATTGCTAGTGTTATTTATTGCTAATATTTTATGGATAATTTTTGGAATTCAAGAAAAATTGTATTCATTAGTATTTCTTCAAGTTAGTTTTATTGTATTAAATATTAAGACAAATATTGATTGGTATAATATAGAAAAATCAAAACCATCAGAATATCAAGATGAATCTTTTAAATCAATAAAAAAACTTTTTAGACAATAAATATACTGTCTATAACAAAAATTAGTTACAGTTTTGGTAGATTTGGTAATTTAAGTTTTGTGTAGTATATTTAATTTGTAAATAAGTTTCGGTTTGTGCTAAACACGCAAAACCGTCACTAATTTTCAACCGATGTGCAAAAGTCTTCGCTACGCTTCGCCTTTTGCACATCGTGCGGCGGATTACATCCGATGATGCGTTTAGGCTCGCTACGCTCGACCTTCAACACATCAACGGATTTGCAAAATTACTTCACTTGCAAACTTCGTTTGCAGTTCGTAACTTCGCAAATCCGCCGCACGTTAGCCGTAAACTAAAAAAACGAAGATGGGTAAAAATATTTTGTATCCTTTTTTTATAAATCCAAAAGTTAATGATCAGTCAGAGCTAAAGAAGCTCTCGTTGGTGTATGAGAATATTTATATTCATAAATATAGGATTAATGTATTAAATAGTAATTTAAGAATTGATAGTATATTAAACTCGAGTTCCTATGAAGATTTAATAGAACTGAGTAGCACTTTAGATTTTTTAATTGATAAAAATATTATCAAAGAATATAATTTTTCAAATGACAAATCATTGACTAACAATGACAGTCAAATATTAATAGAGCGAAATCAAATCAAAGAATTAATTTATAGAAAAGAAAAAAATCTTAGAATATTTAAAAAAAATATTTCTTCCGAAGAATCACAGAAATATCAAGACGATTTAAATAAACTTTACTTGATTTCGTCTGATTACGATTTAAGATTAGACACTATTAATTTAAGAAATTTAAACGAGATAAATGAGTTTTACCCATATTTGATGAATTCAATGAGTTTGTTTAATGAAAAAGAAAAAAAACAAACTGTAATTCAATTTATCCTTAATGATATTCCAACGCCAGACAATAGTGTTTCTTGGGAACATATAATAGAATATAGGTCAGATGAAGATATTAAAAATAAGTATTTGACTTTATTAAACTGGATAAATAAAATTTCAAATTCAAACTTAAAATTATCAGAAATTAAAGAGGAGTATGACTATTTATTTAGTGAGTATAAAAAACAGTTCAAGTTACATAAAATGAAATTTAATAATTCTAAAATTGAAATTATTATTAATGCCTCTGTTAATTTTTTATCAAATATTGGCACAGGAAACTATACAACTTCATTAAAAGACATATTTCCATTAAAAAAAAAAAATGCTCAATTATTACAAGAAGAATCTAAGTTGCCAGGTAAAGAAATAGCATATATTTATCATACGGTAAACAAATTTAAATAGTCTACAGCTAACATCGGTGGCAGTTGCGCAACGCGGTTTTTTTTTGGTCGTTTTACATAATTTATATATTGTTAATATTAATATGCTGTTGTTTTCTTCTTTTTTTCTGGTATCTACTTACCAAATAAAATAAATGATATTATTTAATACATTATAATGTATGTTACATTAAATAAACAAAGGAAATGAATGCAACTGGTATGTTTGTTTATAGTATAGAACAAAAACTTCCATTTTATATACATTAGAAGAAATAAATCTTAAATTTGAGCATTAATTAAAAAAACAAACATGACTCAATTTGGGAGATTTGGTGGCATGCAAAGAATGACACCTATAGTTCAGAATATTATTATTATTAATGTCTTAGTTTTTATTGCACAAAATGTGCTGCCCAATGCCACTACATTATTAGCAATGTACTATCCAACCAATCCAATGTTCAAGCCTATGCAACTTGTAACGCATATGTTTGCACACGGTGGCATATTCCATTTGTTATTCAATATGTATGCATTGTATAGCTTTGGTACAATTCTAGAGCGTGTTTTACCAGCTAAAAGGTTTTTGTTTTTGTACTTTTTCTCAGGGCTTGGAGCAATAGCAGTGCATCTTATTGTTGGCGCTGTTACTGCATACACCATTGCTGGTACTCCTTTTATCAATCAAGAAATGGCATTGTCCAGCAATACATTAGGTCAGGTTTATTTTCCTGCATTAGTAGGTGCATCTGGCGCATTGTATGGTTTGTTGGCAGCTTTTGGTTATTTGTTTCCAAATACAGAACTAATGTTTATGTTTATTCCTGTGCCAATTAAAGCAAAATATATGATACCATTAGTTATTTTGGTATACGATATTGGATTTGCTCAATATGGCTTAGACAATGTAGCGCACTATGCACATATTGGTGGTGCCATATTTGGGTTTGCATTGATGTATTATTGGAACAAAACGCAAAAATCAGACTTTTATTAGCACAAAATGCTTGTCATTTTTTAGTAATATTTTTAGAAAAATTATAGTTTTTTGAGAAATACTGAGTTTAATATTTCGTACTTTTAATCTATGTTGTTCGATTCGATTTGGAAAGACTTAAAGTGGCAGTATCAATATGGTTCGCCATTGGTCAAAATAATATTTATAAATGCATTTGTTTTTATCATTCTTAATTTATTAAGTGTAATAGATTATTTTGCAAAAACAAACTTTGGCTCTTTTACCTTAGAACTTATCTCATTCAAAGCATCAAAAGAATTACTTTATCAGCCTTGGAGTATACTTACTTATCAATTTACGCAAGTTGGGTTTCTGCATATTTTGTTTAATATGCTTTGGTTGCATTTGTTTGGAAGCATTGTAAGTGATTTTATTGGAAAGAATAAAATTGTTCCATTATACATTATTGGTGGTTTTTTTGGTGCTATATTATATTCAATCATCAGTGCGATATTGTTCTTCAGTAAATCAGATTTATACAATGCCAATAACATTATGTATGGTGCATCTGCTGGTGTGATGGCTGTTGTATTAGCAGCAGCAACCTTAGCACCTAACTACGAAATAAGATTATTGCTATTGGGCAATGTAAAAATAAAATGGATAGCACTTGTAACAGTTATTTTAGATATTATTTTTCTAAATGATGGAAATCTTGGTGGACATTTATCGCATTTAGGTGGTGCATTTTTTGGTTGGTTATTCATAACTCAACTAAGAAATGGTAACGACTATGCACACAAATTTTATGCTATAATAGATTTCTTTAAAAATATTTTTAAGAAGAAACCAAAGATGAAAGTTGTGTACAACGAAAAAAAAGAAAAAGTGTATGCCGAAGAAACTAAAAAACATCAACATCAACATCAAAAAAATACAAACAACAATAGACCATTAAATAAACAAGAGAAACAAAAACAGCTAGACACTATTTTAGATAAAATAAATTCATCTGGCTATGATAGTCTGAACAAAGATGAAAAAGATTTTTTATATCAAATAAGTAAAGAAGATTGAAATTCATAAAATTATTCGTATCCTTCTTTTCAAGAACACTCAATATCATTAGTGTCGTTTTTTTATTTATTACCTTAGCAGCAAGTTATATTAGTCCAGCAAAAATTGCAATTATACCATTATTGGGTTATTTATTTCCAGTTGCAGTTGTACTAAATGTGCTCTTTGTTTTTGCTTGGATATTAAGAAAAAGATGGTTCTTTTGGGTATCTACATTGTCATTGCTATTAAGTTATACGCAAATAAATAATCTCATTACAATAAGCAAAGAAACATCAAACAACAATGGATTGAAAGTAATGAGTTATAATGTAAAGAATTTTGATTTGTATAATTGGAGTGAAAATTTGGTAGCTCAAGAAAAAATATTTGAAACTATAGAGTCAGAAAATCCAGACGTAATTTGCTTTCAAGAGTTTTATTCTGACACGACATTAAAATTCAATACCATAAAAAAACTAAAACAATTAGGTTATACATATTATTTCTTTTCAAAAGAATTGGTCTTGAGAAATACAGAAGAATGGGGCATTGCTACATTTTCAAAATTTCCAATAATCGATACTCAGAAAATATTAAAACAAGAACACAAAAGCTTCTATGGAAAATATCCGTACAAAGGCATTTGTACTACAATTAATTACAACAAAAAGCATATACAAATTATAAATGTACACTTGCAATCTGTGCATTTTGGCAAAGAAGATTATAAAACAATTACAGATATAAAAGAGATAGAACAAGTAGATGAAAGTGGTGCTATCAGCTTGATGAATAAATTAAAAAAAGCATTCAAACGTAGAGCAACACAAGCAGATGCATTAAAACAAATATTAAACACACAACAACAAGAATATATTTTGTGTGGCGATTTTAATGATTTGCCAAACTCATATACTTACAACACTATTTCTGAAGATTTGGAAGATGTTTTTACAGAAAACGGATTTGGCGTAGGTAGCACTTACAGTGGCAATATTCCTTTTTTGAGAATAGATTATTTTTTGCATACACAAGGTGTTAATGCATCTGATTTTAATATTATTAAAAACAATATTTCAGATCATTATCCTATTGTAGCTCGTTTTCAATTGTAGGATTTTCGTATAAAATCATATTACAAACAACCGATTTTTTTTGCCAAATTATTTTCCATTCTTTTAGCTCATCAAGTTGTTCGTCAGAAAAATCATTAGCAATATTTGAGTACAAAATATATTGAGTAGAATCTAAATTCTCACCATTTACATTATTCATCTTATCAGTATCGCCAATCCAATACATTTGTTGCGATGATGCAGTAAGCGGAAATACGGTGCCTATATTTTCAGCTTGGATATTTTTTTCTTTCAAATAATTGTCAGCATCTTTCTTTATATTAAAATAATATAGATGCGCCAATGTACAATCCCAACCATTTGAAACTCTAGCACCATAAATTTGATAATTTGAAATGAATAGCAGAAGAATAAGTATTACACTAAAATAGCTTGGTTTCTTTGCTAAATATTTTACGATTGGAAGCAACATCAATACATAAACAATTAAATAATATCTATGTCCAATTGGATTTGTAAATGATACAAATATTATTGACAAAATAACAAATGGGATTATCCAAAGAAATAATTTTCTATCGATGCATTTATCTGAAAAACTTATGATATTTAGAACAAACAAACAGACAATACCAAAGTCAAATAATTTTCTACCTATCGAAATGATATTTTTAAATATAGTTTGTACATCAGCAATATTTCGTTGCTCTTGCCAGCCATTGTTGCCTTGCAAAAAATAGCCAGTTTCTGCATAATGGTAGCCATACCAAATTGCACAAAAAAGTATAGATGGAATTAAAGATATAATTGTTCTTACAATATATTTTCTATCATTCATCAAAAATGAAATAAATACTATACCAATCAAAACAAAATTGCCACGCACACTTACACTACAAAGCACAACAGAAAAAATAGAAAATAAAATGAATTGCTTTTTCAAAGCAAAATTTAAACACAACAAGCCTATTGCTAAAATTGCAATATCATAACTTATCAAAAATGACTGAGTAAGTACAGCTGGAATACTAAAAGTAAAAAGTAAAGTCAATAGTTTTTCTTTCGTGTTGAATTTGAAATAATCTAACAAAGACAAAACAGCATAACAAAGCAAAAATAGAAATGGTAGCATTGCTAAATGTGCAACAAATAGACTTTTACCAAACAATGTTATAACACAAAATAGATATGCATAAAAAAATGGTGGATGTCCAGCATCTAAATTCTCTGGTAGAATAAAATTTCCTAATCCATTTTCTATAAAATGTTGCAGAATAGATGACGTTAATAATGTATCCCAAAAAAATGGATGATGTTTACTCAACAGAAATATAAGCAACACCACCATTGCAGAAATAAGAAATACTAATCTATAATTTGATTGCTTACTAAAATTCACTAGATAAAATTAGTATTATTATAATTATAATCTAAAAAAATATCAGCTTCATTTTTTAAATGAAATATTATAAAATCAAAAGATTTATGCTTAAATTCACTAAAAATAATTAGTCAAATGAAAGTAGTTCAAAAATTCAGCTTATTATTATTAACTATCGTAATGTTAGCATCGTGCAAAAGCGGAAAAAAAGATGCAGATACAAGTGGATTTAAAGTAGACGAAGCATTTCAGAAAAAACTTCAAGAAGAGTTCATCTTAGTTGAAGATGGTGGCACAATAGAAATTCCAGCAGGAAAATATCTTTTCACTAAATCAATTTCTTTAGAAGGAAAAAATAATATTACAATAAAAGGTGCTGGCATAGACAAAACAATACTTTCATTTTTTGGGCAAACAGAAGGCGCAGAAGGTATCAATGTTACAAATTGCAAAGGCATTACCATAGAAGGTTTCTCTATTCAAGATGCAAAAGGCGATAATCTAAAACTAAAAGGTTGCTCAGATGTTGTTATTAGAAATATGAACTCTACTTGGACAACTGGTGCTGATACAGCAAATGGAAATTATGGCTATTATCCAGTTGAATGCGAAAATGTACTTTTAGAAAAATGCGAAGTATCTTATTGTGCAGATGCTGGTGTTTATGTTGGTCAATCAAAAAATGTAATTGTAAGAAACTGTTACGCACATCACAACGTGGCAGGAATTGAAATAGAAAATTGCATCAATTCAGATGTTTATGATAATTTATCAGAGAATAACGCAGGTGGAATTTTAATTTTCGATTTGCCAAAGTTATTTCAAGCTCATGGAAGAAATGCAAGAGTATTTAACAACAAATGCATCAATAACAATTTCAAGAATTTTGGAAAACCAGGCATGATTGTTTCAAGCATTCCATCAGGAAGCGGAATGATAATCATGGCTACAGACAGTGTAGATGTTTATGACAATATTATCACAGATAATAAAACAGTAGGTATTGCAATTGTAAGTTATTTTATGACAGGCAAAGAATTGAATGACACAACTTATGGACCATATTGTTACTCTATTAGTATACATAATAACAATATTACACGCAAAGGAACACTTATTCCAGATTTAAAATCTGATTTAGGAAAACTAATGGTAGCTACAGCAAAATCTCCAGTAGATATTGTGTATGATGGCTCGTCAGATAAAAGAGTACGTGATGCAAAAGGCAACCTACCAGCAGATAAAAAAATATGTATCAAAGATAATGGTGATATCAAATTCATGAACCTGAATGCTTGGAAAGCTGAAGGTGTAACAGATTTAATTAAAACTTATGATAATGATATTTCCAAATTCGATTGTGCAATTAGTGGAATATTAGGAAGCAACTCAAAATAAAATAAAGATGAAAAAGTACATTGCATTAACTATAGTATTGTTCACGTTATCTTTAGTACTATACCAATGCAAAACCAATAGCAATAAACAAGTTACTGTAGACATCAATGCCAAACCATTTGAAAAATTATCTCAGTATAATTTCTTCAAAGGTAAGATGAGTGATTTATTACCTAATGATGGTGTATTGCCATATGACTTAATCACGCCATTGTTCACAGATTATGCCGAGAAAGCAAGATTTGTATGGATGCCAAAAGGCACAGCAGCAAAATACAATAAAGATGAATCACTTGATTTTCCTGATGGTACAGTATTAATCAAAAATTTCTATTATCATCATGATTATACAAACTTAGACAAAGGCAAAAGAATTATAGAAACAAGATTATTAATTAAGACTAAAGATAAGTGGGAAACCTTGCCTTATGTTTGGAATGAAGAGCAAACAGAAGCAACATTGGAAGTGATAGGCGGAAATTATAAAATAGCTTATGTTGATGCTGAAAAAAATAAACATGAAATTAATTACTCAGTACCAAATAAAAATCAATGTAAAAACTGCCACAACCTAAAGAATATTGCAGTACCAATTGGACCAAAAGTAAGATACTTAAACCATGATTTTAAATACGCCGATGGTTCAAAAAATCAATTAGATAAGTGGACAGAATTTGGATATCTAACAGGATATAACAAAGAAGAAAATATTCAGAATAAAATAGCAAAATGGGATGATGTACACAGTGGCACAGTAGAAGAAAGAGCCAAAGGATACTTAGAAATAAATTGTGCGCATTGCCATAGAGCAGAAGGCAGCGCAAACACAAGCGGTTTGTTGCTCTTATTATCAGAAAAAAATCCAGAAAGTTGGGGCGTAATGAAAAGTCCAGTAGCAGCAGGAAAAGGAAGTGGTGACAGAATGTACGATATTGTTCCAGGCAAACCAGAAGAATCAATACTTACATATAGAATGGAAAGTACAGACTTAGAAGCCATGATGCCAGAATTAGGAAGAAGCACTGTACACACAGAAGGCGTTGCACTTATAAAAGAGTGGATTGCCAGCATGAAACAATAAAATACATTTAATATCGTTTAGAATTATTTACAAAAATCAAACACCAAACTGCTTGAAGATTTGATTATATTTGTACCATGAAAAAATGTGCAAATATTTATTTCCTATTTACTATTCTATTGATCACAGCTTGCAAATACAGCGAAAAACCTAAAGTATTTCAAAACGATAATATTAGCATAGAATATCCATCATACCTAAAAAAAGATAAAGACGTATTTCCGGTTCAAAATTTAATACTTGGACTAAAAAATGATTATAGAGATGTGTTTTTTATACTTTGTGATTATGGCAAAAAACCAGGAATAAATGGATTTAACATCATGGCAGATTCATTAGTCAATCAATTGAAAAATGGAATTAGAGAACCACAGGTAGAAAAAGATACAACATTCAATATAAATCAATTTAAAACTAGAGAAGTACACATTTCTGGTATCATTGCATCTACAAATCAAGAAAAAAGAATGTATTTTGTATTTAATTTATTTGAAGGGAAAGATGAACATCTATATCAAACAGCTGGTTGGTGTTTCAGACACAAAAGAGACCTTTGGCAAAAAGATATACAAGGTATTGCCTATTCATTAAAACAGAAATAAATATTTTTGGAACAACAAACAAACATACAAGACAGTAATGCAAGCAATAGAAAGCAAGACCATATTCAGCTGGCTTTCCAAGCACAAGTATCTACACAGCAAATAGATGATAGATTTTACTACGAGCCATTGTTAGCTGCGCATCCAAATAAAAACCTAACTAGTAAAAGATTTCTCAACAAAACAATACAAACGCCAATCTGGGTTTCTAGTATGACTGGTGGCACTGAGAAAGCATATCAAATCAATCATAATTTAGCACAAGCTTGCGCACATTTCAAAATGGGCATGAGCTTAGGTTCTTGTCGTTCTTTGTTAGATAGCAATGATAGATTACCAGATTTTGATTTAAGAAAAATATTAGGCGATGATGTTCCTTTTTATGCAAATTTAGGTATTGCACAGATAGAGATTTTATTAGATCAAAACAACGTACATAAAATAACTGAACTAATAGATAAATTACAAGCAGATGGTTTAATAGTACATATCAATCCATTGCAAGAATGGCTACAACCAGAAGGCGATAAAATTAAATATCCACCAATTGATACATTAAAAAGACTAATAGATGTACTAAAAACAAATATTATTGTAAAAGAAGTTGGACAAGGATTTGGAAAACGAAGTCTAAAAGAATTATTAGAATTACCAATTCAAGCTATTGAGTTTGCAGCACATGGTGGTACAAATTTCTCAAAATTAGAGCTGCTAAGAAACCAAACAGAAAAACAAAGTTTATACGATTCAATTGCAAATATTGGGCATAGTGCAACAGAAATGGTAAGTTTTATTAACGATATTCTTAAAGAAAATAATGGAACTTTGCAACAAGACAAAGAATTTATTATTTCTGGTGGAATAAAAAATTTCTTAGATGGTTATTATCTAATGAGCAAACTACATGCAAATAGTATATATGGTCAAGCATCTACATTATTAAAATATGCTGAACAAAGTTATGATGCATTGCACCAATATTTAGATGCACAGATTGAAGGTTTAAAATTAGCACAGGCATTTTTAAAAGCAAAATAATAATATATGAAAAACATAGAAGGATATTCTAAGTTAAGCAAAAGTCAGAAAATAGATTGGTTGGTTGCAGACTATCTGAATAATGATGAACAAGCCAAAGAAACACTACTATCATTTTGGCACAAAGATTTGGCAACACAAAAAAAGTTAGACGAATTTTCTGAAAACACCATAACAAACTATTTCTTTCCATTTTCAGTAGCACCCAATTTTTTAATAAATGATAAATGGTATTGTTTGCCAATGGCAATAGAAGAAAGTTCTGTTGTTGCAGCAAAGAATGTCGAAAAGCGGAAAATTTTGGAGCGAACGTGGTGGTTTTAAAACAGAAGTATTAGGAACAACAAAAATAGGTCAAGTACATTTTCAATTTGGTGGCGATGGTACAAAACTAAAAAAACAATTTCCAAATATAAAACAACAATTAATAGATGCCGCACACTACATCACATTCAACATGGAGCAACGTGGTGGTGGCATTACAGATATTGAGTTGATAGATATGACACACCATGAACCAAATTATTATCAACTCAAAGCATCATTTAATACATGCGATTCAATGGGTGCAAATTTCATCAATACATGTTTAGAAGAATTTGCATCACAAATGAAAAGTATAGCGCAAGAACAAGCATTAGGCAATATAAATATTATAATGTCTATTGTCTCAAACTATACACCAAATTGTATTGTAAGAGCAACAGTATCTTGTAAGGTAGAAGAACTTGGAAACTTTGGAAGTATTACAGCACAAGAGTTTGCTGAAAAATTTAGATTGGCAGTAAAAATTGCAGAAGTAGATCCGCACAGGGCAACTACACACAACAAAGGAATTTACAATGGCGTTGATGCTTTAATCATTGCAACAGGAAATGATTTTAGAGCTGTTGAAGCTTGCGGACACACTTACGCAGCAAAAGATGGCAGCTATGGTTCTTTAACACACTGTTCCATAGAAAATGATATATTCAAATTTTGGATAGATTTGCCATTGGCTGTTGGTACAGTTGGTGGGCTAACGCAACTGCACCCAATTGTAAAAATTGCTTTACAAATTCTTGGCAATCCAAATGCTGAAGAGTTAATGCAATTTTGTGCAGTTGCAGGCTTAGCACAAAATTTTGCAGCATTACGTGCTTTAACTACAGTAGGTATTCAACAAGGACACATGAAAATGCATTTATTGAACATTCTAAATCACTATCATGCAACTGATGAAGAGAAAAAATATGCATTAGAATATTTTAAAGATAAAATTGTATCATTTACTACAGTACGTGTAATGCTAGAACAAATCAGAAATGCAGAAACTATCAAATAAGTATTAAAGTACAGAATGGTAAGTAATCTAAAATGGAAAGTAGCACAACAACTAGAAATTAAATGGTGGCAACGCTATTTAAAACATAAAAATGTAGATGAATACCTAAGCTGGAAAAAAAAATATTGGATAGACTTTTTGCAACATATTCCTGATTTACCCAAATTAGAACAACTACAAGTATTAGACGCAGGTTGTGGACCAGCAGGCATTTTTATGGTATTAGATAAAAATAAAGTAGATGCCGTAGATCCATTAATCAATCAATATCAAGCATTGCCACATTTCGATGTAAGCAATTACACACACACACAATTTATTTCCAAAAGCATCGAAGAAATTGATGTAATTGAAAAGTATGATGTTATTTTTTGTCTAAATGCTATCAACCATGTAGCAGACATACAACTAGCCTATCATAAATTAGCAAACGCATTAAAAAAAGGTGGACAAATATATGTTTCTGTAGATGCACATAGATTTGCAATACTCAAAAAAATATTTCAAATATTGCCTGGAGATGCTTTGCATCCACACCAATATGACTTGCAAGAATATGAAGCTTTTCTAAAATCTGAGCACTTAAATGTATTTTCTAGTATTTTAATAAAAAAAGAACCTATCTTCGATTATTATCTGTGCATAGCCAAAAAGTAATCCACACAAGTTGAGTTTATTTTTCATTATAAAGTCTTGCATTAACTAACTTAACACACAAAATAACAATATGTTTTTTGATTTCGTCCAGCCTATTCCAAAAGAATTATACCATGATTTGCTTCTGCAAAATCAACAATTAGATAGTAATGTTGCATTCTATAAATTGAATACCGAAGACATAGAAACTTATGATATTGCACTACTAGGAATAGAAGATTTTAGAGGATATGTAGAAAATAAAGGAACAGAACTAGCACCAAATGTTATTAGAAAAAAACTATATAGCTACGCACCATTTTTCGAACAAACAAAAATAGTAGACTTAGGTAATATCAAAGCAGGAACTACATATCAAGATACTTTGGTAGCAGTTGCAGAAACAATAAAAGATGCTTTTAAAAATAATTTGAAAATAATTATTCTTGGTGGAGATATTTCATTCACACTAGCACAATATCAAGCATATCAGATTTTTGAAAATGAAATACAACTCACACAAATTAGCTCAAATATAGATATAGAAGACAACCAAGAAGACAATTATAAAAGATATATTTATGATATACTAAAAACAGATTATCTAAAAAGATATAATTTAGTTGGATATCAATCTTACTTTATAAAGAAAAGCATACAAGAAATAATCCATAATTATCAATTTGATGCATTAAGAGTAGGCAAAATAAGGCAAAATATATTTGAAGCAGAACCATTAATTAGAGAAGCAGATTTAGTAAGTTTTGATATTAATGCAATCAGATATTCAGATGCACCTGCACAAAAAGCACCATCACCAAATGGACTATTTGGAGATGAAGCATGCATGCTAGCACGTTTTGCAGGCATGAGTGATATGCTAAACTCAATTGGGTTTTATAATTTCAATCCAAATGAAGATATAAAAGGCATTACGGCACATCAAGTTGCGCAAATGGTATGGTATTTTATTGAAGGTGTAAAACTAAGAAAACAAGATTATCCAATTACAAGCGAAGATAATTTCTATCATTATACAACTAGTATAGATAGTGAGTATTTTACTTTCTTAAAAAGCAAAAAAACAGAAAGATGGTGGATGAAAATTCCTGTAAAAAGAAACGAAAGCACTATATATCATCTTATTCCATGTACGTACGAAGATTACAATACAGCCAGAAACGGAGAAATTCCTGAACCATGGATGAGAAACGTACTTAGATTGTCTTAATAAATTACAAACATTAATTTAATTATAAATTTATTTTCCTAAATTAGTATATGGAAAATGTAGAATATGATTATGTAATTATAGGTAGTGGATTTGGTGGTTCAGTATCAGCGCTTCGGCTTTCAGAAAAAGGCTATAAAGTATTAGTCATAGAGAAAGGAAAATGGTTTAACAAACCAGAAGATTTTGCTAAAACAAACTGGAATTTGCGCAAATGGATGTGGATGCCAAAACTTGGATTGCAAGGCTTATTTAAGCTTACATTCTATCGTCATGTTGCAATTGTAAGTGGTGTTGGCGTTGGTGGTGGTTCTTTAGTATATGCCAATACATTGCCTATACCAAAATCAGAATTTTATAATTCTGGACACTGGAATGGCTTAGAAAACTGGGAAGAAGACTTAAAACCATTTTATCAAACTGCATTAAAAATGTTGGGTGCTGAAAGAAATCCATTCATGAGCAAAAGCGACAAAGTAATGCAGCAATTAGCAACAAATATAGGACGACCAGATGCTTTTGACAAAACCAATGTTGCTGTTTATTTTGGCAAGAAAGATATAACTGTGCCAGATCCATATTTTGATGGAAAAGGACCAAGCAGAACAGGTTGCAATCTATGTGGTGGTTGTATGATTGGTTGTAGATTTAATGCAAAAAATACCTTGGACAAAAATTATTTATATCTAGCACAACAACTAGGTGCAAAAATTTTAGCAGAAAAAATAGTCTATGATGTTGTTCCATTATCTAATGATGGAAGTGCAGGTTATGAAATTAAATTCAAAGATTCTTTATCCTATTTTGCAAAAAAATATAGTGTAAAAACTAAAGGTGTAATTTTTTCTGGTGGCGTATTAGGTACAGTAGATTTATTATTAAAATTAAAAGACACATCATTGCCAAACCTATCAGATACAGTAGGCTCTGGAATTAGAACTAACTCTGAAAGCTTAATAGGTGTTACAACTTTTGATAAAAATATTTCATTCTCAGAAGGCATAGCTATTGGTTCTATCATTCACATTGATGAACATAGACATATAGAACCTGTAAAATATTCAGAAGGATCAGGATTTTGGCGCATATTTATGGCGCCAATGGTTACTGGCAAAAATATTGTGGTAAGGTTATTTAATATGATTAAAGATTTTATACTAAACCCAATTAATAATTTAAAAGCATTTTTTGTGGATGATTGGAGTAAACGCACACAAATATTATTATATATGGAAAGTATAGATTCTACTTTGCGTTTTAAAAGAAATATGTTTGGTGGCATGAAAACAAATATGGATAATGGACCAGCACCAACAGCATTCAATCCAAAAGCACAAGAACTTGCACACGAAGTAGAAAAAATTGTAGATGGAAAAGCAATGGTAATGAGTTCTGAAACATTGTTTGGCATTCCAACTACAGCACATATTTTAGGTGGTGCATGTATGGGAAAAGATGCACAATCTGGAGTAATTGATAAAGAAAACAAAGTGTTTAATTATCAGAATATGATGGTTTGTGATGGTGCTATGATTTCAGCAAATCCTGGTGTAAATCCAAGTTTGAGTATTACAGCAATTACAGAACGTGCCATGAGTAAAATTCCAAATAAAGGGTAGTCTATAACTTTATTGCTTTTAGTTCTATTTTCTTACCGAAGAAAAGGTTAGTTGTTTTGGCAAAAGTATCTGAATAATCTGATACATAGAAACTATGTTTTGCTGCAGTGTCTGCAACATTCAATAAACCATTTTCTATCATAAATTGTTTTACATACTTACCTACAATTTCATTAGTAGCAAGCACCTCCACATTTTTATTATGTTTATTGTAATAATGTTCTATTTCTTTTTTTATCAATGGGTAGTGCGTACAGCCTAAAATTAAAGTATCTATGTCTTGTAAATTTGCATGTTGTAAATATTCTTCAATAACCAAATCACTAATTTGTCCATGTACAAAACCAGATTCAATCATTGGAGCAAGCAATGGTGTAGCAAGTTGATGCACTTTTATACTACTATCTTGCAAATGTATTTTTTGTTGATAGATATTTGATTTAATAGTTCCTTGTGTACCAATTACACCAACTTTTTTATATTTTTTCTGAATGATATAATGTACAACTGGGTCTATCACATTGATAATTTGTACATGCTCTGGTGTAGATTTGGTTAGTAAATCATACGCAACAGAAGAAGCTGTGTTGCATGCAATCACAATTATTTTTGCATGTTTATCAACTAAAAAATTGCCTATTTTCTTAGCATAAGATTTTATGGCATCAGCAGATTTATCACCATAAGGCAAGTGTGCTGTATCACCAAAATAAACAATATGCTCGTTTGGCAATTGTTTTAAAATAGCATTGGCGACCGTTAGGCCGCCAATACCTGAATCAAATATTCCGATAGGATAATTAAAATCCATTCTATAAATTATTTTGGAGCAGTAGTAGTTTTAGGTGCAGTAGTTTTAGGTGCTTGGATGTTTAATTGTTTTTTTACTAATTCAATAATATCATCACCTTCAACAGCATATAATAAAGCTTGTGCACTTGTATCAAAAATGTAAGTATATCCATTTGCTTTTGCTACAGTTTTTATTGCATCATTTGCTTTCTTAAGAATTGGATCATATGCTTTTTGTCTTTTTGTTTCTACTTTTTCTTCTGCAGAACTTTGAAAATCATTAATTCTTTTTTCTAAGTCTTGAAGCTCAATAAGTACAACTTCTTCTTGTTCTGGTGTTAGCAATCCTTTTTGTTTTTTAGTTGCTGCATCGTTTGCTTTTGTATCATATTCTTTATACATCTTTTCCATTAAAGTTTGTAATTCAAAAGCATATTTTTGTAAAGATGAGTCTGCTACTTGTGTTTCTGGCATTAATGAGATAAGCTCTAAGGAATTCATGTAGCCAAACTTATTTTGAGCTAATGATGTGCTTGATAAGGCAATTAAAAACGCTAATACTGTGATAATTTTTTTCATTTTTTTGTATTGATTTGATTAATTAATTTATTTAATGATGGTATAATTATTTATTTTTATTATAATCCTAGTTTTTTTAATACTTCTTCACTTACATCATATTTTGGATTGGTGTACAACATAGTTGCGCCACCAGATGCTTTGTCGAAAATAAAATCGTAAGCGCGTTGTTCTGCAATTTTTTGTACAGCATCAAATACTTTGTCTTGCACAGGCTGAACTAGTTCTTGTCTTTTAGTGAACAAATCGCCACTATATCCGAAACGTTTTTTTTGTAATTCTTGAATTTCATCTTCAGCTTTGATGATTTCATCTTCTCTTTGTTTTTTCAAATCTGCAGATAGCAAAAATTCTTCAGCTTGGTATTTTGTGTACATCTTTTTTAGCTGTTCAGACTTGTTGTCTATTTCTTTTTGCCATTGCGCAGCTTGCTCATCTAAGGTAGCTTGTGCTTTTTTATATTCTGGCATTTTATCTAAAATATACTTAGTATCTACATAAGCAAACCTTTGAGCAAATGCACCACAAATAGAAATTGCAAATACTGCGATGATTAAAGTTACTTTTTTCATTTTATCTTTTTTAAATTTGAATTATATATTCCAATATTCGTACCAAACTTTTATTCTGGCTCAAAACCTAGGATGAATGTAATGTTTCCATTTTTGCCAATATAGTCAAAAAATCCAGATGTTGAATTGAATGAACTACCGTTTGCATTATCAAATCTTACACCATAATCGATACCAATTAAACCAAACATTGGAAGAATTGCTCTGATACCAACACCTACACTCTTTTTAAGTTTAAATGGATTATAGTCTTTTATAGATTGATAAGTATTTGCTGCTTCTGCAAATAACACACCATATACTGTTGCTGTTGGATTTAATGAGAATGGATATCTTAATTCTAACAAGAATTTATTAAATATTGGGTCGCCACCTTCGTTAGAATATGGACCTTCGTAACCTCTTTGTGCTAAGATTGTAGTACCAAATAAGGTAACGTTGTTTGGTATACCATTTCCACCTAATTGGAAACGCTCAAATGGTGTAACACCAATATTTTTATTGTATGCACCTAAGTATCCAAATTTCGCAGCTAGTTTAAGTACTAATGGCTTTGTTGGGCTTTTAGAAATTGGTGTGTACCATTCCATGTTTATTCTCCATTTATGATATTCTAACCATTTGAATTTTTGTGCATCTGTTTGTTCGCTATAGTCTACATCTTTTCCTCTGAACAATGAATAAGGTGGCGTAAACTGTACAGACATAGATACATTTGAACCAGAAGTTGGGAATGTTGGATTATTCACTGAATTTCTAGAAAGTGCAAGCTTAAAGTTTAAGTTGTTGAACTTACCATCAGTAAGTGGATTCCCATTTACATAATATCTACCACCAAAATTATTTAATGAATATCCATAGTAATCTGCTGATGCTTGGAATATGAAATAATCATCTGGTTTTTTTAACCTTGTACCAATTGATACAGACAAACCATTTGTTATTTGATTTCCTAATACTTGTTTATTTAAAACCTCTTGTAATCTTGAACGAAATGCTGCGAATGTAAATGCATTTGGTTTTTTGCCACCTAACCAAGGCTCCGTAAATGAGAAATTATAGTTTTGATATCTCTTTCCATTTGTTTCTACTCTAAGTGCAAATTGTTGTCCATCACCAGTTGGCAATGGCGACCATGTGCCTTTTCTAAACATATTTCTCAGTGAGAAATTGTTGAATCTAAGTCCTAAAGTACCAATTAATCCTCCACTTTGTCCGCCCCAACCAGCAGAAAGCTCAATTTGGTCAGCAGATTTTTCTTTTATGGTATATTTTATATCTACAGTTCCATCAGATGGATTTGGGATAGGTACTACTTGAGTTTCTTGTGGATCAATGAAGCCTAAGTTGGCTAATTCTCTTTGAGAACGAATTAGATTGCTTCTACTAAATTTATCGCCTGGTATAGTTCTTAATTCTCTTCTTATTACATGCTCATTTGTTTTATCATTTCCTTCGATGATAATGTTTTTTATTGTTGCCTGAGCGCCTTCATATACTCTAAGTTCGATATCAATAGTGTCGTTATTTCTTACAGCAACTTCAACTGGATTTATATTAAAGAATAGATAGCCATCATCATAATATAATGAGCTGATATCGCCATTTTCCATATCGCCATTTATTCTTTTTTGTAGTTGCTCTAGATTATAGATATCTCCTTTTTTGATACCTAATTGTTTGTGAAGCACTTCATCACTATACTTAGAATTGCCTTTGAAAGTAATATCTCCAAAATAATATTTATGTCCTTCTTCTATTTTGATGTTTATATCTACTGTTCCTAGCTTGTTATTAATTACAGTATCTGAGATTATTTTAGCATCTCTGTAGCCTAATGTATTATAATAGTTGATAAGGTTTATTTTGTCTTCTTCATATTTGGCTTCATTATATTTATTTCCTTTGAAAGTAATTCTAAATCTATCTGCTAAGAAATCCTTTACTGAAGCAAAGTTTAGGTTGCTAAGTGTATATAGTGTGTTTTTTATTTTTTGCTTTTTAGAATATTGTGGATTAGCATCATACCCAAGATCTATTTTTGTACTTTCTTTGGTGTTCTTCATTATTTTTCTAATCTTGGCTACTTCTACATTTTCTCTTCCATCAATATGTACTGAGTTGATCGTTACTTTTGGGCCTTTGTCAATATTTACAATGACTGAATTACTATTAATTAATCCAGAATCTTTAGATTCTACAACATCAACAATTGGATATAGATAAGATTTTTCTTCGTAAAAATCTGCAACAATACTTTTGATATTTGCTTTTAATGCTTCTGTGATTGGTTTTGCTCTTAGTGCGTCCAATTTTTTGGCAATGTCTTCTTTTTCGCCTTTTTTAATACCTAGAATTGTAATTGTGTTTAGTCTTGGTTTTTCTTCTACAACTATGTCTAAGTATATTTTATCACCAACTATTTTTGATGCTTGAACTTGGATATCACCAAAAAGTCCTTGCTTCCATAAGCTTTTTATTGCTTTTGATATATCATCGCCTGGAACTGTAATTGTACTCCCAACTTTTAGTCCACTCAAAGATCTAATGATATTTTTATCTAAATAAGTTGTGCCAATTATTTCTACTGCTTCGATAGTAAAAGTCTGTGGTTTCTTATAATCAAGTATAAAAACATTATCAGAAGTTTTTGTTGGCTCTGTTTCTTGTGCAAAAGTATTGTTAAAACTCAGAATGGTAGTAAGAATTAAACAGAAGATATAATATGATTTTTTATTCATTGATGCTTTGTATGTAATGTTATTTGCTAATTTGTTCACTAGTTTTTCCAAATCTTCTTTCTCTATTTTGATATTCATAAATACTTTTGTAAATATCATCTTTTGTAAAATCTGGCCACAATGTTGGTGTAAAGTAAAGTTCTGTATATGCTATTTGCCACAATAAGAAATTGCTTATTCTATGCTCGCCACTTGTTCTAATAAGTAGTTCTGGATCAGGAATATTGTGCGTATATAATTGATTGCTAATGTATGCTTGGTCTATATCTTCGATATTTATGTTGTTGTCTTTAACACTTTGAGCTATATTTTTTACTGCTGTTGTAATTTCTTCTCTTGCACCATAGCTTAATGCAAGTGTTAATGTCATTCTATCATTGTTTTTTGTAGCTTCTATACTTTCTTTAAGTGCCTTTTGGCTACTCTCTGGCAAAAATTGTATATTTCCAATTGAATTTAACCTGATATTGTTTTTTTGCAATGTTTTTATTTCTTTTCTAATTGTAAGAAATAATAATTCCATTAGTGCTGAAACTTCTGTTTGTGGTCTATTCCAATTTTCTGTAGAGAATGCATATAGTGTAAGATATTTTACGCCTATTTCTGCACATGCTTCTGTTGTGTCTCTTACTGCTTTTACACCATTTTTATGTCCAAATACTCTATGTTTGCCTTGTTGTTTTGCCCATCTACCATTACCATCCATGATGATTGCAATATGCTGTGGCAATGCTTCTGTATTAATTAATGATTTATAATCTGTCAGTATATCTTCTTTGCTACTTATCATCTTAAAATACTTTTGGGCATTTAGTTTCAAAAATAGTATAGGTTAATGTAACACCAACAAAAAGAAATCTATCTTTTTCGCTACTTGTACCTCTTTGTTTATTTGTAATTCCTGTTTTAGTGCCTACTTCTGTAGATCTATCGTAAAGTAATTCACCAAGATTAACACCATTTCCATAATAATTTATTTCATTTATGTCTGGATAAACACCACTTACATCATCTATAAAATCTGTGAATGCATATCTTGAGCTTACCTCAAAATTGAGTGCCCAATTTTGGTTTAATGCGTATTTGATGCCCATGCCAAATGGAATTGCAAATGCATAACTGTTGTACCCTTTTGTTCTACTTTGAATATTTGCAGATTTTTGTCCTTCTGTGCCAACATATTCTAATCTATATTTATTACCATTCAGTTTTGTAGTTGGATTGTAGTAGAATAAGCTTGCACCACCAAAGATATATGGTGTCCAGTTTTTAGTTTTTCTTTCTCCAGAAGTAGAATAGGCAAAGAAGTTGATTTCATAGGTAGCACCAACTTCAATTATCTGTGAGCTAAAGCTTAGATTTCTATGCAATAGGTAAGGATATCTTTTTTGATAACTATCTTTTGCTTGTAAGAATGCATAATTTACGCCAGTTCTAACAGACATTCTATTATTAAAATTATACCTAAAAAATGCACCCATAGCGCTTCTGGCATTTTTAAACGACATATTTGGATTTAAATCACCTAAAAAGACAGCAGTTCCTGCCCAAACGCCAAATTCTTTTTCTTGTGCTACAGCATTAGTATGGTAGCTACACAAAATGATGGATAGCAGTAGATATAATATTTTTATGCTTTTCTTCAAAGAGAAAAAATTCAGGTAGCAAATATAAGATTTTCAATCGAATATTCATGCGAAAATGCTTATTATCTTATGTTTTAGGATAAATTAACACGCATTAAGAGTTGATTTTTATTATTATGGTTACGAATTTCTAGAGTCTTCGCCCCAGCGTAGTTTTCCTCTTAATGTTTTTAAATATGAGCTCTCTGGTAGTCGAATTAAATTGAATGTGAATGGTGCTTTTTTTACTGCTATTTGATAGCTATTATCTAATGTAATAAATCTTGAATCTAAAGAAGATAAAAATGTGCTTGAACGACTTTCTACCTCAAATGAAAGTACAGTATCATCTGGAATAATGAGTGGTCTTGCATTCAAATTGTGTGGCGCAACTGGTGTAATGACAAAAGAACTAGTTGTAGGAAAAATAATTGGGCCACCACAACTTAGTGAGTACGCTGTTGAGCCTGTTGGTGTTGCAATAATTAAGCCATCTGCCCAAAATGAGTTTAGAAATTCTCCATTTAGATACACATGGATGACAATCATCGATGCAGAATCTTTTTTGTGTATGGTAAATTCGTTTAACCCAAAATTTATTTCTCCAAATGTGGCTTTATTGCTATCTACAAATATTAAATTTCTTTTCTCTATGGTGTAGTTATTTTGCACTATTGCTTGAACTAATGCATCAATTTCTTCTTTGTGTATGTCTGCCAAAAAACCCAATCTTCCCATATTGATGCCTGCAACTGGAATATTGGTATCTCTTACAAAATGAAGCGTGTCTAAGATTGTTCCATCGCCACCAATAGCAATAATTAAATCTAGTTTTTTTATTTCTGTTTGTTGTTGAAATGTTTGTAGTGCTTGTATTGTCTTTGAGCTTGTTATTTGGTCTTTATAATCTTTGTGTATAAGAATATTGAACTTGTTTTTCTCTAATTTATTAACTAGATATTTCAGATAACCTAGGTGTTCTGGTTTGAATATCCTACTATAGATTCCAATATTCATAATATTATAGTGCTTGTTGAAAGTGTAAATATAACCTATTTTCTAATTTCCTGTTGAAACTGTATTCCACTCTAAACACAGAATTATTGAAAGTAACAACATCAATACCTGCACCAAACCCAAATATCCACTTATTTTTCAAGCTATTTTTATCTACGAATTGTTTGTCCCAGACATAGCCAGCATCAAAATAGGTCTTTATGATTAAGTTGATTGGTAAGTATGAAATAGATTTATTGATGATTGGTTTTGATTGTATTTTCTTAAACTTATTCAGTCTAAAATCTAAGGCTTTAAATCTTTGCTCAGTTTTAAATAATAGATAATGTTGCCCGTTGAGCACATAAAGCTCATATCCACGTACTAAATTTTCTTTATAACCAAGTGATTTTATATCTTGAATATTGTAAGGTTGTCTGCTAGGAAAGGATAATAATAGTTTGCCAAAATTTGCTAATGAGAATCGTTTGTGCTTTTTCCATTGGAAATAACTGCTCATTCTAAAGTAAGTTGAAGTTAACCGTACATCTTTCATTAAGCCTAGCCCAAAGTTATCAACTCCAAGTTGCAACAGCCAACCATTCGTTGGATAAGCACGTACATCACGATGGTCACTTTCAAATAAGTATCCAATTTTTATATAGTTTTGATGACTTTTTTTGATTGATGTAATAATCTGGATTTGCGCTTATTACAGAGTCTGATACGGAAGAATAGCTGTAAGTAGTTTTTAGGTAATGGTTTGTATATATATTTGGTCTATACAAGAATGTGGTAGATACTTGGAAATGATTGTAGTGAAAGTTTTTATTCAAATCTATAAAGCTCAACTTGTCATCTATTGTATTTACTGGAATTCTACGACTTCTATTGTATGAAAAATAACCACCAAAACCTATGGTTCTTTTTTTATTTAATGTTGGATTTAGATAACCAATTTCAAACATTTGTGTTAGTCCAAAACTTGTAGCAAAACTCAATACATCATTCCTACCACTAACATTCGCCCAATTAAATCTGATGCCATACTGTATTCTTGAAAAATCATGATTGTATTGCCTCCACCATTCGTTGACGTTTCTATCTGCAAGTTTTATAATTGGCACTGGAATTAATGTCCATTTTTCTTTGATTTTAATGTGTAAATCTAAGGAATCATTTTCCCAGTGTGTAATGTTGAAATTTACATCATTAAATATTCTAAGATTATAAACATTCAGCCTATTTATCAAAATCAAAGAATCAAGTTGGGTAGCTTTTATTTTTTGATTTTCTTTTATCGTCATTTCACGATAGATGATATAATCTTTTGTTTTTTTATTGTCTTCAATAGATATTTTACGTATTGTAATGCTGTCGTTACCTATTGTTGGTTTTAACATCAACAATGAGATAATTAGAATTACATAATTACAAATCCTATTCAATTTACAAGATTTACGCTTAATAAATACTAACGTAGATGTGGTAATATTATTTTTTAAGATTAGCACAGTTTTTTTTCTGACAACTTCCGTACAAAGTTAATGAGTGATTGCTTATTTTTTTGTTGGAATAGTTCGCTTGCTGTCTGTTTTATTTGTTGCAACCTTGGGTCACAAAATTCAAATACTTCGCCACATTCCACACAAATTAGATGGTCGTGTTGTCTGCTTCCATATGCACGTTCATATACTGCATGATTACTGCCAAACTGATGTTTTGTAACCAACTCACTTGCTACTAATACTTCCAAAGTATTGTATACCGTAGCTCTACTTACGTTTATGTTTTTGTTTCTAATATTGATGTATAGTTGTTCAGCATCAAAATGACCATCATTTTCATAAATCATCTCGAGAATAGAAAATCGCTCAGGTGTTTTGCGCAATTGATTTTTCTCAATATAATTAGTCAATATATCTTTTGCTTCTTGTTGAATTTTGCTGAGCATATTGTACAAAAGTATAAAAAAACTATTAATCTAAAAAAGTATTCACTTTTTAATGCAAATATCTATAGAATATAGATTGTTGTAAACAATACCTAAATTCTAGACATTAACTACTTGCCACCTTTTCTTTTGCGTTCGCCTTCGTCTAAGTATATTTTTCTAATTCTAATAGATTTTGGCGTTAGTTCTACATATTCATCACCTTGTATATACTCTAATGCTTGTTCTAATGAGAATTTTACAGGTGGTGGTAGTTTCACTTTATCATCTGAGCCAGATGCACGTACGTTGGTTAATTTCTTTGTAATAGTACAGTTCACAACTAAATCATCTTGTCTAGAGTTTTCGCCAATTACCATACCTGTGTAAATATCTTCTCCTGGCTCAACAAAGAATCTTCCTCTGTCCTGCAATTTATCTAAAGAATATGCAATGGCTTCTCCTGTTTCTTTAGAAATCATAGAACCATTAATTCTACCTTGAATTTCGCCTTTATGTTTTTCGTATTTGATGAATCTGTGCGACATTACAGCTTGTCCTGATGTTGCAGTTATCATCTCTGTTCTCAAACCAATTAACCCACGTGATGGTATTTCAAATTCCATGATTGAGCGATTGCCTTTTAAAATCATGTTTTTCATATCGCCTTTACGTTTAGTAATCATTTCTATTGCTGTTCCTGCCAATGTTTCTGGCAAGTCTATATTTAATTCTTCAATAGGCTCACATTTTACGCCATCTATTTCTTTAAATAATACTTGTGGTTGTCCTACTTGTAGTTCGTAGCCTTCTCTTCTCATCGTTTCTATCAATACAGATAAGTGCAACACACCACGACCAAATACTAAAAATGAATCTGCAGTATCACCAGCTTGTACTCTAAGTGCTAAGTTTTTTTCTAGTTCTTTAGTTAATCTATCTTTTAAGTGTCTTGATGTTACAAATTTTCCTTCTTTTCCAAAGAATGGAGAATCATTAATTGTAAATAGCATGCTCATTGTTGGCTCATCAATAGAAATTGGTGGCATTGCCTCTGGATTTTCAGCATCAGCAATAGTGTCGCCAATATCAAAACCTTCAATACCTACAACCGCACAAATTTCTCCTGCTGGTACCTGCTCTACTTTTATTTTATTCATTCCTTCAAATAATAGTAGCTCTTTTATTCTCGATTTGATGACTTTGCCATCTCTTTTTATTAATGCAACTGGCATATTTGTTTTTAGAGTACCTCTAAATACTCTACCAATTGCTATTCTACCAACAAACGAAGAGTAATCTAAAGATGTAACTTGCATTTGTGGTGTTCCTACTTCTGTTTTTGGTGCAGGAATATTAGCAATAATACATTCTAATAAATCAATAACATTAGTTGTTGGTTTTTTATAGTCTGTGCTCATCCAGCCATTTTTTGCAGAACCATAGATAGTTGGAAAATCTAATTGGTCTTCTGTAGCATCTAACTGGAACATTAAGTCAAATACTTTTTCATGTACTTCTTCTGGTGTACAGTTTTCTTTGTCTACTTTATTGATAACAACAATTGGCTTTAACCCTAGTTGTAATGCTTTTTGCAATACGAAACGTGTTTGTGGCATTGGACCTTCAAAAGCATCTACTAATAAAAGTACTCCATCTGCCATTTTAAGTACACGCTCTACCTCACCACCAAAATCGGCGTGACCTGGAGTATCTATAATATTGATTTTGAAGTCTTTGTATTTTACAGCTGCATTTTTTGTAGTAATTGTAATGCCTCTTTCTCTTTCTAGTTCATTGTTATCTAAGATGAGTACGCCTGTGTTTTCGTGTTCTGCAAAAGTTTTACATTCCCACAGGATTTTATCTACTAGCGTTGTTTTTCCGTGGTCTACGTGCGCAATGATAGCAATGTTTCTTACGTTTAGATTTTGTGACATATTATATTGTTAATTAAATGCTTATTTACAAAAATGAATTTGCAAAATTTCTGCAAAGGTACGCACTTAATCTTGCAATATAGAATAAGAAAAGATTAAGAGAATGATTATTATGTAGTTAATTTCTTGTTATTGCCTAAAAATACAAGCATCTTTGTTGATAGATAGATAGGCATTTTTTCCAAATACAATGGCTCTATTATCTGAAATATGTCCTGCTGGAAAACCAAAACAGATAGGATAATCATATTTTGAGGTATGCTCATAAACAATTTCTTCGGCTGTTTTGCCAAATGGAATGACATTATCTTTCATTTCTGTCATGCCACCGATAATTAATGCTTTAAGATTTTGTAGCTTGTTGGCACGTTTCATTGCCATCATCATTCTATCAATATGATATAGATATTCGTCCAAGTCTTCTATAAAAAGTATTTGGTTTGTAGTAGATAGAATTGTTTTTGTACCTAAAATACTGTAAAGTATTGATAGATTTCCGCCTATTACTTCGCCTTCTACTGTTCCTGTTTTATTTAGTGGATGTGCTGCAAAATCATATTCTAAAGTTTTGCCAAAGAGTGCATCTTTTAGACTTTCTAAGGAATGTGTCGTATTGTTTTCAAACGTTATGGGCATTGGTGCATGTATGGTTTCTACGCCAATATTGCAATTTAGTATGTTGTGTACGTATGTAAAATCTGAGAAGCCAATAAGCCATTTTGGTTGTTGCATGTAGACATTAAAATTCAAATCATCTATAATGCGAACTGTGCCGTAGCCACCACGTGCTGCAAATACGGCTTTGATTGTTTTGTCGTTGAGCATTTGTTGGAAATCAGCCAGACGCTCTTCATCTGTGCCACCAAATTGATGATAGATTTTGTTGATTGTATTGCCTAATACTACTTCCAAACCCCAAGACTGAAGAATTTGAACTGCTTTTTCAATTTCATGTGGTTCTACTTTGCGTGCCGTGCATGTGATGCCTACCTTGTCGCCTACTTGCAAATATTTTGGTCTTATCATATTTTATTTCTTTCTAAGATGATGAAACTTGAGTCGTACTCATTCTTTTCATCTTTATTAAAATTTGTTTCTTCTACAACCTTCCAATCGTCCATAGTATAATTAAAGAAAGCATCGCCATCGATAGTTGTTTTTACCAGAGTCAAGTAAATTTTATCTGCTAAGTGTACTGATTGTTTGTAGATTTCTGCACCACCAATTATAAATACTTCTGTTTCTTTGAGTATGGCTGCACGCTCAATGGCTGTAGTAAGCGAGCCACAAATTATAGTACTTGGATAGGCAATTTTTTTATTTCTACTGATGACAATATTGGTTCTGTTGGGTAATGCTTTGCCGATAGACTCGAAAGTTTTTCTACCCATAATGATGCAATGATTGGTGGTTAGCTGCTTAAATCTTTTAAGATCGTCAGATAGTTTCCAAAGTAATTGATTGTCTTTGCCAATGACACCATTTTCAGCTACTGCAACGATTAAGGAAACGAGCATAATAAAAGTTTTTCCAAAGATAATTATTATATTATCTCTAGCAAATCTGATAAACTACTCAATAAGTTGATAGGCTTGTGGCTTTATTTGAAAATATTTTGTGTTAAGATAAAAATCATTGTCTTCATCTATATATATTTGTACAATGCCTAAAAAACAACATTATATACTTGCTTTCATTGTAGCAATATGTATTACAGGTATTTTTCTAATCTTACACAAGGAAATATTCTTTCCGATGGGTCAAAATATTGTTGATAGTTCTGGTGATGGTTTAAAGAATTTATACACTTTTGGATATTACTTAAATTATGATTCTGGTATAAGATTCACAGGTTTAAATTATCCTTTTGGAGAACATATTACATATATGGATGCACAACCATTGTATGTATGGATAATTTGGTTAATTGAAAAAGTAATTCCACATTCATATGTTAATCCTATATTGTGTATAC
This sequence comes from Sphingobacteriales bacterium, assembly GCA_016699615.1. Lineage (NCBI taxonomy): Bacteria > Pseudomonadati > Bacteroidota > Sphingobacteriia > Sphingobacteriales > Sphingobacteriales bacterium. The sequence continues at coordinate 1,022,721 of CP064984.1, read as the reverse complement.
ATGTAATTATAATAGTAAATATATTTGTTGGATCGTTTTTTATTTTTTTAATACTAATAAAATTTGGTGTTGAAGTTTTCTTTTCAATAATTGGAACAATCATAATTATTTTATTATCACCTCAGTTGTATAGATTTGGTGACCATTTTGCATTGGCTTCTATTGGCGTTATTCCATTGTTTTGGTGGTATTATATTAATCTTAAGAATAGAATTTTGGTTTTTGTTATTGCATTAAGTCTTATTGGATATATTCATCCTTATCTTCTAATTATGCTCAATATGCTTTTCATATCTTATGAATTATTTTATATATTCATCAATAAGAAAGTGAATTATAAGAATCTTTTAATTCCACTTTCTATAGTAATCTATATAGTGTCATTAAAGTTATTAGATACTATTAAAGATAGGCCAAACTTAGCATGGGGTGCAAAAGCATTTTCAGCAAAACCTCAAGAGCTATTATTGCCATTAAATGGATTTGTAAAAGAGTTTTTAAATAATATAGGTTTAAATTTACCAACCACTTATACAGAAGGACATGCTTATGTTACAATATTTGGATTGTTTATAATAGTATATGCATTATACATTATTATTAAAAGAAAATTTGTCATTCCAAAAATTAAAATAAACTCACCAGAACATTGGTTGATTGCATCATTGCCAATATTGATGTTTGCATTTTATATCCCATTTAGATGGAATGAAGCTCTATTTGAACCTATAAATATATTTAAACAATTTAGAGGAACTGGTAGGTTTGTTGCTGTCTTTTATTATGTATATCTTATTTATACATTTTATGCTTTTAATATTCTATATAAAAAGTATAAACGAATGCTTACTATATTATTAATACTATTTCTACCAATAACTGCATATGATATATACAATGCATCACAATATAATTTATCGAGATATCATATGTTTGGAAGAGAAAATGCATTAGATGTATACAAATCTTTTACAGATGATATAACCAAAAATATTCCTAATATAAAAAAATATGAATGTATTATAGTTTATCCACCATCTACTGAAGGTACTGAGAAGATTTGGATTGATAATGATTGGAATGCTAAGATATACTCTTTTTGGTTTTCATATATTACTGGATTACCAATGGCAAATGTACACTCATCAAGAGTATCATTTAAACAAGCAATGGATATCTTCCAATTATCTGGTTTTTATAATATTGAAAAGAACATTGTACATAAATTTGACAAACAAAAAGCATCTTTAGTGATGCTACAAAATGAAAGACTTAATGATAATATTCCACTTATAAAGATGGCATCTTTCATAGATTCATCAAATGGAATGAGTTTATTAGCTATACAACCACACAATTTGAAAAATAAGGATATTTTGAATTTGAATAATAATTGGGTGGATACAAATTCATATAAGTTGATTGGTGAGAATAATTTTTCTAAGTCCAAGAGTGGTATATCAAAAATAAAAAAAGATACAGACGTATTAAGAATCAAATTTCTTGATGAAAAAAATAAAAAAATCAGAGTATTATTTTGGTATAAACCAAATAATGATAATAAAATATCTGTGCCAATATGTTCTATATATAATGTTGATAATGGGGAGAAAAGATTTATAAAAGATTGGAGAGAGTGTCATACAAATACTTATAATTTTGAGAAAGATTTTCTTTGTGTAGATTATGAATTGGAAATTAATAATGTAAGAGATATATTAATTACGATGAGCGGAAGTGATATTATAATTGATAAAATATTAGTTTATAAAAAACATTTATAATGTTGAAGAAAGAATCATTATCAATTATAGTAATGCAATCTATCCTAGTATACATTTCATTCTATAAATTTTTTGAATCTCCCAATTTGTTTCTCTTTGATAATTGGTACGATGGTCTAAAAAATTATTTTACTTGGTATGGTTATATTTCATACAATTCCTCAGATAGTTTTTTCAACTATAACTTAATGAATTATCCTTATGGTGAATTTGTCTTTTTTACAGACAATAGCCCTTTGTTTGCAATATTTGTGAAGCTAATTAAATCAAATTTTGTTCTTAATAATGCTACAGCAATCCATAATTTGTTTTTCATCTTAGCAATTATTCTATCATCTTTTTTGTTGTATAAAATATTGCAAGTTATAATTAAGAATAGTTTGTTAAGAGTAGTAACTTCTATTTGTTTGCCATGGATTCTACCTCAGTTTTTTAGAATAGATAATCATTTTAATTTATCTATGTCAGTATTCTTCTTTTGGAATTTATTATCATTAATAAGAATATACTCATTTAAATCTAATAAAAACAAATATTTGTGGTTTGTTTCTTTGTTCTTGTCAATATTTATTAGCTCATTTTTTCATTTGTACTACACTCTTATTTTTGGTATATTCTCAATTAGTTTCAATCTATTTGTCTTGTTAATTGAACGTAACAAGCAATCTTTTAAGATGACGTCAGTAAGTATGTTTGTGACAATATCTTCAATCATAGTTGTATATATTATTTTATATTTAATTGATGATTATTCATCTCTTAGACTTGAAAAAGCAAATGGATATGATTGGCTAAGTTGGAAACTAAGAATTGAGAATTTATTTATGAGAAATGAATGGTTTGTAGTTCCATTCTTATTCAATTATGAAAAAACTTAGGGATAGAAACCTATGCATATTTAGGCTCATTTGCATTGTATAGTAGCTTATATATTATTGTTTATATATTGTTTAAGAAAAAGAAACCTAAGATAGATAGTATTATAATCGTTTTATTCCTTTCAGGATTTGTATTGTTTGCTGTGTCTCTTGGAGAAAATATAGTTTTCTCTTCAGAAGATATCACAATTAAGAATATTTTTAATCCATTGTTGTATTTGCATTTTATATCTGAAAAAGTTACACAGTTTAGATGCTTAGGAAGATTTAATTGGTATTTTGTAATAGTATTTAATATCGTAATAATATATTATATTGATAAGATAATATATTTATATAAAACGAATAGTATAATATATTTTCTATTATTATTTTTGGTGATTGATGCATTGTCTGTTGTTAAATACAGGTTTAATATTAAACCAGCCGTTTCTGCTTTTCATTCATCAAGCCTAGCTAAATACAATATACTACAAAAGACAGTTAACACAGATAATTATCAAGCAATACTATATTTTCCATATTTTAATGTAGGCTCTGAGAATTATGATTATACTATTGATCCAGATTATCGTGCATGTGTAGAAGCATTTCAATTATCTTATATTTTTAAATTACCATTGATGAATTCTAAGCTTAGCAGAACACCATTACAGTATGTTAGAAATTTATTTGAATTTTCTACAGGAATAAAAAACAATGATATATCAGCAAAGCTAAATAAGAAGGATATTTTGGTAATAATTAATAAAGAATTATACAGTAATGGTTATAAACCAACCAATACAAATGCTTTAGAATTATATAATAAACAAGCAATATTTATCGATAGCCTAAATAAACACAAACCACTTTTCGAAGATGTAAAATATAAAATAGTTGCTTTTAAATTAAATTAGTACCTTCTAATTCTAAATAATGCCATAAACATATTTAAACTATCAGTAAATAAATTTACTTTAGAGTTACCAACATCATTACATGAAACAGGATTTAATTGAATATTGCAATCTATCTTTTTCAACCTATAAATAACTTCAATATCAAATGCAAATCTTTCCTCTTTTAAATCTTTAAATACCCTTTTTGCAATTTCTGATTTATACAATTTAAATCCACATTGAGTATCGCTAATTTTAATACTTAAAATTAATTTTATTAATAGATAAAATATTTTTCCTATTATTATTCTATGTAAGTAGAAATTACTCTTCTTATCATTCAATATTCTTTTTCCGAGATATACTGTATTGTCAGAATTAAGGTTTATTATTTTCTTATCATACCATTCATCAATTTGTTCAAAACTATATGATAAGTCTGCATCATTGCACAAAATCCATTCACAGTCTGAATTTAAAATACCATTTTTTACAGCATTTCCTTTTCCTCTATTTTCCTTAATATCTATAACTTTTATATTAATAGAGTCATGTTTAATGTTATTTAGAATTGCTAATGTATTGTCTGTACTTCCATCATTTACCAAAACTAATTGTTGTACTAACTGATTTTTATTCTGATAGTTTTTCAATCCAAATAAGAATCTATGTATTCGTTTTTCTTCATTATAGAAAGGTATTACAATAGATATTTTATTCATTACAAATTCTGTACTTTTAGTTTTTCAGCATTTTCTTCGAATGTCAATTTTTCTATGATTGGGTCCAAATCACCATTCACAATTTCACCTAAATTGTATAATGTCAAATTAATTCTGTGGTCTGTTACTCTACCTTGTGGGTAGTTGTAGGTACGTATTTTAGCACTTCTGTCGCCAGTAGACACCAATGTTTTTCTTTGCAATGCAATTGCTTCATTATGCACAGCCAATGCTTTCTCATACAAACGTGTACGCAAAACTTTCATGGCACTTTCATAATTTTTATGTTGCGAACGTCCATCCTGACATTCAGCAATTGTACCAGTTGGAATATGCGTTAAACGCACAGCAGATTCAGTCTTGTTCACGTGCTGTCCACCAGCACCAGATGCACGATAAACATCTTTTCTTATATCAGCAGGATTTATTTCCACATCTACCTCATCAGCTTCTGGCAGCACAGCTACTGACGCAGCCGAAGTATGTACTCTACCTTGAGATTCTGTCTCAGGCACACGCTGCACACGATGTACACCACTTTCATATTTCAATACACCATAAACACCATCACCAGTTACTTCTACCACAACTTCTTTGTAACCACCAGCAGTACCAGAATTTTCATTCATTATTTCTGTCTTCCAGCCTTTTGTATCACAATAGCGCAAATACATTTTTAGCAAGTCACCAGCAAATATACTTGCCTCATCACCACCAGTTCCTGCTCTTATCTCTAAAATTGCATTTTTGTCATCTTCAGGGTCTTTAGGTACTAATAGAAATCTTATTTCTTCTTCCAATTTTGGCAATTGTTCTTGCAAATCATCCAATTCAGACTTTGCAAGTTCTTTCAATTCTTCATCTTTCTCTTCTTGCAATACTTGTTTGTTAAAACTTATATTACTCAATAGATTTTTATATCTATCAAGTGCATTTACGATTGGTTCTAAGTCACGATATTCTTTTCCAACTTTTTTAAATCGTTGAGCATCAGTCACAATTTCTGGGTCAGATAATTGTTGTTCTAAATCTTTATATTTTATTCTTAATGCTTCTAATTTGTCTAACATGGCGCAAAAATACGCAAATATTAGCTGACTTTTAACGATAGAAAATAGAAACAAAATTATTTTAACAAAATTAGGTACGGAATTTGATTATATTTGAAATCAAATACAAGTTTTAAATGAAAAAGTTATTTTTTATAGCACTTACAGCATTAATGACAGTAAATTTATCAGCTCAGAATGTGGTAGTAGGAGCAAAAGCACCAGAAATTGAAAATAATAAACCAGATGGAACACCATTAAAATTATCATCTTTAAAAGGAAATGTAGTTTTAATAGATTTTTGGGCATCATGGTGTTATCCTTGTCGCAAAAAAAATCCAGAAGTAGTAGCATTATATAATAAATATCAGGGTAAAAAGTGGAATAAAACAACAAAAGGATTTACTGTTTTTAATGTATCATTAGATAATAATAAAGATGCTTGGGTAAAAGCAATTGCATCAGACAATTTATCATGGCCAAACCATGTAAGTGATTTAAAAGGATGGAACTCAGCACCAGCTGCAGTTTATGGCATAAGATCTATACCTCAAACTGTATTAATTGATGAGCAAGGCTTTGTTATTGCAAGAAATCCTACTATTGCTTTTATTGAGGAATTTCTGAATAAAAGATTAGCTACATCTTCTTCTACTAAGAAAACTACAAAATAAACACATTTTTGTGTCAAAATGTCTGATTTATTCCTTTGGCAATGTTTTTGTCCAAAGGAATTTATATTAATACAATTATGCAACAAGAAGAAATAAAAGATAAGATATCAGATAATGAAGCATTAGATAATAATGATTCTAATCACCAAAATGATGAAAATTGCTATAATGATTCTCAAGAAATGAATCTTGACGAAGATTTGGATCAAAATGAAAAACTAAAAACAGAGTTGGCAGATACAAAAGACAAGTATCTAAGATTATTTGCCGAGTTTGATAATTTTAAAAAACGTAGTGCTAAAGAAAAAAGAGAATATAGTCTTGTAGTAGGTCAAGATATTATCAAAGACTTATTGCCAGTTTTAGATGATATTAAAAGAGCAAACGCAAATTATGTAAAAGATAACAATGCAGAAACCTTTGCTCAAGGTGCACAGTTGATATTTGAAAAATTTACTAAAGTATTACAACAAAAAGGATTGAAAGAAATAGAGAGCATAGGGAAAGATTTTGATGTTGAGCAACAAGAAGCAATTGCAGAAATACCAGCACCAAATGAAGAATTTAAAGGTAAAGTTCTTGATGAAGTAGAAGCTGGTTATACACTTAATGGCACAATCATTAGATATGCAAAAGTAGTAGTAGGCAAATAAATATAAATGAATTATCAAACAAAGAATGAAAAGAGATTATTACGAAATATTAGGTGTTAGTAAAAGTGCAAGTGTAGAAGAAATAAAAAAATCCTACAGAAAATTAGCCATACAATTCCATCCAGACAAAAATCCTGGAGATAAAGCAGCAGAAGAAAAATTTAAAGAAGCAGCTGAGGCTTACGATATATTAGGCAATCCAGATAAAAGAGCAAAATACGATAGATTTGGTCATCAAGCATTTGGTGGCGGTGGTGGAGGCTATGGTGGTGGAATGAATATGGAAGACATCTTCTCGCAATTTGGAGATATCTTTGGTGATGGCAATCCTTTTGAATCATTTTTTGGTGGTGGAGGCAGAAGACAGGAGAGAGGCAAAGGACAACGCGGAAGCAACCTAAGAGTAAAAGTAAAATTGAATTTATCAGAAATTGCACATGGTGCAAACAAGAAAATAAAAATAAAAAAATATGTTACTTGCGATACTTGCAGTGGCGTAGGTGCTAAAGATAGCAACTCATACCAAACATGTAATACATGTAATGGAGCTGGAGCTGTTCGCAAAGTTACCCAAACATTTTTAGGACAAATGGCAACGACATCAACTTGTCCTACATGTAATGGAGAAGGTAAAATAATTACAAATAAATGTACAAAATGTAGAGGCGAAGGAAGAGTATATGATGAAGAAACTGTAAGTTTAGATATTCCTGCTGGTGTAAGTGATGGTATCCAACTATCTATGAGTGGAAAAGGTAATGCAGGTGTACGTGGAGGTTATGCTGGAGATTTATTAATAGGAATTGAGGAAGAACCACACGCAGATTTGAAAAGAGTAGAAAATAACGTGGTGTACAATCTATATCTAAATATTGCAGATGTTGCACTAGGCACACAAGCTGATGTACCAACTATTGATGGTACAGCAAGAATAAAAATTCCGAAAGGTACACAAAGTGGCAAATTATTCAGACTACAAGGCAAAGGTATTCCAAGTATTAATGGCTATGGGAAAGGCGACCAAATTGTAGAAGTGAAGGTATTTACGCCAGTAGATTTATCGAACGAAGAAATTGCATTGCTTGAAAAATTGAGACAATCAAAAAACTTTAGTCCGAGTGCACAGAAAGAAAAAAGCAAAGGATTTTTTGATAAATTATTTAGTTAGAAGCTAAATCGTATGTATAATATTTGGTATTGGTTTTTTATATAGAAATTCAATACCATTTTTTATTTATAACCACCTCAATTATTACATAATAAATTTGCGTGAATGTATCGTAAAAATATACGTGAATGTATTGTATTTTATCCAATAGATAGATGAATACCTAAGTTTAATCTTTGTTTTTTTTACGTGAATAATGTGAAATGCTATATTTTATAGTATAAAATAAGAACATTAAATGGTTGCATAATATTAAAAAGGTTAACATTTTCAAAATTATGAGAAAATAGATATTAGTGATTGATTTTCATGCGAATGAATAATAAATTTACAATATAAATACATATTGTTCACGTAAATTATTAGCATACTTAATATTGTATCTAGTTCTGTAATATTTGCTTAAATAATTCCTAATTGCATTTTGATAATCAAATAAACACTACATAACGCACATTGTAATTTATTGCCCCAACTTTGCAGTAATTAAATTTTTAAATATGAAACATGTATTTTTTATGTTTTTAGCAAGTTGGTCAATTTGGGCTAGCGCTAATGAAAACAACAACTCAACAACAGCAGTTGCTGAGAGCAACCAAGTAGCTAATGTGCTATTGCCAGAAGAACAAGAAGATTTCGATGAAAACCATCTAATAGATGGAAAATTCAGAAAAGGATTCTCAAGTGTTACAGAAGCTGGTGTAATACACATTGGCGATAAAACTTTCTTTACAATTAGTGAAACTTGGGGCGTTAGAGTAAATCCTTATTTTTTTGTAGGACAAGGTATGCACTTAAACATTAACAATGCTGACAGAATTGACCTTTCTGCAACTGTTGATGTGAGAACAAATTTTCTTAAAAAAGATGTGTCTCCATTTTTCTCTTTGGGTTTAGGTATCAACAAATCTAGAATTCCAATTATGACGAATGAAGACGTGATGATGAGTGGAAACAAGTTTGTATTGAATGTAGGAACTGGTGTAGAGTTTAGAATTTCGCCAAAAGCTGGACTTTTGTTAAATGGTGGATATAAACTATTAACCAACAAAAATATTCAACAACACGGAGGATTTGTAAAAGTTGGATATGTATTCTAAGTAATACAAACACTCAACAATTTAAAAGCGATGCCAAAATATAAATAAGAGCATCGCTTTTTTTATTTATAGTACATTTATCTCAAAATATTCCATCACTGGATTGTGTAGCAATTTTTTACATGCTTCTTCAACATTTGCAAATGCAGCTTCTTTACTTTCTGCTTCAATTTTTAGACTAATATGTTTGCCTATTCTTATTTGTGTTGCATTAAATCCTAATGTAGCTAAACTATGTTCAACCGTTTTTCCTTGTGGATCAAGTAATTCTTTGAGTGGCATTACTTTTATTTCTACTTCAAATTGCATAATACAAATGTAGTTTTATTTTACAAAAATTTATTTCTTTTTTCTTTTTTTTGAGGCATATATTCTGTCTTCTTCTTCTGCCTTTGCAATCAATGCACGCCAATCACCTTCTGGTATCGTTTTGGTTTCTGCCTCAAACAATATTTCTTTTTTCTCAGTAGTATCCATTTCTATCACATGTATTGGTTGGTGTAGAAATGTTTCTATCTCTGCCAAAGTTGCTTTTTCCTCCTGACTACAAAATGCAATTGCTTGTCCTTTCTTGGTGCCACGTCCAGTTCTACCTACTCTGTGTACATAATTTTCTGCTTTTTCAGGCAAATCATAGTTTACAACATAATCTACATTTGGTATATCAATTCCACGTGCATTGATATCTGTTGCTATTAATATTTTTATTTTAGCTTCTTTAAACTTGTTTAATATTTCTAATCTATCTTGTTGCACTTTATCACTGTGCATAGTAAGTGTCTCAATACCTACTCTTTTCATAGCTTCAGCTACACGTTCTGCTCTTACCTTGGTACGCACAAATACTAAGATTTTACTATCAGGATGCTCAGAAATGATACGTTCTAAAAAAAATCTTTTTTCATCCATTTCAATATAAGCTACTGCATGTTGTACATTTTTAGAAACAGGATCTTTAGGAGAAATTTGTATTCTTATTGGATTTGTTACCAATGAATAGGCTATTTTTTTGATGTATTCATTAATGGTTGCAGAAAAGAATAATGTTTGTCTGTGTTTCGGCAAAAAACGCATCATATCATTTATATCTTTGATAAAACCCAAATCCAACATGTGGTCAGCTTCATCTAAAACAAGATATTTTATTTTACTAATATCTAATGCGCCTTGATGTATTAAATCAAACATTCTGCCTGGTGTTGCTATCACAATATCTACACCTTTGTATAGCGACTGAATTTGTGGTGCTTGCTCTACGCCACCAAAAATACATAATGTCTTTACCTTTGTTTTGTGTGCAATGGTATCAAATACTTCTGCTACTTGCAATGCCAATTCATGTGTTGGTACCATTACAATACATTTTATAGAATCGCTTCTACTTGAGTTTTTTTGATTGTAGATAAGGTTGATTAATGGTATGGCAAAAGCGGCAGTTTTGCCTGTGCCAGTTTGTGCAATTGCCAGTACATCTTCGCCACGCAATATGGATGGAATTGCTTTAAATTGTATATCAGTTGGTTTTTTAAAACCTAATTGTTCTAAGTTGTACTTTATTTCTGGTGCAATATTATATTCTGAGAATTTCATTCCTTTCTTTCTGCCTACTTTTTAAATATATTTTTAGCTATAATTCTTTCTTAGAATTCAGCACTTTTTGGATAACGAGGAAAAGGAATTACATCTCTAATATTGCTCATGCCTGTTACAAATAATACTAAACGCTCAAATCCTAAACCAAATCCAGCATGTGGACAAGAACCAAATTGTCTTGTTTCTAAATACCACCAAATTTGTTCTGCATGTATACCTACTTGTGCTGCTCTAGTTTTCAGTTTCTCATAATTGTCTTCTCGTTGAGAACCACCAATAATTTCTCCAATTCCAGGAAATAAAACATCCATCGCTCTTACAGTTTTTCCATCTTCACTTTGCTTCATGTAAAATGCTTTTATTTCAGTTGGATAATCAGTTAAAATAACTGGTTTTTTAAAATGTTTTTCAACTAAATATCTTTCATGTTCGCTTTGTAAATCTGTGCCCCAATCAACAGGAAATTGGAATTTCTTTTTAGCATTTTTAAGAATTTCTATAGCATCAGTATAGCTCAATCGTTCAAAGTTATTATCGACTACAAATCTTAATTTATCTAATAAATTAAGATCATTTCTTTCTTGTTGAGGTTTTTGTTTTTCTTCTTCTAGTAATCTTTTTTCTAAGAAAACTAAGTCATCAGCACATTTTTCAAGCGCATAGTTGATAACATATTTTACAAAATCTTCAGCAAGATTCATGTTGTCTTCCAGCTCATTGAAAGCCACTTCAGGTTCTATCATCCAAAATTCTGCTAAATGTCTTGATGTATTTGAATTTTCGGCTCTAAAAGTTGGACCAAATGTATATATTTTACTAAGCGCCATAGCACCAAGCTCGCCTTCCAATTGTCCAGAAACAGTTAAGTTAGTTTCTCTTCCAAAGAAATCTTCTTTGTAGTTAATTTGACCATCTTCATTTTTTGGAGGATTTTGCATGTCAAGTGTAGTTACTCTAAACATTTCACCAGCACCTTCAGCATCTGAAGCAGTAATAATTGGTGTATGTAAATAATAAAAACCATTATTATTAAAATATTGATGAATAGCAAACGCTAAAGCATGTCTTATTCTAAAGATAGCACTGAATGTTTGAGTTCGTGGTCGTAAATGTGCTATTTCTCTAAGAAATTCTAATGAATGTTTTTTAGGTTGCAATGGATATTTTTCTGGGTCAGCTTCACCTAAAATTTTGATAGAAGTTGCCTTAAGTTCGATATTTTGCTGGCCTTCACTATTAACGATGCCACCTGTTATTTGTAAACATGCGCCTGTATGTATTTTCGATAAAGTTTCTTCATCATTTACTGCACCTTCTACAACTATTTGTAGATTATGAATGGTAGAACCATCATTTAGATTGATGAAAGTAACGTTTTTACTTTGTCTTTTTGTACGTACCCAACCAGAAACAGAAGTTTCTTGCCCAATTTCATTTGTTGTAAGTATTTGATATATTGATTTTCGCATAAGATTTCTAAGAAATGCAAAAGTACAGAAGAAAAAAGTCATAGCCAAATAATAAATTATTGTTAAAAATAAGTTAAAAATCCAAATAACACGATTAGTTGTATATACAAATAATTAATTATCAATGCTTTAGTGTTTTTGTGTAAGTAGTTGGAAATAAATAAAATGAATACTTATTGATTAATTCAAAAATAACAAATAGTTTTGTAGTGGATTTTATTAAACTAACTAACTAATTATTAAAAAATGTTATCTATTGCAAATGAATACTCATTGAGTATTTGTGGTATGCTCGCATATCTGTATATACAGATAATTCATAGTATATGTAATACACAAATACTATATTTCTTCAATAATAGTTTTGAGAATCTAGAAGGATACAATCTGAATTTATTTCTAAAACATATTTTAAATCTATCAAAAGATAAATTATCACCAATATAATAATACTAATGAATAAATTAATTACATATATAAAAACTACTAATATGAAAAATAAATCAATAAATATTCCATTTAGAGTATTATTACTATCAATCTGTTGTATATTATCGATATATTCTGGTTTTTCTTTAAACGATAAGAATAGTAACAAAATATATAATAGTATTTGTGATAATGGTTATGTTAATCTTGACTTAAATATCAATAAACAATCATATACAAAAATTAACAGAAAAAATAAAAATACATCTACGTCTAGGTAACAAACAGTCTGATGGTACTTTGCTAGTATTACAAAAAGGTTTAAAATCAGTCAATCCTAGTGACTATGCCAGTAATATGATGCAATTTACCAACATATTTACCCCAAGTTCTTCAACTGCAACTTATCTAGACATGGTAGGAGCTTTTAACACAATAGAAAACTCAACCGTCCAAAATAATTTTATAGACATTAATGTACAGGAGAAAACAATATTTGAAAAGATTGTAAAAAACAGAGATAATAAATCATACAATCTTTTTGCTCATGGCAAACCTGGATATTTATTAATAAACAATCAATGGTTAGATGCAAAAGAAATAGTTGAGTTTATAAAACCTAAGATAAGTAATAATATCACACAACTAAATATTTTTGGTTGTGAGTTTGCCCTAGGAAAAAACGGTAGAGAAGCTATAAATTATATTGAAGATAAATTAAATATCAGCGTTGCTGCATCAACAAACATCACAGGTAAAGATGGCGATTGGATTTTAGAAACATCTAATAATAGTTCAATTGATTTTACAGCTCAATTTTCAAACTACCAATATAACTTAGCATGGACATTAGCAGATACATGCAGAACTTGCGATTTTGATGGCGATGGTATAATAAATAGCTTAGATTTAGATGATGATAATGACGGTACATTAGATGCGAAAGAATCACCAAGTTGTTTTTATACAGAAAAAGAAGTAACAAAAATTACAAACGTTACAACTCAATTAATTAGTACAGCAAATCTTGCAAATCTATATGATACAATTAACAATACTTATTTCAATTTTACAACTAATGGTCAAAATGTTGCAGGGAAAGAAATTTTTAATTGGTCATATTCGTATCCTATCAATGTTTGCAGCTTTATTTTTAATATGAGAAATACTTATAGTTTCTTATATAATACATATGTTACACTACAAGGATTTAATGGTACTTCATGGGTTAATTTATCAGATTCTATATTATATGATAATACTGCAGTTGGTAGTTTAGAAGTCTTCGGAGTTACTAAAAACCAAGGTTTTTATAAACAATATAGATTGTTTGGTAATAATGGTGTGGTATATAGTTTAGGCGATATCGAATCAATTACAACCAATATTTGCGACTTTATACCAGAATATTATCCTAAAAGTACTTGTACTGTAGCTGCAGATAATGATGGTTTCCCTAATCATTTTGATTTAGATAGTGATGGCGACGGTTGTCCAGATGTTTATGAGGCACAAGTACCTGGTAGTACATATAATATAGATACAATTGCAGGTCCTTATGGAGTAAATGGTTTAGCTAATAGTATAGAAATCAAAGATACTGCAACAACTAGTATTAATTATTCTAGTCAATATAATGTAGCTGCAATAAATTCAACTATTAATTACTGTACAGATACAGATGGCGATGGCATCATAGATATTTTTGATATAGATGACGATAATGATGGTGTATTAGATATTGATGAACAAACAATATGTAATACTAATTCTACTACAGATGGAAAAACAAATTATGAATTTTGGAGCTATTGGCAAACTACTGGATGGCATGATATGGTACCTATAAGTGGTGTTGGTGGTCCATATACTTTAAATGTTTTACCAAATGTAGACCAATATGGTATGCCAACCAATAATTTACCTCCAACATTATCGGGGACAGTTACTAGTTTAAATCAACCAGCAGGAACAGATTATACACAAAGAATAGATTTAGTAAGATGGCAAGGTTGGATACATTTCCCTTCTGATTTAATAGGAGATTCTATTATTATTAGAACTAATGGTGTAGGTATACAATTAGTTGGTGCAGGTGCTTGGGTTATTTCATCAGATGAACATCCTGAAAATTGGATAGATCCAGTAGCACCAGCTACTAATACGCCATTATTAGATATGAATAATACAACTGGGTTTTATAATCCTTATCAAGGATGGAACCAACCACCTTTTGGTTATACAGATTATCCATTTTACGAACCAACTTCTACAGCACAATCTCCAGCAGGTCCAGGTTTAAGTTCAATTAATATTCCAGACCGAAGAGATCAACCATCTGCTTTCCAAGCAAAAATAAAAGTTAATGCAAATGGTCATTACTTTTCTAATTGGGAAGTAGATCCTGTTAATAGTTGGCCGGCTCATTCCATGGAATACTCAATTGATGGCGGCGCAAATTGGAATCCTATACAACCTACATTTTATAATTCAACACCACCTTGTACCTACGTAGATATTGATACAGATGGTGATGGTATTCCTAATAGATTAGATTTAGATAGTGATAACGACGGTTGCTTTGATAGTTATGAATCTGGTTCGGTTAAAAATGCTAATGATAGCATTGTTGCAACACCTTACAATAATAATGGTTATGGTGCTGCTGTAGAAACCAATGATTCTCTTAATGCAAAAAGCAATTATAATGTAACTTATTACTATGCAATTGATAGCACATTTAATTATTGTTTAGATAGCGATGGTGATAATATTCCAGACATTATAGATATAGATGACGATAATGATGGTATATTTGATGCTGTAGAAAGCCCAAATTGTTACTATACAATACACGAATTAAGTATTGGAAATAGAACATCAGTACTTAATGTATATTCTGATTTTTCAACTGCTAGTCCATATACAATTGATAAAAGTATAGATGGAATATATACAACAGCAAGTAATACAAGATTCGATGTCAATGCTCAAAATATAGAGAATAAAACAATCTATCAAGTTCAATTCCCAGTTCCTGTAGAATTAAGTGGTATCACGTTTAAATATTCTTCAATAAATAGTGTACTTTCAACATCAAAACTAAGACTACAAGGAAGTAGTAATTTTTATGATTGGAGAGATTTAAGTAATTCTGTAACATATACAGCAAATCCAGCATCGCTATCTCATACATTTAATGTAACTAAAAATGTAGGAAAATATTCATACTATCGTTTAGTAGGTGATTCTGGTGTAGCAACTTCAGCTGGATTTTTTGAAGCTGAATTTAATCTTCCTTCATCTTTTGGCTCAAGTACTTATCAAAAACTAAACTGTTCTTTAGATTTAGATGGCGATGGTATTCCAAATCAATTAGATTTAGATTCAGATGGTGATGGTTGTCCAGATGCTACTGAAGCTTCTGTAATTGATACTTTATTAGTTGGTAATGTTATTAATGGAAATCCTAATACTACAACTATTATTGCAGGTGCAATAGCAAAAGGACCATATGGAAATAATGGTTATGCTAATGCTATCGAAAAGACAGATTCATTTAATACAGCAACAATATTTCCATTTATAACTTATTACTATGCAGCTTCAAAATATATTAATACTTGTGCAGATGCAGATGGTGATGGTATAAAAGACTTTATTGCAGACTTAGATGATGATAATGATGGAATTAAAGATGCTACAGAATCTCCAAGCTGTTTTTATAGTAATGAGGCAGAAGTAACTCAAGAAACAAGTATTAGTACAGAATTAGCACCAATAAATGCTTCTAATTTTGTTAGTAGTATTATTGATAATGACCCATCAAGCAACTTTAGATTCGCCAATGCCACTTTAATTGCAAATCATGAAGTATTTAAGTGTTCTTATTTAATGCCATTAAAAGCATGTCAGTTCACATTCAAAACAAATGATGCATTTAGCTTTGTAGGTAATAACTCCAAAGTAATTTTACAAGCTTTTGATGGTAGTACTTGGTATAATTTATCAGATACAATCTTACTTGATGCTACAGCAACAGGTAACCAAGAAGTATTTACTGTAACTAAAAATGCAAATTATTATCAGCAATATAGATTGTATGGAATCACAGGTTCAACTAGTTCAAATGGTTATACCAATGAATTAGAAACAAAATTATGCGATCCATTTGTTCCTGAATATTATCCAAGAGCAACTACTTGTTTAGAAGATATAGATGGCGATGGAATTCCAAATCATTTAGACTTAGATTCCGATGGCGATGGTTGTCCTGATGCAAAAGAAGCAGGTGTAAGTGGTACTTTACTTTCTGGTTATGTTGTTAACCAAACAAATGGTTCTTATACGGTTATTAATACAAGTAATGCCATTGCTGCAGGTTCTTATGGAAATAATGGTTTGGCTAATGGCATAGAAACAAACGATAGCATGACTGCTAATGTTACTTATATGAGTACATATAATATTTATGCTTTAAGTAAGTTTTTAAATGCTTGTAATGACTTTGATAATGATAGTATTCCTGATTTAATAGATATAGATGATGATAATGATGGTATTTTAGACGCAATAGAAGCACCAACTTGCTATTACACACAAACAGAAGCATCAACTATATCAAGCGTTACAAGTGATTTAACGATAGGTACTATTGCAAATACTTATGATAAAAATCTAAATAATACTTCAACTTTGACTGCATCTCAGTCAGTTGTAAATAAAACAATATTCCAAATTAATTTTCCAACTCCTGTTCAGTTAAGTAATATAAAAGATACATTATCAAGTAATGTTTCAATTTTTGCAAATAATGCAAAATATTATGTACAAGCTTCAAACGATGGAATACATTGGGTTAATGTATCAACACGTCAAACTGCTGCCAATCCAACAACAGGTAATGTATTAAATTTTCCAAGTAATGCAACACAAGGTTATTTATCTTATAGAATTTATGGAGATTCAGGAGTAACGGCAGCTGGAATCTCAAGAGAATTAATTCCAACCTTTACTTTACCTTTTGTACCATCTGCTCATCCAAAATCAACTTGTACAACAGATACCGATGGCGATGGAATAATAAATCAATTAGATTTAGATAGTGATGGCGATGGTTGTAGCGATGCAAACGAAGCAGGTGTGTCAGATTTGCCAGGAATAACAACAACTCCAGCGCCTGCAGGATTTGGCGCTACAACTGGTTTGTCCAATGCCGTAGCTCCAAGTCCATATAGTGGTAATGGTTTCTCAGATGCCTTGCAAACTGTAGCTGATACCAATGCTTATATTGGATTCTATACTTATGCTAATGCAATTACTAAAACATCTAATTTATGTTTAGATTCAGATAATGATGGTATTCCTGACATAGTAGATATTGATGACGATAATGATGGAATATTAGATGCAATTGAAAGTCCAAGCTGTTATTATACACAAGCAGAAGCTACTACAATTGTAAATGTTACAAGTGATTTAACTGTAACAAATATCGCTAATACTTATGATACTGATCTCAATTCCGTATCAGCATTTTCTCCTGCATCACAAGCTATAGCAGGTAAAACAGTATTCCAAATACAATATACTACACAAGTAGGATTAAGTAATTTAAAAGATACATTGTTAAATGCAACTTCAATATTTACAGCAGGTGCAACATACAAAGTACAAGCATCAAATGATGGTATCAATTGGGCAGATGTATCAGCAGTACAAACAGCCGCAGCCGTTGTAGGTAATGCAATAAATTTTCCAAGCAATGCCGCAAGAGGATATTTATATTATAGAATATATGGCGTATCTGGAAATTCAGCTGGTGGTTCAACGAGAGGTTTTATTCCAACATTTACAAAACCTTATGTTCCATCTGCAAATCCAAAACCTAATTGTACTTTAGATACAGATGGTGATAGTATTCCTAATCAATTAGATTTAGATAGTGATGGCGATGGTTGTAGTGGATGATGGTATTCCAGAACTGATAGGTATAGATGAGGATAATGATCGTATTTTAGATGCTATTGAAGCACCAAGTTGTTATTATACACAAGCAGAAGCTACTACTATAACAAGTGTAACAAGTGATTTAACCGTAACAAATATTGCGAATACTTACGATGCAGACCAAAGTAACTCAGCTGCAATGACAACTGGACAAGCTATTGCCGGTAAAACAGTTTTCCAAATAAACTATACTACAGCAATACAGCTAAGTAATATAAAAGATAGCTTAATAAATGCAACTTCAATTTTTGCAGCAGGTGCAACATATTATGTACAAGCTTCTAATGATGGTGTTAAATGGGATACATTATCAACATTACAATCTGCTACGGTAACTAATAATTCAATCAATTTCACAAGTAATGCTACAAAAGGATATATATCATATAGAATATATGGTGTGTCTGGTAATACAGCAGGTGGCTCTACAAGAGGATTTTATCCTACATTTACTAAACCGTATGTTCCATCTGCGCATCAAAAATTAACTTGTAGTGTAGATACAGATGGTGATAGTATTGTTAATACTTTAGATTTAGATAGTGATGGCGATGGTTGTAGTGATGCTACAGAAGCTGGCGTTTCAGCAATTTCAATAACAACTATTGCACCTGCTGGTTTTGGAGCAACAGTTGGTTTAGCTAACTCAGTAGCACCAAGTCCATACAATGGAAATGGTTTTTCAGATACATTACAAGCAATAGCTGATACCAATACCTATAAAGGTATTTATACATATAGTTATGCCTTATCATCGGTAATTAATACCTGTAAAGACAGTGATGGTGATGGTATTCCAGATATAATAGATATTGATGATGATAATGATGGAGTATTAGATGCAGTAGAAAGTCCAACTTGCTTTTATACATCAAATGAATGGCTACAAGGTGGAAGAACAGATATAAATGTAATTACAAAATTAGCTATGGATGCCACGTATAATGCTCCAAATGAACTAGTAGATGGCGACAATGGAGTAGCAGTCGGAAACCGTGCAGTAGTATTTAGTGCAACAACAACTGCAGCACCAGTAGCTGTATATCGTTTTGAAATGCCAATGCCAGTACAGTTAGATACCATTTTCTTAGGATATGTAAATACTTTTACGCATTTTAATGCAAATACAAGATTATTATTACAGGGAACAAATGATACTTTAAATTGGATTAATTTAAATGATACATTAACCTATACAACTACAACTGCTACAAATGGTGTAACAACAGTTCCAGGTGTTTCAGGAACTAATAATGCTAATATTTTTCCTGTTACAAAGAATGGTGCAAAATATAAATATTATAGAATTTACTGGGTAAGCGGTGGCGGAATAAATATAAACGGAGCCTCGAATGAAGTCTATTTTTCTACATTTAATAATTATGCTCCATCTGCTAATCCAAAATTAACTTGTTCTTCAGACTTTGATGGAGATGGTATTCCAAACTATTTAGATTTAGATAGTGATAATGATGGTTGTTCAGATGCTTTCGAAGCTGGAGTTCCTTCTTTATTTCCTTATGATAGTATTGTAAACGGACCATATGGAACAAACGGATTGGCTAATAGTCTAGAATACTTTGATTTACCATATACTACTACAGTTTATACAAGTACATATACTACTTATGCATTAAATACATCTCTATCAAAATGTGATTATACTTGTACTTTAGGTGCAAGTACAAATGGATTACCTACTGTTTTAGATTTTGATGGAGACGGTTTAAATAATTATTGTGATGTTGATGATGATAATGATGGTATTTTAGATTCAGTTGAATCATACAGTATTTGTGATGCAACAGGTGTAACATACTCATTATTAGGCAAAGTAGATGGCTCAAGAGATCGCAATGCACCAGATAGTATAAGAAGAGATTTTATTTATGGAGATAATTATATATTTAAATTAGATTTTGATTTAATAAATACAATTCCAGCATTAGTTAATGTTATTATTGAAACCACAGTTGGAGATAATATTAGCGCAAGATCAGGTACCATATCTGTGAATGGCGGAACAATACATAATGTATCTACAGCAGCAGGTGTATTTCAAACTGTAGTAGATACACCAACAGTAAATTCAAGCTATTCTATATTTTATAAAGGAACAGATGTTTCTGTAAATTCAGTGGTAGTAAAAGATATTTTTGGAAATATACTACTTAAATTTGATTTTGGAACAGATACTTCAGTAGTTGCAAGTGGATATGTTGGAGTAAGATGGGATGGCGTATCAGCTTTGCCTACTAATAGAATTTTAGTAAATTGTTTAAATTCTATTTCAGATTATGATGCTGATGGAAAAAGTAATCATTTAGACTTAGATAGTGATAATGATGGCTGTTTAGATGCAATTGAAGGTACAGGGCCATTTGTTTTGGGTGATATTGCTGAAAACTTTAGTTTATCGGGAGATGTAGATTCAATAGGTTTGCCACTACTATTAAATGGTACACCACAAGGAGTAGGTACCTCTCAAGATTCATTAAATATAAGTGCAGAATGTGATTTATGTAATAGTACAAGTACATTATTTTCAGATATAGATAATGATGGTGTTGGTGATTATTGTGATTTAGATAATGATAATGATGGAATATTAGATAGTACAGAATGTTATGCAAAAAACAAGATAGTAGTTCCTTCTCGAGATACTATAGGAACAGCAAATCTTAATGGAACAAATGTTACAACTATATTCTCTACAACAAATGGTGTAATACATAATCCACAAGGAAACAATTTTGTCTTTGCTGAAAGTTATAATAACACTACATTGCCAGCAACTTATAAGTTTAGCTTTAGCAATCCAGTAACATCAGCAAACCTATCCTTACAAAGTATCAACTTTATAAATGATACGAGTAAGACTGTAATTGGGAATTTTGTAATAAAATTTGCGAATGGTACTACTCTAAATAATGTAGATTTTTATTTATCCAATCCAATAAATGGACCAGTAAAATTCCAATATAATTATGGAGGGAATCTATATCATGCTATTCAAGGTAGAATCTTAGGCGGAAGCAAACAAGCAGGAGCAGATATTCATTTTATTGGATTACCCAATACATTAAATAATGGTATTGTTTCAATTTCTTTCCAATTGCTTAGAAACAATACTAGTTCGAATCTATTAACACTAGCTAATTTAGAATTAAGCAGTTATTGCGATACAGATGGTGATGGTATTCCAAATTATTTAGATTTAGATAGTGATGGAGACGGTTGTTCAGATGCAATAGAAGGAGGTGCCGCGTTTACTTCGGCTAACTTAGTAAATAGTTTAATGAATGGCGGTAATACTGGCACAGGATATATAGGTGTTAATTATGGAGTTATACAAAACTTAGGTGATTTAGTTGGAAATATGCCTACAACTATGGGAGTACCTAAAATTGCAGGTACAGGACAGTCAGTTGGTACTAGCCAAAGTGCCATTGCACAAGATGCGGCTTGCTGTTCTGAAACTTCACCAATATTTACAAATAATCCAGCAAAAAATACGTGTCCAGATACAACTGTAAATATTTTAACACTTAATTATTTTAATACAGCACCTGCTGGTTATAGACTAGTAGCAAGTCATCATAATCCACCAACTTCTTTATATGATACATTAACCTATGCACAAGCAACAGCAATAACAGAATCTGGTAATTATTATGTATATTATACTAATGGAATTTGTTTTAGTCCAGGAGATACTATTTCAGTGGAAATTACTAAATGCATTAATCCTAAAACAGAATCTGGAACAGTAACACAAGCAGGTGGTATTGCAATATCAAATGTACTTTCTAATGACAGTACGAATGGTGTACCTAGTACATTAAATAACTCAACTATTGCTCAAGTTGGCACTTGGCCAGCAGGAATTACACTTAATACATCTACAGGAGCTGTTAATGTTGTAGCAGGTACAACTGCTGGAATTTATCCAGTTGTATATCAACTATGTGATAAATTAACTCCAGTAAATTGTAAAACAGTTACAGATACTGTAATTGTTTTAAAAGATTCTGATTTGGATGGTGTTCCAGATAGTGATGATTTAGATGATGACAATGATGGAATACTGGATATAAATGAAGGTTGTTCTCCTACAGTTTATTTAGTAGATGGACAAAATCCTTCATCTGTAGACGTAGTTACACCATTAAGAATGCTTATGTTCTCTCAAGGGCCTACTTCTGATACAATAAATGGTGGAAGAAAAGCAGATAATAATTTCCGTATGTCTCAAATAGTAAAATCTCCAGTTGATTCTGCTGGTATTACTAGAAGAGTGGACGGTAGTGGTCTTACAGTAACTTGGAATGCAGCACATACATTAATTATATCTAATATTAATTCAACAACATTAGCACAAGCAAAAGCAGCTAATGAATATATCCAATTTAGATTCAACACGAATAATCTTTTAGGAGACGCATTTATTTCTTATGTAGGATTTTTAAACCGAATAAAACAAAATGGATTTTCTGTAACATATAGTGTGTCAAATGACAGTATGAGCACATTTACAGATATTGCTTCGATAGTTGAACCTGATAGCATTGGTTTGTCAGGTTCAAATGTTGGTCGTAAGAATGTTAATATGCCAACAGATTATCCAATCATAAAAAATTCTTCTTATGATGTAAGAATATATTTTTATGGACTCACTAGTCCAGCTACCAGCATCGATTTTGATGATTATTATTTATTATTTAGTAATTGTAATGTAGATACTGATGGCGATGGTATTCCAGATGCTTTGGATTTAGATAGTGATAATGATGGTTGTCCAGATGCATTGGAAGGCGGTGCAGCATTTGCTACCTCAAGTTTAGTCACCTCATCTATGCCAGGCGGAAATACTGGTACAACGTTAGGAAACTACAACCAACCAATCAACCTAAATTTAGGAACAAATGTAGATAGCAATGGTGTTCCTATCATAGCTGCTGGCGGACAATCAGCAGGAACATCAACTAATACTGCATTAAAAGATACAGCTTGTGCAGTGCCATTTTCTTGTAGTTCTGCATTGTATTTTGTAAATGGAGATCCAACAAAATTACTTAGTACAAATAGCATATCGAATCCTTTAGTTTTAAATACAATTGACTCAACAACAGTTTCTATTAATGCAATTGGATACAATGTAAAAGATAATTTTATCTATGGTGTATTGTTAGCTACAAAAAATTACATAAAATATTTATATAAAATTGATGCTAATGGAGATTTTTATAATTTGGGAGCTATCGCAGATACTAATGTTACAAAAAGTGGAAACATAGTTAACGGAGACTTTGATACATCTGGCAATTATTATATAAAAATGGGACAAGACAGTGCAATGTATAAGATAAATGTAAATACATTGGCAGTAACAAGAATACCATTATCTGCTTTTATAAATACTGCTGATTTCGCATATACATCAACTGATAATAAACTTTGGTCTGTAGATGTATTTTCTCATAGAGTTATATCAATTACATTAACTGGTATTGTTACTTATATTTATCCTGATACAATTCCTGCCACATCAGTATATGGTGCAATGTTTGCAAGTAGTAATGGAGCTATTTATGGTTCTGCAAATAATGGAGCTGGGTTTGTACAATTTGATAAATTAACTGGAAAACTAACAATAATATCAGGTGTACCTGCTACTTCTAGTAATGATGGAGCTCATTGTATTCTTGCTCCTATATCATTTTATACAGATTTAAGCGTTACTAAAACAGATAGCACTAACATATATTTACCAGGAACAACAACAACATATAAAATTGTTGTAAAAAATAATGGACCATTTGGTGTAGTAAATGCACCTGTCATAGACTCATTACCTACAGGTATAACATCTATGAGCTATACAGCAGTAGCATCTACAGGTAGTTCAACAAAAGTTATAGGAACAAAAATAGGAGCCATTAACGATAGTGTATCATTACCTGTAAATGGTACTGTAACATATACAGTCACAGTAACAATTCCATCAAGTTATACAGGATACTTAGTTAATTCAGTAAGAGTATTAGCACCATTAGATGGAAGTGCTGTAGATACATTCTTAAGTAATAATATAGCAATAGATATTGATACTAATCTGTGTAATATACCACCAACAACAATAGATACAATTGTATGTTCTGGAGGCAGTGTAACAGTATGTGGTAAAGTACATAATGCAACAGGCACCTATGTAGATACGTGTGTAGCAGCAAATGGTTGTGATAGCATAGTTACAACGAACTTAACAGTAGAACCACAAATTACAAGTACTGTAAATGCTACAAGTTGTAATCCATTAAGTGTAGGTACTGTAATAACTACCTTGTCAGCAGCCAACGGCTGCGATAGTGTAGTAACAACTATTACAACATTAGCACCATATTCATCAATTACCATAAATGCTACAAGTTGTAATCCATCAGATATAGGCACCGTAGTAGATACCTTAACGGCAGCAATTGGATGTGATAGTATAGTAACGACAATAACGACATTAAGACCAAGCACAACAAGTAATCAAACACTGAGTGTATGCTTTGGAGGCAGTGTAACCGTATGTGGCAAAGTACATAATACAACAGGTACCTATGTAGATACGTGTGTAGCAACGAATGGTTGTGATAGCATCATTACCTTAAACTTAACAGTATTACCATTAGACACACAAACGATAGTAAGAACAATATGCTATGGCGATAGTGTATTAGTAGGAACAAGTGTATACAAAACAACAGGCATAACAGTAGATACATTAACTAATGCGAACAACTGCGATAGCATCATTACCTTAAACTTAACAGTATTACCATTAGATACACAAACGATAGTACAGACAATCTGTTTTGGCGATAGTGTATTAGTAGGAACAAGTGTATACAAAACAACAGGCATAACAGTAGATACATTAACTAATGCGAACAACTGCGATAGCATCATTACTTTAAACTTAACAGTATTACCATTAGACACACAAACGATAGTAAGAACAATATGCTATGGCGATAGTGTAGTAGTAGGAACGAAAGTTCATAACACAACAGGCATAACAGTAGATACATTAACTAATGCGAACAACTGCGATAGCATCATTACTTTAAACTTAACAGTATTACCATTAGACACACAAACGATAGTAAGAACAATCTGTTTTGGCGATAGTGTATTAATCGGAACAAAAGTTCATAACACAACACGCGTAACAGTAGATACATTAACTAATGCGAACAACTGCGATAGCATCATTACTTTAAACTTAACAGTATTACCATTAGACACACAAACGATAGTAAGAACAATCTGTTTTGGCGATAGTGTATTAATCGGAACAAAAGTTCATAACACAACAGGCGTAACAGTAGATACATTAACTAATGCGAACAACTGCGATAGCATCATTACTTTAAACTTAACAGTATTACCATTAGACACACAAACGATAGTACAGACAATCTGTTTTGGCGATAGTGTATTAATCGGAACAAAAGTTCATAACACAACAGGCGTAACAGTAGATACATTAACTAATGCGAACAACTGCGATAGCATCATTACTTTAAACTTAACAGTATTACCATTAGACACACAAACGATAGTACAGACAATCTGTTTTGGCGATAGTGTATTAATCGGAACGAAAGTTCATAACACAACAGGAGTAACTACAGATACATTAACTAATGCGAACAACTGCGATAGCATCATTACTTTAAACTTAACAGTATTACCATTAGACACACAAACGATAGTAAGAACAATCTGTTTTGGCGATAGTGTAGTAGTAGGAACAAGTGTATACAAAACAACAGGCATAACAGTAGATACATTAACTAATGCGAACAACTGCGATAGCATCATTACTTTAAACTTAACAGTATTACCATTAGACACACAAACGATAGTAAGAACAATATGCTATGGCGATAGTGTAGTAGTAGGAACGAAAGTTCATAACACAACAGGCATAACAGTAGATACATTAACTAATGCGAACAACTGCGATAGCATCATTACTTTAAACTTAACAGTATTACCATTAGACACACAAACGATAGTACAGACAATCTGTTTTGGCGATAGTGTAGTAGTAGGAACAAAAGTTCATAACACAACAGGCATAACAGTAGATAAATTAACTAATGCGAACAACTGCGATAGCATCATTACTTTAAACTTAACAGTACTACCATTAGACACACAAACGATAGTACAGACAATCTGTTTTGGCGATAGTGTAGTAGTAGGAACGAAAGTTCATAACACAACAGGCGTAACAGTAGATACATTAACTAATGCGAACAACTGCGATAGCATCATTACTTTAAACTTAACAGTATTACCATTAGACACACAAACGATAGTACAGACAATCTGTTTTGGCGATAGTGTAGTAGTAGGAACGAAAGTTCATAACACAACAGGAGTAACTACAGATACATTAACTAATGCGAACAACTGCGATAGCATCATTACTTTAAACTTAACAGTATTACCATTAGACACACAAACGATAGTAAGAACAATCTGTTTTGGCGATAGTGTAGTAGTAGGAACAAGTGTATACAAAACAACAGGCATAACAGTAGATACATTAACTAATGCGAACAACTGCGATAGCATCATTACTTTAAACTTAACAGTATTACCATTAGACACACAAACGATAGTAAGAACAATATGCTATGGCGATAGTGTAGTAGTAGGAACGAAAGTTCATAACACAACAGGCATAACAGTAGATACATTAACTAATGCGAACAACTGCGATAGTATTATTACCTTAAACTTAACAGTTAGAAATTTAGACACCATAACTAAGAGAGTACAGATTTGTTTGAATGATAGTATAAGTGTTTGTGGTAAGATATATAAAGAGTCTGGAACATATATAGATACCTGTACTAATATAAATGGCTGTGATAGCATAATAACTACTATTTTAACATCAAGTGTATTTATTTCAAAAATTCAAAATGTAACACTGTGTCTTGGTGATAGTTTGGTAATGTGTAGTGGCAAAGTTTATAAAACAGCTGGTATTTATAAAGATACATGTATGGCTACTGCTGGTTGTGATAGTATTATAACCACAACAGTTACAGTATCAATTGCAATGTGTATAGACACGATAATAGTAGTACCAGTATGTGATACATGTACAGAGACAGCATGTATAGATACGATATATAATATCACGAATGGACACTGGACACTATGCGATGGCAGCCAAACAGCGACAAGCGGTTTAGGAACATACAGTATAGACAGCACGACAGGTTGTATAACATACACATCAAATGGTATCATAGGTAGAGATAGCTTATGTGTAATTGTATGTGATAGCACGAAAGCAGTATGTGATACCATCACTATAGAAGTACCAATCATACCAACAAGAGATACAATCAGAGATACGGTTAAGATAGGCGATACAGACAGTGTATGTGTAGCGATAGAAGTAGGCATGAATGCAGATACAAGCTACATCATCAACTGCGCAGGAGCATTAGATAACATCACAACACCGACAGCGACAAACAATGGCAGCTGCATCAGCATTAAATACACAGGCACGAATATTGGAGAAGACAAGTTCTGTGTAGTAGTATGCGATACGACATTAGGAGTATGTGATACCACAGAAGTAATAATTACGGTAATACCAAAAGACACGATAATAGTAGTACCAGTATGTGATACATGTACAGAGACAGCATGTATAGATACGATATATAATATCACGAATGGACACTGGACACTATGCGATGGCAGCCAAACAGCGACAAGCGGTTTAGGAACATACAGTATAGACAGCACGACAGGTTGTATAACATACACATCAAATGGCGTGATAGGTAGAGATAGCTTATGTGTAGTAGTATGTGATAGCACGAAAGCAGTATGTGATACCATCACTATAGAAGTACCAATCATACCAACAAGAGATACAATCAGAGATACGGTTAAGATAGGCGATACAGACAGCGTATGTGTAGCGATAGAAGTAGGCATGAATGCAGACACAAGCTACATCATCAACTGCGCAGGAGCATTAGATAACATCACAACACCGACAGCGACAAACAATGGCAGCTGCATCAGCATTAAATACACAGGCACGAATATTGGAGAAGACAAGTTCTGTGTAGTAGTATGCGATACGACATTAGGAGTATGTGATACCACAGAAGTAATAATTACGGTAATACCAAAAGACACGATACCAGTAGTACCAGTATGTGATACATGTATAGTAACGACATGTATAGATACGATATATAATATCACGAATGGACACTGGACATTATGTGATGGCAGCCAAACAGCGACAAGCGGTTTAGGAACATACAGTATAGACAGCACGACAGGTTGTATAACATACACATCAAATGGCATCATAGGTAGAGATAGCTTATGTGTAGTAGTATGTGATAGCACGAAAGCAGTATGTGATACCATCACTATAGAAGTACCAATCATACCAACAAGAGATACAATCAGAGATACGGTTAAGATAGGCGATACAGACAGCGTATGTGTAGCGATAGAAGTAGGTATGAATGCAGACACAAGCTACATCATCAACTGCGCAGGAGCATTAGATAACATCACAACACCAACAGCGACAAACAATGGTAGCTGCATTAGCATTAAATACACAGGCACAAATATTGGAGAAGACAAGTTCTGTGTAATAGTATGTGATACGACATTAGGAGTATGTGATACCACAGAAGTAATAATTACGGTAATACCAAAAGACACGATAATAATAGTACCAGTATGTGATACAATACAGAGACAGCGTGTATAGATACGATATATAATATCACGAATGGACACTGGACACTATGCGATGGCAGCCAAACAGCGACAAGCGGTTTAGGAACATACAGTATAGACAGCACGACAGGTTGTATAACATACACATCAAATGGTATCATAGGTAGAGATAGCTTATGTGTAGTAGTATGTGATAGCACGAAAGCAGTATGTGATACCATCACTATAGAAGTACCAATCATACCAACAAGAGATACAATCAGAGATACGGTTAAGATAGGCGATACAGACAGCGTATGTGTAGCGATAGAAGTAGGCATGAATGCAGACACAAGCTACATCATCAACTGCGCAGGAGCATTAGATAACATCACAACACCAACAGCGACACAAGAAGGTAACTGCATCAGCATTAAATACACAGGCACAAATATCGGCGAAGACAAGTTCTGTGTAGTAGTATGCGATACAGTATTAGGAGTATGTGATACCACAGAAGTAATAATTACGGTAATACCAAAAGACACGATAATAATAGTACCAGTATGTGATACATGTACAGAGACAGCATGTATAGATACGATATATAATATCACGAATGGACACTGGACACTATGCGATGGCAGCCAAGAAGCGACAAGCGGTTTAGGAACATACAGCATAGACAGCACGACAGGTTGTATAACATACACATCAAATGGCATCATAGGTAGAGATAGCTTATGTGTAGTAGTATGTGATAGCACGAAAGCAGTATGTGATACCATCACTATAGAAGTACCAATCATACCAACAAGAGATACAATCAGAGATACGGTTAAGATAGGCGATACAGACAGCGTATGTGTAGCGATAGAAGTAGGCATGAATGCAGATACAAGCTACATCATCAACTGCGCAGGAGCATTAGATAATATCACAACACCAACAGCGACACAAGAAGGCAACTGCATCAGCATTAAATACACAGGCACGAATATTGGAGAAGACAAGTTCTGTGTAGTAGTATGCGATACGACATTAGGAGTATGTGATACCACAGAAGTAATAATTACGGTAATACCAAAAGACACGATAATAGTAGTACCAGTATGTGATACATGTACAGAGACAGCATGTATAGATACGATATATAATATCACGAATGGACACTGGACACTATGCGATGGCAGCCAAACAGCGACAAGCGGTTTAGGAACATACAGTATAGACAGCACGACAGGTTGTATAACATACACATCAAATGGCGTGATAGGTAGAGAATAGCTTATGTGTAGTAGTATGTGATAGCACGAAAGCAGTATGTGATACCATCACTATAGAAGTACCAATCATACCAACAAGAGATACAATCAGAGATACGGTTAAGATAGGCGATACAGACAGCGTATGTGTAGCGATAGAAGTAGGCATGAATGCAGACACAAGCTACATCATCAACTGCGCAGGAGCATTAGATAACATCACAACACCGACAGCGACACAAGAAGGTAACTGCATCAGCATTAAATACACAGGCACGAATATTGGAGAAGACAAGTTCTGTGTAGTAGTATGCGATACGACATTAGGAGTATGTGATACCACAGAAGTAATAATTACGGTAATACCAAAAGACACGATAATAGTAGTACCAGTATGTGATACGTGTACAGAGACAGCGTGTATAGATACGATATATAATATCACGAATGGACACTGGACACTATGCGATGGCGAACAAACAGCGACAAGCGGTTTAGGAACATACAGTATAGACAGCACGACAGGTTGTATAACATACACATCAAATGGCGTGATAGGTAGAGATAGCTTATGTGTAATTGTATGTGATAGCACGAAAGCAGTATGTGATACCATCACTATAGAAGTACCAATCATACCAACAAGAGATACAATCAGAGATACGGTTAAGATAGGCGATACAGACAGCGTATGTGTAGCGATAGAAGTAGGCATGAATGCAGACACAAGCTACATCATCAACTGCGCAGGAGCATTAGATAACATCACAACACCGACAGCGACACAAGAAGGTAACTGCATCAGCATTAAATACACAGGCACAAATATCGGCGAAGACAAGTTCTGTGTAGTAGTATGCGATACAGTATTAGGAGTATGTGATACCACAGAAGTAATAATTACGGTAATACCAAAAGACACGATAATAGTAGTACCAGTATGTGATACATGTACAGAGACAGCATGTATAGATACGATATATAATATCACGAATGGACACTGGACACTATGCGATGGCAGCCAAACAGCGACAAGCGGTTTAGGAACATACAGTATAGACAGCACGACAGGTTGTATAACATACACATCAAATGGTATCATAGGTAGAGATAGCTTATGTGTAATTGTATGTGATAGCACGAAAGCAGTATGTGATACCATCACTATAGAAGTACCAATCATACCAACAAGAGATACAATCAGAGATACGGTTAAGATAGGCGATACAGACAGTGTATGTGTAGCGATAGAAGTAGGCATGAATGCAGATACAAACTACATCATCAACTGCGCAGGAACATTAGATAACATCACAACACCGACAGCGACACAAGAAGGCAACTGCATCAGCATTAAATACACAGGCACGAATATTGGAGAAGACAAGTTCTGTGTAGTAGTATGCGATACAGTATTAGGAGTATGTGATACCACAGAAGTAATAATTACGGTAATACCAAAAGACACGATAATAATAGTACCAGTATGTGATACATGTACAGAGACAGCATGTATAGATACGATATATAATATCACGAATGGACACTGGACATTATGCGATGGCAGCCAAACAGCGACAAGCGGTTTAGGAACATACAGCATAGACAGTACGACAGGTTGTATAACATACACATCAAATGGTATCATAGGTAGAGATAGCTTATGTGTAGTAGTATGTGATAGCACGAAAGCAGTATGTGATACCATCACTATAGAAGTACCAATCATACCAACAAGAGATACAATCAGAGATACGGTTAAGATAGGCGATACAGACAGTGTATGTGTAGCGATAGAAGTAGGCATGAATGCAGATACAAGCTACATCATCAACTGCGCAGGAGCATTAGATAACATCACAACACCGACAGCGACACAAGAAGGTAACTGCATCAGCATTAAATACACAGGCACAAATATTGGCGAAGACAAGTTCTGTGTAGTAGTATGCGATACAGTATTAGGAGTATGTGATACCACAGAAGTAATAATTACGGTAATACCAAAAGACACGATAATAGTAGTACCAGTATGTGATAACGTACAGAGACAGCAATGTATAGATACGATATATAATATCACGAATGGACACTGGACACTATGCGATGGCAGCCAAACAGCGACAAGCGGTTTAGGAACATACAGTATAGACAGCACGACAGGTTGTATAACATACACATCAAATGGTATCATAGGTAGAGATAGCTTATGTGTAATTGTATGTGATAGCACGAAAGCAGTATGTGATACCATCACTATAGAAGTACCAATCATACCAACAAGAGATACAATCAGAGATACGGTTAAGATAGGCGATACAGACAGTGTATGTGTAGCGATAGAAGTAGGCATGAATGCAGATACAAACTACATCATCAACTGCGCAGGAACATTAGATAACATCACAACACCGACAGCGACACAAGAAGGCAACTGCATCAGCATTAAATACACAGGCACGAATATCGGAGAAGACAAGTTCTGTGTAGTAGTATGCGATACAGTATTAGGAGTATGTGATACCACAGAAGTAATAATTACGGTAATACCAAAAGACACGATAATAATAGTACCAGTATGTGATACATGTACAGAGACAGCATGTATAGATACGATATATAATATCACGAATGGACACTGGACATTATGCGATGGCAGCCAAACAGCGACAAGCGGTTTAGGAACATACAGTATAGACAGCACGACAGGTTGTATAACATACACATCAAATGGCGTGATAGGTAGAGATAGCTTATGTGTAATTGTATGTGATAGCACGAAAGCAGTATGTGATACCATCACTATAGAAGTACCAATCATACCAACAAGAGATACAATCAGAGATACGGTTAAGATAGGCGATACAGACAGCGTATGTGTAGCGATAGAAGTAGGCATGAATGCAGACAGCGTAAGCATAGTGAACTGCGCAGGAACATTAGATAATATCACAACACCAATAGCAACGAATAATGGTAACTGCATCAATGTAGTATACACAGGCACAGCTATCGGCGAAGATAAATTCTGTGTAGTAGTATGCGATACGACATTAGGAGTATGTGATACCACAGAAGTAATAATTACAGTAATACCAAAAGACACGATAATAGTAGTACCAGTATGTGATACATGTACAGAGACAGCATGTATAGATACGATATATAATATCACGAATGGACACTGGACACTATGCGATGGCAGCCAAGAAGCGACGAGTAGTTTAGGAACATACAGTATAGACAGCACGACAGGTTGTATAACATACACATCAAATGGTATCATAGGTAGAGATAGCTTATGTGTAGTAGTATGTGATAGCACGAAAGCAGTATGTGATACCATCACTATAGAAGTACCAATCATACCAACAAGAGATACAATCAGAGATACGGTTAAGATAGGCGATACAGACAGCGTATGTGTTAAAGTAGAAGTAGGTATGAATGCAGATACAAACTACATCATCAACTGCGCAGGAGCATTAGATAATATCACAACACCAACAGCGACACAAGAAGGCAACTGCATCAGCATTAAATACACAGGCACGAATATTGGAGAAGACAAGTTCTGTGTAGTAGTATGCGATACAGTATTAGGAGTATGTGATACCACAGAAGTAATAATTACGGTAATACCAAAAGACACGATAATAATAGTACCAGTATGTGATAAATGTACAGAGACAGCGTGTATAGATACGATATATAATATCACGAATGGACACTGGACACTATGCGATGGCGACCAAAAAGCGACAAGCGGTTTAGGAACATACAGCATAGACAGCACGACAGGTTGTATAACATACACATCAAATGGTATCATAGGTAGAGATAGCTTATGTGTAGTAGTATGTGATAGCACGAAAGCAGTATGTGATACCATCACTATAGAAGTACCAATCATACCAACAAGAGATACAATCAGAGATACGGTTAAGATAGGCGATACAGACAGCGTATGTGTAGCGATAGAAGTAGGCATGAATGCAGACACAAGCTACATCATCAACTGCGCAGGAGCATTAGATAACATCACAACACCGACAGCGACACAAGAAGGTAACTGCATCAGCATTAAATACACAGGCACGAATATTGGAGAAGACAAGTTCTGTGTAGTAGTATGCGATACGACATTAGGAGTATGTGATACCACAGAAGTAATAATTACGGTAATACCAAAAGACACGATAATAGTAGTACCAGTATGTGATACATGTACAGAGACAGCGTGTATAGATACGATATATAATATCACGAATGGACACTGGACACTATGCGATGGCGACCAAACAGCGACAAGCGGTTTAGGAACATACAGTATAGACAGCACGACAGGTTGTATAACATACACATCAAATGGCGTGATAGGTAGAGATAGCTTATGTGTAGTAGTATGTGATAGCACGAAAGCAGTATGTGATACCATCACTATAGAAGTACCAATCATACCAACAAGAGATACAATCAGAGATACGGTTAAGATAGGCGATACAGACAGCGTATGTGTAGCGATAGAAGTAGGCATGAATGCAGACACAAGCTACATCATCAACTGCGCAGGAGCATTAGATAACATCACAACACCGACAGCGACACAAGAAGGTAACTGCATCAGCATTAAATACACAGGCACGAATATTGGAGAAGACAAGTTCTGTGTAGTAGTATGCGATACGACATTAGGAGTATGTGATACCACAGAAGTAATAATTACAGTAATACCAAAAGACACGATAATAGTAGTACCAGTATGTGATACGTGTAGAGACAGCATGTATAGATACGATATATAATATCACGAATGGACACTGGACACTATGCGATGGCAGCCAAACAGCGACAAGCGGTTTAGGAACATACAGTATAGACAGCACGACAGGTTGTATAACATACACATCAAATGGCGTGATAGGTAGAGATAGCTTATGTGTAGTAGTATGTGATAGCACGAAAGCAGTATGTGATACCATCACTATAGAAGTACCAATCATACCAACAAGAGATACAATCAGAGATACGGTTAAGATAGGCGATACAGACAGCGTATGTGTAGCGATAGAAGTAGGCATGAATGCAGATACAAGCTACATCATCAACTGCGCAGGAGCATTAGATAACATCACAACACCGACAGCGACACAAGAAGGTAACTGCATCAGCATTAAATACACAGGCACAAATATCGGCGAAGACAAGTTCTGTGTAGTAGTATGCGATACAGTATTAGGAGTATGTGATACCACAGAAGTAATAATTACGGTAATACCAAAAGACACGATAATAATAGTACCAGTATGTGATACATGTACAGAGACAGCGTGTATAGATACGATATATAATATCACGAATGGACACTGGACACTATGCGATGGCGACCAAACAGCGACAAGCGGTTTAGGAACATACAGTATAGACAGTACGACAGGTTGTATAACATACACATCAAATGGTATCATAGGTAGAGATAGCTTATGTGTAATTGTATGTGATAGCACGAAAGCAGTATGTGATACCATCACTATAGAAGTACCAATCATACCAACAAGAGATACAATCAGAGATACGGTTAAGATAGGCGATACAGACAGCGTATGTGTAGCGATAGAAGTAGGCATGAATGCAGATACAGCCTAAGCATAATCAACTGCGCAGGAACATTAGATAACATCACAACACCAACAGCGACACAATAAGGTAACTGCATCAATGTTAGTATACACAGGCACAGCTATTGGCGAAGATAAGTTCTGTGTAGTAGTATGCGATACGACATTAGGAGTATGTGATACCACAGAAGTAATAATTACAGTAATACCAAAAGACACGATAATAGTAGTACCAGTATGTGATACATGTACAGAGACAGCATGTATAGATACGATATATAATATCACGAATGGACACTGGACATTATGCGATGGCAGCCAAACAGCGACAAGCGGTTTAGGAGCATACAGCATAGACAGTACGACAGGTTGTATTACTTATACGTCAAATGGCATCATAGGTAGAGATAGCTTATGTGTAGTAGTATGTGATAGCACGAAAGCAGTATGTGATACCATCACTATAGAAGTACCAATCATACCAACAAGAGATACAATCAGAGATACGGTTAAGATAGGCGATACAGACAGCGTATGTGTAGCGATAGAAGTAGGCATGAATGCAGATACAAACTACATCATCAACTGCGCAGGAGCATTAGATAACATCACAACACCAACAGCGACACAAGAAGGCAACTGCATTAGCATTAAATACACAGGCACAAATATCGGCGAAGACAAGTTCTGTGTAGTAGTATGTGATACGACACTAAAAGTATGCGATACCACAGAAGTAATAATTACGGTAATACCAAAAGACACGATAATAATAGTACCAGTATGTGATACATGTACAGAGACAGCATGTATAGATACGATATATAATATCACGAATGGACACTGGACATTATGCGATGGCAGCCAAACAGCGACAAGCGGTTTAGGAGCATACAGCATAGACAGTACGACAGGTTGTATTACTTATACGTCAAATGGCATCATAGGTAGAGATAGCTTATGTGTAGTAGTATGTGATAGCACGAAAGCAGTATGTGATACCATCACTATAGAAGTACCAATCATACCAACAAGAGATACAATCAGAGATACGGTTAAGATAGGCGATACAGACAGCGTATGTGTAGCGATAGAAGTAGGTATGAATGCAGACACAAACTACATCATCAACTGCGCAGGAGCATTAGATAACATCACAACACCGACAGCGACACAAGAAGGTAACTGCATCAGCATTAAATACACAGGCACAAATATTGGCGAAGACAAGTTCTGTGTAGTAGTATGCGATACAGTATTAGGAGTATGCGATACCACAGAGGTAATAATTACGGTAATACCAAAAGACACGATAATAATAGTACCAGTATGTGATACATGTACAGTAACGACATGTATAGATACGATATATAATATCACGAATGGACACTGGACACTATGCGATGGCAGCCAAACAGCGACAAGCGGTTTAGGAACATACAGTATAGACAGCACGACAGGTTGTATAACATACACATCAAATGGCGTGATAGGTAGAGATAGCTTATGTGTAGTAGTATGTGATAGCACGAAAGCAGTATGTGATACCATCACTATAGAAGTACCAATCATACCAACAAGAGATACAATCAGAGATACGGTTAAGATAGGCGATACAGACAGCGTATGTGTAGCGATAGAAGTAGGCATGAATGCAGACACAAGCTACATCATCAACTGCGCAGGAGCATTAGATAACATCACAACACCGATAGCGACACAAGAAGGTAACTGCATCAGCATTAAATACACAGGCACGAATATTGGAAGACAAGTTCTGTGTAGTAGTATGCGATACGACATTAGGAGTATGTGATACCACAGAAGTAATAATTACGGTAATACCAAAAGACACGATAATAGTAGTACCAGTATGTGATACGTGTACAGAGACAGCGTGTATAGATACGATATATAATATCACGAATGGACACTGGACACTATGCGATGGCGACCAAACAGCGACAAGCGGTTTAGGAACATACAGTATAGACAGCACGACAGGTTGTATAACATACACATCAAATGGCGTGATAGGTAGAGATAGCTTATGTGTAGTAGTATGTGATAGCACGAAAGCAGTATGTGATACCATCACTATAGAAGTACCAATCATACCAACAAGAGATACAATCAGAGATACGGTTAAGATAGGCGATACAGACAGCGTATGTGTAGCGATAGAAGTAGGCATGAATGCAGACACAAGCTACATCATCAACTGCGCAGGAGCATTAGATAACATCACAACACCGACAGCGACACAAGAAGGTAACTGCATCAGCATTAAATACACAGGCACAAATATCGGCGAAGACAAGTTCTGTGTAGTAGTATGCGATACAGTATTAGGAGTATGTGATACCACAGAAGTAATAATTACGGTAATACCAAAAGACACGATAATAGTAGTACCAGTATGTGATACGTGTACAGAGACAGCGTGTATAGATACGATATATAATATCACGAATGGACACTGGACACTATGCGATGGCGACCAAACAGCGACAAGCGGTTTAGGAACATACAGTATAGACAGCACGACAGGTGGTATAACATACACATCAAATGGTATCATAGGTAGAGATAGCTTATGTGTAATTGTATGTGATAGCACGAAAGCAGTATGTGATACCATCACTATAGAAGTACCAATCATACCAACAAGAGATACAATCAGAGATACGGTTAAGATAGGCGATACAGACAGTGTATGTGTAGCGATAGAAGTAGGCATGAATGCAGATACAAACTACATCATCAACTGCGCAGGAACATTAGATAACATCACAACACCGACAGCGACACAAGAAGGCAACTGCATCAGCATTAAATACACAGGCACGAATATCGGCGAAGACAAGTTCTGTGTAGTAGTATGCGATACAGTATTAGGAGTATGTGATACCACAGAAGTAATAATTACGGTAATACCAAAAGACACGATAATAATAGTACCAGTATGTGATAATTGTACAGAGACAGCGTGTATAGATACGATATATAATATCACGAATGGACACTGGACATTATGCGATGGCAGCCAAACAGCGACAAGCGGTTTAGGAACATACAGCATAGACAGTACGACAGGTTGTATAACATACACATCAAATGGTATCATAGGTAGAGATAGCTTATGTGTAATTGTATGTGATAGCACGAAAGCAGTATGTGATACCATCACTATAGAAGTACCAATCATACCAACAAGAGATACAATCAGAGATACGGTTAAGATAGGCGATACAGACAGCGTATGTGTAGCGATAGAAGTAGGCATGAATGCAGATACAAGCTACATCATCAACTGCGCAGGAACATTAGATAATATCACAACACCGACAGCGACACAAGAAGGCAACTGCATCAGCATTAAATACACAGGCACGAATATCGGAGAAGACAAGTTCTGTGTAGTAGTATGCGATACAGTATTAGGAGTATGTGATACCACAGAAGTAATAATTACGGTAATACCAAAAGACACGATAATAGAATGCGATAGTTTAATAAAAGAAACTTTTGTAGAAATACAATGTGAAAAAGGAATTGGAAACTATTGCTTACCAATAGACTTTAAAACATTACAAGAGTATAATGTATATATTGATGGTTCAATGCAGGCATTGTTATTTAGTTTAGAGAGTAGTTGTGGAGAAGTAGATGCAGCTGGTGCTTATAGCTTTGATGCAAATGAATATCTAGATGGTGTACAACATGTATTAGAGCGTTGGGGTATAGATAGTAATAGAACTTTATTTCCAAATACTAAATTCACAACTTTAGTAGAGTTAGCATCATATATGAATAGTGTAGATGCACAAGGTATGTGGTATGCCGAAGATATGGCAATAAAAGCTGGTAACCCAAGCAGATTGTATAATACAGGCTCAGGATTAGCAATATTTGCCTTAGATCCAGTATTAGGTACTTTTGAGAATAAATACAATAATTACGTAGAATATACTGGCACTAAGTTAGCCATTCCATCAGGCTGTCATTGGGTAGTAGTAGAGGGCAAGGAGAGTGGCTGTAGAGATAGTGTTCGAGTATGTGTAGTAGGCTGTACAGTTAAAGATACGATCAGAGACACGACATGTTATAACTGTCCAGTACCAGTATGTGTAGACACAACAGAGTTACCAGGTACAGTAATTAGTATTACAACATGTGATACGGATAACAAAGTAACGATAGATGGCTTGAATCCATGTATAACATACACACCATCAAAAGGACAAACAGGTAATGATACGGACATGTATAGTAGTATGTGATGACAAAGGCTACTGCGATACAACGATTATCATCATTACTGTAGAGACACCAAGAGACACGATAAGAGATAGCTTACCAGTGAATAGCGTAGATAGTATTTGTGATTTCTTACAACCACGAGGAACAGACATCACAGTAACGAGCTGTGCAGGTCAGACCTCAGGAACAGGAAATTACATCACATGGACTATCAACGAGCAAGGTTGCTTAGTATACACAGCAGGTAAAGTAAAAGGTACAGATACCTTATGTATTATGAGCTGCATTACAGGCACAGATACGTGTATAGAGACTACAGTTTATGTAACCGTAACAGGTATACCACCGATAGCAATTAATAATGACACAACAACGAAAGTTAATGTACCAGTAGTTATAAATGTTATAGGCAATGATATCCAGACAGACAGTGATCCATTACAATTATGTGATGATGCTATAGTTACATACCCAGTAAATGGAACATTAAGTAATATCAATACACCATCAGGAAATGTGACTTATACACCAAATACAGACTTTACAGGAGTAGACAGCTTCCAATATGTGATATGTGATCCAGATGGTAATGATACAGCATGGGCATATGTAAGAATAGTAAGAGAAAATGAGTGTGAGTTGTATGATGCTTTCTCACCGAATGGCGATGGAGTAAATGATTACTATACGATACCATGTCCAAGTTCAAGTGCGATAGTATTCTGTGTGTACAACAGATGGGGCATCGAGGTTTACAGAAATGAGGATTACCGAGGCGAGTGGGATGGTAGATACAAAGGTGCACCACTTCCAGATGGTACATACTACTATGTTATCAAGTATATAAACAGTGCAGGAGATGATATTAATAAAGCAGGGTTTATCGTTATACATAGATAAGATGATATAAAGAGATGGTGGTAGCAAACAGAGCTACCACCTTATCTTAGAAAAAGGAAAAAAGGTAAGCACAGATTCAGCTCAAAAAAGATAAATAAAAAGCAAAAGTAAAAATCATGATAAGATTAAATCAAATGAGGATAACAGTTGTAGCGATGTTGTTATTAATGACATCGATGCTGTATGGCCAACAGGAGCCTCAGTACACCCAATACATGTACAATAAGTTGCCTATGAATGCTGGTTACACAGGCTCACGCGAGGTATTAAGTATCCGCGCCTTGTATCGCAATCAGTGGGCAGGCATCAAGGGTGCACCACAGACAGCGACGTTTGCCATTCATAGTCCATTGAAGAAGGAATCCTCAGCGATAGGTTTCTATTTAGTCAATGACAGACTAGGCGTTACAAACCAGACATGGTTTGATGCTAGCTATGCCTATAGAGTAAACTTAGGCAAAGGCGTTAAGTTGAGTTTAGGAATAAATGCAGGTATATTGTGGTACAAGAGTAATCTAACAGACTTAAACATAGAAAATCAACAGGATGTAGTTTTTCAGCAGAATGTAAGTAGAATACTACCAGATGTAGGCGCAGGTTTATATTTATACCATAAATATTGGTATTTTGGAGCAAGTGTACCAAACTTTATCAAAGGCGATTTACACAATAAGGATGTTATCAAAGCTTATGCTAATGATAATACAGGGAGTTTTCTAAGTGCACACCGTACACCACATTTTATTACCATGGCAGGAGGCGTAATACCAGCAGGCAAGGTATTAAAAATACGTCCACAGATGATGTACAGATATATAGCCAGTGCGGAGCAGAAGATACCCCATACCTTAGATTTTAACTTGAGTTTATTGATTTATGATAGAGTGAATATAGGCGGAAGCTACAGAACATCATTCCACAATAAGAAGACAGGCTTAACGAACAG
Source organism: Sphingobacteriales bacterium (assembly GCA_016699615.1). Classification (NCBI taxonomy): domain Bacteria; kingdom Pseudomonadati; phylum Bacteroidota; class Sphingobacteriia; order Sphingobacteriales; species Sphingobacteriales bacterium. The sequence goes on along the minus strand of CP064984.1, from coordinate 980,541 downwards.
TGATAGCTTTGATGCTTTATTAGAAGTATGGCCAACGAAGCAGTTATTGATAGGATTTGCGTATGATTATACACTAACGAAATTAGGAGATTACAACAAAGGAAGCTATGAGGTTATCTTAGGCTATGATTTTAATTTTGAGAAGAAACGAGTAATAACGCCGAGATATTTTTAAAAGAAGAAGAAGAAAAACAATAAAACTTACCCAAGCAAGGAAAAAGTAAAATATATGAATACAATCAAACAGCTTAAACGTCAGATATTGCTAGTGCTATTACTAATGGTTATAGGAGTTTCTAGTATAGACGCACAGGTTATCGAAGGAGGCACATCAGGAGCAGGTACCACAGTAGGAGGTATAGGCAAAGCCCAGAAGTTGTATAATGATTTAGCTTACTATGAAGCGATACCATTATATGAGAGTTATCTAAAGAAGCACGATAGCACAAGAGCGATGTGTGAGCTAGGCGATTGCTACCGATTAACCTCAAACTTTGAGCGTGCAGAATATTGGTATGGCAAGGCAGTAGAGAAAGGCGATGTAGAACCGGAGTATAAGTTATACTATGCAAAGATGTTGCAGGCGAATGAGAAATACGAAGAAGCGGCAAAATGGTATGCTACCTACAAACAGAGTGTTCCAGAAGACAAGAGAGCAGGCAATCAGTTAAAAGCGAGTGCAGATTATGGACAGTACTTATTAACGAGAGATAGATATCAGATAAAGAATTTAAGTTTTAATACTTCGGGTTATGATTTTGCACCCATGTGGTTTGAGAAAGGACTAGTCTATTCTAGTTCTCGAGACAGTTCAAAGGCAATAGGAAGATAACACACATGGACAGGCACACAGTTTTTGATATGTATTATGTAGAAGGCGAGAAGACGACCTTTGGCAAGCCAAAACAGATGAAAGCAGATGCATCGACAAAATACCACGAAGCAAAGACTACCTTTACCCCAGACAATAAGAAAGTATATTTTACGAGAAACAATTATTATCATGGTAAGGCAAAGACGAGTGATGATAAGATAATCAAATTAAAGATATTTGAGTCAGATGTAGAAGGTACGACATGGAAGAATGACAAACCATTCCAATACAACAATGATGAATATAGTGTAGGACATCCAGCACTTACACCAGATGGTAATACGATGTATTTTATTAGCGATATGCCAGGTGGCTATGGAGGCACAGATGTTTATATTACAAAGAAAGAAGGCGAAAGCTGGAGTACGCCAAAGAACTTAGGAGAGCAGATCAATACAGAAGGCATGGAGATGTTTCCGTATGTAGATGAAGATGGTGTACTATATTTTGCTAGTGATGGACATGGTGGCTTAGGCGGATTGGATATCTTTAGAGTAAAGCCAGATGCTAAGACAAATCAATATGGTAAGATCAGAAATATAGGCGCACCAATCAATAGTAGTTATGATGATTTTAGCTTAGTATATGGACAAGATAAATCAGTAGGTTATTTTACCTCAAACAGACCAGAAGGCAATGGCTTAGATGATATCTATAGTTTTGAGGATGATGGTATTTACTTAGAAGGAATTGTAGTAGATGCAAAGACAGGCGAGCCGATATGCAACAGTAAAGTTATAATGAAGGCAAAGCTGACACAGAGTGAAGAAGGAAGAATGGAAACGGAGTGTGATGGCGAGTTTGAGTTTGGCGTAGTAAGAAACATGGATTATTGTTTTGTTGCGAGCGCAGAAGGATATAGTAGCAATGACAAAGTATGTGCTACGACAAAAGGTGTAAAAGCAGGCGAGACGGTATATGTAAAAATACCATTAGATAAAGGACAAGAGTATGCTATGAGTGTACAGGTCTTGGGCAAGAGCTTAAAATCATTACAAAATAAGAGTATAGATAGCAAGAGTCCAACATCACCGAAGAGTATAGACAGCAAGAATATAGAAAACAAAGATATAGAGAATAAGAGCATAGATAGCAAAAGTCCAACATCACCAAAGAGTATAGACAGCAAAAGTCCAGAAGACTTAAAGCCACTAGCAGGAGCAAAGATACTATTGTCTAGCAAGTGTGAAGGCTGGACCAAAGCGTTGGTAGCAGATGAGAATGGTAAGATATGCGAGATAGTAAGATGTGATTGTGATTATATCATAGTTGCCAATGCACAAGGTTACTTGCCAGGCTATACAGAAGTTATCAAAGATGATGGCGATTGTAAGATAGACAGGAAATGTGGAGTTAATCCTAGAGAAGAAGAAGTAATCTTAGATCCAATACCAGGCATGCCAGACGGCTATGTCTATGACCCAGAGACAGGCAAGTGGGTAGATCCAAAGACAGGCGATCAGATGGATGCGCCAAGTATAGAATTGAGAGACATTTACTATGACTTTGATAAATGGTACATAAGAGAGGAGAGTGAGCGAGACTTGAATAAGTTATTAGGTTTTTTACAAGAGAATCCAGAAGCGATAGTAGAGATAGGCTCACACACAGATGCGAGAGCGCCGTATGATTACAATATCAAGTTATCACAACGCAGAGCACAGAGTGTAGTAGATTGGTTGATAGCGAGAGGCATCAGTAGAAGTAGATTAAAACCGAAAGGATATGGCGAGACAAAGCCAGTGAATGGCTGTACAGATGGAGTGATATGTACAGAGTATGAACATCAGAGAAACAGAAGAACAGAGTTTAAGGTCATAGGTGGTAAATTTGATATTAGCTCACTACAAAGATTTGATATGCAAGTAGATCCGTGTAAACAATGTCCATTCTAAGAAGTAAGAGACACAAACACAAAATAAGATAAACAAGCATACAGCGTCCAACACCAGGACGCTGTATCTTTTTAAATATTAAAAAAAATAGCCACCAAATCCTAATAGTGGATAGATTTATGTGCTATTTTAACATTTATTAGTCTAATAATTGCTTAATAATATAAAAACACTTCAAAAAGTAATTTTTTTTTAAGAAATTGCATTCAATTACTTCTTTTAAAGAAAATGCATAGAAATTCTAATATCTATCAGAAATATTTTGTTGTCATTATTTTAATGATATCTTGTATGTTTTTTTCCAACGCAAAGGATAAAAAAAGCAAGAAAAACTCTCCATACAAAAAGGCAAATATTGTACAAAAAGCTTGGGGCGATTTGACCACTAGAAACAACTGGTACTTTAATGCTAATGAAAGATACAAAGAAGCATTAAGACAATATGATTTAGCAAAAAAAATAGATTACAGTCAGACTATTCCATTTTATCTATACACACCAGAGAGCATGAAAAGTTATGCTGGTGATATGCAAACAATTGAAAAGAAAATGGGCATTGTCTTACAGATTAGAAATTATAGTAGATGGAAAGATAATGCATATTTATTGTTAGGGAAGGCACAATATATGCAAGAGAAAGTAGATACAGCATTAACCTCTTTTCAATACATTGTAACTACAATGAAGCCTGATAAACTAAATGCTCAAGTAGGATTTAGCAATAAGGATAGAATGAAGTACCTAAGAAAAAGAGAAAAGGAACTAAAAAAGAAAAATGGTGAACAACAAAAAATCATAGAACTTAAACTTAATCAAAATAAAAAAGAAGCTGAAAAAAAAGCTGATGAACTAAGAGATAAGCAACAAGAAGCTGTGGCAAATAAAAAGAAACAGCTAGAAGAAATTATTAAAGCAAAGAAAAAAATAATAGCATTACAGAAAAAAGGCAAAAAGATTCCACCAGAACTATTAGCAAAGGTAAAGCCACAAAAAAACAAAGTTGACTCTACATCAAAAGTAGAAGAAAAGCCTACTGAAACAAACACAACTAAAAATAAAGAAACAATTGATAAAACAAAACCATACATTTTAATTGATGATGAATGGGTGAAAAATCCATATTTTGTTGATACTACAAACAGAGACAAAGATGAACCATTGAAAGATGAGCTTTCTAAAAAAGAAGAAGAACAATGGAATAAACTAACATTTTGGGAAAAAATAAAACACAAACAAAGCAGACCTGAAGCATTAGTATGGATGGCAAGATCATTAATAGAATTGAATAGAGAAGCTGATGCAACAGGAATCATAGCATATTCTAAAGCATTGCGTAAGCTAACTAAAAAACAAAGAAAAGATATACATTTAGTAGATGCCTATCAGTACGTAAAGAAAAATAATATACCATTGGCTATTGAAAAATTAGAAAATGCAATGTTATTAATAAAGAAAAAAGATGAAAGAGCACATTATGAATTTATTCTTGCACAATTATACCAACAAAATAACCAACCAGCAGATGCAGTAGATTATTTCGAGAAAGTAATTAAGCATACTACTGATGATAAATTAGCATTTTATTCTAAATTAAAAATGACAGATATTTTTGCACATTACCCAGAATTATCTGATAAGAACGTAGAAAAAATGCTTGAGAAATTGGTGCGTTTTGGAAAAAACAAAGACGAAGCTGATGAAGTATATTATGAGTTAGCATTGTATGCATTAAACAACAATAAAGACACAGCAAAAGCATTAGAGCAATTACAAAAATCAGTTGAAGTAAGTACAATCAATACAAAACAAAAAGCACTTTCTCATTTACTAATGGGAAAAATTAATTTCAATAATGAACTGTATGCAAAAGCAAAAGATAATTATGACAGCACAATTGCATTCTTACCAAAAGAACACATAGAATATAAAGATGCAGAACTAAAACAATCTGTTTTAGAAGATTTGGCAAACTATTATACTATCGTTGTACAACAAGATAGTCTTCAAAAATTAGGGAAATTATCACCAAAAGAATTAGAAAAATATTTGGCTGATTTAGAATTTGAGAAACAAAAACTATTAAAGAAAAAGTCAAAACTTTCTGTTGAAGAAAACGAAGGAGGATTTTTAGGTGCAGAGGCAGCTATTACAAATTTCTCATCAAATGGAATGTGGTATTTTTACAATCAAGATTTGAAAAGTAAAGGATACAAACAATTCAAATTACTTTGGGGTAATAGACCATTAGAACCAAATTGGAGAAGAAGTCAGAAAACAATCTTTGATTCAGAGTTTGAAGAAACAGAAAATTTAGATGTAGTATCGAAGAAAGATAGCACGCAAAAAGTTACATCAAAAGATATAAAATTAGAAATTCCAAAAACACCAGAAGACTTTATAAAATCTGATAAACTTATTGCAGATGCATTGTACAATATTGGCGTTATCTTCAAAAATAAATTAAAGAATATACCTAAATCAAAACAATCATTTGATGAATTGATTAAAAGATTTCCAAACAGCGAATACGATGCTATTGCACACTATTATTTGTACCTAATTTATCTAGAACAAAATCTAAATGGTTTAGCTGAGAAAGAGAAAAGCTACATTTTAGAAAACTACCCATTGAGTGATGTCGCACAAAAATTAGGTAGTTTAAATCAACCAAAAAATACAACAATAAATGATGATAATATTTCAACACTTTATGCATCAACCTATCAATCATTCCAAGACAATGATTTCCCAAGAGTGTTAGAGAACAAAAAAGTAGCATTAAAAAAATACCCACAACATCCAGATTTAGCACAGTTCGATTTCTTAGAAGCATTAGCATATGGCAAACAAAAAGAATTAAAAAAATACAAACAATCACTATCAGATATAATTCTAAAATACCCAAATACAGAAATAAAACAAAAAGCACAAGACTATCTAATTGCGTTAATCCAATTTGAGAATAACCTAAAAGATTCTACAAAAAATATAGCTACAACACCAGAAATAAAAAAAGATACAGTAAAAATACCTACAATAGAATTTGAGTTTGACACAACAGATTTCTTAATTGTAGTCCAATTAAATAGTCCATACTTCAAATTGCAAGAAGTTGTCAATGACTTGAAAAAATACGCAGAAACCAAAGCAAGTGATAAAAAAATAAAACCAAATCCAGTATTCTTTGAGAATAAAGAAACCATAATTACACTCAGAAAATTTGAAACAATTGAAGAGGCTTCAAAATTCATGTTAAATCTAAACATAGACAAAAAACAACTGTTTAAAGAATTGTCAGAACAAGTTAGTTATTATATAGTAGCCAATAGCAATCTAAAACGAATCAAATCTTTCAATGACTTAAAACAATATGAAGAATATTTTATTAAAAAATATATAAATAATGAAGAGTAGTAAATTCCGTTCTCCTAAAATAGTGTGGTATGCTTTTTTTGCAGGTATTGGAGCACTTTTTCTTTTCTTTCTATTAATTAGAATTGGTGTTTTCGGCAAATTACCATCATTCGAAGAAATAGAAAATCCAAACGCCAACTTAGCATCAGAAATTTATTCAGCAGATTCTGTATTAATAGGAAAATTTTATGTCAACAATAGAAGCAATGTAAGTTTCGACCAGCTATCACCATGGTTAGAAAAAGCACTAGTATCTACAGAAGACAAAAGATTCTATGACCACTCAGGAATAGATTTTTATAGAACTTTTGCAGCAGTTTTAAACAAATTAACTTTTGGCTTGTTAGCATCTGATGGTGGCGGAAGTACCATTACACAACAGTTAGCTAAAAACATGTTTCACAAACAAGCAGGAAATATTTTTGAAAGAATAATCCAAAAAGCAAAAGAATATGTAATTGCAGTAATGTTAGAACGTAGATACACCAAGCACGAAATCATAGCAATGTATTTCAATACATTCGATTTTGTGAACAATGCAATTGGAATAGAAAGTGCATCTAGAATATACTTAGGAAAAAAACCTAAAGATTTATCTATAGAAGAAGCAGCAATGTTTGTAGGTATGCTACAAAATCCATCACTATACAATCCACGTAGAAACGAAACATTTAAAAAAAGATGCGAAACAAGAAGAGCAACAGTGTTGATGTTAATGATAGATAATAGTTACATTACCAATGCACAATATAAAGCATTAAAAGACAGACCAATACAATTAAATTTTACAGCAGAATCAGCATCAGATGGCTTAGCACCATACTTCAGACAAACATTGGCAGAGTATCTAAAAAAATGGGCAAAAGAAAATAAAAAACCAGATGGCACATCATACAACATATATACTGATGGTTTAAAAATATATACCACATTAGATACAAGAATGCAAAAACATGCAGAAGAAGCAGCAGTAGAGCATTTGCGCAACCATCAAAAAATAATGGATGCACAATTTAGAGGTGGCTGGAATCCTTGGAACAAAGAAATAGGACAAAAAATATTGCTTTCAGCTTGTAAAAATACAGACAGATGGCGTAATATGAAAGCAGAAGGTATGAGTGATGATAAAATATTAGAAGTATTTAAAACACAAAAAAACAGAATACAAGTTTTTACATACAATGGATTAAAAGATACCACACTCACACCATATGATTCTGTAAAATATTACAAGTCATTTTTACAAGTTGCATTCATGGTAATGGAACCCAATACAGGCTATGTAAAAGCATGGGTAGGTGGACCAAATTTCAATTACTTTAAATTAGATCACTGTAATACACAACGTCAAGTAGGTTCTACATTCAAACCTATTGTATATGCACTAGCAGTTGATAACGGCTGGTCGCCATGTATGGTCGTAGCACCAGGAAGTATTTGTATTGGTAATTGGTGTCCACGTGGTGGAAGCGGTGGGCCACAAACATTAAAACATGCTATTACAAAATCAGATAACAAAGTTGCAGCATATATTACATTAAAATTTGGAGTTCCATCAATTATCGATTTATCAAGAAAAATGGGAATTACATCTGATTTGCCACCTTATGCACCAATTTGTTTAGGAGCAGCAGATATTTCATTAAGTGAAATGATGACAGTGTACAGCACATTTCCAAATGCAGGTATTTCTACAAAACCACAATATCTATTAAGAATAGAAGATAAAGAGGGAAATATAGTACAAAACTTTACCACAGAAATGCGTGAAGTAATGAGTGATAATGTTGCTTATAAAATGGTAGATATGATGAAAGGACCAGTTGGTCCAGGTGGAACAGGAGCAAGTCTAAGAGGTAAATTTGGGTTGGGAGATATTAAAGGTCTTGCAGGTAAAACAGGTACAACGAACAAAAATACAGATGGATGGTTTATTGGTTATACACCACAATTGGTTGCTGGTGTATGGGTAGGTTGCGATGATCCAATCTTACACTTCTTATACACAGGAAATGGTATGGGTTCTGCTTCTGCAATGCCTATTTTTGGTAAGTTTATGAATAAAGCATACAATGATCCAAAATTAAAACTCAAAAAAGATATGAAATTCTTTACACCATCAGATTCTACACTTGTAAAAAATAGCTGTTCTGGCGATGGAGAAGAATATAATATTGATGATAGTTTTATAGGAAATGGAGATGCCATTGAAGAAAATTATGATACAGAGTATAAATATTAAATAGCATTAGTATGGAAGATGAAACATTAATAGTAAAAGATTGTAATGGTAATCAATTAAATGATGGAGATGCAGTTGTACTTACTCAAAGCCTAAAAGTAAAAGGCTCAAACTTAAATTTGAAAAAAGGTTTGGTTATAAAACGCATTAGATTAACAGACAACGAAGAAGAAATAGATTGCAAAGTAGATGGACAAAGCATTGTCCTTAAAACTTGTTTTCTAAAGAAAGGATAATGCTTATTCTAGTCAAAGAAGAAACCAGCAAGCAAATATAAATTGAGTGAGATAATAATAAATGCTATTATCCAAACAATTGCAGTTAGTATTTTTGAGTTTACGAAAACGCCCATCTTATCCTTATCACTTGTGAATAAGACCAACGGCACAACAGCAAAACTTAGTTGTGCAGACAATACTACTTGACTTAGCACCAATAGTTCTCCAGTTGCATTTTTACCATAGATTAATGATACTAATAATGCTGGCACAATGGCAATCAATCTTGTGATTAATCTGCGTAGCCATGCTTTTATTTTCAAATTCAAAAAACCTTCCATTACTATTTGTCCAGCAAGTGTACCAGTAAGTGTCGAATTTTGCCCAGCTGCCAACAGTGCAATTGCAAAAAATGTAGGTGCTATTTTTGCACCAAGTATAGGTTCAAGCATTCTATGTGCATCATATATATCAGCAATATCATGTAAATTATTTTTATGGAAAGTTGCTGCAGCTAAAATTAAGATAGCAGCATTAATAAAAAATGCAAGTGCCAAAGATACAGTAGAATCTATTGTTGCAAACTTTATAGCACTTCGTTTACTAGATTCAGTGTCTTCGTAATTTCTTGTTTGTATTATACTAGAGTGCAAGTACAAATTATGCGGCATTACTGTTGCACCCAAAATTCCAATACTAATATATAACATATCAGAATTAGTAATGATTTCTGTTCTTGGTATTAATCCATTTATCACTTCTGCAATTTGAGGTTGCGCTAATGCTAAGTTGTATATAAAACAAAATGATATGATAAATATCAATCCAGCAACAAAGGCTTCTATATATCTAAATCCTCTATTTTGTAGAGCTAATAGAATTAAGATATCTAAAACTGTGATAACGATGCCAACAGAAAGTGGAATGCCAAATAATAAATTGATAGCAATTGCAGAGCCAATTACTTCAGCTAAATCTGTAGCAGCAATAGCTATTTCTGCTAAAACCCATAATGAAAATGCTACAGGTTTGCTGTAATTGTCTTTACATGCTTGTGCCAAATCTCTACCTGATACAATTCCTAGTTTTAATGATAAGTGTTGCAATACCATTGCAAACAGATTTGACAATAATATGACTGTTAGTAATGTATATCCAAATCTTGAGCCACCTTCTATGTCTGTTGCCCAGTTTCCTGGATCCATGTAGCCAACAGCAACCATAAATCCTGGACCAGCAAATGCAAATAACTTTTTCCAATTATTTTTTATGTTATTTACATTCACAGAAGCATTTATTTCTGGAAGACTATTTCTCGTTCGCTCAAATTTCCATTTCGACATATACAAAAGTCATCTAAAAATTTTGATATTACAAATTTAATTTTTAGGTTTGTCTAAAAAAATGTACAGTATAGTTGAAGAAAATTACATTAAAAATATTTATCTATTAATAGAAAATAGTAATTCTACTATTGTTAAGACAAATGATATAGCATATAAACTAAATTATTCAGCTGCATCAGTAACTGATATGCTAAAGAAACTAGCAAGTAAAAACCTTATTACGTATAAAAAATATTATGGTGTAGAACTGACAAAGAAAGGCAGAAATCTAGCATTACATATCATTAGAAAACATAGACTTTGGGAACTTTTTTTAACCAGAGTATTGCACTTTACTTGGGATAAGGTACATGATATTGCAGAACAATTAGAGCATATACATTCAGATGAATTGATAGATAGTATTGATAAATTATTAAACTATCCAAAATTTGACCCACACGGCGATCCAATTCCTGATGCAAAAGGCAACATGGAAGCAATAGAAGTTACCATGCTATCTAATGCTACTATTAATAAGAAATATAAATTAGTACATTTTAGCAACCACAGTACTGCATTTTTAAAGTACATGAAAAAAATAAACTTATCATTGCAGCAAGTATTTTTAATTGTAGACATTGAAGAATTTGACAATAGTGTATGGATAAAAAATAGTTCGAAAAAAGATATTTATATTAGTGCAGAAGCTGCAAAATGCTTGTTTGTAACTTTGGTTTAAGTATGATGTATGAGTAGTAAATTATATAAAATAGAAGGCATTCCTGTCCCATTAAAATTATTTATTGAAAGAAGAAATAATGCTACTGTTTCTGTTACGCCACGAAATATAATTATTAGATTGCCTTCACATCTAAGTGCTGAAGAAAGACAAGAAATTACAGCCAAACATCTTGAATGGGCAAAAAAGACAATACAAGAAAAACAATTATTTGCATCATTCAAATCAAATGTTTTAGATTATCATCTTAAAACTATTACAATATACAATACTGAATTTCTGATTCATGTGCTTGAAAGTAAAACATCAAAAAATAAATTAAGTTATATTGGAAATTATACCATAGAATTACATTTATTAAAACAAGAATTTGAACAAAATAATGTGTCACTCATAAAAGAATTATTGATAAAATTTACAAATAAATTTTTTAGAAATAAAATTATTATTGAAACAAAAAGATTAAATGAATTGTATTTTAATGAAGCTATCAAAGATATTAAACTAAAATATTCTACATCAAAATGGGGCGCATGCTATCCTGATAGAACATTATTATTTTCTACAAAACTATTGTTGATGCCAAATGAAATTATAGAATATGTAATCATACATGAATTGGCACACTTAAAAGAAATGAACCATTCAGATAGATTTTGGAAATTAGTAAAAACAGCAATGCCAGATTATAAAAAACATGTACGTTGGTTAAAACTCAATCAAGGTAAATATGATTTTTAAATTGCCTATTGTTTTACAAACTTACTTTGAAAAATATCTTTATCTGTAATGCAATGTAGCATATAGATTCCATTTGATAAATTGGTCACAGCAATCGAAATTTCTTGACCACTTTTCTGTTCTTGATGTACCATCTTTCCATTCATATCATAGATTAGAACAGTAGCATCATTATTGTAATTTGACAACTCAAATTTTATAAATTCAGTAGTTGGATTTGGATATAATTGAATTGATTTAATACTATTTTTCTTAATGCTTGATACAATATAATTTAGGTTAACTGGTGTTGCCCAATTTCTATAACCAGAATTGCAGTTTGATGCTACACTCCAATTGTATTTATTTGTTGCATCATCTACTTGTATCGAAATGCTATTTGTGCTAGAAGTATATGTTTTTATAGTATTATTTGCACTGTCTAGCAATTGTATTTTATAGCCATTAACGTTTGGAGCATCATCCCAAGTAAGCAAATAGTTGCTAGTATCATTAGCAATAGCTTGCAAATTTTGAGGTGCATCACAAATTACATTTGTAGGAATGGTATTCTGTTTAAAAAAATTCCATGATAAAGATGACCATTTAATATCATTGTTTGTATTGCCAATTAATCCAAGAAAATAGTTTGGTGCGCCAGCCCAAGTGTGCCCACCATCCAATATTTTGTAAAACTTTGTTGTTACATTATCTGCACAATTATTATAAGTATAGGTAACTACACGACTGTTATCAGTATTATCAAGATTAGGTAATGTATCTATACTTGGAACAACATCACACAAATTATGTTCTTGCCATACTTTCTTGATGGTATCTATACTTGGAAAATTTAGCGGAATACCATTGTACGGTGTTATTGGATCTGAGGAACCATTGCATGCAATCATAGGCATACTGCGACTAGGCACACAAGTATTTATATTATCGTACACCATGCTTGCAACAACTGGAGCAATGGCAGCAATTCTATTACTTAAATCACAAGCTAATTTATAACTCATGAAACCACCAGCAGAATATCCACCAGCATATACTTTTTCTAAATCAATATTATATTTTAAATGTATTCTATCTATCAGCTCAGCCAAAAAACCAACATCATCCACACCAGATTGTATGAAGAAGAATGTACCCGAATTCCATCTTTTATCTATACCATTTGGATAGACCATAATACATCTTGCAGTATCAGCAACCTTATTAAATTCAGTATATTGCATATGAAATTTTCCATCTAATGTAAAGCCATGCATTTGAATTATCAATGGCAATTTTTCTGTTGGAGAATAATCCTTTGGTAAATATAACCAATAGGTTCTTAGCCTATTTTGGAAAGCAAACTGTCCAAATTGCTGTGCATAAATATTAATGCAAAAACTAAAAATAAAGCTGAATGTCAGTAATTTTTTTTTCATATAATGGAATGTTAATATAAATATAAGTTATTTGAGTTCATAATTAAACCATTTGGCAAGGAAATTGTTTAGATTTGAGTATGAGATATTTTTTAATTCCAATTACATTTTTATTGTTTTCATGTACACACCAAAAGCAAATACAAAATAGCACAGATACACAATATATCAAAGCAAAATTGATTAGGCAATCATGTGCTAGTACAGTAATTCAAATTTTAGATAAGAATTATTATACTTTAGCTGAAAAATGGACAGAAATGGGCACGAACAAAGTTGTAGAAAATGCAGTTGCAGTTGCCAATAAATGCGATATGCCTAAAACAATAAATGTGAATGATGAATTTTATTTTAAGGTTGTACCTAAAGAATCTACAAATCAAGAATGTATTGTTTGTATGATGATGGATTATCCACCAAACAAATCTGTTTATATTAAAGTAAAATAATTATTGTTGGATAAGTAGATTATCTAAAGCATTATCAAGATTTATATATTTAAACTGATAGCCAGCATTAATAATTTTGTTTGCACTACATCTATTGCTATTCAAAAGTATAATTACCATTTCGCCTAGTGCGATTTTTAGAGCAAACGATGGTACAGCAATTGGTGGTAAATGTTTCTCTAATTTCAATGATATTTTATCAGAAAATTCTTTATTTGAAACAGGATTTGGAGCAACAGCATTAAAAATTCCAGAGATATTGTTGTTTTGTATTGTGTAAAGATAAATTGCAATAATATCATCAAGATGTATCCAAGGCATATATTGTTTCCCATCAGAGAAATAAGTGCCAATAGAATATTTTGTTGATTGTATGATTTTTGGCAATACACCATAGTCTTTATCTAATACAATGCCAGTACGTAATATAGCTGTTCTTATATTTAATGATTGCATTTTTTTTGCTTCAGATTCCCAAGCAACACATACATCAGCTAAGAAATCATTTCCAGCAGCTGTGTCTTCATTCTGCCAAGTGTCCTTACCATCTCCGTAAATGCCAGCTCCAGAAGCACCAATGAATGTGTTAATGGTATGTTTTTGCTTGCTTAAAAAATTATACAATAGTTTTGTACTATTTACTCTACTATCTATAATTAATTTCCTTTGCGCAGATGACCATCTTTTTGAACCAATATTTTCTCCAGCCAAATGTATAATTGCAGTAGCATTGTTAAATACATTTTCATCAATATATCCATCTTCTATATTCCATCTATATTCGTTCTCCTTCTTCGGATTTCTTGTTAAAATATTGAATTCAATATCATTCTGTTTTAATAAATATTGTAGGCTTTTTCCAATAAAACCATTTCCACCTGTTATTATTATTTTTGGCATAAATAATAGAGTTTTAAGAATTAAAATTACTACATTTGCAACAACTAGTTAACCTAAATTTAATTATGCGTATTAAGAACATAATATTCCTGTCCTTAGTTCTATTCCTAATATTTTTTGTTTTAGGATCAATAAAATTTTATGGTGGAAGTAAAGATAAAGTTTATAAAAATCAAGTAGTTATACATAATTTATCTGATCCAAAAGGAATTAATCCAATTACAGTTTCTGATGCTACTACACGAAACTATGTTGCACCATATATGTTTCAAAATTTAATAAGCTTTGATTATAGAACTTTGAAGTTAATTCCAGTGCTTGCAACAGAAGTACCAGAAGTTATTGCCAATGGAGATAAACTAGAAGTTACATTTAATATTAGACCAGAAGCGACTTGGGATAATGGAACACCTGTTACATCTGCAGATGTTGCATTCACCATAAAAAGTGTAATGTGTCCTGGAGCAAATACAGTTCATTTACAATCTGCTTGTGATTTCATAGAAAAGATGATTACCTATCCTGAGGATATCAGAAAGATTACTTTTATTTGTACGAAGTACATGGATATCTTGTCAAGTTTTCCTTATGAAACAAGAGTATTGCCAGAATATATTTTTGACTCTAAAAAGATATTAAGAAAATATACATTACAACAATTTAAAGACGCATCTGAATCTATAAAAAACTCAAAAGAGATTAAAGAATTTACAGAATTATTCAACTCAGATAAATTTGCAAGAGATGAAAGTTTAATGTTGGGTTCTGGTGCATATAAATTGAAAAAATTTGAAACAGGACAAAGAGTGATCTTAGAAAGAAAAGCAAATTGGTGGGGCGATAAAATGAATAAAGTAAATCACTACTTTGAAGCATATCCTAAATATTTGATATACGAAGTAATTAACGATTTTAATACAGCATTTACAGCATTAAAAAACGAACAATTAGATTTTATTTTTTCTACACCTATAAAACCATATATAGATTTAGACTTGTCGCCAAAATTCACAAAGAATTTTGTGAAATCTAATCCAGTTATGCTTGGTTATCAGTGTATAGGTATGAACCACAAAGATCCAATTCTAAGTGATTTGAGCGTAAGAAAAGCATTAGCATATCTTACAAATGTAGACCAAATGATAGAAAAGATTTTTTATGGAAAAGCAAAACGCACAATAGGCTCTGTGCAACCAGGAAAAGCATACTATAATGACACAATAGTTCCTTATGAATATAATTTAGATAAAGCGATAAAATTATTGAAAGATGCTGGATGGAAAGATTCAGATGGTGATGGCGTCTTAGATAAAATTATTAATGGAAAGAAAATTAAATTTGAACTTTCATATAATTACAACAGTGGAAATCCATTGAGAGAAATGGTTGGATTGTTGATTCAGAAATCGTACAAACAAGTTGGAATTAGTGTCAATATAAAACCTTTAGAATGGTCTTTGTATTTAGATGAATTACAAAAACATAATTGTCAATTGTGGTATCAAGGGTGGGTATCAGCACCAGGAATTGATGATGATAAACAAATCTATCACACATCAAGTGCTGTGGATGGTTCAAATTATATGAGTTTTGGTAGCGCAGAATCAGATAGATTGTTAGATGAAATAAGAACAGAATTAGATGATGAAGAAAGAAATAAGCATTTCCTTAAATGGCAGGAAATACAACATGAGCAACTGCCATACATCTATTTATATGTTCAAGATTATAGGAATGCAATCCATAAAAGATTTGAAAATGTAATAGAAAGTTCTGTTTATCCAGGTATCTGGTTTAGTTCCTTGCAAGTAAAGAAAGAGTATAAAGTAAAAGATTAATAGTATAAAATGTTTAAATATATATTAAAACGCATATTGATTTTTATTCCTACTTTGTTAATGATAGCATTAGCTACATTCTACCTTAGTGTGAGTGTGCCTGGAGATCCAGTAGAGCAAATGCTAACCACCAACAATGATGCAGGAAGTAGTGCAAATGCAAAAGCATCAGAAGAAGCATACATAGCAAAAAGAAAAGAACTAGGTTTAGATTTGCCAGTATTCTATTTTTCAGTGTCTAACCAAGCAACACCTAAAGATTTATATACAATACCTAAAAAATTCCACAGACAAAATTTATCTAATTTAGTTGATAAATATGGTAATTGGACTGAAATTGACACCTACTACAAACAATTGCAACAATTCTCTTATCAAACAGCAGATGTAGTATCAGATTCATCAAATGCAGATTTACTTATTTCAATCAGAGAAAATATACAAAAGCTTTTTATTGAAAGTGATGATGCTGTTGTATTACACGCATTCGATGACATCAATGCAAATATTAATAAAGATGTAGCACTGAAAGATAAGTTACAAACTTCTGCAGTAAAGACTGAAAATGCATATGCATCAATAAAAGAACAAGCTACACCAAATAAAAGATTAATACCAGCAATTCATTGGTATGGCACAAATAATCAATTTCACAATTGGATTACAAATTTTATTCAAGGAGATTTTGGCACATCATTCCAAGATGGAAGACCAGTGAAAAGCGTAATTTGGGGCGCAGTAAGATGGACATTAATACTAAGTTTTATTTCTATCGTACTTACTTATTTAATTTCTATTCCATTAGGAATTACATCAGCAGCAAATAAAGATAATCTAAAAGACCAAAGTATATCTACATCATTATTTGTGTTGTATTCATTACCAAATTTCTGGGTTGCAACCTTATTAATTCTATTTTTTGGAGGAGGCGATTTCTTTGACTTTTATCCAGCAAATGGAATTGGACAAATTGATGACTCAATGTCACTCATAGAAAAAATTTGGACAAGAACACATCATCTAATTTTACCAATTATTTGTTTTACTTATGGAAGCTTAGCATTTTTATCAAGACAAATGCGTGGTGCAATGATTAATACTTTGTCACAAGATTATATAAGAACTGCAAGAGCTAAAGGCTTAGACGAAGAAACTGTATTGTGGAAACATGCATTGAAAAATTCACTAATTCCAATCATCACATTATTTGCCAATGTATTCCCATTGCTGATAAGTGGTGCTGTAATTTTAGAATTTAAGTTCACAATTCCAGGAATGGGAAAAACAGCTTACGAAGCCTTGTTGGCAAGAGATTATCCAATTGTGTACACTATAGTAATGTTTTCTGCAATTCTAACATTAGTTGGTTATTTAGTAGCAGATATTTTATATGCAGTAGTTGATCCAAGAATTAAGTTTGATAAAAAATAATGCAATGACAGAAACGAATAATAATACACCAGCTATCAAGCAAGATTATTGGTCTTATGTTAAAAGACAGTTTAAACGCAATAAACGTGCTGTAATATCATTATACATTGTAGTATTTATGGCATTTATAGCAATCTTTGCAGATGTATTGGCAAATGAAAAACCAATAGTTTGCACATATGAAGGCAAAACATATTTTCCAATATTTAATGAATATTTATCTAGTTTAAAATTAACCAAACCAAATGCAGAATTAAATAATATTTCTTGGATTGATACAAAATTTGATTTTGCAATAAGACCATTAATTCCATATTCTCCAAATACACAAGATATTCTAAATTTTGGATATGTATCGCCATTCCAAAAACAAGACGTACCAAGTGTCAGATGGAGACATTGGCTAGGAACAGAATCAATTGGCAGAGATATTTTATCAGCATTAATACATGGAACAAGAGTAGCATTTTTAGTAGGTATAATTTCTATGTCTATTGCAAGTATTATAGGTATAATATTAGGTGCATTAGCTGGTTTCTTTGGCGATAATAGATTGCGAATTTCAAGAGCAAGTATGTTGATGCTTGCAATATTTTTATTCTTTGGATTCTTTTATGCATTTACATTCAAAAAATTATTCTTAGGATTAGCTATTATTTTATTATCAATTTGCATAGCATATTTCGCAGGCTTTATTTTAAAGCCAATACCATTCTTTAAAAAGAAATCAGCAATACCTATTGATATTTTAGTACAAAGATTAATTGAAATCTTAGTTTCTATACCACGATTATTTTTAATTATAGGAATTGTTGCCATTGCAAAACCAAGTATATTTCTAGTTATGGTTGTAATTGGGCTTACCTCATGGACAGAAATTGCAAGATTTATCAGAGCTGAGTTATTAAAAATTAGAAATCTAGAGTATATTGAAGCAGCAGATGCATTAGGCTATTCAAAATGGAGAGTACTTATAAAACATGCTATTCCGAATGCCATAGGACCAGTTTTAATTACAATTGCATTTGGTATAGCAGCAGCTATATTAATAGAATCATTCTTATCATTTTTAGGTTTAGGTATACCACCTGAAACATTAACTTGGGGAAAATTGTTATCTTTAGCAGGTGGAGGAAAATCAGAATTGTGGGTTGCTATATTTCCAGGATTTGCTATTTTCCTAACTGTAACTTTATTTAATTTAATTGGAGAAGGATTGACTGATGCATTAGACCCAAGACAGAAAAAATAATTTTGATGAGATACATTGCACAAAATATTATATCATTAGCTTTATGCTTAATATTAGCTTGTCTTCAACAAACAGTACATGCACAAAATGTATATACATCATCGCAAGAAAAAATATTAAATAAGTTTGCAGATTACGAAATACTTGGAAAAAATGAATTAGGTACAGTAATTTATTATTATGGAGAATCAAGTCATCAACTTAGTATTTTAGATGATAAGCTAAATTCTATAGCAAAGAAAGATATTGCCATACAAAGCAACAGCATAGAAGACGTGGTACTTTTGAATGATAAAATTCTAGTAACTTATGTGCAAAATACGTATGATATACAATATTGCAAAGGCATTGTGTTTGGGAAAAATCTAAATATTATAGAGTATGTTACCCTAGATTCTATTTCAGCAAAATTAGATAATAAAAACCATTTTTACACCAAATCATCTCCAGACAATTCTAAAATATTATCATTTACAATAATTAAAAATAAAGGAAATACACATATACGTTTTGCTAGCTACGATGCAAATTTTAAAGCATTAACAAAAAATTTATTTACTGTTAATGGCACTGATAATATTTCTGTGCGCTCAGTAAAAATTAATAACAACGGATTTGTTTATGGAATTTTTGGTCAAGAAGATAGATGGAATAATGATGACTATTCTTTTGATAAATACACAGTTCTAATTTATAATCAAGATTCAAAAACTATATTTGAGTCAGAAATAAAAGACTATAATATTGCATTTAAGAAATTGATTTCAGATATTAATTTAGAGAAAGACATCTTATACATTTTGTGTGCTTATAAAAATCAAGTCAATAAAGAAGACTTAGGATTTTATTATAGAATAGTAGATTTGCGCACCAATAATATTTTAACTGAAAAATATACGCAAGTTACTGAAGAAGAAGTAAAGAATAGTCAAACTTATGAATTAAAAAATTGGAGAGATAAAGTATTTACATTATCACCAAAAAAGATAATTCCACGCAGCGATGGTGGTTTTGTTTTTGCTGTAGAAGGAGAATTCTCATACGAAATTCAAGATAGACCAGTTACCAGCAATTACTACAATCCAGTTTTTGGAAGTATACCACAAACAGTAAGAACAATACAAAAAAATAATATTGGAGATATAATTATATATTCAGTTGCAAATAACGGAAAAGTAGATTGGAAAAATTATATTTATAAAACACAACAAAGCGAAAATGATGATGCCTATAGATCTTCGTTTAGCTTATTTGAGGCAAACAATGTGCTAAAATTTATCTATAATGAAGATATTAGCAACTCAGGAAATTTTGTAGAATACAACGTAAATCCAAATGGCAAGTACAAACGATTAAGTATTTTAAATACATTAAAAGAAGAACTAAACTTATTGCCTAAAAAAGCAACACAATTAGATGCAAACTCTATCTTAATTCCAAGTGAGAATAAAAGATACCTTCAGTTTGTCAAAATTAGCTATTAAGCTATTTCTTTTTAAAATCCAAGCATCTAAACCTAATATCGCATTACTAGTTTGAGTAGCATGTATAGAAAATAGTAAGTTGCAATTATTATAAGTATCAGGAAGTACAATATTTTGTGACTTGCTAGAAAAATTTATTACAATCAATAAATTAGTATGGTCTAAACTACGCTCATATGCCAATACATTTTTATTTTTTATATCAATGATTTGTATTCTACCAGATTGCAATACTTCATTCTCTTTTCTTATTGATAATAATTTTTTGTATATATAATAAATGCTATTTTTATTTTGGATAGCATTTTCTACATTGCAAGTAGCATAATCTTGATGCACAGGAAGCCATGTGGTATTGTTGGTAGAAAATCCTGCGTTCAATGCACTGTTCCATTGCATTGGCGTTCTGCAAGCATCTCTGTTTATTGCTACAGGCAATAGATTAGCTACAAACTGTGGCACCCAAGTAAACGATTTTGCCAAAGTATCTTTTGCTTTTTTTATTGGAATGATGGTGTTTTGCATACCAATTTCTTCACCATAGTAGGTAGTAGGCACTGCACGAATAGTAAGTTTTAGTACAGCAAGCAATTTTGCTTTTTCTACATTATTGTCAATTCTTCTTATACTTCTAAATTGATCGTGATTGGAGAAAACAATTGTAGGCATCAATGGATGTTGATATTCACGCTCATATTCTTCAATTTTATGTTTGAAAAATTTTGCATTAAATTTAAAATATAATATATCAAATAAAAATATTATATGTAAGCCATCTTTATTGCCTAAGTATTTTCTTTTTAGTTGATGAATGCCAAACACTTCGCCAAGCAACATTCGTTCTGGTTCAAATTCATTTATTACTTGCCTTAGTTCTTTTGCAAGTGCAAAATTTCCATCTTGATTTACAGAATATTTTCTCAGCTGAAAATTTCCACCAGGATAATCATGCGATGGAATAATATGTTTCAAAGAAAATGGATTGTCTCTAAAATCTTTATCTTTTATAATGCAATTAAAAATATCTAAACGAAAACCATCAACACCATTAGCCAACCAAAATCTGCAAATATCAAACATAGTTTGTCTTACTTCTTCGTTTCTATAATTCAAATCTGGTTGAAATGGAAGAAACGAAGCATAATAATATTGATCTCTTTCTGCACAATATTTCCAACCTTTGGCTAACAATACTTTTCCAATTGTTTGGTTTGTCTTTCCAAATATACCAATCAGCTTTTGGATTGTTTTTGCTTTGCTTAGATTCTAAAAACCATGGATGTTGGTCTGATGTATGATTCATCACCATATCAAAAACTATTTTTAAATTTCGTTGATGACATTCATCTATCAATTGTTTAGCATCATCTAGCGTACCATATTCTGGAGCTATTTGTAAATAGTCTGCCACGTCATACCCAAAATCTACTTGAGGCGAAGCATAGAAAGGAGAAATCCAGATGGTTTCAAATCCTAAGTTTTTTATGTAATCTAGTTGCTGAATAATGCCTTGTAAATCGCCAATACCATCGCCATTCCTGTCTTTATAAGACCTAGGATAAATTTGATAAATTGTAGTTTTGTATATCCAACTCATTATTATAAATAAATTAAATTATAAAAAATCATAAAGTTTAATAGATGTTATGTAAGATAATATTAATAATTCATTCAAACACATTGATTATCTTAGTGGAATAATTTTTATTCATGAAGAAAGTTTTAATTGGCATAGCTGCAGTATTTTTTGTTTTAATTGCTGCGGCAATTATAGTTCCGTTAGTTTTTAAAAAGGAAATCGTTCAATTAGCATACGATGAGATTGAAAAAAAGGTAGATGCAAAGACAAATGTTGGAGATATAAATTTATCTA
The DNA here is from genome assembly GCA_016699615.1 of Sphingobacteriales bacterium. Lineage (NCBI taxonomy): Bacteria > Pseudomonadati > Bacteroidota > Sphingobacteriia > Sphingobacteriales > Sphingobacteriales bacterium. Next base: position 958,445 of record CP064984.1, on the reverse strand, counting down.
TATTAAAGAATATTAGAAATTTTCCAAACATTGCATTATCATTAGATGATGTAACACTTGTTGGCAAAAATGAATTTGATGGTGATACATTATTAAACTTAGGTAATTTAAAAGCATCATTGGATATAATGAGTGTAATAAAAGGCGAAGAATATAAAGTTGAGGCAATTGAATTATACGATGTAAAATTAAATGCTATTGTAAATAAAAATGGACTAGCAAACTGGAATATTATAAAACCAAGTGATGATACAACTACAAGTGAACCATCAAAATTTAAACTTGCATTAAATAAACTGATTCTTGATAATGTAAATCTATATTATGATAATTTACAAACTAGCGATGTACTCAAAGTAGAAAATATTCAACATAAAGGTAAAGGCGATTTTAGCACAGATATATTTGATTATATTTCAACAACAGAAATTGAGAAGCTATCAGTTCAACAAGGATTGATAAAATACTTGAGTAATGCAATACTTAAATTTGATAGTAAAATAAATATTAATCAGAAAGAAAATAAATATACGTTCAAAGATAATAAATTAGAATTAAATGATTTAGGTTTGTTGTTCAGTGGGTTCGTGCAAGCAGAAGAAGACAAAACAAACCTTGATGTTAATTTCAAAGCAGATAAAACAAATTTTAAATCTATACTTTCACTTATTCCAGCAATCTATGCAAAAGATTTTAATAGTATAAAAGCATCAGGAAATGTAGACTTAAGTGGAAGTGCAAAAGGTACTTTAGTCGGCGACAATTACCCAAATTTCAATGCATTACTAAAAGTTGATAACGGACAGTTTCAATACCCAGATTTGCCTACTGCAGTAAATAATGTTTTTATAAATGCTAATGTTCAGCACCAACAAGGCAACTTAGACGAAACTGTAATAGATATTTCGAGACTAGATTTTAAAATGGGAACAGAACCAATACAAGCAAAACTAAGAATTGCAACACCACTCTCTGATCCAGATGTAAATTTACTTGCCAAAGGAAAATTAAATCTAGCTAATGTTTTAAAAATCTATCCAATGGAAGACATAGATAAATTAAGCGGTAATGCAAATATAGATTTAGCAATAAAAGCAAGAATGTCAGATGTAGAAAAGAAAAATTATACAGCTATTCAAGCAAGTGGAATTGTACAAGGAAACAATATTGAGTATGCATCCAAAGATGTTCCAAAGCCAGTGAGTGTTAGCAATTTGACAATGAATTTTTCGCCACAATACATAGCATTAGAACAATGCAAAGCATTATTAGCAAATTCAGATTTTGATATTACTGGAAAATTAGAAAACTACATTGGTTATTTTTTATCAAATAATGGAGTACTTTCAGGAAAACTAAATATCAATTCAAATAAAATAGATGCCAACCAATTTCTGCCAGATTCAACAAGTGCCAATCAATCAAAAGCACAACAAGCCAAAGAAGTTGTACGTATACCAAAGAATGTAGATTTTATAGCTACTACAAAAGTTGGAGAATTATTATACGATAAGCTTACATTGAAAAATATTGAAGGCAATACAAACATCAAAGACGAACAACTAACACTCAATAATCTTTCAGCACAATTATTAGGTGGCAGTGCAATCATTTCTGGTTTTTATAATACCAAAACAGATATACCAACAGCAAAATTAAATTATAATATATCTAATTTTAACATACAAGAAGTGTATAAATTTGTTGATGTTGCACAACAAGCAGCACCAATTATGAAACACATTGAAGGCAACTTTACTTCAAATATGAATATCACATCTACACTAACACCAGATTTGTCGCCAGTATTGAATACAATAAGTGGTACAGCAAATTTCAAAATGCCTTGGGCAAATATTAGTGGCGTAAATACAATGAAAAAAATCATTGAAACAACTAAATTGAAACAATTAGAAAATATAAGAATAGAAAACATTGACATCAATACAACAATAGCTAATGGTAGAATTTTAGTACAACCATTTACTGTAAAAGCAAATAATATGAACATGACAGTTGGTGGTTCGCAAGGTTTAGACCAAACATTAGATTATGCAGTTGCTATTGATGTGCCATGGCAAGATTTAAATCAAGAAGCAGGTGCTTTTGCAAAAAATCTATTAGCAAAAAATCCAATACCACAATTAAATAACGCAATTCCAGAAGTTGTAAGAATTAATCTGAAAGTAACAGGCACAGCCAAAGATCCAAAAATCACTGTAGGCAAACCAGATGGAAAAATCGGTAGTGGTGCAATGAAAGATGTAGTGAAAGAACAAGTACAAGAGCAAGTGCAACAAATAAAAGAAGAAGCAAAACAAACTTTTGATACACTAAAAACGCAAGCCAAAGAAACAGCAAAGCAAACATTAAATAATCTTATTTCTGGTAATAAAAATGATAGTACAGCAACCAACCCAGTTGATAATATCAAAAAAACAGGCGAAGATTTAAAAGAAAAATTTAAAGGTAAACTACCTTGGCAGAAATAATAATTTTATCTCAGATTTGTATTTTGTATACTAAGGAATAGGTGTCGCATTATTATAATCTTCTTCTGTGAATGTGAAAGTATAAATTTTAGGACATTTATCTTTTAGTATATAGCTATCGTTACAAAGTATATTTTTGCTTATACAGTCTGCTATTTCAGAAAGATACTTAATCTGTTTTGCATGCTCAAAGTTGATGATTATTGAATCAGCTTTTTCAATAGTATATCTGTTTTTTAGCAATTGACCATTAATTAATATAGTATCTATTTGGATATAATCATTATCAAATACGGTAAAGTAGATGTCTTTTGAAGTATTGTTTATATAAATATTTGATATGTCCTTATCACATTCTTTTACTACACAAGATTCTAATAAAGACATAAGTAATGTAATTGTTAATATATTTTTCATAAGCATTAATTGTAATTGTTTTTATAGGAATAAGGATTAGGTAATTTTTTACTTAATCTCATTCTTCTTTATAAATAAAATTAATAGCATCATTATCATTAGATTCCTTCTTGCAACTAATTATATAAACTGATGATATTATAATTGCCAAATATACTAAATATATTTTGTTTTTTTATAATATTATATTTTTCTAGTTTCAAAAATAGAATATAATTATATATAATGTTTTAAAATTTAGTTGTATAATAAAATTATAATGTTGTAAATTACAACTTAAAAACTATCATATGCAAAATATACGCAGAAACATAAAAGATGAGAGAAATAAATGGTGTGAAACAAGATGAGTTAGGTCGTTTACTTGGTATTTCATGTCAACAATTAGTAAGATTGAAAATAAAATTAATTATTTTAATAAATGCTAAATACAGAACAACTAAAAGAAAATTTCAAACATAGATTTGTAGAAAATCCTACTGCAATTTATTTTTCTCCAGGCAGAGTTAATTTAATTGGAGAACATATAGATTACAATGGTGGCTCTGTTTTTCCAGTTGCAATATCATTAGGTATTACAGCATTAGTTTCAACAAGAACAGACAACAATATCAAAATCTATGCTCAAGAATTTGAAGAAGAATTTACAATACAAATACAAAAACAATACGATATCAATCATCATTCTAATTGGATGAGATATGTATTAGCAACACTACAAGTATTATCAAATAATGGTGTATCATATCAAGGCACCAATATCTATCTTGCAAGCGATTTGCCATTGGGTGCTGGCTTATCATCTTCTGCGGCATTAGAATGTTTAATTGCTTTTATTTTTAATGAGCAATACTACGATAGCAACAGAACTCAACTAGCATTAGATGCACAGTTAGCAGAACGAAAATATGTTGGTGTAAATTGTGGTATCATGGATCAATTTGCTGTTGCACATGGCAAAAAAAACAATGCAATACTACTTGATTGTAATAGTTTAGAATACAAATATTGTGCAGCAAATTTTGGAGAATATAAAATTGTAATCATAAATAGCAATAAACCTAGAGCACTCGCAGAATCTAAATATAACGAAAGACGAAGCGAATGTGAAAAAGCATTTTCAACACTACAAAATTTCGATATTGCAGAAAGTTTGTGTAATGTGCATCAAATTTCATTAGCGTATTTAGAAGATGATATTTTGTATCAAAGAGCAAAACATGCCATTACTGAAAATGAAAGAGTAATGATTGCAACAGAATTATTGCAAAAAAATGAAATTAATGGATTTGGTAATTTATTGACTTTATCACATCAATCATTGGCGGAAGACTATGAAGTATCTTGCCATGAATTGGATATAATTGTAGAATATGCAACCAAACACGATGCATGTATAGGAGCAAGAATGACTGGCGCAGGATTTGGTGGTTGTTGTATTGCATTAGTAGAAGAAAAAAGAAAAGACGATTTTATTACATATATAGAAACACAATACAAAACAAATACAGAATACGATGCTTCATTTTACATTTGCGATATTTCTGATGGTATAAGAAGAATTGAGTAAGAATGATATAAACGTTAAATATTTTTACTTATATCATCTTCATATTTCACTATTTTTTTACTACATTGTTCAAATGAATTGGAGCAATTTATTTAGAGTAAAATCTATAGATAAAATTCTAGCAGAGAAAGAATCAAATCATATTCAAGATTTTCCACAACTTACCAAAAATCTTTCTGTTGTTGATTTAACATCATTAGGTATTGCAGCTATTGTTGGCGCAGGCATTTTTAGTACTATTGGCTCAGCTTGCGCAGATGGTGGCCCAGCAGTAAGTTTATTATTTGTTGGTATTGCAGTTGCCTGTGGATTTTCAGCATTATGCTACGCAGAATTTGCATCTAGAATTCCAATTGCAGGAAGTGCATATACTTATGCTTATGCAACATTCGGAGAAATTATTGCATGGATTATTGGTTGGGATTTAATACTAGAATACGCAATTGGAAATATAACAGTTTCGATTGCATGGGCTGGCAATTTTGTAAAATTCTTACAAGACTGTGGCGTAGAAAGATGGTTAAATAATATTGGTTATGAGTTTCCATATTACCTAACAACATAATTTGTAGAAGCACAAAAAAACATACCAGAATTGTATGCTTCAGCACCACAAATTTTTGGAATTCCAATAATAATTAATCTACCAGCATTCTTTATCAATTTTATCATCACAGCATTAGTATATATTGGAATCAAAGAATCTAAAAGATTTGCCAATAGTATGGTTGTGTTTAAAGTAAGTGTTATACTAATCATCATTGCAATAGGAATTTTTTATGTGCAACCAGAAAATTGGAGCCCATTTGCACCAAATGGTTTTTCTGGAGTTATCAAAGGTGTTTCTGCAGTATTTTTTGCATACATAGGCTTTGATGCAATTTCTACTACAGCAGAAGAATGCAAAAATCCACAACGAGATCTGCCACGAGGAATGTTTTATGCATTAATCATCGCTACTTTATTATATGTATTAGTTAGTCTAGTACTCACAGGAATGGTGCATTATTCTAAATTAAATAATGAAGCATTTTTAGCAAATGCATTTACACAAGTAGGTATGAATTGGATTGGTGGACTAATAGCATTTTCTGCACTCATTGCTACAGCAAGTGTACTATTAGTATTTCAGATAGGTCAGCCACGTATTTGGATGAGCATAAGCAGAGATGGTTTATTACCAAAAAGATTTTCAAAAATCCATCCTAAATATAAAACACCATCATACGCAACAATAGTTACAGGCGTTTTAGTTGGCGTGCCATCATTATTTTTAGATGCAAATTTAGTAACTGATTTATGTAGCATAGGCACACTATTTGCATTTGTATTAGTTTGTGGTGGCGTTCTTATTTTACAACAAAAAGAAAAACTAGAAGATAACAACCAATATGTATCAAAGTTTCGAGTACCATATATCAATGGAACATGGGCAATGCTGGTGCTTTGGGTTGCTTTAATTGCAATATTTAGCACAAATACACAAGCTAGAAATTATTTATCTCAAACATTTTCATTAGAAGGTGGATATGATACATGGAAACATCAAATACTAAATTGGGTATTTATTTTAATATTTATTGTAATAAGTATACTGACAATAATAAAAAGATGGTCAGCAATTCCTGTATTAGGATTATTATCTTGCAGTTATCTACTTTCAACACTAGGACTAGAAAACTGGATTAGATTTTTAGTTTGGATGTTAATAGGTATTGTAATATATGCATTGTATAGTTATAAAAACAGCAAACTACATCCAAATAAATAGATAGTTTAATCTTCTTTTTGGTTTAATAATAAGGCACATCTATCTACAATTGATTTAGCAAATGATGATATTGTTTGTGTATAATATTGAATATATTGTTTTAAATAGTTTTTAGTTGAAACTGGTTTTGATTGCTTTTGAAATGTAGTGTCATTCTTGTACATCATTTCACCATACGCAGCTTTTTTGTTCTGATAGAAAATAAAATAATTTGCAGCTATACTATCTGTCTCTGATTTTATTAATTGATTTTTTGAATACATCACGTACAATAGTGGCACAGATGTATTTGTGACAATATCATATTCAAAACTATTTGACAATGTTGGAACATGTATTAAAAGTTTAGTGTTGAGTAGTAATTGTTTCAATTGAAGACTATCAGCATATGCATAAAAATATTTTGAAAATAATAATTGAACAATACTATCATTGATGCTAATTTTATAAGAACTTGAATTGTGCCAATAAAATATTGCAGGAATTAGCTTAGACTTTATTTTCTCAACATGCACATCACCAATTGTTGTATCTAATTTTCCATAACTCAAGAATAGATAATTGGAATCAATGCCATAGTTTTCATTTTTTATTTTACCAATCTCTTGTTGCATGATTGATGCAATTTTCCTCGTATTGGTACATGACACAACAAAAAGCAATAGAAATATCAAATAGTATAAATTTCTTAGCATTGTTTAAGATGCTAAAAATAATAAATTACATTTTACTAATGTTTAATTTGAAATTTATTTCTACTTTCGCTTATGATGTCGCAAGCAACAAAAATTCCAACAATTGGCGTAATTGGTGGCGGACAATTAGGCAAAATGCTAATACAAAAAGCTATGCAATGGTCTGTTCCAATTATTATCTTAGACAAAGATAAAGATTGTGTTTCTGCAATATACGCACATCATCATATTATAAAAGATATCAAATCTGTAGAAGGCTTAGATGAATTGGCTGCACAGTCTGATGTAATAACTTATGAGATTGAACACACAAACACTCAGAAACTAATAGAATTAGAAGAAGCAGGAAAAATAATTATTCCATCACCAAGAGCATTAGAAATTATACAAGATAAAGGCAAACAAAAATTGTTTTATCAAACACATAAAATTCCAACTGCAGATTTTTTTATTGCAGAAAATAAAACTGAGTTATTAGAAAAACTTCAAGACTTTAATTCAGAAAAAGTTGTAGTAAAATCATGCATTGGAGGATACGATGGGAAAGGTGTGTATATTGATACAAGTAGGAATATTATTGAAAACGTTAATATCATTCCATTTGATGATGCAGTAATGGTAGAAAAATTTGTACCATGCAAAGCAGAAATTGCTGTACTTGCAGCACAAGATACTTATGGCAATATCGAAATCTATCCAGCTATAGAAATGGAATTTGACAAACAATCAAATTTAGTAAGCTACTTACACACGCCAGCAAATATTCCAATTTACATAGAAGAAAAAGCAAAAGAAATTGCCAAGCAATGTCTAAATGCATTCAACAGTGCAGGCTTGTTTGCCATTGAGTTTTTTTTAAGCGAAGATTTAGATTTATTGGTGAATGAGATAGCACCACGTCCACACAATTCTGCGCATCATACCATCGAAGGTTTCTATACATCACAATATGAGCAATTATTAAGGATTTTATTAAAATTGCCTCTTGGCAAAACTGAGTTCAAAATGCCATGTGCCATGTTGAATATTGTTGCAGGCAATAATCAAGAAGGAACTTACATACTACCATACATCAAAGAATTATCTAGCATGAAAGGTGTTTATGTACATTTATATGGGAAAAAGATAGCAAAGCCTAATCGTAAATTAGGACATATAACAATTTGTTTGCCTACCAAAGAAGAAGTATTAAATACAACAAACTTAGTTAGAAATTTATTATCAATCGAAATAATAGAATAGATGGTTTTAGTTACTGGAGCATCAGGTTTTGTAGGCGGAGAGTTGGTACATCAATTAGTAGCAAATGGAGAACAAGTTAGAATTATAGTAAGGAAAAATTCTAATATAAATTATCTAAAAAATATCATATCTAAAATCGATGTTGTAGAAGCAGATATTCTAGATATTATGAGCTTAGAAGAAGCTTTTGTAGGTGTAGAAAAAATATACCATAGTGCGGCTATTATAGCATACAATAAAAAACAATACGATGCTATGTACAAAACAAATATTGAAGGCACAAGCAATGTTGTAAATGCAGCACTCAGTTGTGGCGTAAAAAAAATATTGTACATCAGTTCTATTGCAGCATTTGCAGCAAAGCCAAATACAATTGTTGATGAGGAAACTAAATGGGAAGAAAACGAATGGAATACAGCGTATGGTGTTACCAAACAAATGGCAGAAAGACAAATTTTTAGAGGAATAGAAGAAGGACTTGAAGCAACAATAATTAATCCAGGAATCATTATTGGCGTTGGCCATGATGAGCAAAAAAGTATAATGCAATTATTTAAAAGAATTGCAAAAGGGAAAATGCCATTTTATGTTCCTGGAAGAAATGGAATGATAGATGTAAAAGATGTTGTGAATATATCAATTTTGTTGATGAATGGTGCGTACAACAAAGAAAGGTTTATTGCAATAAATGAGAATATATATTTCAAAGATTATTTTCAGATGATAGCAAAAGCTGTAAATAAACCAGCACCAAAATACAAACTACCTAAAATAATAGCTACTATTGGATATACTATGGATGCAATTTTAAGCTTTATAAATCCAAATAGAAAAAGAGCGTACACTAAAGAAAATGCTAAAGTTGCTATGCAAGATTTTTTCTATAACAACCAAAAATTAAAACAGACATTAAACTATCAATTTATTCCTTTCGAAAATACAATTCAAGAAATTGTAAAAAAATTACCACATGAAAAATAGAGAAAAAATAATAGGCTATTGGTTGATGATTGGCGTGTTTATGCTAATGGTCCAAATATTTTTAGGTGGCGTTACACGACTTACAGGTTCTGGTCTTTCCATCACAGAATGGAATGCAATCATGGGTTTTATTCCACCTATGAATGATACAGAATGGAACACAGCATTTGAACAATACAAACAAATAGACCAATTCAAATTGGTCAATTCTACATTTACATTGTCAGAGTTTAAGCAAATATTTTTTTGGGAATTTACACATCGTTTTTGGGCAAGATTTATGGCATTGTGTGCATTTATTCCAATGATATATTTTATTATAAGAAAAATATTATTACCAAAAGATATAGGCAAATTAGTTTTAGTAATATTACTAGGTGGACTAGAAGGTTTAATGGGTTGGATAATGGTAGCAAGTGGATTAGAAAAAAATAAAGTTCTAGTAAATCCAGTAAAGTTGATGGGTCACCTACTCATAGCATCATTGATAGTAGGACTAACATATAGATTTGCATTAGGATATATTTATCCATCTATCAAACAATTTTCAAATAAAACAAAAAGTATATTGTCATTATTTATTATAATAATATTTATTCAAATTGGGTTTGGTGCACTTGTAGCTGGTTCAAAAGCTGCGTATAATTGCACAACATTTCCATTGATGAATGGTAGTTTTATTCCAGAAAATATAGGATTTCATCAGCCATATGTAGATTTTATTCACGAAAATAATGTAACACTACAATTCATTCATCGAATATTTGCGTACTTAATTTTTTCAATAAGTATCATTTTGTTTTTTAAATTCTCAAAACTTGATTACGTCAAGCAATTTCATACAACAAGATGGGTACTTTTGTTTGCTGTTTTCTTACAGTTATTTTTAGGTATAATGACATTGTTTTTTACAAAAGAAAGAATACCAATTTTTTGGGCAGAAGCACATCAATTAGGTGCATTCTTTATATTATTGAGTAGTATTTCAATGTATTTTTTCGCAACTAAAAGAACTTAATTTTGTACCAATTTAAAATCAATCAGACAAATAGCTTGCATACAGCAAGATATTTTATTGCTCATGGTATTAATTTGTTTGGCTTCACTCTTGATGCATTAGAACCCAATCATGTTAGTATTGATAAACTAAATGATATTCAGAAATGGTTGTACCAACCAATTGTCATACTTGAAATTGCTAACCATCAATCAGCTGATGAAATTGCATTTTTAATAGAAAAACAAACGCACAATTAATTCAAATAAATTATAATCATCCAGAATTTGATAGTATATCCAAAAAGTATAATGACATTTTTATACAAATTGACACACAGTATTTAAGTCAATTAGAAAACATACAACAAAACTCAAATATAATAATTAATATTAATAATAATGATGATATTAATTTAATTAATACTAATATGAATAAATATAATGTATATATTAATGCAATAAATTTTGATGTACTAAAAAATACATTACAACATATTCAACCATATGGTATTTGCATTCCAAACTTACCTAATCAAGATGATGATATTCCTTATGAAATGTATGAAAGCTATCTTGATTTAGATGCCTAAATCTTTTTTTGGTTTATTAACGGCATCAAACAAAATCTCAACAGGATGTAGCGCAACTCTATTTGTTCCATCTTTTATTTGATGTCTACAACTTGTGCCTGGCGCAGCAATTATAGTATCATCTGTCGTATTTCTTACAGCAGGAAACAAAACTAATTCACCAACTTGCATAGATACATCATAGTGTTCTGCTTCGTAGCCAAAGCTACCAGCCATGCCACAACAACCACTAGGAATCACATCTACAGTGTAGTTTTCTGGTAAGCTCATTATCCATGCAGAATAATTTACTGACGATAAAGCTTTCTGATGGCAATGTCCATGCAGTTTTATTTGTTTGCTTCCTTTTGTAAAACTATCACTATTTATATTGCCTGATTGAATTTCTTTGTATAAAAACTCTTCAATGGTTAAGCAATTTTCAGCAATTTTCTTTGCATCTTGTTGCAGATGTTTATCTACCAATCTTGGATATTCATCTCTGAAAGATAGAATTGCAGAAGGTTCAATGCCAACAAGTGGCGTGTCGCTATTTATCCAACTTTTAAATACAGAAACATTAAAATTTGCTAATGCTTTTGCTTCATCTAATAAACCTTTGGATAAGTATGTTCTGCCACTTTCTTTATGTGCAATATAATCTATTTCGTAGCCTAATAAATTTAATAAAGAAATTGTTTTTATTCCAATTGGTGTATCATTATAATTTGTAAATTCATCAATAAATAAATATATCTTTTTCTTACGTAATTTTACGTTCTGTTTATCCTTTATTTTTTTAAAATATTGTTCTAAAGTTTGTTTGTGCAACAATGGCAAACTTCTTTGTGGCGCAAAATTTAATTGTTTTTTTAGCTGACCAGAAAAGAATTTATTAGCCAAAAACACATTGCTAATACCAGAAATCTTTGAACCTAATGCATTTAATTTTGTAATGTTTGCAATGGCTTTAGTTCTTAATGGTATGCCATTTGATTTATAATATTGATATAAGAATTCTGCTTTCAATGTAGGTATATCTACATTTGATGGACATTCTGATGTGCAACCTTTGCAAGACAAACACAAGTCCATTACTTCATATATTTCTTGATGGTCAAAGCTATTTTCTTTCGTTGATTGTGTCAAGAAATCTCTAAGAATATTTGCTCTAGCTCTTGTTGTATCATTTTCATTCTTTGTAGCCATATAAGATGGACACATTGAGCCACCACTCAAAGGTAGTTTTCTACAATCTCCACTACCATTACATTTTTCTGCTGCTCTTAAAATTCCTTCATCATTAGAAAAATCAAAGATAGTATTAAATTGTTTGGTCACTTGGTTTTCTTCATATCTTAATGAAGTATCCATTGGTGGTGTATCTACAATCTTATTTGGATTTAAGATATTATTTGGGTCAAAGGTATATTTTAGTTTTCGTAGTAATTCATAGTTCTCATTACCAATCATTAATGGAATAAATTCGCCACGTACTCTACCATCACCATGTTCTCCACTTAATGAACCATTGTATTTTTTTACCAATTTAGCAGATTCAGTCCCAATTGTTCTGAATAGCTGCCTGTCTTCTTTTACTTTTAAATCTAAAATTGGCCTTAAGTGCAATTCGCCAGCGCCAGCATGTGCATAATACACAGATTGTTGCCCATACTTTTTCATCATTTGCTCAAATTCTAAGATATATGATGGCAAGTCTTCTATAGCTACTGCTGTATCTTCAACAACTGCTACTGCTTTTTTATCTCCTGGAATATTTGCTAATAAACCTAAACCTGCTTTTCTTAAACTCCATAATTTTTGTATATCATTGCCTTCAAGAAAAGGGAAGTGGTAGCCTAAATCTTCTTTTTCTAATAGTAATTGAAATTGCTTTGCATGCTTTAATGCTTGTTCTTTATCATCTGATGAAAATTCTACACATAAAATTGCAGCTGGATCTCCTTTTACAAAAAATCTGTTTTTGCTATATTCTATACTAGATTTTGTACAATCTAATATAATCTTATCCATTAGCTCACAAGCTGATGGAGATAGCTTCATAGCTGCAACTGTTGCTTTTAAACTTTCTTCTAATTGCTTAAAATGTGCAGCAACAACAACTTTATGTGGTGGTGGTACAGGAACTAAATTTACTTTTATTTCTGTTATAAATAATAAGGTACCTTCAGATCCACAAATTAATTCAGCCAAGTTAAATGGTCTGCCATGTTCTGCAAATGGACATTGTTCTAACAATGCATCTAATGCATAACCTGTATTTCTTCTATGTATATTAGTACTTGGATATTGTTCCTCTATATTTTTCTGAACTTCTTTATTACTTAGTTGATCTTGGATGAAACTATATATGTCGCCTTCTAATGTCGTTAATGTCGTTTTCTGTTTTAATTCTTCAGGAGATAGTTGATGTATGTGTATTTCATCTCCATTGCTCAAAAATCCTTTAATTTCTAATACATGATTTCTTGTAGAACCATATACGATAGAATTTGTTCCACATGAGTTGTTACCTACCATTCCACCAATTGTTGCTCTGTTAGCAGTTGATGTCTCTGGACCAAAATATAAGTTGTGTTTTTTTAAATAATAATTTAATTCATCTCTAATTACACCAGGTTGCACAATAACCCAGTTTTCAGTTTCATTTATATCAATTATTTTATTTAGATACCTTGAAATATCTACAACAATACCTTTGCCTACAACTTGTCCACCTAGTGATGTGCCTGCTGCTCGTGGTATAAGTGATACTTTATGCTGATTTGAAAACTGAATTAATTTTTTAATGTCATCATTATTCTTTGGATACGCAACTGCTAATGGGTATTCTTTATACACAGAAGCATCTGTGGCATACAAAATCTGCATTTTTTTATCAGTAAAAAAATCTCCTTCTAACGTAGACCCAAATTGTTGTAAAATACTTAGTTCAATCATTATTTCATTGCTTAATTCCTATTTACAAAAGTAATCATATAACCACAGTTATACTTTGTTTTTGGAAATATTAGCAAGATATAATATTGATTTAAATCTTACTTAGCAAACAATACTAGAATGGCAAATCATCATCTATTGTACTTGAGCTTTGTGAAACTGGCTCTTGGCTATAATCTGGTTGATAATTTTGTGGTGCTGAATAGCTAGATGAATCAGAAGATTGTCTTTGTACTTTCCAAGCTCTTACATCTGTGTACCATCTTCCGTTATATTCTCTACTTTCTAAATCAAATGATATCGTTACTTCTCCGTTTTCTTTAACATTAGATTGTTCAATCTTATCGCCCCAAATAGAAAAACATACTTTTTTGGGTGCATAATTTCCATTTGGCACTTCCAATACATATTCTTGTTTCTTCCATACGCCATTTTTGCCTTCTCCTGTTACCAATGGCATTACTTGTGTGATTTTTCCTTTAATTTCCATACAACAAAACTAAGAAAATTTTTTTAAACTAGATTTAATATTCGTTTATATGAAAATATGAAAGTATTTACATATATTTGTACGATGAAAAACAAAATTGAAAATATAGAACAGCTAGAAAAAGCAGCTTTTATTCTAAAGACAGTTGCGCATCCAGCAAGATTAGCAATTATAGAATTACTAAGAAACAACAATAGGCTTACTGTAACAGAAATCATTGAAAGCATAGAAGTAGAACAATCGCTAACATCGCATCATCTAAATAATATGAAAATAAAAGGAATATTGGGTAGTGTACGTGAAGGTAAACAGATATTCTATTTTCTAAAAGAAAAGATGTTGCTAAAGTAATAGATTGTATTAGAAATTGTAATGCAAACATGTAATGGAAATATTTGGTCTTATAGCTTGTTTATTTATTGGAATATCATTAGGACTGATTGGTGGCGGTGGTTCTATCCTAACAGTTCCTGTATTGGTGTATATATTTAAAGTAGATGCAGTATTAGCTACATCATATTCATTATTTATAGTAGGTATTTCAAGTATAGCTGGAAGTTTATCAGCTTATAGAAATAAATTAATAGATTTTAAAACTGCCTTAATATTTGGTACGCCATCTATTGTTGTAGTATTTCTTACTCGAAAGTTTCTTATTCCACTCATTCCAGATACAATAATTCAACTCAATCAATTAATTATTACAAAGCAAATATTCTTACTAATAATTTTTGCACTTTTAATGATTGTGGCATCTTACAATATGATAAGATCTAAATCAGTAGAAGATTAAACTAATGGTCAAATTTCATACAATTATCCATTAATATTAATAGAAGGTGTGGTAGTTGGATTATTTACAGGTTTAGTTGGTGCAGGTGGTGGATTTTTAATTATTCCAGCATTGGTATTGCTTACAAAATTGCCTATGAAAAAAGCTGTAGGCACATCACTATTAATCATTGCAACAAAATCTTTAATAGGATTTGTTGGAGATTTATCTCATTTAGAAATAGATTGGACATTTTTATTAAAGATTACATCTATCGCAATTGTTGGAATATTTATAGGTACACATTATAACAAAAAGGTTGATGCACAAAAACTAAAAATTGGCTTCGGTTGGTTTGTATTAGCTATGGGCATATATATTCTGATTAAAGAATTATTGATTAAATAAGAGTTAGTATGGATTTAGACAAAAACTTTTGGGACAAACAATGGCAAAGCAAACAAACAGCTTGGGATATTGGCTATGCTTCTACACCAATTGTAAATTATTTTAAAACATTACCAAACAAGAATTACAATATTCTAATTGTTGGATGTGGCAATGCATATGAAGCTGAATATCTTTTATCAAATGGATTTGGCAATATTACAATTATAGATATAGCACCAACTGTAGTAAGTCAATTATTACTAAAATTTGAAAAATATGTTGGTAAAGAACTAAGCATTATTGCTGGAGATTTTTTTATGCATTCAGGTAAGTATGATATAATTATTGAGCAGACATTTTTTTGTGCATTAAAACCAAATTTGCGCACAGCTTATAAGGATAAAATGTATGAGCTATTAAATAAAGATGGAATAATTGCAGGGTTACTATTTAATAGAGAATTTGAACAAAATCCACCATTTGGTGGCTCAAAATCTGAATATGAGTTATTGTTCCAAGAGAAATTTTTGATACAAAAAATGGAAGAATGTACACAATCAATACCACAGCGTGCTGGTACAGAATTATGGATAGAATTAATTAAAAAATAAAAAATACAATATGAAAGTAGAACAAATTTACACAGGATGTTTAGCTGTAGCAGCTTATTACATTGAGTCAGAAGGCGAAGTAGCCATCATTGATCCATTGCGTGAAATGCAACCTTATATTGAAAAAGCTAAGAAAGACAACGCAACAATAAAGTATGTATTAGAAACACATTTTCATGCAGATTTTGTATCAGGACATATAGATTTAGCAAAAAAAACAGGAGCAACAATTGTATACGGTCCAGAAGCTCAACCAAGTTTTGATGCATATATTGCAAAAGATGGTGAAGAATTAAAACTAGGCAATGTTACCATCAAAGTATTACACACACCAGGTCATACTATTGAATCTACAACATACTTACTAAAAGATGAAAAAAACAATGATATATGTATATTTTCTGGAGATACATTATTTATTGGTGATGTAGGTAGACCAGACTTGGCAGTGAAAACACATCTTACTAAAGAAGATTTAGCAGGATTATTATATGACTCAATTCATCAAAAAATTATGCCTTTACATGATGATATTATTGTGTATCCAGGACATGGTGCAGGTTCTGCATGTGGCAAAAATATGAGCAAAGATACTTTTAGTACATTAAAATATCAGAAAGAACATAACTACGCATTGCAAGCAAAAACCAAAGAAGAATTTGTGCAACAAGTAACAGATGGATTAACGCCACCACCACAATATTTTCCAAAGAATGCATTGTTAAATAAAAATGGGTACGAAAGCATAAATGATGTATATGAAAAAGGTTTAAAAGCATTGAATCCAGATGAGTTTGAACAAATTGCCAACGACACTGATGCATTAATAATAGACACAAGAGATAAAGCAGATTTTACGAACGTACATATACCAAATTCAATTTTTATAGGATTGAATGGAAGTTTCGCAAAGATGGGTTGGTGCGTTAATCACAGATTTGAAACAACCTATTCTTTTAGTTTGCGAAATTGGCAAAGAAGAAGAAGCAATAACTAGATTGGCGCGCGTTGGATATGATAATACACTAGGTTATTTGAAAGGTGGAATGGCAGCATGGATTAATGAAAATAAAGAAACAGATAGCATAAAATCTATCGATGCTGAACAATTAGAGCAAATGATAATTCAAGAAAATATTAATTTAATTGATGCTAGAAAACCAACAGAATATAATGCAGAACATGCTGCAATAGCACAAAACAAACCATTAGATTATATTAATGAATGGATTTCAGACTTAGATAAAGCAAACACATATTACATACATTGTGCTAGTGGCTATCGCTCTGTAATAATGATATCAATATTAAAAGCTCGTGGATATCATAATGTAATAGATATTGATGGTGGCTTTAAAGCAATGACAGAAACAAATATTGCAAAGACAAACTATGTTTGCCCAAGCACATTAAAATAATTATTCAACAAATAAAAAATAAACAAATGGGAATTTTATCTAAAATATTCGGAAAAGCAGAAGAACAAAATTTTAAAGAAATGTTGCAAAATGGTGCTGTTATTATTGACGTACGTACACCACAAGAATTTTCAAACGGACATATCAAAGGTTCTAAAAACATACCATTAAATATCTTGCCAAATAAAATTGATGAGGTAAAAAAATACAATCAAATAATTGTTTGTTGCCAATCGGGCATGCGAAGCTCAAGCGCAGCATCTATTCTAAAAAAGAATGGAATACAAAATGTAGTGAATGCTGGCGGTTGGAATTCATTAAAAAATAAAATATAATCATGCTACAGATACTAAGTACAAATTGGCATGCAATGCGTATCATTAGGTTGGTGCTTGCAATTATCATTATTGTTGAAGGAATAAGAACAAACGACAAACTATTACCAATTATGGGATTTGTTTTTCTACTAATGGCAATATTCAATGTAGGATGTTGTAACACAAATTGTTCTACAAAAAATAATAATAGTACAATAAATAACGATGACACTATTATATACGAAGAAATAAAATAATTAAATATGGAACCACATTATTATCAAGTAAAAATACAATGGAAGGAAGGAAGGCTAGGTGTACTTTCTTCAGCTGAAATTAATCTAGAAAAAAATATTTTAGAAGATGGAATTAGCGTTGCAACGCCACCACCATTTGCTGGCGGAATGCCACAAGTTTTTAGTCCAGAACATTTGTACACGGCTGCTGTTGCATCATGCTTAATGACAACATTCCTAGCTATTGCAGAAAACTCAAAAATAAATTTTATATCTTTTGATTGCGAAGCTAAAGGAAAATTAGAGCAAGTAGAAGGAAAATTTTTAATGACAGAAGTTATCTTAAATCCAGTTGTACAAATTGAAGACGAAGCACTTCTAGATAAAACAAAACGAATTTTAGATAAAGCTGAAAAAGCATGTTTAATTTCTAATTCAATAAATAGTACAATAACATTTAATCCTATTGTAAAAGTATAATCTATGAATAAATTCCAGGAATTAATCAATGGAGATAAACCAGTATTGGTAGATTTTTTTGCAACATGGTGTGCCCTTGCAAAACATTAGCACCAATTCTTCAAGATGTAAAAAAAGATTTAGGTGAACAACTTACTATCATCAAAATTGATGTAGATAAAAACCAAGCTATTGCACAACAATTGCAAATACAAGGTGTGCCTACACTTATATTATACAAAAGTGGACAAATAAAGTGGAGGCAAAGTGGCGTTATTCCCAAAAATCAATTAATTTCAATTATCAATACTTATTTATAACATCAAAAAAAATTATATGAAAAAAAATATGGGTTCTTTAGACAAGATGATTCGCGTAATTATTGCAACAGTAATTTTAGTTTTATATTTTACAAAAATTATTACAGGTACATTAGCAATTGTACTTTTGGTATTAGCAATAGTATTTGCAGTTACAAGTTTTATAAATTTTTGTCCACTGTACACAGTTCTTGGCATCAATACGAATAAAAAAGAAAGCTAAAAAATACAATCATTCTATTAAATTTTCTACATGGATAAAATAATTCAAATGCCATTTGCGTGGTATATTGCTGGACCATTAATTGCCATCAACTTATTTTTGTTACTATACTTTGAAAAAAGATTTGGAATTTCTACAAGCATGAAAACAACATGTAGCATGTTGGGTGCTGGTAAATTCAGCTCATTTTTTAATTATAATTGGAAACAAGAACAATGGCTATTAGTTTACGTATTAGGTACAATTATTGGTGGTTTTATTGCATTTCAGTTTCTACACGCAGGCGATGCAGTAATTGTATCTGATAAAACAGCAGAAGCATTGCAAGCATTAAACATTACAGCCAATCAATCTTTTGCACCAAACGAAATATTCGGGAATGCTGAAACATTCAAATTAAAAAACTTATGTATTTTAATTGGTGGTGGTTTGCTTATTGGTTTTGGCACACGTTGGGCAAATGGTTGCACATCTGGCCATGCCATATCAGGCTTATCAGATTTGCAATTGCCATCTCTAGTTGCTGTTATTGGTTTTTTCATTGGTGGATTAATCATGACATTTTTAATTATTCCAATAATATTTTAAAAAATAAAAATGAAATATATAAAATTTTTGCTTTTAGGAGTCTTCTTTGGTATTGTATTAGCCAAGGCACAAGTTATATCATGGTTTCGCATTTATGAAATGTTCCGTTTTGAGTCTTTTCATATGTATGGAATCATTGGAAGTGCAGTTATATTAGGTGTTATCATTGTTCAGATTATAAAAAGAAGTCATCTAAAATCAATAGATGGTAATGAAATAAAGATAGATCCAAAACCAAAAACTTATAAGGCAAGTATATTTGGCGGAATTATTTTTGGATTAGGTTGGGCATTGGTTGGTGCTTGTCCTGGACCAATTTATATATTAATTGGTGGTGGCTATTGGTCATTTATTATTGTACTAATGGCAGCTCTTTTTGGTACATTTTTGTATGGCTTAGTTAAAGATAAATTGCCACATTAGTATTATTTTTGTACGAATAATATAAGATGCAAGAAGATATTAAAAAATATTTACAGGAGTTACCTGAAGATAGACAAAAGGTAATGCAACAACTAAGAGAAACAATATTGCAAAATATTCCAAAAGGTTTTGAGGAAACATTCATTTATAAAAGCATTGGATATGTAGTGCCTAAAACATTATATCCAAATGGCTATCATTGCGATAATAAATTACCATTGCCTTTTATAAATATTGCATCACAGAAAAATTTTATTGCAATCTATCACATGGGTATTTATGCAGATCCAAAATTGTATGGTTGGTTTTTAGAAGAATATCCTAAGCATTGCAAATCAAAATTAGACATGGGCAAAAGTTGTATTCGATTCAAAAAAGTTAATGAAATTCCATTTCAGTTGATAGCAGAATTAGTTTCAAAAATGACTTGGGAAGATTGGGTAAAATTGTATGAACAAAGTTTTAGAAATAAGTAATACTAATTTTTAGGCTGTTGTCTTATTCTTTCTAAATCATCCAAGGCAGCTGGATAAACTTCTTTTTTTAGCCAATTTTGTTTATCATTTCTATATGCTTTGAATTTGTATTTTATTGTAACAGCCAAATCATAATCACTTACACGTTGCATAAATTCATAAGGCATATCTAAATAAGTAATGAAGCTTTCAAAATCTTCTTCTGCCAAATCTATAATATTATAAGCATTATACAATCTGAAAATATCTTTCAATACATTTCTTTTGGTGTACTCGGTTTCTAAATTTGCAGCAAGTCTTTTTTCTTTTTCTTTCTTAGAAATTAATTCATACAAATAAGAAATTGGGTTTTGTAGTGGCTTTGCATCTGGATACAAATCCGTATTTGGTAAATAAATATTACTTATAGATTTTCTAATTTGCTGATGTGTTTTGATGGCTGTAATCTGTACCTCTGTCAATTCAATAGGAATTCTATTCATTGTTACAGTTATCTTATAATCTTGTTTTGCTAAGCTATCATTCACATATATTTTTTGTGGTAGATATCCATTTTTAAACAATACCAACGTATCATTTATCATTGCCTTTGTACTAAAAAAACCATTCTTGTCTGATGAAAAAGATATTTGCTGTTTCCTATTAGCAACATCAACATGTGGAATTAAATAGCTATTCTCATTTACAATATTTACCTCAAGTGTAATTTCTTTGTTTTGAGCCAAAACAAACACACTGTTGCATAGCATAATTGTAAAAAAGATGAGCAATCTCATGCCAACAAATGTAAGTATATTTGTATATTTGATTTGTTAATTATTGTTGTACAAGATAATTTTTCTTAATTCCATGGAACATCTAAATGACAAAGAATTAATTGTGCTGTTTTTTGAAGATCAAAATAAAGAAGCAATTGCTGTCTTGTACAAGCGCTATGCTACTTTGGTTTTTGGCTTATGTTTTAAATATCTAAAAGACGAAGATCAGGCTAAAGATGCAGTAACTGATATTTTTATTAGAGTGATGGAAAAGCTGGATGATAGTGTAGAACGATTTGATAGATGGCTTTACATTGTGTCTAAAAATGAGATTTTTAACCTTTTGCGTAAAAAAAATGTTAAAATTGAAGAAATTAACCAAAATTCTGAGGTTAGATTTATGGAAAATGAGCAGTATGAACGTCATTATATAGAAGATATAAATAAAGAACAATTATTACATGCACTGAATAGCTTAAACGACTCACAAAAAATCTGTATTGATCAATTCTATCTGCAAAAGAAAAGCTATCAGGAAATTGTACTGCACACTGGCTACGATATCAAAAAAGTAAAAAGCTGTATTCAGAACGGAAAAAGAAATCTGAAACTATTTTTTAATCAAAAAAATGATAGCCATGATGAATAAACATGAATTAAAAAAATACTTAGAAGAACAACTAAGTAATGAAGAAAAAAATAAACTAGAACAAACCTATTCTGATAATCCTTTTCTAGATGAAGCCTTAGATGGACTAACAGAATGGAAAGAAAACAAAACTATTTCTTTTGACAAACTACAACAAGAATTGGATGATAAAATAGATAAGGTTCGCAATGAACAAACAACTGTAGTTACTAAGAAAAAATCTATATTTAGAATGCCAATTTTTAGAGTAATTGCAGTAGCTGCTGCCATTATTGGCGTTTTGTTTTTCTCTGTAAATTTTTTGTTTGAAAAACGAAAGCATTCAGAAAAAATCTATGCAAGTTATTTCAAAGTACTTACACATCCAGATGGTGTTGTCCGAAGTAATGAAGCAAGTAATGATAACAATTACACATCGCAGGCAATACAATATTATGAACAGGAAAATTATAAGAAAGCAATTGAATATTACAACAAAGCATTGGAACAAAATCCAAATAATGAGAAAAATATATTGTTTTTAGGCGTGTCGTATTTGGCAAATTTTCAACCAGAAAAAGCTATTGAAGTATTGAAAGACGCAACAACAACTGAAAATAAATACCTTGATGATAGAAATTGGTATTTGGCAATGGCGTATCTAAAAATAAAAGATTTAGACAATGCTAGAGTTTATTTTAAAAAATTATCTAATACAAAATCATATTAAACTGAAAATGCCAAAGAGATTATCGAATCTTTAGGTGAAGATGAATATTCTGCTCAGAAGTAACTGATTTAACAAATATTTGTATTTGTTCCTTTTTATATTGCTTATTTTAGCAAAAAAAGCAATTAGATGAGGCGATTTATTGTTATGCTATTACTTTTCGGTTTTTTTGCTGCACAAGCACAAACGAATTACAAGATTTCACAAAATAGACTAATATTACCAGAACCTATTATATTTCAGGAGCACGCAAATGATGTATTTGATACAACTGATGCTATGATTGACTATGTAGCGCAATATATGCTAAACAATCCTGGAATTACAAAACTTAGAGTGGAATCTCATGTTTTTACTGAAAAAGATGAGAATGAAAATACAAAACTATCATTACAAAGAGCTGCTATCATTACTTATTATCTTACACTAAAAGGTGTAGATTGTAGTAGACTTACAGCATCTGGTTTTGGCAACACAAATCCTGTAGATAGCTTGACTGATAAATATACAAACACAAGAATAGAGTTCTTTATTCAAGAAGCTAAGAATAGAAATATTCCATATACAAACGATTTTTCGCCTAAGTTATATAATCCTTGCGAAGATTAGAATGTACAGTTCTTAAGCATCAATCCAGTTTTTTCATCTAATCCAAATATAAGATTCATATTTTGAACGGCTTGCCCAGCAGCACCTTTTAGTAAATTATCAAGCGCAGCTACAATTATAAGCTTGTTTTTTTGTTTTTCTAAATAGATGATACAATAGTTTGTATTCACTACTTGTTTTAGATGTATGTTTTTTCTAAGAATTTGTACAAATGGTTGCGCTGCATAATAGTTTTGGTACATAGCATATATATCATCAATAGTTTCATTGCAAGTAATAATACTTGTTGCTAAAATGCCTCTTGTAAAATTGCCTCTATAGGGTACAAAATATAGTTCTTGATTATAATTTGTTTGCAATTGTGTAAGGTTTTCATTTATTTCATCTAAATGTTGATGTGTAAGTGTTTTGTAAGTACTAAAATTATTATTTCTCCAAGTAAAATGCGATGTTTCTGATAGAGAATTTCCTGCGCCAGTAGAACCTGTTGTTGCAGAAACATGTATCTCATTTGTCAATAATTGGTGCTTAGCTAATGGTAACAAACTGAGTTGTATTGCAGTAGCAAAACAACCGGGATTGGCAATTTTATTGGCAACTTTAATTTTTTCTTTGTTTAGTTCTGGAAGACCATAAACAAAATCTTGAGCATTTGCTTGTAGTCTAAAATCATTACTTAAGTCTATAATCTTAGTATGATTGCTGAATGTATGTTGTTTTAGAAATGGACTTGTTTCTCCGTGTGGTAGACACAAAAATACAACATCAACATTGGTATCTATTTCATTGGTAAAAAATATATCTGTGTCAAATATATCATCATGTATTGATGTGATAGGAATATTGTGCTTGCTTCTGCTGTAACAAAATGCAATTTCAGTATTTGGATGTTGTAGTAATATTCTTATTAATTCTCCGCCAGTGTATCCAGTTGCACCTACAATTCCAGCTTTTATCATGTTTCCTATTTTGTTGCGTTCACAATTATGTTATCAATATTTTCAAATTTAGTGTAAAAAACTGAATTTTCTATTTTTTCTATTTTACCATTCTCATCAAGAGAAATTTCTTTGTCGGTGCTAGTCCATTTTCCTTTTAGTTCATAATATCTTATGCCTTTGTATACTTCTTTATCTTCAGGAATCAAAAAAACCTGTTGTTCGTATGTACCATCTTGGTATAATATCAAATAATAAACTTGACTTCTTAATCCACTTTTTGTAGTTAATGGCGGATAATTAATTTCGTGCATCCACACAGAACCAGATTTCGACTTTACTTTTTCTTTATTGTAGTTTGTAGATTGGGCATTCGATTCCTTAGCTATAACTAACTGAATGGTTATTAAAAATATAGCAAGTAGTAAATGTACCTTCATATATACTGTGTTTCATAATCAAAATTAACATTTATTTGTGAAATCAACATTGATTTTCAGTAATAAAATAATTATGATTTATTGAAGAAATTATTTTGTGATTATTCTCTTCCTTATTCTACTTAAAGAAACTGGAGTTACACCAATATAAGATGCAATATATTGAAGTGGTACTCTATTCAATAAATCTGGAAAATCTTCAACAAGCTTTACATATCTTTCTTCTGGTGAGTCCAATAAAAATGAAGAAAGCTGATTGTGTAACATTAAGATATAATACTCGCCAATTAATCTGCCCATTTGTTCAAATTTTGAAGATGTATTGTATAGTTTTCGCATACTACTGTAATCAATTACAAATATCTCACTATCTTCTAATGCTTGAATGGTTGTTTTGCTTGGTTTTTTTTCTAATATACACTCAAAAGATGCCATAATTTCGTTAGTAAATACAAAATAAGCAGTTTTTTCAACATCTTCTTTCTCATAGAAAAATCTAAAACTTCCACTCAGAATAAAAGCCAATTCTTCTGAAACTTGTCCAGATTTAATAAAATTATCGCCTTTCTTTATGTTTTTAAAATGGCAGATTGGAATGATTTGTAGCCAATCTTTAGGTGTTAAATTAGGAATCTTATAATATTCAATAATACTTTGCGAACGTGCTATAAGGTTTTTAATATCCATATCTTATTGCAAAAGTATTATAAATTTGCATATTTTTTATTTTATTTCTAGTACATCAAGAATTTGTGCTGTAGCATTTTTTGTATCTACCTTAGAGATTACTTTTTTTATAATACCTTTTCCGTCTATTATAAATGTTGTTCTTAGAATACCTTCATATTCTTTTCCATACATTTTTTTTAATCCCCAAACTTCATATGCTTTTGAAATAAGCTTGTCTGTATCTGGGATTAATTCAAATGGCAACTCGTATTTATCTTTAAATTTTGTATGAGATTTTTCATCATCAGGACTAACGCCAATAACTGTAAAACCTTTGCTAGTTAAACTTTGATAGTTATCTCTAAAGTCACAAGCATTTGCAGTGCAACCTGGTGTATCATCTTTTGGATAGAAATATAATATTGTTTCCTTTCCACTAAAATCTACACCTTTTATTTTTGGTGCTTTTGTGCCTTCTTGTAACATAGGTATGCTTTTATTATATCTGAGGTGCAGCAGCTAAAATATCTTCGCTTGCTTGTTGCTCATATTTTTTAAAATTCTCTCTAAACTTAACTGCTAATTCTTTTGCTTTTGTATCGTACTCATCTTTGTTTGCCCAAGTATTTCTTGGATTTAGAATTTCGCTAGGCACACCAGGACATGATTTTGGTATTTGGAAATTAAATATAGGAAGAGTTTCATATTCTACATTTTCCAAGTTTCCGTTTAATGCTTCAGTAATTAATGCTCTTGTATATTTTAAGCTCATTCTGCTTCCAACACCATACGCACCACCAGTTATTCCTGTGTTGATTAACCATACATTTGCATTACTTTCTTTTAATTTTTTTCCAAGCATCTCAGCATATTTTGTTGGATGTAATGGTAAGAAAGCTGCACCAAAACATGCAGAAAATGTAGTTTGTGGTTCAGTAACACCAGCTTCAGTTCCAGCAACTTTAGATGTATATCCAGAAATGAATAAATACATTGCTTGCGCTTCTGTTAGTTTTGTAATTGGAGGTAATACGCCAAATGCATCATAACTTAAGAAAAATATATTTTTAGGAATTCCACCAACAGATGGAACTGCTATATTTTCAATGTGATTAATTGGATAAGATACTCTAGTGTTTTCAGTAATGCTAACATCTTCAAAATTCACTTCATTTGTTCCTTCAAAGAAGCCAATATTTTCTAATATTGCACCACCTTTTATTGCTCTAAAAATATCTGGTTCCTTTTCTTCTGTAAGGTCTACACATTTTGCATAGCAACCACCTTCAAAGTTGAATACACCAGTATCACTCCATCCATGCTCATCATCACCAATTAGTTTTCTGTTTGGATCTGCAGATAGTGTTGTTTTTCCTGTGCCTGAAAGTCCAAAGAATAATGCTGTATCACCTTCTTTTCCAATGTTTGCTGAACAGTGCATACTCAATACACTTTTTTGATGTGGTAATACAAGGTTTAATGCAGTAAAAATTCCTTTTTTAATTTCGCCTGTATAACCAGAACCACCAATTAATATTACTTTTTTTGTAAAGTTAATGATGGAAAAATTATGTTGTCTTGTGCCATCTTCAGCTGGATTAGCTTTAAAGCTTGGAGCGCAAAGAATTGTCCATTCTGGTTCAAAATTTTCTAATTCATCTGCACTTGGTCTGATAAACATATTATCAGCAAATAAAGATGCCCATGGTGTTTCAGTAATTACACGTACGTTAGTTTTATATTTTTCATCAGCACAAGCACTCACATCTCTAACATATATTTCATTAAACTGATTGATATAATTAGTTACTTTCTCTTGTAGTTTATCAAAATTCTCAGGAGAAAAAGCTTGATTAATATTATTCCAATCAACTGAATTTGTAGTCAAATCATCTTTTACAGTGAATTTATCTTTTGGCGATCGACCTGTAAATTCTCCAGTATTAATGCACAGTGCACCAGTATTGTTAAGTGTTCCAAGACCAAGATCTAATGCTTTGTTTATTAAGTCTTCTCTAGAAATATTCCAAAATAGGTTCTGATTGCTGATTCCAATGTAGTTTAATGACTTACGCTTTTCGCCTATAACAGTATCCATGTTAATTATTATTGATTTCTACAAAAATAATGAATTTTGAATTACTTTTTATTGCTTAAACTTTTAGTAACATAGCAAAAGCCTAATTTACTCATCTACATAAAATTTATTTACTTATGTTATGTGTGTGTTTTAATTGAAAAAGGAATTCTTATCAAGATTTTGGTACAATATTAGAAAATTCCCAGCTTAATACCTGTTGCAAATCCAATTCCTAGCTCTCGAGCATCAGATAATTGTGAGGCTATATTTTTTTCTTTAATGATTAGCGTATCCAATGCTTTTTTTAAGATATATCCTCTTGCAATTGTATCAATGCTTCTTTCTGTTCCTGTACCATCATTTTCACAACAAACAATTAAGGCGTATGGTTTGTTTAATTCTACTGCTCTTGCTAAAGAATAAGTTCTATCAAAAAAATCTTTTATTGCACCACACATATATCCAAAATATTCTGGAGAACAAATAATAATACCATCAGCTTGTAATATATCTTCAAATAATGTTTCTGTGGCTTTTTTGTAGGCTAATATAATGTCTGATTCATCTTTCAAGCATTCTGCAATTGCATCAGATATCATTTTGGTATTTCCAGATTGTGTATGATAGATTAGCAAAATATTTTTCTTCACAATGATAAAGATAAGACGAATGAATACAAAAATACTTTAGCAAGTCAATATTATTTAGCTAATTAAGAATAGAGTCTTAGAAAAATTGTAGATTTATATTATAAAATAGAACATTAGTGTCCGATAAAACTACGGAATATTTTTTTGATATTGATAATCAATATAAATGTGTGATAAAATTACAATAAAACAAAAGCAGGTTATCCTGAAAATAATTGTATTTGATTTTGTGTAGCAACGATGTAGTGTTTTTGTGGATTTTTGAGGAATGATTTTAGATTAATATAGTTAAATAAATGTGTTCTGATTAGTGAACAAAGATTTGCAAATGCCCATTTTCGTTTTTCTACTTTTCTTTGAATAACGGTGATAAGTAGATTGTAAATAAGCGTACACCAAATCTGTATAATAATTGCATTTTCATTATCACCTAAAAAATAATTAAGTGGAAAATTTTGTTTGAGTTGTTTGTGCAATAACTCAATTTGCCATCGTTGCTTGTATATTGTAGCAATTTGTTCTGGTTTTAAATCGTAGATATTGGTAATAAATTCGTAGCATTTGTTATGCTGTTCGCTCCAATAGCCAATTCTACGAAGTGGCAATTGTCTTGTTATTGTGCCATTTTCTCTAATGTCTAATTCTATTTGCTCATCTTTCAAAATAGCATCATCTTTGCAGTTATCCAAACTAAATTCTTCTTTAGAACTAAACTTTGCATTGTCTTTAATACGGGTTACAAATGGTATTTGTGTTTGATTAAATCTCTCAAAGAGTAGATAATCAACATAACCTCTGTCAAAGCAATAGATGGTGTTGGAGTCAAAAGAAATATGCTGGATAAAGTTACTATCATGAACAGTAGCATCTGTAAATTTTACTAAAGTAGGCAAATTATAATCTGCTCTAATTTGCAGATGCACTTTAATACCACCTTTATTTTTGCCATTTATCGGTTTACGCCCAACACATTTTAAGATGTCTTTAAACAAGAAAATAGTAGTAGAATCGATAATGGACAGCTCTTTACCATAACTTTCTCTAAATCGGCTGTCCGATAAAGTTGATTTATAAAAAGCCAACAAGTCATAATAGATTTGTTCAAACACAACAGCATTTCTACGTTTGTTAGCATCACCAAGCGTACTCTTTTTAGGTGGTTGTTTGAGTTTAATATGTTTGAGTTTGCCTTCTAAACCTAATAAATTAGTACAAACCTCACGAAGCGAAGTACTGTTGGAGCCAACACAAAACAACATCGTTACTAAATGTTCTAGTGTTGTAAATCGTTTGATATATCTATCACTGTTATGCTTGTTAACAGCTGTATCAATAATAGAATTAGGAATTAAAGAAATCAGCTGTCCGAGAACCGAATTACCAAAATTATGCGTACTTTTATTCATATAGTAAGTTGTGCAAAAACAAACTATATATTTTGAGCCATAATCCCAAAATTATGGCTCTCTTTTTTTATCTTTATCGGACACTAATGAAAATAGAACTATGTCAATACTAAATAAAATAGCAGCAGGTGTTCTAAAACCAATTATAAAAGAAATGAGCAGAGCGTCTTTACCCAAGCTAGACGGAAATTTCTATATAAAAACAATTGATCAAGATATTGAGGTTATTAGAGACGAATGGGGCGTTGCGCATGTATATGCAAAAAGCATCGAAGATGCAATTTTTGCTCAAGGATTTGTACATGCACAAGATAGATTGTGGCAAATGGAACTAAATAGGAGAGCAGCAAGAGGAAAGCTATCAGAAGTAATAGGTAAAGATGGATTGGATGCTGACCGTATTGCACGAACATTTGGATATGATAGAGTAGGCAAAAAAGACTGGGATTTACTTTCAGAAAGCACTCAAAAATTAATTAAAGCATATTGTAATGGAATAAATGCATATCTAAAACATGATAATTTAAAATTGCCAGTTGAGTATAAATTAATTGGACACAAACCTGAAGATTGGACACCTATTGATGTTTGTGCATTTAGTAGAATGCTTACTTCTTTGCTAACATTTGGATGGTATGATGAAATCATTAGAGCAAGACTAATAGAATCTGTTGGCGAAAAAAAAGCAATGGAAATAAACAATAGCTATCCTAATGAAAATCCAGTGCTGTTACCAAATGGAATTGAGTTTAATCATATACGTATAGATGAAAAATTCGATGCCATGAGCGGACCATACATTCCACATATTTCTGGTAGCAATGCATGGACAATACATGGCTCAAAAACAGATACAGGGAAACCTTATCTTTGCAATGATCCACACCTAACGCTAAAAAATCCAAATATTTGGTATCAAATGCACATCCATTGTGATGAATTACATGTCACAGGTGTATCTTGTCCAGCAACACCAGGTGTACTAATTGGACACAACGAACATATTGGTTGGGGCATTACTTTAGCTTTTACGGATATAGAAGATGTGTATGTTGAAAAATTTACAGATCATTCATTTTCTACGTATATGTACGATGGGAAAATTTTAGACTCTAATATTATAGAAGAAAAAATATATATAAAAGGAGAATCATTGCCATATATTGAAAAAGTAGTCAATACAATACATGGTACACTAATTTCAAACATTACGAACGAAAAGCATCATGCGTATACATTGTGTTCCAGAGCATTCAAACCATCAAATGTGTTTGATGGCTGGATGAAATTAAACAGAGCTCAAAACTGGAACGATTTTGTAGATGCTGTTAAACATATACAGGCACCAGGATTAAATATCGTGTATGCTGATGTAAAAGACAATATAGGATATTATAATTCTGGAAAAGTTCCTATTAGAACCAAACAAGATACAGCAGTACCAATGCCAGGATGGATAAGTGAAAACGATTGGAAAGAGGATGTGCCATTTGAGCAAATGCCACATGCATTTAATCCAACACAAGGCTACTTAGTTACAGCAAATCATAAAATAGAACCAGATGATTTTCCATACTTTTTAGGAGATAATTATATGAATGGCTATAGAGCTAAGAGATTAGAACATATGATTCAATCTAAAACAAAACTATCGCCAAAAGATTTTATAGATATGCAAATGGATTGGCATTGTACACCAGCAACTAAATTTATAGCTTATTACAAAGATATTGATATGCATGATTTAGAACTCAACCAATATGTACAACTTATGCTGAAATGGGATGGTGTATTAAGACCAGAACAAATAGAAGGAAGTTTTTATAAAGTAGCAAAAAAAGAAGTTGTAAAATATATTTATGAAAAAAATATACAAGATAAAGCATTAATTAAGAGCCTTCTTGGAATTGGTGTTCATGAAATATATCAACCACTCAATGCATTTATGGGACACAATACTGTAGCATTATTTAGAATGCTAGATAATGAAGAATCTGAGTGGATACAAAAAGCAGGTGGAAGAAAAAATGTTTTAAAACAAGGATTTAAAAATGCAATAGAATGGATAAAACAACATTATGGAAACAATACTAAAAAATGGACATGGGGCAACTTACACGCAATAGTATTTCCACATTCATTTGCAGCAAAACCACCAATGGATAAGGTGTTTAATATTGGACCAATTCCAATTGGAGGCGATACAGATACACCTTTTCAAACTTTTATAATGGACGAACATAAATACGGTGGAGAATTAGATTCTGTATCATATAGACAAATTATTGATTTCTCTGATTTTGATAAATCTACCATAATTATGCCATTAGGTAATAGCGAAAATATGGCAAGTCCATATTATAAAAACCAATTAAATAAATGGCTTAATGGAGAAAATATTCCAATGAGTTTTAGTAGAGAAAAGGTAGACGAATATCGAAAACATACATTATGGCTGAAAAAAATATAAAATCATTATTTTTGAGACAATGAAATATTTTTTAGCATACGATATTGGTACCAGTTCAGTAAAAGCAATTTTGGTAGATGATTTAGGTAATATTCTTGCACATGCTATAGAAGAATATCCTTTACAAACACCAAATCCAGGTTGGGTAGAGCAACGACCAGAAGACTATTGGAATGCAGTATGTTTAGCTACAAAAACTTTAATAGAAAATCAATCAATAGATAAAAATAACATAGCAGGAATTGTGTACACTACACAAGCCATGGGTATTATTCCAGTTGATAAAGATGGCAATGTATTATATCCAAATATTACTTGGGTAGATGGAAGAGCAGAAGAACAAGCAGCAAAAGCAATGAAAAAATTTGGAGGAAGGCGAATGTTCAAAGCAATTGTTGGTATCGAAATTACAGGAAAAGATGTTATTCCAAAACTCATGTGGCTCAAAGAAAAGAAACCAGATATTTTTAATCAAACTTATAAAGTTCTAGATGTCAATGGATATTTAAAATATAAATGCACTAACAAAATGGTAGCAGAATGGTCAGGTGCCTGTTCGTATGCATTTGATATAAAGAAAAAAGATTGGGAGCATTTATTTTTTAAACTAACAGGAATAGGTTCAGGCATATTGCCAGACCTTGTAAAATCTACAGATGTAGTAGGAACGCTTACTACAAAAGCAGCACAAGAAATGCACCTAATTGAAGGTATTCCAGTCTTTGGTGGTTGCGATGATACACAGAGTGCCGCAGTTGGAACAACTGCAATTGCAGAAGGAGAAGCACATATTTATACAGGAACATCAGCTTGGGTTGGTGTATCTACAGCTAAAGCACCAAAATTTAAAAACGGTGCAGTTTGCTTACAGAGCGCAGATCCAACAAAAAATTTGATTGTTGGAATTACAGAATCTGCTGGCGCAAATACACTTTGGCTTATAGATAATTTTTATAAAGACGCAGCTGGAAATATGTCTGAAAAGGAATTGTTTGAGTTAATTGAAAATGATATTAAACAAGTTCCTGCTGGTGCTGATTATTTAATTATGACACCATGGTTTTTAGGCGAAAGATGTCCAGTAAGTACAACAACTACACGCGCTACAATTTTTAATCTTACGCACCAACATACAAAGGCACATATTGCACGCGCACATTTCGAAGGTATTGCATACAATCTTAGATGGACATTAGACAATATGGAAAAAGATTTTAAACTAAAAATAGATCAGGTAAAAATTACAGGTGGAGGCACGCACAACAATACTTGGATGCAAATAATAGCAGACATCATTGGTAGGAAAGTACTCACAACTACACAACCCAAAAATGCAGGTGCTTTAGGTGCAGCCATGTGTGCAATGGTTGGTAGCAATACACTAAAAGATTTTTCAGAGATAAATAAAATCATTCAAGTAAGAAATACATATACACCAAATACAGCAAATGCTCCAATTTATCAAGAGTTATATCAAATGTATAAAAACGTATACGCAAATTTAAAACAGAGTTATACAACAATCAATTCATCAAGATTTTCAATAAAATAAAATGATATCAATTGAACAAGCAAAAATAGATGTGTGCAACGCAGGAAAACAGTTGCTGAAAAAAGGATTAGTAGCACGCACATGGGGAAATGTAAGTATTAAAGTAAGTGATACGCAAATGGTAATAACACCAAGTGGACGCAAATATGATGACCTTACGCCAGAAGAAATGGTAGTGGTAGATTTTTATACATTAAAATACGAAGGGAAATTAAAACCATCATCTGAGCTAAAACTACACTGCGAAGTTTATAAAACAAGAAAACATATAAATGCAGTAATTCATACACACCAAATGTATGCATCAATAATTGCAGCAGCACAAAAAGATGTTGTAGTGCTTGATAAAGAACACCAACAAATATTAGGTGGAGAAATAATTAAAGCAGCATCTTATGCAGTGCCAAATACAAAAAAAATTACA
Source organism: Sphingobacteriales bacterium (assembly GCA_016699615.1). Lineage (NCBI taxonomy): Bacteria > Pseudomonadati > Bacteroidota > Sphingobacteriia > Sphingobacteriales > Sphingobacteriales bacterium. Next base: position 924,671 of record CP064984.1, on the reverse strand, counting down.
GTAGACACAGCAAAAGCAATTGAGAATTCTAATGCAAAGACTAATGTCCAATCATGGCGTAGTATGTATTGGAACAGATATGGATAATGTTTTTAATGTCTGTGAAACATTAGAATTAGCATTACAAAAATTATGTAGAATCATTGAAAAAATAAAAGAGAATGAGCATACAAACAGAGATAGATAAGTTACAAACACATGCAGAAGGTTATGCATCTTGGGGAAATCTAGATATTCAATATGTTGGAATAAGAAAAGATAATAGCATTCATGTATTAAATGTAAATGAAAATAAAGAAATAGATATTACCAACGAATCAATTCAAGATAATTTACAATATGTAGTAATCAAAGAAATATTTGCAAAAAGAAAAAATATTCAAGCTGTTATCATTGCAAAGCAAATGTATGGTTCTAGCGTGAAAACTGAAATACCATCTATATTAGACGATCAAGCACAATTATTAGGTGTAAGTATTAAAATTGCACATATAAAACAAACAACAGCTAATGTAAATAGAGATTATGTAATTAGAGCACTTAGAGGCAGATTTGCATGTATAGATAGTAATGGATTAGTTTACAGTATTGGCGATTCATTAGAAGATACCTATGTTGCCGCATGGTTGGTAGAAAAAACAAGTAAAGCATTCTTAGAATCAAAATATTTAGATGGCGCAAAAAGTATCAACAAAATTGAAGCATGGTTAATGCATAAATTTTACAGACTAAAATATTCTAAAGAAGCAGAAAAGAATAAATAAATACCAATTATCTATACAATGTACATTCTATATTGTTAGAGCAATAATTGCCAAATTTCTTAATAAATCTTAAAATATATCTATTTCGTTTAGCATGAATAAACCTCGCAGAGTTTTTGATGTCTAACCTATAATTAAATATTTTAAAATGAAAAAATTACTTAGTTTATTAATGATTGTAATGGTTGCACTAAATTTGAATGCAGCAGATTACAGACAAGCACCACCAGTTGCAACAGGCATGCCTGGTGATAATTTGAATTTATATGTTGTATTAGATATGTTTAAAGATGCCTCTTCAGTAGAAAATTTTGAATATATGCTGAACAATTCAAATTACAATGTAAATAATCTTGACTTAAATAATGATGGTTACATTGATTATCTAAAAGTAACTGACTATGGCAATGGCAACTATCATACAATTGTAATACAAGATATGATAAGTGGCTACGAAGTACAAGATGTAGCTATCATAGATTTGCAAAAAGATAATGGCAACAATGTAGTACATGTACAAATTATTGGTGATGAAAACTTATATGGTAAAAACTACATAATAGAACCATATATTGCAGGACAAGTAAACACAGTACAGTATGTAAATGCTTGGGCTTGGCCATGTGTTAGTGTTATCTTTAAAGTTGGTTACAATCCTTGGACTTCGCCATGGCATTGGGCAAACTATCCAACTTGGTGGAACAACAGACCAATAAAAACATACAATGTATATTATAATAATTTTAATAACTTTGGTTGGGATAATTATAGCAGAAGAAACACTTACATTAACCAAACATATTATAATAACTATTACAACAACAAAAGAGAAGTTTCAAAAACAGTTAATACAAACATCAACAACAATGCATACAAAAATAATGGCAATCCAAATGTAAAATCAAATAATGGTAACCATTATGGAAATAACAATCCAAATAGCAATAATGGAAATTACCAAAAAAATAAACAAGGCAATGATTCCAATAAATCTGGTAACTCAAACAATAACAATGAAAATAAAGGAAATTGGAATAAACAAAACCAACAAGGCAATAATTCTAACAATGGTAATGACGAGAACAAAGGCAATTGGAATAAGCAAAATTCTGGAAATAGCAACAGCAATCAACAACCAAAAGTAAATAGCAATCAGAATAGTAATACACAAAACAGTAATCAGAATTCTAATCAAGGATACAAAGGAAATAATAAAAGCAATAACGGGAATCAACAAAATTCTGGTACAAAACAAAATAATAGCAACAAACAACAAATGGGAAACAACGGAAATTCAAACAAAGGAAATAAAGGTAAATAACTAAAATTGGAATAATGATTTTGCCCTTGTGTTTTTATCATGCAAGGGCAATTTTATTTCTAAAGAATAATTTTACAATAGATAATATAGCTTAAGTAGTACGAACAAATACAGATAAGTATAGACATACCAGAGCATAATATCTATAAAAACATTTTAGTATCTTTGCAACACATGCAGAATCCAAATTTAGATGCATCAGGCGATTTCCTATCTAAAACCGAAAAAGATTTAGAAAGAGTTTTGCGTCCACAAGCTATTGAGCAATTTGCTGGTCAGCCACAAATTATTGAAAATTTACAAATATTCATTCAAGCAGCTAAACAAAGAGACGAAGCATTAGACCACGTTTTATTGCACGGACCACCAGGTTTAGGAAAAACAACTTTATCCAATATAATTGCCAACGAATTAGGTGTAGAAATGAAACTAACATCTGGGCCAGTATTAGAAAAACCAGGTGATTTAGCAGGTTTGCTTACCAATCTACAAACCAACGATGTACTGTTTATAGACGAAATACATAGATTGAATACTACTGTAGAAGAATATCTATACTCAGCCATGGAAGATTATAAAATCGATATTATGATTGATAGTGGACCAAGTGCAAGAAGTATACAAATTACCTTAAATCCTTTTACCTTAATTGGTGCTACAACACGTTCTGGTTTACTTACAGCACCATTGCGTTCACGTTTTGGCATCACATTCAGGTTAGAATATTATACCAAAGAAGTTTTACAAAGTATTATAAAACGCTCATCAAATATTCTGAATACAGAAATTGATGAAAAAGGCTCAATGGAAATAGCTAAACGAAGCAGAGGCACGCCACGTATAGCCAATGCATTGCTGCGTAGAGTAAGAGATTTTGCACAAATCAAAGGAAACGGAAAAATAGATTTAGAAATTGCTCAATATGCATTAAAAGCATTGAATGTAGATGAACATGGCTTAGACGAAATGGACAATAATATCTTAGCTGCAATTATTGAAAAATTTGGTGGAGGACCAGTTGGTATCACTACAATTGCTACAGCAGTAGGCGAAGAAGCTGGCACAATAGAAGAAGTATATGAGCCATTTTTAATACAAGAAGGCTACCTAAAACGTACACCAAGAGGAAGAGAAGCTACTGCAAAAGCATACACACACATAGGAAAAGTACCACCAGCACAAACAGGCAGTTTGTTTTAGAAGAAATATTTTTTATTAGAATTATACAATAGTTTTATAAAAATTTTGTATATTCATGTATAATTTATACTGTATGAATACATACATACATACATACATACATATTATATGTATTGCAAATATTATTAATTCCTCCATAATTTTTTGTAAATAAATATATTAAACTACTAAGTATATTTTAAAATTTAATAAAAATAAAATACAAAAAATGAAAAATTCAATCAAAATATTAATGTTAATCGTATCGATGATATTTGTAAATGCATGTAAAAAAGAAACCCTAAAATCAAATAAAATATTAGAAAATGAAATATTTTTGAAAAAGTATGGTATAACAACAGATTCAAATCATATTTCACTAAAATATAAAAATAATATTTATGAGTATACTTCTGTTGTTGATAAAAGCAATGTTACTGTAGACTTAGTTGAAAAAGATGCAACAATTGTAAAAAATATTATCGATGAACTTCCAAATGCAGTCGCATTAATTTTATCTAAAGATTCAATTTATCTATTTGATAATTATGATGAATATCAAAAATATATTCATATCGCTTATCCAATAAAACATCCTAATAGTGGTAATTCAAGCAGAACAAATAGTACAGGAAATAGTTATGCAGTAGCTGCTCAATTTTTTAAACACGCATATTTTAATGAAGTGTTGAGGACAGAATTTTTTGGTGATTTAAGTGATAATGGTGGAACAGTATCTCCAATTTCTTCATATCAGACTTATGTTAATTGTGCTGCGGGTTCACCTGATACTTATTGTCCAACAGGTCAATATTATAATGCACCAGGATTTTCAATTCCTAATATTGGTACAAGTCAAAATGATCAATTCTCTTCGATACGTATTTCTGATTTATCTATATCTACACCATTGATTGCCCATAGATATACAAGATACCAAGTCATATGTTTTGAAAATGCAAATTATGGCGGATTGGCATTAGCTTTTAAAGGTAATTTATTTTCTTCCTCTCCATATAATGTAAATGAGGATGCTGATAATTTAACAGAATGGAAAAGGAATGTCTTTTATAAAACATGGAATGACCAAATATCATCAATAAAAGGATTTATTTATTTTCAATAAAAATTTTAACCATGAAACAATTAATATTTATTCTATTAATAATTTTCCTTGTATGTTCTTGTACAAAACATAAGTTGAAAAAGTATCATTTTGATATAGATGAAATTACACAAAGAGATTATTTAGGTAATCTTATTGGAGAAGATAAAGGCGATTGGACGATTGTAAGCTATGATAATATGGATGATTTTGGCAAAAATGTGTTAGACCAAAGATTTGATAGCATAGATTATAAGCATTTACTTACTGGATTTAAAACTAATGACACAAAATTAGTAGGTAAAAAAATAATTATATACCCAAACCCTATGAGTAATACTGTAATTGGGCATACTTGCCCAACATGTAATACAAGCTATCATTCTGTTGCATATTTAATGTCTGATAAATTTGGAAAGAAAATTGGTGAACGAGCATTTTTTAATTTATATGGAAATAGCACCACAGAGTTGCCTGCGGCATTAATGAAAAGAGATTTTTATATGCATTTTATTATCAGAACAAGTGACTCCAGTATATATTACGCTAGAGGAAAAGTTATTGGAATAGAGTAAACAATATTATTAATAAAAGCTATCTTGAGAAAGGTAGCTTTCTTTCTTTTATAAAGAAAAGCTTTCGCCACACGAACAAGTGCGTGATGCATTTGGATTATTAAAGTAAAATCCTTTGCCATTTAAACCTTCAGAAAAATCCAATTCTGTACCAAGTAAGTACAATAAACTTTTAGCATCTACTACTAATTTAATGCCTTTGTCTTCAAATTGTTCATCTCCTTTTTGTGCTTGATTGTCAAAGTTCATATTATAGGTAAGACCAGAGCAACCACCACTACTTACAGAAACTCTAACAAAATGTTCGTTTGTTAGATGGTCAGTTTGCCAAATATCTAAAATTCTATTCTTTGCTGTTTCGCTTACTGTAATCATTTTCGTAGTATTATAACAAGATAATTGAGAAAAAGTTTAAGGTTTAAATTGTTTGCACTTTTCTTCAACTTCGTTATTCAGTTTTTGCTTATACGCTATTATTTTTTCCAATAAGTTTGCATCATGTGTAGCCAATATTTGTGCTGCCAAAATACCAGCATTTTTTGCACCACCAATTGCCACAGTTGCTACAGGCACACCACCTGGCATTTGTGCAATCGACAGTAAACTATCAATTCCATTTAATGTTTTTGATTGAATAGGTACACCAATTACAGGTAGTGGCGAAATGGCTGCTATCATACCAGGAAGATGCGCAGCACCACCAGCACCAGCAATAATAACTTTCACACCATTATGATGTGCTTGTTTTGCAAAATCGTACATTTTTTCTGGTGTACGATGTGCCGAAACAATGGTATAAGAATAAGCAATACCTAGTTCATCTAATATCAAAGCTGCTTCTCGCATGGTAGGAGAGTCGCTATCAGAGCCCATTACTATTGCTATTGATGGTTGCATATATTAGTTTTGTTGTGTGCTGTCTATTGCATCTTTTAGTGCAGTAAAGATATCCTCAATTTCACCTACACCATTTAAACTAGCAAATTTATCTACTTTTTTATAATGGTCTGCAACTTGAGCTGTCTCATTCAAGTACACTTTAAATCTATTTTTAATGATTTCTTCGTTTAAGTCATCAGCTCTGCCAGATGTTTTGCCTCTTTCCAATATTCTACCTACAATTTCTGCTTCTGGCACATCCAATGCTAATACCTTAGTAATGCTTGTATTTTTTAAATCTAATAATTTATCAAGTGCTTCTGCTTGTGGTTGTGTGCGTGGAAAACCATCAAAGATAAATCCATTCACTTTGCCTTCAAACTCATCAAGTTTATTGGAGAGCATACCTATTGTTACCTCATCTGGTACTAGCTCACCTTTTTCAATATACTTTTAGCTTCTAGTCCAAGTGGCGTTTCGTTTTTTATTTCATTACGAAATAAATCACCAGTTGAGATGTGTAGTAAATTGAAATGTTCTGCAATTTTTACAGCTTGGGTACCTTTTCCGCTTCCTGGAGGACCAAATAAAATTAGATTAATCATTTTTTTAAGAATAGTATTGAATTACAAAAATAAGCATTAGTATTAAATAATGCATTGAATTATACAATATTACTATTTAGTGTGAATAATTTTAGAATTTATTAATATACTACTTTGGTTAATCTAGCCAATTTAAGACTCTATCTACTATATTTTTGGGTTTATTATAGTCTATATTCAAGTGTAGAATTTCGCCTCTGGTATTTTTATTCTTACTACTAATAATGTTTTGCGCATCATTGTACATTCTATAATGTATGTCTTGCTGTTGTGTAGATGCCATTATAGCTATAATATCTTTCATTTCATTGGTGTGTGTAGAAAAAATAATGTCTGATATATTGTAAGCTTGTATTATATCTGTGATTTGCTTTGTTGTGCCTAAAAAATTGCTTGTATGTTGTTTGTTTTTATTGATATAACCTACAAATTTTGCTTTCTTATTATTGTTTGTCATAGCTAGTTTTATGGTGTCTATTTCAGCTTCGTTGCATACCAATAGATATTTGCTACTTGCATAAAATAGATTGGGTACAAGTGGTGTAATAAAGTTAATGAGCATTCTGTATAATATCAGAATAGGAATGTTTAATAAGAAAGAACATAAAATTATTGCTCTCGAAGAACGCAATGATAGCGGAAAAAATGAATATACAATAGATATCATAGCAAAGCCAGCAGTCAATCCAATGATGACATTTTTCCAAGTACAACTTTTATGATATGCCTTAAAAATATACAAATTTATAATGAAGAAAAATGTGTACAATGGTATATTAAAATAAATAAAAGAAGCTGGATAGATTAGTCTTTCGTCTTGTTTGATGAAATGTTCAAACACATATTTTAATGAAAACAGTATAGAAAATATGGATGCAATATCTATAGATGGCAATAAAATACTATTAAAAATTTGTTTGAGATACATCCAAAAAGCTTGTGCAAAAATGCCTAAATGTATGATAGGTGCTAATAGTTTACTTTGCTGTTTGGGTAAATTCTTTTTTGCAAAAATTAGCATGGCGCCATAAAATAATTTAATATAGTTTAGTGAGCCTTTTTTGGTGCTTTCGCCTTTGAAATGAATAATACTTGTGTCGGCCAAATACATATTTTTATATCCAGCTTGTTTTATCTGATAAGACAAATCAATGTCTTCGCCATACATAAAATAAGTTTCATCTAATTTTCCTACATTAACCAAAACATCTTTTCGCATCATCATAAATGCGCCACTTAGTACATCTACTTCATGGTTCTTATCTTTGTCTAAATATCCAAGATGGTATTTTCCAAAAAATGAAGATTTTGGAAATAACTTTGCAAACCCAGATATTTTTGCAAATGCGACGCCCAATGTCGGAAATCCTCTTTTTGATTCTGGCAAGAAATTTCCGGCACCATCAAGCATTTTTACACCTAAAGCACCAATTTTAGGATCATGCTCAAGTGTGTCTATACATTTTTGCAATGTATCTTCTTGCAATATAGTATCAGGATTGAGTAACAAACAATATGTTCCTTTTGCAATATTTATTCCTTGATTATTGGCTTTTGAAAACCCAACATTTTCTTTGTTTTGTATAATGTTTACCTCAGGAAAATTCGTTTGCATCATAGCTATAGACTCATCTTTAGATGCATTATCAACAACAATAATTTCATAATCGAAATTTACTTTTGAACGATAAATACTATTGATACAATATTCTAAAAAATACTGCACATTATAGTTTACAATGATGATGCTGAGTTTTGTCAATAAAGATTAATTTTTTAGATAATTTTCATAAGGCAATCTAGCTTGTATACTTCTAGCCAAGGTAATTTCATCAACATATTCCAATTCGCCACCAAAAGCAATACCACGAGATATAGTAGTTATTTTAATTGGATAATCTTTAAATTTTTTGGATAGATAAAAGATAGTTGTATCGCCATCAATAGTAGGATTTAATGCCATGATTAATTCTGAAATATTGCCAGACTTAATTCTATTTTCCAAAGAATCTATATTTAATTGGTCTGGACCAATGCCATCTAAAGGCGAAATAAGTCCTTCCAATACATGGTATACACCATTAAATTGTTGCGTTTGCTCAATGGCTAAGATGTCTCTAAAATTTTCTACAATACATACTGTGCTTTTGTCTCTGTACGGACTGTTGCAAATACTGCAAACGGCATCATCAGCAACATTGTGGCATATGGTGCAGTGCTTTATTTCTTGGCGCATACGTTGTAGCGTTTCAGTAAATTTGGTGGTTGTTTGCTGTTCCGATTGAAGTAGATGCATAACCAAACGCAAGGCTGTTTTTTTTCCGATGCCAGGTAGTTTAGAAAATTCAGCTACACCATCTTCTATCAATTTAGAAGGAAATATCATATTTCAAAAATACAAATAAAGTGGCAAAAAAGAAAGTAGGTTTAGAAGTAAGTGGTTTTGTGAAATGTGAACTGAGTTTATTTTAGAAATATGGATTAATATTTTGAACATATTAACATAAGTAATTTATAATAATTACTTATTAAGAAGTACTTGTAATTTGTATATGAATGATAAATATATTTAATATCACTGAAAACTAATGGCTTAATTTTCAATCAAACCAAGTATTCGTGCTTTATTTATAATTTCTAAAGCAATGATCTCTGAGGCATTCGAATTCCAATGAGTATCGTCAAGATGGTATAATAATTTATTATTATTCTTTCTGTAATTATTATATATATTAAGTGTATTTATTGTTGATATGTTAGAATTAATTAGCATTGAATCTAATCTGAATAAATAATCTGGTTGCTTCTTAAATGGTACAAATTCATAATATACTGTTTCTTTATCAGGCATTGGCATAAATATGAATTTAATTCCAAGTTTATCAAAATATTTTTTATATGCTATTAAGTTATTAACGGTATTTGTTAAATCATCTTTTTGATGTTTCTGATTACTACCTTGAAGAAAATACATATTTGAATTACTTACACCTTCAATTCCTTTTCCTTTACTACAATTGACTCTTGCTTTAAGCCATCTTAAAGGTAAAAATTTCAGGAAAGAATCAATATAAGAATTAATACTATAGAATATTTTCTTAATAGAGGATTTTATAAAATTTGCTCTAGTGTAAAATTGAATTTTCTCTGGAATATCTCTTTCAACCATTGAAAATATTACAAGTTTTGGCCTATTGATTTTCCCAGTATTAAGCAAATAATCAAAATGAACAACTGTACTAGGTGCAATGTTATATACTTTTAAATTCTTATCAAATTTAGAAACTAGATTACAAACAGTATTTGATTGATTTAAACCTGAACCTGCAACAAAAGAGTCTCCAATTATTAATATATCTGGGTCATTTATATGTTTATTATTTCTATATCCTAATTCATCAGTTTTCCAATATTCCTTTTTTACAATAGAATTTTTACTGTGATGGCATAAGTCGCCAACAGAATTCATATTAAGGGTTGAGTTTGGATAAAATGGAGAATCGGATGGCACCTCTGAAAATATTAATGCTTCCCAAGGTCTGTAAACCCATGTTTTAATAGGTATTAATATATTAGAAGCTAATAATATAATTAGTGGAATTAATGTGAAAAGCAATATTTTTATAATAAAATTTTTCATAAATATTAAAACTGAAAATATATAAACTGCTGACCTGTACTTTGAAAAATATAAATAGATAACATGATAGCATAATACATAGACCATCTTATTGGTTTATACCAATTTGAACCTAAATTTGCAAATGCATATTCTTCTTCTCTTCCAGTCCATTCTACAATGATAAAAAACAATAGTAATATGAATAATATTTTTGGAATTACAGATGGTACAGTTAGTAATGTATTTGAAAACATATGTGAAATGTATTGTATTGCATGATTTAAATTTTCGGCTCTAAAAAATATCCAAGCAAAAACTGTTAATCCGAAAGTAATTGTAATTGAAGTTATATCCTTTAATTTTGGCAAACATTTCCCTTTAGCTACTATTTCAAGATTGTTTCTATTTGTATTAAATATTATAGAGGGCATAATATAAAGTGCATTTAATAGGCCCCAAAAAATGAATGTCCAATTAGCTCCATGCCAAAATCCACTTACTAAAAAAATAATAAAAGTATTTCTAACTTTAAACCATGTACCTCCTTTACTTCCTCCGAGTGGTATATACAAGTAATCTCTAAACCACGTTGAAAGTGATATGTGCCATCGTCTCCAAAATTCAGCAATATCTCTTGAGAAATAAGGGAATGCAAAATTTCTTAATAATTCTATTCCAAAAAGTCGTGCAGTACCTAATGCAATATCTGAATATCCAGAAAAATCACCATAGATTTGGAAAGTAAAAAAATAGCACCTAAAACAAGAGTACTTCCTGAATAGTCTGAAGAATTATTAAAAATTTGGTTTGCATACTCTGCACATTGATCTGCAATTACAATTTTTTTGAATAATCCCCATAAAATTTGTTTCATTCCATCTACAGCTTTATTGTAGTCAAATGTTCTTTTCTTTTGAATTTGTGGCAAAAGATGGGTTGCTCTTTCTATTGGCCCTGCGACTAATAAAGGGAAAAAACTCACAAAGACAGAATAATCTATAAGATTTCTTTCTGCTTTTATTCTATCCTTATAAATATCAATTACATACGACAAACCATGAAATGTATAAAAAGAAATACCTACAGGTAAGATAACTTTTAATGTCCATGGATTAACATTTAATCCAATATTTTCTAATGCACTAGCAAATGATTCAACAAAGAAATTATAATACTTAAAAATACCAAGAAACCCAAGATTAATTGATATGCTTAGCCAAAACCAAAATCTCTTGGAATTTTTATTCTTAGAATCTGACATTTTTATTCCTGAAGAGTAATCAAGCAGAGTTGAAAAAATCAAAAGGAATAAAAATCTCCAATCCCAACAAGCATAAAAAAAATAACTTGAGACTAATAGTAATATGTTTTGTAGCCGTAAATTTCCTTTTGTTGCGAACCAATAAAGTAAAAATACAATAGGCAAAAAAAATGCAAAGTCTAATGAGTTAAAAAGCATATGCTTGTCTATTTTTTTATATATGTCTTCTTTTTTGTTTCTTTAGTACAACCAAAGATAAACTATTATTGGATACCATATAGCTAAGATATATCCTTTTCTGTATATCTAATAACTATTTTTAGGAATATTTTTCAAATATATTAATTATTTGTAGGAATATGTTGCTAAGCTTACATCAACAAAAGCATTGTGATACTCATTGCTATCATTAGACCATCTTCTATAATGGTTACAGTACTCATGGGCAAATTGAAAACTGCACCTAAACATGCACACTGAATTTGTTTTTTGTTTAGTACTGTTTGCAATACACCTACAATACTTGCTGACATTACAACTACTGTAATTAAATTTGTAATGAATGGATTGAAGTTTATTAGATATGCAATGCCTAATGCTAATTCTACAAAAGTATAAATATATGCCCACACTGGAATTTTTCTTGCAACTACATCATACATTACATAGCTTTCTGCGAATGCTTTTAAGTTTAGCATCTTGAAAAATGAAAACACTAAAAAAGAAAGTCGCCATAAAATGTCTCATCCATTGCATAACATCAAAATGATGATTGCTTGCTTGAATAAGTAGTGTTACTATACTAATGTATAGAAAAATTAGCAAAACTGGTTTGTAGGTCTCAAACCAAGATCTAGTTTGTTCTAGTGTTTCATTGTGGTGAATGGCAGAAATTTGATATTTACTATCTAAAGCATTTTGTAATTCTGATAAGTGAATATGTTTATCCATTGTGATGGTTGCTGAATTATCTGCTTTTGAAACCTCAACTGCTGTTACGTTTTTAACCATTAGCAAAGCTGTCTTTACTTTTGCTTCGCAACTTGTACAAGTCATTCCTGTTATTTGATATTTGTGTACCATATTATTTAATTTTATAGTACAAAGTTATAGATTGTTGTATGTTCAGCTGTTACACAGTTTTGGGAAAGAGTTGCAAAATTTACAAATCCTCAATTTGTTTTCGTTTTTTGTCTTTGAGTTGTTTAAAGTAACTTGGCGAAAAACCTGTAACTTTTTTGAATTGATTACTTAGATGTGCTACACTACTATAATTCAACAAAAAGGCAATTTCGTTTAAGGTCATTTCATCATACATTAAAAGTTCTTTTACTTTTTCGATTTTTTGGTTGATGAAATATTTTTCTATGGTAATGCCTTCTACTTCAGAGAACAAATTGCTTAATGTACTATAATCTTGAGTTAATTGCTGTGCTAAATAGTCAGACAAATTGATGTTAATCTGATTGTTTTTGTTTTGTACCAAATCAATGATTAGATTCTTTATCTTTTCAATTGTTTTGCTTTTTTTGTCATCAATTAAGCTAAAACCTAAAGTTCGAAGTTGATGCGATAAGTCATCTTTGATATGGTTAATATTATTTTCTTGTATGTCTACTTCGCCCAAGTCCACAGAAATTGGATGAAGTCCCAATTTTTCCAATTCAGATTTTACGACCATTTTGCAACGGCTACAAACCATATTTTTGATATAGAGTTTCATTGTTGCTGTGTTATGAGTTGTTGTTTGTTGTTGATTAAATTTGATTTTAGGTTACAACTCTTTTGGATTATAGTCTATTATCCATTCAATGCCATATTTGTCTCTAAACATACCAAAATATGAATCCTCAAGACTATCAGCCATAGGTACTTCTATTTCTCCACCTGCCGAAAGCATACTGAATAAATTATCTGCTTCTTCCTTACTTTCTGCGCTAACTGAAATTTTACTTCTATGCTCACGTTCGTTTACTTTTCCAAGAAAATCTGGAACATCATTTCCTATTAACATATTTTTTTCTCCAATTGGTAAAGCAATATGCATGATTTTATTTTCTTCTGATTCAGGTATTGGAAATTCTGGGTTTACAAAATCTTTGAAGCGAATAATTTTTGTAAACTCACCACCAAAAGCTGACTTATAAAATGTAAATGCTTCTTCTGCATTACCATTAAAGTTGATATGTGGATTGATGACTGCCATAGAGTAAAGTTAAAATTATTGCTAATAGTTGTACAAACGTCTATTTTATGTCGTATACTTTCATTTATACGTAACTAAGATATGTATTTTTTAAAGCTTAACTGCAATTTTTTGTGAGATTAGTATAAAATAAAAAAGTCATGAAACTGTTCATGACTTTTTTTTGGCAGCGGAGAGAGAGGGATTCGAACCCCCGGACCTGTTACAGTCAACGGTTTTCAAGACCGCCGCATTCGACCGCTCTGCCATCTCTCCGAGTGCAAAGATAGTAAAAAGTTTAAAAATGAAAATTAAATTATTGTTTTGCCACAATTTTTATCATCTCTGTATGTGGCAGATTGTCTTCCATATATTCTTCGCTATTTACAACAAAGCCAAATTTTTGGTAAAAATTAATTAAATAGCTTTGAGCACTAATTTTTACATCAGTTTTTGGGAATAATATGTCTAATTTGAGCATGGCTTCTTGCATCAACAAAAATCCATAATTACTTTTTCTATAAGCTGGTGAGGTAACTACTCTACCTATTGAACAACAATTTGGGAAAGAAATTTCTTCTGGCAATAGTCTTGCATATGCAATTAATTGTTCGTCTACAAAGCCCATCAAATGCCACGATTTTTTGTCTTTGTTGTCTATGTCTTTATAAATACAATTTTGTTCTATATTAAATACTTCTTCACGCAATTGTAAAATGGCATATAATTGATGAACATTGAGTTCGTTGAAAGATTTTAGGATAAAATGCATAATGGGTTTTAGTTTTGTTCGCCGTAGTATTCTACAAATATATTTTCTGTTTCAGTAAGTTTAATGCAATGCAGTGTAGCGTCTTTAATTAATGGTTGTAAAATATTCCATATGATGATTGCCAAATTTTCTGTTGATGGCATTAGATGTGGTGGAATAATATCTTGAATATCTAAATTTAAGTTTTTGTGGTCAAATCTTTCGCAAACATGTTCTCTGATAATCTGACTGAGTTCTTTTACATTCATGATAAAGCCTGTGTCTGGATTTGGAGTTCCTTTTACAGTAACTAATAATTCATAATTATGACCATGCCAATTTTTGTTTGAACATTTTCCAAACACTTCAATATTCTTCTCTTCACTCCAATTTGGATTGTATAATTTATGCGCAGCATTAAACGTTTCTCTTCTTGTAAGGTATACCACAGCGCAAAATTACATATTCAATAATACTAAAGCTCAAATTCACTGTATTTTTTTTATTAAATTTATTGTTTAATACGAATGAAAACATGAAAATTACAATTGTAGCAGCTACTAAAATGGAACTTCAACCACTTTTGGATGTTTATCAGGCAAAAGAAGCAAATTTTATTGGTTTGTACACAAATAATGATGAAAGTCTTCATTTTTTGGTTACAGGAATGGGTATGATGCAAACTGCTGCACATTTGATGTGGTATGCAAATCGATATGAAAGAGATTTTTATTTTGATATTGGTGTGGCTGGAGCATTTAATAGAACAATACAACTTTGTGAAGTGTTGAAAATAACATCAGAAACTTATGGCGATTTTGGTGTAGAAAATGATGATATGTTTGAGGATTTTTTTGAAATGGGTTTTTTAGAAAAATCTACTTCTGTATTTGAGTATGGTTTGGTTAAACCTATTGAGCATATCATTAGC
The DNA here is from genome assembly GCA_016699615.1 of Sphingobacteriales bacterium. NCBI lineage: Bacteria > Pseudomonadati > Bacteroidota > Sphingobacteriia > Sphingobacteriales > Sphingobacteriales bacterium. Next base: position 909,493 of record CP064984.1, on the reverse strand, counting down.
AAGAATATTAATTTAAAACATGCAAGTTCTATAACAGTGAATAAGGTACATGGCAACGAAAAAACTATAACACAAATAGTACAAAAATATAATGCTGATATTGAAAATATGGAAGGTTTGGCTTTCTATTATGTAATGCACTTAATGCAAAAACCAAGCATAGAAATTAGGTCTATTTCCAATTATGTAGAGAAAAGAAATAAAGGAAATTGGAAACTCAAAGATGCTATTGAAAACTTAAATACAGAAATGATAGAAATTTTAAATGGTATCAATTAATTACTATTGTTTGATGTGAATGTGCGTACTATCTGTTAAAGTATGCATAAACGAGATGATGTCATTTATTTCTTTGTTCGATAAGTTTAATTTTTTATCTGCCATTGTTTGGTTAGGCAACATTTTTCCAAATGCTGAAGCACCACCACGATTATAAAAATCTAATACATCTTCTAATGAAGAAAAACTTCCATTATGCATATAAGGTGCTGTATGTGCAATATTTCTAAGTGTTGGTGTTTTAAATGAGTTTCTAAATAAATCAAATTTTAAAAATTTGTACCTACCCAAATCTGTATCTACAATATAGTTGAGTGTGTCCCAAACTATTGGAATGCTTAGTACTTCAGATTCCATTTCTCCAAAAAATGGTGGTACATTACCATAAAAAGTAGGTGCAAAATGACATGTACCACATTTTGCTTTTCCCATAAATAAGTTATATCCATTTTCTATATTTTTTGGTAGCTTCTTTTTTTCACCACGCATGAATTTGTCAAACTCAGAATTTAAAGAAATTAAGCTGTGTTGAAATGCTGCAATTGCTGCATTGATAGTTGCTGCATTAATTGCTTGCTCATAGTTATAAATAGATTTAAAATCAGTCACATAATTTTTATTGCTATTTAGTCTTGAGATGATGGTGTCATAACTAATGTTGAATTCTTCTACATTGTTTACAACATGCGCCACTTGTTGCTCAAAACTTTTGGCACGCATATCATGGAAAAAATTATTTTGCAACGCACTGTTAAGTAATGTTGGTGTATTTCTTTTTTGAAAATCACCAGCTTGGTTTGTTATTGCTGTTGTTAAACCATCAGTAAAAAATTTATTAGGTTGATGACAGCTTGCACAGCTCATTTCTCTATTGTTGGAAAGATTCTTATCGAAGAATAGTTTTTTACCCAATTCTATCTCTGTTGTAGTTATATTTCTATACTTATCATCACTATAGAATGTAGTATTAATAAAGTCTTGCTGGTAAATATTATCAGCTTTAAGTTGTACTACTCTTTTTATTTTATAGATGTCTTCCAAATATTTTACATCCAAAATTTTATATAGGTTAGTGATGTCTTTGTATATAGTATGCAAGTGTTGTTTAGTAAATTGTAATCTATTTATGGTATTAAAATCTACTATAGATAAATAAGCGATTGCATTATTTATCTTAGTTTGTATGGTCGTAATTTTTTGTTGTATAGCAATATCTTGTTTTGCTTTTATTAAACTAAATATTGTATCAATAGACTGAAGATTTGCAATAATATCTTGTGTTGAGTTTAAAGTCGTTTCACAATCAAAGTCAGTAATATTCAATGTTTCAATTCTAATAAAATTATATTTTATGGCTTCAAAAAGAGTAGTGTTTGTTATTGTCTCATCTATTAAGTATTGATAGAATTGCAGGTTCTGATTTTGAAATTTTTTAATTAACAATTTCAATTCATCTTTATTGATTGTATCTTCAGCTAAAAGCGCTTCGATTTCTATGAGTGTAGAAATTGAAAATTCTTCCATCGAAAATTGTCGTTTTTCATCTAAAATAATTGGAATTTTAAAAACTTCTTCAGCAATATAATCAGCAATAAATTCAATCTTTTTATACTGTGTACGAGTTAACTTAAATTGATTTACAATTTGCTGTTTTTCTACAATAATAGAATCTTGTTTGTTAATAATAAATAATAAATTATTTAATTCATTTTGCAATGTTTTTGATTGACGAATAATATATTGTTTAGATTCTGTTTGTAGAAATTCCTCCTTGCTATCAAAAAAAGAAAACGACATAATAAACATGAACGAAACCAATATTATAAATACGCCTTTTCTTAGCATAGCATTTAATTATATTGCTAATTTAATACCATTTCGATAAACTTAATTTATTTTTGTGCGTTATTATAAAAATTCATTATGAGATTTAGTCCATTTTTAATTATTACCATCATTGTATTTTTTGTTGATGCATATATATTATACCATCTTAAGCAACATATTGTAGACCAATCTGAGTATAAAAGGAAAGTAATTTTTGGATATATAGTAATAAGCAGTATTACATACATAGCTATAGCTTCAATGTTTTTTCTTGGAAATAAAAACTGGATAGGTTGGAGCAAAAATATACTATTAGGTACAGCACAAGCAATATTTATTGCCAAACTTTTTATGGTACCATTCCTTTTCTTGGCAGATATTATACATCTATTCAGCTGGCTATTATATAAAAATAATGCAGAAACTCCATCTATCCAAAATGGTATGAGCAGACTTACATTTTTCTATAAAGCAGCACTTTTGGTAGGCGGTACTACCTTTGCAGGATTTTTGTATGGAGTGTACAAAGGTGCGTACAATATAAAAACAAACTACATTAAGATTAAAAAAAATAACCTACCTCAAATATTCAAACAACTAAAAATTGTCCAAATATCAGATTTGCATGTTGGCAGTTTTCCCAATGCTAAGCATTTAGAAAATATGGTGAATAAAATCAATCAAGAAGAAGCAGACTTTGTTTTCTTTACAGGTGATTTAGTGAATATGAAAGCCGATGAAGTAGAACCTTATTTAGAAGTATTATCAAAAATAAAAGTAAAGAAACAAGTATATTCAATTCTTGGCAATCATGATTATGGAACATATCATGAATGGAATTCTAAACAAGAAGAAAGAGAAAATTTAGTATCACTCATTAATTTTCAAAAACAGCTTGGTTGGAAAATTTTAATGGATGAACATGAAATTATAAATTATGGTGCGCACAATTTAGCAATCATAGGCATACAATATTGGGGACATTCGTTAAGATTTGGAAAAATAGGCAACTTAAACAAAGCATACCAAGGCGCAGAGCATGCAGACTTACAATTGCTACTTAGCCACGATCCATCTCATTTTGACTATGAAGTAAGTAAAGATGAAAAATATAAAAATATAGATGCAACATTTGCAGGACATACACATGGCTTTCAATTTGGTGTAGAAATACCTAAATTAAATTTCCAATGGTCACCATCACAATATGTGTATCCACATTGGGGCGGATTATATCAAAACAAAAACCAATATTTGTATGTTAATAGAGGAATGGGTTATATTGGCTATCCTGGGCGTTTAGGCATTCCACCAGAAATTAGCGTATTTTCTTTTGAATAATAACGCTAATAATTTTTTAACTTTATACTAAACAGAAACTTATATCTTTAGACTAATTTTTACACTATGTTATTAAATATTTTTAGAGCCAAAATACATCGTGCTATCGTTACACAAGCAGACTTAAACTACAAAGGTAGTATCACTATTGATGAAGCATTGCTAGACGCATCAGGTATGATAGAAAACGAACGCGTACAGATTGTGAATGTAGACAATGGAGAGCGTTTTGAAACTTTTATTATAAAAGGCGAAAGAGGTTCTGGTGTGGTTTGTTTAAATGGTCCAGCAGCACGTAGAGTACAAGTTGGCGACAAACTCATCATTATTGCATATGCATTGATGACACCAGAAGAAGCCAAAACACATACACCAAGTGCCGTTTTTGTGAATGAAAACAATCAGATTATAAAATAATAGAATATTGAAAAACCTAAAATCTATTATAAAAGTATTACTATCACTTGGATTAGGTGTAGGAATTATTATTTGGTTTTGGAGTTCAATGTCAGAAAATGATAAAGCACAAACAATAGATGCATTCAAAAGAGCAAACTATTTTTGGGTATTATTAGCACCATTTATTGGCTTCTTAGCAAATTTTCTTAGAACACAACGTTGGATACTATTGCTGCGGCCATTAAATTACAATCCATCATATGCTAATACATTTTATTCAGTCATGTTAATGTATTTCTTCAATCTATTTGTACCAAGATTAGGTGAAATTATGCGATGTACCATCTTAGCAAAATACGAAGATGTGCCAGTAGAAAAATCATTAGGTACAATGGTAACAGAAAGAATCGTAGATGTATTATGTTTAGGTGTGGTGTTCTTATTAGTTATCTTATTTTTGGGTAAAGAAAATTACGATATTCTAAGAGCAAGTTTCAATGAGGCAACAGCAGGTTTCGGCGATAATATTATTTTCACTATCGTGAAATATGCAATACCAATTTTATTGATCGTAGCAGCGATTCTATTTTCATGGTATTATATCAGAAAGAATGGAATGGATAAACTACAAATACTCATCAGAAGTAAAATAAAATCACTATTAAGTTCTGTTTTTTCTATAAAAGATATAAAAGAAAAGCCACAATTTGTATTGCTTACTGTTGCTATGTGGATAGCCTATTTGTTAATGTTTTATGTCAATTACATGGCATTGCCAGAAACAAAAAGTCTACCATTTTTCTCAGCATTAGTATGCTTGTTATTTGGCTCTTTCGCAGTTATACTTACACCAGGTGGTATTGGCGTATACCCAATAGTTATTCAATTAGTTTTAGTTACATTCAAAGTAAATCCAAGTATTGCGTTAGCATTAGGCATGTTGTCATGGTCAGTACAAACATTAGGCGTACTAGTAGGTGGCATGTTATCATTAGCATTGATTAACTTAGCAAACAAAAAGAAAAAAGTTGATATTGGTGCATAAATTACCAAAATATATCTATCATTTAGATGATTTCTTAAAGATATTAGATACAAAATCAAATAAAATAGTATTTGCAAATGGCTGTTTCGATTTGTTACATCAAGGTCATATACACTTGCTCAATCAAGCAAAACACTTAGGCGATATTCTAATTGTTGCAATCAATACAGACGCATCTATAAAAAAACTAAAAGGAGAAAGTAGACCAATCGAAACCTTAGACACTAGAATAAAAAAAATAGCGACTTAGTGTAGTAGATTACATCATTGCCTTTGATGAAGACACACCATTACAATTAATACAAAAAATAAAGCCTAATATTATAGTAAAAGGTAGCGACTACAATGCATCAGATGTGGTGGGCGCAGATATTGCAGAACAAGTAGTTATTATTCCACTTTTAGATGACTATTCAACCACTAAAATCATTGAAAAATTATCCTCATCGGATTTAAAAAATACATAAAAAAAGCTTATTTTCGCATAAATAACAAATTCAATGAATTTTCAATTAACAGAAGAGCAAATAGCTATCAAAGAAGCAGCAAGAAAATTTACACAAGATGTGTTAAAAAAAGAAGTAATTGAGCGTGATAGAGAAATGAGACATCCTACAGAAGAACTAAAGCAAATGGGCGAAATGGGCTTCTTAGGCATGATGGTAAGCGAACAATATGGTGGCGGCGGAATGGATACCATATCATATGTATTGGCAATGGAAGAAATTTCTAAATTAGATGCTTCTGCATCAGTAGCCATGTCTGTAAATAATTCATTAGTTTGTTGGGGATTAGAAAAATATGGTACAGAAGCACAAAAACAAAAATACTTAGTGCCTTTAGCAAAAGGAGAAGTATTAGGTGCATTTGCATTATCTGAGCCAGAAGCAGGAAGTGATGCTACATCACAAAGAACAATAGCTGAAGATAAAGGCGACTATTATTTACTAAATGGTACAAAAAACTGGATAACTAATGGTGGAAAAGCATCTACTTATTTAGTAATAGCACAAACGGATGTTGCCAAAGGACATAAAGGTATAAACGTTCTAATTGTAGAAAAAGGAATGCCAGGATTTGTAATTGGAGCAAAAGAAGATAAATTAGGCATTAGAGCATCAGATACACATACATTATTGTTTAATGATGTAAAAGTTCCAAAAGAAAATAGAATAGGTGAAGATGGATTTGGATTCAAATTCGCCATGAAAACATTAGAAGGCGGAAGAATTGGTATTGCAGCACAAGCATTAGGTATTGCAGCAGGTGCCTACGAATTAGCATTAGAATATGCAAAGGTAAGAAAAGCATTTGGTACAGAAATCATAAACCATCAAGCAGTAGCTTTTAAGTTGGCAGATATGGCTACAGAAATCGAGGCTGCAAGATTGTTGGTATACAAAGCTGCATGGCTTAAAGATACAGGACAAGATTATGCAACTGCATCTGCAATGGCAAAATATTTTGCATCTGAAGTGGCAATGAAAACAGCAGTAGAAGCAGTGCAAATACATGGTGGCTATGGCTATGTAAAAGAATACCATGTTGAAAGATTAATGCGTGATGCTAAGATTACTCAGATCTATGAAGGTACCACAGAAGTACAAAAAATTGTTATTTCTCGTGCAATATTATCAGGCAGATAATTTTAATTAGAAATACATAAAATAAATAGGAGACGTGTCCGAGTGGTTGAAGGAGCACGCCTGGAAAGTGTGTGTACTCCAAAAGGGTACCGCGAGTTCGAATCTCGCCGTCTCCGCAACTAATTTATATTTATAAGTTATTTATTAAATTCAGAAATTCATCTTTTCGTTCTCTGGCAATAGGTACTGTTCTGTTGTGTTGAAGTACAATTGAGCCGCCATCGGTTTTTATATATTGCAAAATGTATGATGTATTAATGATATGAGAACGATGAACTCTAAAAAATGTTTTATGATTTTCTAAAATTTGTTCAAAATATTTTATCTTTTTACTGATTACTATTTTACTTTTATCACTCAAATATAAATTAGTATACGAGCCTTCTGCTTCTAAAGCAACAATATCATTAACATTGATGAATGTAAAACCATCTAATACTGGAAGTGCAATTTTACTAAATGTACTTTTGTGTAGATTTTCTTTTAGTAATTCAAATCTTTCTTGCGAATGAATTGAGTTTGAATCTATCATTCTTATTGCTTTATCTACAACTTCTATCAAACTAGAAATTTGAATTGGTTTTAATAAATATCCAATTGCAGATACTTCAAATGCTTTTAGCGCATATTCATCATGTCCTGTGCAATATATTAACTCAAAATTTGTTTTATCTACAAATTCCAACAACTGAAACCCATTGTATTTTGGCATATCAATATCTGAAAAAACAATATGTGGTTGGTGTTGGTTAATAAGTTTTACTGCACTTGGCACATCTTCTGCTTGTGCTACTATTTCTATTTGCGGACAATTTTCCTCTAACAATCTTTTTAGTAAGCTTCTTGCTTTTTCTTCATCATCTATAATTATTGCACTATACATTTAATACCCAAATTTTCGCACTAATATATTGTTTTTATTTAATATAAATACCATTCATGAACTCAAATCTACCATTCATGAATTGTGTCATAATATGTGAAGTACATCAAGATATCTTTATACTATCAAATTATTAATCACTTTAAAAAAATTAAAACACATGAAAAAAGTATTCTTTATAGCACTATGCTGCTTTGGGTTAATGGCTAACAATGTAAGCCTTGCAAGCACAACTACTAAAACTATTATTTATAGTGATAGCAAAATAAACATTAAAATTAAAAATGATAGTGACAACGAGATAACTGTAATAAATGCTGGAAGTGGTGGCACTTATAAATTATCAAAAAATACTGTAGTTACTATAAAAATGGAAGAAGGCGACAAATTATTTGTGTACGAAAAAGGTAAAAAAGGCGCACTACTATTAGAAGCATCACCAGAGATGGATGGGAAAGTACAATTGCTAAGTAAGCTTTAATACCAAAAAAATAAAACAATTATAATTAATTGCTGTAATACAAGAAAAAATTATAAAACTATTACAAGTGATTTGTTTTTTTTCAGAACAATTGTTTTTTGTGGCGATGCATTAATGCATCGCTTTTTATTATAATATATTTAATTTATAAAATCATATCATTACTCAATCAACTAAACTTTTGAATAAAAAGATATACTCAAATAAGAAACAAGAGTATAAGAAATGCCATTCATGAACTCAAATCTACCATTTATGAATTGTAAAAAAAAATAGTTTTCATATTGCTGCAACTTTGCATTATCAAAATAAATTATTTAAACAATTAAAAAAAACAGTATGAAAAAATCAATCAAAATTTTCGCAATGGTAGCATTATTTACAGCTACATTATTTACTTCATGCAAAAAAGAAGAAAACTTAAAATCTGGAGTAAAACCAATAGAAACTCTTATCAATACAAAAATGGAATTTTCCTCTTATGGCATTGATGATGTTAATAGAACAATGGCAATTGTTTTTAAATCTTCCATAGCTGGTAAAATAACACATTTAGGAGCGAAATTAGAACCTGGGACATACAATGTTGCTTTGCTAGATTCTAGTTCGCAGTCTGTATTAAAAACTGCAACTGCTACGGTTTCTGATACATCTAATTTTGCTTATACTGATATTGATGATGTTACGATAGTTGCGAATAAAGTGTATTATGTTACAATAAATAATGCAACAACAAGCAATAATGCGAATAAAAAATTCTTTACATATGCATTAATAAGTGCCCCAGTATTTCCTATTACAGACGGCAATTTTACATATTTAGAACCAGTATTCTTGCCTCTTACAACAGATGCAACTAATATATTCAACGAAGACATATATAGACAATCTAATTCAATTTCAGGTGTGCCAAGCTTTATTTTTGTAGAAAACTAAAAAAATATTATTTGATAATTCTTTATAAGTAGTAATTCTCTATTCACTTTACAAAATAAACATTACAGTTTATGAACTCAAATCTACCATTTATGAATTGTGTCAAACTATGCGAAGAACACAGAGATATCTTTGTACTATCAAATTATTAATCACTTTAAAAAACAAATCAAAATGAAATCAACAATCAAATTATTCAGCATCATCGCAGTATTAACTGCATTTTTAATGGCATCTTGCAATAAAGATGACAATTCTCCAAAACCAGTGGCAGATTTTGACCAAACATTCTATTATTCTACATTACAAGATACTTTTTATATGGGTAATGATACAGTATTTTTTAATAATTTATCGACAAATGCTGATACTTATCTTTGGACTTTTAGTGATAATACTACCAGTACAGAAAGAAATCCTAAAAAGAATTTTATTTATACTGGTAGTAGTGAATTTACAGATTTCACAATAACACTAACAGCCACCAAAAATGGAAAATCATCTACAAAAACTAAAACTATTGTAGGATGGTGGGATTAACATAATACAATAAATATTTTTAAAATACGGTTACAATTGTAGAAAAGCGATGCTGAAATGCATCGCTTTTTTTTATTATAATAAATTCTTCTTGTGTATTATTATATATTAAATATATATAGCTTATTTTTATTCATAAAGTCACATCATTAATTAATCAACTAAATTTTTGAATAAAAAGATATACTCAAATAAGAAACAAGAGTATAAGAAATGCCATTCATGAACTCAAATCTACCATTCATGAATTGTAAAAAAAAATAGTTCTCATCTTGCTGCAACTTTGCATTATCAAAATAAATTATTTAAACAATTAAAAAAAAACAGTATGAAAAAATCAATCAAAATTTTCGCAATGGTAGCATTATTTACAGCTACATTATTTACTTCATGTAAAAAAGAAGAAAACTTAAAATCTGGAGTAAAACCAATAGAAACTCTTATCAATACAAAAATGGAATTTTCCTCTTATGGTCTTTATGATGGTAATAGAACAATGGCAATTGTTTTTAAATCTTCTAAAGCTGGTAAAATAACACATTTAGGAGCGAAATTAGAACCTGGTACTTACAATGTTGCTTTGCTAGATTCTAGTTCGCAGTCTGTATTAAAAACTGCAACTGTTACGGTTTCTGATACATCTAATTTTGCTTATACTGATATTGATGATGTTACAATAGTTGCAAATAAAGTATACTATGTTACTGTAAATAATGCAACAACAAGCAATAATGCCACCAAAAAATTCTTTTTATATGCATTAATAGATGATTTAGAATTTCCTATTACAGATGGTAATTTCACATATTTAGTACCAGTATTCTTGCCTCTTACAACAGATGCAACTAATATATTCAACGAAGACAGATATAGACAATCTAATTCAATTTCAGGCGTACCAAGCTTTATTTTTGTAGAAAACTAAAAAAATATTATTTGATAATTCTTTATAAGTAGTAATTCTCTATTCACTTTACAAAATAAACATTACAGTTTATGAACTCAAACCTACCATTTATGAATTGTGTCAAACTATGCGAAGAAGATGGAGATATCTTTGTACTATCAAATTATTAATCACTTTAAAAACAAATTAAAATGAAATCAACAATCAAATTATTCAGCATCATCGCAGTATTAACTGCATTTTTATTGGCATCTTGTTCTAAAGATGAAGAGCTTAGCCCAGTAGCAAATTTTACTTTCTCTACAGCAGATACTATCAGATATAATGAATCTGTAACTTTCAATAATCTTTCTACCAATGCAGATACATATCTTTGGGATTTTGGAGATGGTACTACAAGTACAGAAAAAAATCCAACGAAAGAATCTTTTAATACAAAAGAAACAAGATTATCAGGTAGTGAATGTTATTTAACATTTACAGTAACATTAGTAGCATCTAAAGGTGATAAATCATCAACAGTATCTAAAAACATTGTACTTAACTATTGTGGGGAAGTATCACCAGTTGATCCAGTTACGCCAGTTTCACCTGGTGGAGCAACAGAAGTTCCAATTAAAAAATAATAAATCCATTACAAACTATTTTTGAGCAGTACCATTTTTGGTACTGCTTTTTTTTATATAGGAATTTTTATAGTAACCTTCGTGCCTAATGATTGATTGTTTTCGTCATACTTATCTTCAAATATGACAACAACATTTTCTGATTTGCCAAAGTTAAGTAGCTGTAATCTCTTTTCAGTTGCATTTGTTGCAAAAGATTGATGTGTTTTGTGTCTATTCTTATTAATTTCAGCTGATGCATTTCTACCAATTCCATTATCATCAATTGTACAAGCTAATATTTCATCATTTTCTTCCATAAAGAAATGGATATTGATATTCTTATTACCTATTTTATGAAATAATCCATGCTTAATACTGTTTTCAACATAAGGTTGAACAAGCATAGGTGGTATCTGAATATAATCTTCATCTATGTCCTCATCAAAACTTATGTTGGAGCTAAAATCATTTCCGAATCTCATACTTTCTAATTCAAGGTACATTTTTAGTATCTCAACTTCTTCAGACAAATATATTTTTTGTTTTTCTGATGTTTCTAAAATCTTCCTTGTTAGATAAGCAAAATTACCCATTTGTTCGTTTGCATATTTCAAACTACCTGATGTATATAATTCTTGGATTGAATTTAAAGCATTAAAAATAAAATGTGGATTCATCTGAGATTTTAATGCAGTAAGCACAGCTTCATTTTTTTGTTGCTCTATCTTTGTTTTTTTCTCAGATGCATCTAATTCTATTTTTAATAATTCATTTTTCTTTTTAGTATTTATTCTATATATAATAAAGTATGAAACAATCATGGCAATTAGTAATAATAGTGCTAAGCCAATAAGATAAAAACGTTGTTGTTTATTTTTTAGTAGTGCAATTTTTTGCTGTTGCCCTAATAGTGTTATGGTATTCATGTTTTTCTGATTCTTGTATTTAAAATCAGCTTTCAACATATTGCTTCTATTTTCATCATAGAATATACTATCTGCTAATGTTGAATACTTATTGTTGAATAAATAAGCATTTTTATAATCTTTTTGCTGAGCATATATATTACTTAGTACTTTATAAGTATTTTTTGTAATAGATGGATTTTTACTATCCACACTTATTTGATATGCTTCCTTAGCTTTTGCTAAGGCAGCGTCTAGTTTCATTTTCTTCAAATCAATTTGCGCCAATTGCAGAAGTACCATAGCATAAAAGTTATTGGCTTTGATTTGTTGAAAAACGTCTAAAGCTAAATTGTAATAATAGTATGCTGAATCTAAATTCTCAGTGACATAAAAATAATCTGCATAAAATTTATATGATGTAGCAATCTGACTTATGTATTGATTTGGTTTTGCAATGGAAATGGCTTCATTCAAAAGTGGACTTACCTCAGTGTATTTTTTTAGATTTATTTTATTATGTGCAATGCTATTTAATACAAGTACAACACGTATTTTGTCATCTATCTTTTTGTTTATAGATAGACATTTTTGATAGTAATTATTTGCAGAATTATAGTCTTTTTGCAAATCATAAATTCTACCTATGGCAAAACAAGTTCTTTCAATTCCAATATCATCTTTTAATTTTTCAAATATATTGAGCGCCTCTAAATTATTTTTTATAGCATTTTCATTATCACCTAAGTTATTATAAGCATAACCCAAATCTGTTTTTACATATGCTATTGAAGAAATATTTTTAGACTTTTTTGCTTCTTTAAGTGCCAATTTAAAATAAAATAATGCACTATCAAGACTGCCAAGAAAATCGAATGCTGTACCTAAGTTTTGTAAAGCAAGTGCATTCTCTGTATATAATTTTTTTTCAGATGCAATATTTGAAGCTATCCTATAATTTATGATAGCACTATCATAATTATCTATATAAACATTATATGCGCCATAATTATTGTATACTGTACTATAATATTTATAAAACTCATATTTAGACTTTTCGTCTAAATTTTTGCGTTTAATATTTTTTAATACAATATCTTTTAGTTGATGATTGTATTGTATCCAAATAGTGTGATCCTGCTCTTCTTCAATTAATGTATTTAACTTTCTACATTTTAAAGTGTCGTTATTATCTATATTATCTGAAAATGAAAATAATATAGATGTTGATAAGAAAAATGTGAGTGCAAATTTTAGATAACGCATTTTGTAACCAATAATACATGAAATTATTTACTTAACAAAACGTGTATAGTTTGAAATTTAATATTACACTAAAAAAATAAAGATATTAAATAGATATTACTGAATTTGTTGGTGTATATTAATGCCACATTCTAAGAACTTACGATAGTTATCTACATCGGACGAAAATGAATAATCTACTGGTTGGTTTAATACTTTTTCTTGCGGATTAATTAAAACATAGTAAGGTTGAGAATTTGTTTGGAAATGTTTTGCTTGAAAATCACTCCATTTTTGGCCAACAGTTTTTATTTTTTTCTCAGTTCCTGTTGCAGTCGAGGTGTACCATTCATTTTCTGGCAATTCTTTTCTATCATCAACATACAAAGAAATAATTACATACTTAGATAATAAATTTTTTATATCAATATTAGTCCAAACATGTTCTTCTATTTTTCTACAATTTACACATCCATATCCTGTGAAGTCTAATAAAATTGGTAAATTATGTTCTTTTGCATAAGCTAAACCTTCTTCATAATCTTTAAAATGGGTAAGGGTTTCTTTATTTTCAGATTTAAAATTATAGCCAACTGGTGGTGCCAAGCCACTTAGTAATTTTAATGGTTGGTAAGTAAATAAACCATAGATAAGATAAACAACAAAAGCAACTGAAATAACGCCAAATGCTTTTCTAGGTATACTAATTGTTTCATGCTTATCTTCTTTAGCACGAATAATTCCTAATAAGTATAATGCTAATAGTGTAAATAGAATTATCCAGATAATTAAAAATGGTTCTATGCGTAAAATTCCCCAATTTTGTGTCATATCTACAATGGATAAGAACTTGAAGGCTAATGCTAATTCTATAAATCCTAAGGTGACTTTTACTGTTTTCATCCAGCCACCAGATTTTGGCAATGAATGTAACCATTGTGGAAATAATGCAAATAATGTAAATGGCAATGCTAATGCCAAAGAAAAACCAAACATTCCAATAGTTGGTTTTAGTGGAATTCTACCTAATATAGTTGGGCCACCACCTGTTGCTGCTTCTACCAACAAAGTTCCAATGATTGGTCCAGTGCAAGAAAATGAAACTAGTGCCAATGTAAATGCCATAAAGAAAATTCCAAGATTTCCGCCTTTACTTGCTAAACTATCAGATTTGTTTGCCCATGATGATGGTAATGTAATTTCATAAAATCCAAAAAATGAGAATGCAAAAATAATGAATACTATAAAAAATAATAAATTAAACCATATATTTGTGCTCATTGCATTAAGTGCATCAGAACCAAAAACAGAAGTAATAATTAAACCTAATAATAGATAAATTATAATGATTGATACACCATAGATAAGTGCTTTTTGGATACCATGTTTGGTGTCTTTTCCACCTTTGGTAAAAAAGCTTACAGTAAGTGGTATCATAGGAAAGACACATGGTGTAAGTAATGCAACTAAGCCACCCAAAAATCCAAATAGGAATATTAAAAATATACTTTTATCTTTTTGCTCTGTTTTATTGCTACAACCATTTTCGGAAAACTGCCAATCAAATTTATCTGATTTTGATGTAATACTTGGTGTGCTGTTTTCTATTGTTGGTACTTGTTGTGCTGTATCTACACTAGCTGGCGCATTATTATCACTAAATGAGAATGTAAAAGCTTCTGGTCCAAATGGCATACAACCTTCTTCATCTTTACAAACTTGACCATCAAATTCGCCTTTTAAAACAGCATTTTTATTTCCTACTTTAACTTTTTGTACAAATGTTACAGTCTTTGCAAATGAAGATACTTCTACACCAAAAAGCTCATCCATTTTTTTCTCTAATTTGCCAACTTCTTCAACTTTGCCAATCAGTTTCACGTCTTTATTTGGCTCAAATACAAATCGAGTAGGCAATGGACCACCTTCTGAAGTAAATTGAGAATAGACATGCCAATCCTTATCAAGTGTACAAATAATTTTTAAATTATATTCATTGTTGCCAAGATCTTCTTTTTCTGTTTTAAACTTAAGATGAGATTCAAAACTTGGTTGTGCTAGAACACTAGTTGCGATAGTAAGTAGTAAAAGAATATTTATCAATAATCTTTTCATGATATTTTTGTTTTGATATTACACAGCTTGTACTTGTAATAATGATTCAAATAATTTTAGTCCATCAGCATTTCCTAGTATGTTCTCAGCAGCTCTTTCAGGATGAGGCATCATGCCAAAAACATTCCTATTTTTATTGCAAATGCCTGCAATATTTTGTATTGAGCCATTTGGATTGCTTACTTCATTGATATTGCCTTGTGCATCACAATATTTGAAAAGCACCTGATTGTTTGCATACAACTCATCAATAGTTTTTTGAGATGCATAATATCTACCTTCGCCATGTGCTATTGGAATATTGTATGCTTCATCCAACTGTAAATTTCTAGTGATAGCACTATCTAATGTTGTTGGCTTTATGTATTGGTTTTGACAAATAAATCTTTGGTTGTTGTTCATTAACAATGCACCAGGCAACAAATGAGCTTCACACAAAATTTGAAAACCATTGCAAATTCCCCAAACGTAACCACCATTATTTGCATGCTCTATTACTTTTTCCATAATAGGAGATAGTCTTGCTATTGCACCACAACGCAGATAATCGCCATAAGAAAATCCACCTGGTATAATGATACAATCATTACTTGTAAGTCCTTGTAAATCTTTGTCTTTGTGCCATAAGGTTACTACTTCAGAATGTAGAATTTTACTACATACATGCACCATATCTTGGTCGCAATTTGAGCCTGGGAAAATTACTATACCGAATTTCATAAATATATCTGCTAACTTAATGAATTAATCTATCATTCTTTTTACATGAACTATAAAAATAGTTAAAAGAAAGATTAAATTTAATGCTTCACTTAATCTTGTCTTTTTAATCCTAAGCATTAATAGGCTAATATATATTGAAAGTGGAATAAATAGGATGGATAGTACATCAATTAGATATTTGGAACTTAGCAGTACAGCAACTGACATTCCAATCAATAAAAATACAATTAAATTAACGCTCTTTTTTCTTTTTACGCTTGTTGCTTGAGCAATTCCTCTTAGGCTTACAAAACTGAATAAGAGATATAGTATACTTAAAATTGTTGGAATAAGCTCAATAATATTATTGCGATGTATATATTCTTTCTGATAGAAATAAAAGTCAAACGGATTGTGTATGTTTATGTTTAGAAAATAGGCTATAGAAAAAATATAGAACCAAACCATTGCAACACCAACAAGAATAAGCAACATTTCTTTGAGATTAAATGCCTTTGGAATGTAGAACATAATAAGAATAAATGGTAATGCAACAATTATATTTGGGAAAATAAAGGTTGCAATTCCAAATAAAACACCAATATTGAATGCCTCAGCTTTTGCACTTGTTTCCTGATAAATTGAAATATATAGATTGAAAATAAATAATATTATAAACGTAATTATGTGAAAATAGTTAAAAAAATTATAGTTTGGAATAATAGATGAAATCAGCATAAAAATATATGCTGGAACAATATATTGCACAGAATATAAATCGCTTTTTTGGAAGTAATAATTAATTAAAAAACATTGTGCAAGTATAGAAAGTTGTGCAGCTACAAAATTTAGAATATTTGAGTTGAACTGGAATGATGGTAGTCCATCAAATATAAAAGTGTAAGGAAGTGTGTTAGGTTCGTAGAAAAATAGGAAAGGCAGTTTTACACAGAAAAACACAACTATAAATAAGATAATAGTGCTGAAGTTATTAGATTTTAGGAGTTGAATCACGTGTAGTTATCTATTGCAAAAGTACAAAATTAATGTATAATATTAATATCAGACTAGTTTGCTTCTGTTATTATTGTTGCTATATCTTGATTGACTAAAAATGTGTTCCAACCCAATTGTTTTGGAATATTTAAGTTCTCATTTTTATCATCAAAGAAATAAATTTGCTCTGATGTAGTATTTACTTGCTGTTGCACATATTCATAGATGTCTTGATTTGGTTTTCGCATACCAATTTTTTGAGAATAGAATTGGTGATTAAAAATATTATCAAAGATATTTTCATCATATGTTTTTTGAATCATATCAATAATATAATCAAGATGAATATCATTTGTATTGCTTAGTAGATAGATTTTATTATCTTTTGCAAGTGAAAAAAGCAAATCAATCCTATGTTTTGGAATTTCTTTTAAGATGCCGCACCATGCACTTTCAACTGTAATATTTGGATTTGTCTTTATTTGATTCATTTCTTCAAGAAAAGTATCTACACTTATGATGCCTTTCTCAAAATCATGAAAAAATTTCTGTTCAAATTTTTGTACTAATGCTTGGTTATTAAAATTAGTCAATAAGTCTTCTTGCCACCAATTTAGTTCTGGTTTTAGGTCTATGATAACATCACCTAAATCAAAAATTAGTGTTTTATGTTGTAGCAAAGTGTTATAGTAATTTATTGATTATATGTTCTATTGAAACATTTTCAGCTTCTGCTTTAAAGTTTCGAATAACTCTATGTCTTAAAATTGGCAACGACACAGCTTGAACATCATCTATATCTGGTGAAAATTTTCCTTGTATGGCTGCATGTGCTTTGGCTGCTAAAACTAATGCTTGTGATGCTCTTGGTCCTGCGCCCCAAGCTACAAAATCATTTACAATTGCTGGTGCTTGTGGTGTGTTTGGCCTTGTTGATGTAGCCAACTTTACAGCATATTCTAAAACATTATCTGCAATTGGCATTCTGCGTATCAGATGTTGGTAGGCAATTATATCTTGCTTACTAAGTATTTTTTTAGGTTGAATTTTTTGGTCGTTTGTTGTCGCTTTTACCACATTTACCTCATCTTGGTAGCTAGGATAGTTCAATACAATATTAAACATAAATCTATCTAATTGAGCTTCTGGAAGTGGATATGTGCCTTCTTGTTCTATTGGATTTTGTGTTGCCAATACAAAGAAAGGCAACTCTAATTGATGTATTTGTCCAGCAGCAGTAACTTGTCTTTCTTGCATGGCTTCGAGCAATGCAGATTGTGTTTTTGGTGGTGTTCTGTTGATTTCGTCTGCCAAAACAATATTTGCAAACAATGGTCCTTTGTTGAAATGAAACTGTCTGTTCTCATTCATTACTTCTGCACCAATAATATCTGATGGCATTAAATCTGGTGTAAATTGTATTCGCTTAAAATCTAAGTCTAATACATCAGAAACTGTTTTTACTAAGAGTGTTTTTGCTAATCCAGGTACACCAACTAATAAACTATGACTATCACAAAAAATGGATAAGAGTACAAATCTAATTACATCTTCTTGTCCTATAATTACACTGTGTATTTCGTTTTTTAAGGCTACGAAATCTTTTGATAATTGTTCAATGCCTTCGACATCAGAGTTAAATTTTTGCATAGTGTACAAGTTAATGAAATGTCAATATTATTTAGCCCAATCTTTGAGCAATTCACATGATTTGTAGTTGCCATCTATCATCATATATGTTTTAGACATATTTTTGTCTAACCATTTTTGCATGACAGATTCTTCTTTGTTGTTGATGGCAGCTGTTTGTATTCTGTCGTAATCTAGTTGTAAGTTTGCAACATGCGGCTCGCTTTTAGATATCAATTTTAAAATTCTGTAAGCTGGTGTTCCATCTTGTGTTTGGAACATATTTGGTTCTGTAATTTTTCCAACTTCTAGATTTTCTACTGCTTTATAAATTTCTGGGTCTAGATTTTTTACTTCTACAATTGTATTTCCAGTTTCGTAGTCTAAAATTGCGCCACCTACATTTTTAGATTGTTCATCTTCAGAATATAATTTTACACATTCTTCAAATGATATTTTATTATCCATTATTGATTTTCTAATACTATCAATCTTAGCATATGCCAATTCGGCGCCAACTGATGTTGATTTTGGTCTAATTAGTATGTGTTTTAAATTAATTTGATCGCCTCTTCTTTCAACTAATTGTATTATATGAAATCCAAATGTTGTTTCTACTACATCAGAAATTTCATTTGGTTTAAGTTTGAATGCTACTGCTTCAAATTCTTTTACAAAAGAGCCACGTGTAGCCCAACCTAAATCTCCACCTTCTTGTGCAGAACCTAAATCTTCTGAGTATAAACTTGCTTTTAGTTCAAAGCTTTCGCCTGCATCTAATTCACTTTTTATAGCTTTTATTTTATTTAATGCAATTTGTCTTTGTTCTTCACTTACTTTTGGTTTTACTACTATTTGTAATAATTCTACTTCTGCATTAAAGTATGGTACATCTTCTGTATCTAAATTTTCAAAGAATGATTTTACTTCAGATGGTGTTACTTTTATTTCGCCAACAATTTTCTGACGCATTTGGTTGGCATACAATTGTTCTCTGATATCATCTCTGAAATCATCTTTTATTTGCTCAATATTTTTTTTGTAATGTTCTTCAAATGCTTGCACAGAACCAGCCATTGATACGAAATAGTTTATCTTTCTATCCAATTCATCTTCTACTTCCGCATCGCCAACAGGCAAGCTATCTCTTTCTGCTTGTATCGTCAGTATTTTATTAAATATCATTTGATACATTAAATCACATTTATTTTCTGCCTCTTCTTCGCCACGTAAGTTCATAATCTCCATCTGATTTTCTATATCAGATTTTAGAATAATTTTGTCTGCAACAATGGCATCAATTTTATCTAAAACGATTCCATTTTGAGCAACAGCCAATTGTAATGAAAGAAAGCCACACAGAGTCCAACAGATTATTTTATTTATCATGGTGCAAAAATAGCATTTTAGTGTATTTTAATGTAATTTTTTATTTTTTAATTAGCTTATTTAAGATATCTTGATTGATTTTGACTGGATATTTAACTTTTAGATTATCAATCCATTCCTTTTCTAATTTTTCTTGATAGTCTGCAATAACATAACCTCTACATTCTTCAAAATCTTTGGTTTTTTCTGGCGAGTATTGATAATATTGTTTAATTGTGTATGTATTGTCTGTTTTTTTAGGTTTTTGTACAGAAACTGCGTTTTTAGAATTAGATATTTCTTTAGTAATAACTGGACTTGTTTCTTTCATCACAGAAAGTTTGTCTTGCAAAACATTTGAATTTATATTTGGATCTTCCAACAATGTTTTATATATTTTTTTGGCATTTTTAGAATTGTTTAACTGCACAGTTCTTTCTTTTATGGTTGATGGCTTTATATATTTTTCTTTATTTTGCTCATAATGATTTCTTACACCAATGCTATCTTCCAATGCTTTATTCCAAATTTTTTGTTCAGATATATCAAATATCATAATGCCATCTCTATATTCTTGAATTAAATTCTTATATTCAATATTGTTCTGCTGTATATCTTCTTTATATCTACTTACAATATTATTTTTTAATACTTCATCAAAAAGTGCATCTAGTCTATTTGTGCCTTGTTTTGTATTTAATGTGTAGTATATTTTCTCTATTCCACTGCCAATTTTATTTTGATCGTAATCTACATTACCAATTTTATATAATACTAAGTTTGGAAATGTGTCTTTGTATTTAAAAGAATAATCTCCAATAAATCTTGCCATGTATTTTTTGAACAATGCAATATTTTTATTGTTTGCAACATAACCATAAGTTGCTTTTTTATCATTTACGAAATCTGTTAATGCCATTTCATACAAGGCAGAATTTTGCAATTTTGTTTTTAATACTGATTTGCTTTCTTCAAAAGTTTGTGGTTTTGTTTCATCTACTTTTTTTATGATGTACCATGCAGATTTTGTTAGCACAGGCTCAGAAATATCGCCAATATTTTTTATACTATAAGCTGCCTCTTCAAATTCAGGTGCAAATGTATTGATGCCAAACCAATCTAGTTTTCCTCCAAAAGTTTTTGTATTTTCATCTTCGCTATATTTTGTTACTAATTGCTCAAAAGGCACACCATCTTGATACATTTTAGCAATCATTTTCATGGTATCTTGTAGTGCTTGGTGGTCGTCTTTTGTGCCATTAAGTGGTAAGAACTTTTTGATGATAGCAACTTTCAATGTTGGTCTTGCTGTTCTAGTATTATTTAGTTTTATTATATGCCAACCATATTTTGTAAGTATTGGCTCTGCAATTTGTCCTGGCTCAAGTTGATAGGCAATATCTTCAATTTCAGGTAATGCAATTTGATATGCATTGTACCAGCCTAAATTTCCTTTTACAAATTTGGTGTTCGCATCATCAGATATTTTTGCTGCTTCATCAAAACTAAGTTGATTGCTTTTTATTTTTTGATAGATGTCTTTTGCTTTTTTTTCTGCTGTCAATTTTGTTGAATCATTAGTAACAGCAAAGAAAATATGACTCAGTTCTACATCTTTTTTAGAACGATTATATTCTTGTTCAATGATTTTATCCAACACTTCTTTGTCTACATAACTGTTCAACAATTGTTGCTCATACACAGCAAATTCATCTCTAAATTTATCATTTTGTGCATAGCCTAAACTGTTTGCTTCTTTTACTTTTAGTCTAAAATTGATGTATAAGTCTAAATAATTTTCAATGGAAGTTCTGCTAAAATCTTCTTTACCATTATAGTTATTTTTCTTATATATATTTTCAAACTCACTGCGTTTCACTTCTGTGTCGTCAATCGTAAAAAGAACTTCATCTTGTGCGTAAATTACAGTGCTTAGAAGTAATAAAGTGTTTAGTAGTAAAATTTTATGCATAATCTTTGTTCTAAATTATACGAAATATAGTTTTTTTTTGCTGATTAGGCAAAGTTTTTCAAATCAAATGCCTACTATTAATTATTTTTAACAACTAATGAAGAAGAAATATCCAAATGTAGAATTAACTATCGAAAAAATAGCTGCCGAAGGAAGAGGCATTGCCAAGCATGATGGTTTGATTTATTTTGTAGAAAAAGCCATTCCTGGAGATGTTGTTGATACAAAAATTAAGAAGAAAAAGAAAGATTATGCCATTGCACAAATTAATAAATATGTAAAAAAGTCTGATGACAGAATAGAATCAGTGTGTACACATTTTGGTACATGTGGTGGTTGTTATTGGCAAAACGTTGCCTACGAAAAACAATTAGCTTTTAAACAACAAATTGTAGTTGAAGTATTAAAGAAAATAGGTAGAGCAGAAATAGAAAATACATTACCCATTTTAGGTGCAAATCCAACATTCTATTACAGAAATAAAATGGAATATACTTTTTCGGATAGAGCTTGGCTAACAGATGAGCAAATTCAAAGTGAAGAAAGTTTTGATAGGAGAGCACTTGGATTTCATGTTGCTGGAAGTTTTGCCTCAGTATTGCATATTGATGCTTGCTTTTTGCAACACAAAACTGCTGATGAAATCAGAAACAGTATTTTTCAATTTGCCTTACAAAATGATTTTTCATTTTGTAATCTGAAAACGAATGAAGGTTTTTTGAGAAACTTAATCATTAGAAATACAAAAACAAATGAATGGATGGTTACTGTATGTTTTGCAGCACATCAGCAAGAAAATATACAGCAAATGATGCAGCATATCTTAAATAATTTTCCGTTCATTACTTCATTAAATTATATTATCAATACAAAAAATAACGATACCATATTTGATCAAGAAGTGATTAACTTTAATGGAAGACCATTTATTATTGAGCAACTGAAGAACATACAATATAAGATAAGTACAAAATCATTTTTTCAAACCAATAGTTATCAAGCAGAAAATTTGTATGATGTTGTGGTACAATTTGCACAATTGAAGCACACAGATATTGTGTATGATTTGTATTGTGGCACAGGAAGCATTGCATTGTATTTAGCCAATCAGTGCAAACAGGTAATTGGTATTGAGCAAATTGAAGATGCTATAGTAGATGCTACAGAAAACGCAAGTTTAAACAAAATTGACAATGCAACTTTTTATGTTGGCACAGTAGAAAAAATATTAGACGAGCATTTTTTAGAACAACATCCAAAGGCAGATGTTGTAATATTAGATCCACCAAGAGCTGGCTTGCACGAAAAAGTTATAGAAACATTGTTGGTAGCCTTGCCAAAGAAAATTGTGTATGTTAGTTGCAATCCAGCTACACAAGCAAGAGACATTCAATTATTAAATACGGCATACAAAAATGTACAAGCACAAGCTGTAGATATGTTTCCACATACCTATCATATCGAAAATGTAATACTTTTAGAATTGATGGAATAATATAAAGTATGTGTCTGTTGTTATATTCATTTTTATATTTTTAATGGTTTATTTCCATTACTTAATGACATTGTACTAATACTAGTTGAAAAGTAGAACATAAAAACTATTGTGATAGGCGACGCTTGCATATGCTATTTGCTACGCATAAGCGATAACACCAACACGGGCGAGAGTATTTGCCGTTGTTGGCTTGTAGCCAACAAACAGTTTGCAAATTGTATTATATTTAATTTATCAATAATAATATTCATTTTTTTATTTTGTATATAAAGATAGTACATTATCCATCAATGGTTACAAACCAAAGATGGCAAATGTTATTAATGCTTACTGAAAGACAAGAATTGGAAGATTAATATTGTCCAGTTGTGAGTAGCACCAATGTGCATGCTTCTAAGTATGTAATGTTATTTTTTATTAGAAGTTGTTCTAATTCATCGTTTTCAGTACCTGGATTAAAGATTACTCTTTTGGGTTTTTGCTCTACAATATAATTGTAATATTGCTTTTGTCTATTAGGGTTTAAGTAGAGTGTTATTGTATCAATATCATTATAATTTTCCCAATTGGTAATAATTTCTGCATTGCCAATAGTGCCATGCTCAAAGCCTAACGGAACAACATCATGTCCATTTTTTTGCAATAACATTACTGCTTTAAAACTATATCTATCAGATTTTGGACTTGCGCCTAAAACTAAAGTTTTTTTGTTCATGTATAGGCTTCTTATTCAATTAAGAATATAGCTTGGTCGTACTCAACAGCTTGTGCATTGTCTGCCATTACTTTCACTATTTTTCCACTTACATCACTTTTTATTTCGTTAAATAGTTTCATCGATTCGATGATGCAAAGTACATCGCCAACTTTTATTTTATCGCCAACTTTTACAAATGGCTCTTTATCTGGATCTGAGGAACGATAAAATGTGCCTATCATGGGTGATTTAATTGTTTTTACATTATCAGCTACAACACTTTCGTTTGCCTTTGGTGTAGTATTGTTACTTTCAACCATAGTTGGTGTTGCCACAACTGTACTACTTGGAACAGATGTTGTTGCTGTTATGTTTTGTTGTTTCACAAAATCTTTGTGGGTAATTTCAATTTTAAAATCACCTTCCTTGATTTTCAATTCGCCAACATTATTATCATTTACGAGTTGAATCAATTTCTTAATTAATTGAATATCCATATACCAAAGATATCATTTTTTAATTATTTTCCAATGTCTATACATTATTATGATGTTTGTGGATAATTGTATCTTTGTTTTCTAATTCTAAAAAATACATTTGCATAAAAGAAAACGAACATGGCAGAAGTACAATACACCGAAGACAATATTAGAACCTTAGATTGGAAAGAACATATACGCTTAAGACCAGGAATGTATATTGGAAAATTAGGCGATGGTGCTTCACCAGATGATGGTGTGTATGTTTTATTGAAAGAAATTATAGATAATGCTATTGATGAACACGTAATGGGCTTTGGCAAACAAATAGAAGTTATCATAAAAGATAGAACTGTAACTGTACGAGACTTTGGTCGTGGTATTCCATTAGGTGCTGTAATTGATTGTGTTTCGAAGATAAATACAGGTGGAAAATATGATTCGCGTGCATTTCAAAAATCTGTTGGTTTGAATGGTGTCGGTACTAAAGCAGTAAATGCTTTATCTACATATTTTAAAGTAGAATCTGTGCGTGATGGTGAAAAAAAAGCAGCAGAATTTAATGTAGGTAATCTGACTAAAGATTCTAAAATAGAAAAAACAAATGATAGAAATGGTACAACATTTACATTTGTAGCAGATGATACTATTTTTAAGAATTTTAATTATGTAGAAGAGTTTGTTGATGAACAATTATGGAATTATGCGTACCTAAATGCTGGACTAACCATTACTTTTAATAATAAAAAATTTGTATCGAAAGAAGGTTTAAAAGATTTGTTGGCAAAGAAAACGAATGAGTCAGAGCTAAGATACCCAATTATTCATTTGAAAGATGAAGACATAGAAATTGCATTAACACATGGTAACCAATATGGCGAAGAATATTATTCGTTTGTGAATGGACAATACACTACACAAGGTGGTACGCATTTACAAGCATTTAAAGAAGCCATTGTAAAAACATTACGTGAGTTTTATAAAAAACAATTTGAAGCATCAGATATTAGACAAGCAATTGTAGGTGCCATTGCAGTAAAAGTTCAAGAGCCAGTATTTGAATCTCAAACTAAAACGAAATTAGGTTCGCAAAATATGTGGCTACCTGATGGCCCAACGTTAAAATCTTTTGTCAATGATTTTGTAAAATCAAAATTAGATAATTTCTTACATCAAAATCAAGCTGTTGCAGATGCTTTGTTGAAAAGAATTCAGCAATCTGAAAGAGAAAGAAAAGATTTGAGTGGCATTAGAAAATTGGCTAATGAAAGAGCAAAATCTGCCAACTTGCACAACAAAAAACTAAGAGATTGTAGAGTACATTACACGGATGAAAAAAATGAAAAATATAGAGATTCTATGTTGTTTATTACTGAAGGTGATTCTGCATCTGGTTCTATTACAAAAGCAAGAAATCCAGAATTACAAGCTGTGTTTAGCTTGCGTGGAAAGCCTTTGAATTGTTATGGTTTAACAAAAAAAATAGTGTATCAAAACGAAGAATTTAACTTGTTGCAACATGCATTAAACATAGAAGAAGATATAGATAATTTGAGATACAACCATGTTATTATTGCAACTGATGCAGACGTAGATGGCATGCACATTAGGTTGTTATTAATGACATTCTTCTTGCAGTTTTTTCCAGATTTGGTAAAAAAAGGACATTTGTACATTCTTGAAACACCATTGTTTAGAGTACGTAACAAACAGGAAACAATTTACTGTTATTCTGAACAAGAAAAACAACAAGCGATACAAAAACTAAAAGGCAAGCCAGAAATCACAAGATTCAAAGGCTTAGGCGAAATTTCACCATCAGAGTTTGAAGAATTTATCAATGATAATATAAAATTAGAGCCTGTGGTACTCAAACAAAATCAAAGTATTGAGCAATTGCTAGAATATTACATGGGAAAAAATACGCCAAGCAGGCAAGAATTCATCATTAATAACTTGAAAGTTGAAAAAGATGAACCCATTGCTGAATTAGAAGTTGTATAGTATATATTATTTATATTAAAATAATATATGAAGCAAGTTTTGTTTGCTATATTTGAAAAAAATATATTAAAATGGGACTATTTAGCAAATTAGCAGGACATGCAGACATTAACAGCCAATCAGATTTGGTAAAACCTTTCTTATCAGAAAATGAATCTATCGTGGCTGCGTTTAAGTTTTTCAGAGATGAATTAATTATTACAAGCAAAGGTATTTTCTATATTGATGTACAAGGCTTTACTGGAAGTAAAAAAGAGTATAAGTATTTTCCACTTAAAAGTTTGAAATACATCTCTTTTGAAAGTGCTGGAACTTTTGATATGGATGCAGATATTAAAATTGGTATTGACGGAAATACAAAATACCTGAATAATGTGCCATACAATGCACCAATAGAAGTGAAAATTCCTAAAGCACAAGCAGAAGAAGGAAAGAAGTTTTTTATGATGGTAAAATCAATAATTGATGGTGATAATTAATATCATTGTGCATATTAAAAACGAAAAAACCATCTCAATTTGAGATGGTTTTTATTATATAAAGATTAGATTCTAGATTAGAATTTGAATGCTAAACCAATTTTTCCGTAAGATGCTTCGTTTTAACCAGCTTCTAAGTTTGCACCAATATGTTCTACAAAATAGTACGTAATGCCTACACCAGCACCAACAATAGCACCACCTCTAAATTTATCTCCAGCATAGTTTTTGTCTTTTAATTTGAAACCACCACCAATTGCTAAAGGAATGTATACATCAAATTTATCAGCATCTAATTTTGCATTACCTTTTTCTGAAATTAATTGATATAAGTGAAAAACACCTCTTGTGCCAATTCCAAAATATTTGTATTTATACAAATCACCACCATATTTTTGCCAGCGAAAGTAAACCAACCACCTAAACTAAAATATGGACTTACTGCAAAATCCATGTTTACAGTAACACCTGGCACAAACCCAAGTCCGCCAGATTTTGTTCCTACGCCACCAATGTATTGATGATGTCCTAAGTTCGTTGTTACATTAACATGGAAATCGCCTTTTTCTACAGCAAATGTACTAAGGCTTGAAATAATAAGTATTGATAAAAATATCTTCTTCATGATTAAAAATTTTCACAAATATAAGTATATAAATATAACCTTACAATTAAATAAATTTTAATATAATAGGTTTAAAAATCGTTGTTTCATTTTTTGATTGTATTCACTATAAAAAGATTGTTGAATATCCATTTTTTCTTTATTCGTTAAGTGTAAACTAAGTGAAGCAGCTGCATCTTTTTTAGATGGTTTGTATGTAAAATCTATAAAGTTGATATTTGTTTTGTAGTCATTATATAGTGTTGCAAAATTTTGGTCAGCATTGTAATACTGTAGGAATAGCATATTCGAATAAATTCCACCTATAGGTGCCAACAATTCGCCAATATATGTTTTAGTTTCAAAAGCAGAATAATCTTTAGATTTGTCATCTACTTTTATGGTAACAACAATTACACCTGATGTATTTTCTTCTATCCACTTTTGTAATGATGACATAAATCTGGTAGTTACTAAATAGCCAAAGTTGTCACGAAAACCAGCGTCCATAGCTTTAATTTCTGGTTTTGTTGGCAAACTTACAGCAGGAAAGATATATGGAAATGTTGCATTCATACGCAAGGCACTTACAACATTTATGTTTGCTGCTCCAGAATTTTTAAATAATGTATTAAACTCAATAGCATCAATTCCAATATATTCATTGATAGTTTGGTTGGAAGCGATGTATGGTTTTAGTAGATATTTGATAGGTTGTGGCGATAGGTACATCATCTTTTGGTCGTTGATAATGGTAGAGCCAATTATCATCATAGGTATCTGTGCATTTCTTTCTGGTTGTTTATATGCTGATAGTTTTTTATTTAGAACGTTTTCTGTATTCTCATTAAATTCTTTATCAAACATGTAAGCTCTATCTTTTTTGTATTTGTGATTTTCATATTCTATTTTTCTAAAAGGAAGAAAAATGTCGTTCATTGCTATCGAGGTAGTTACGCCATTCAATAAATCTTTTCCAATATTGTCTAAGTATTTTTTATCAGCCAAATGTATTTCTTTATTACTTTGACTTTGTAGAAATAATTCACGATAATATGCTATGCCTAGCATTCCACCAGAAGCTCCAGATATCAATGCAGTTCTGTTGAAAAATGTATTATTAGTTATCTTGTCCAATTCTTGCGCAACCTTAAAAGTCCAATAGGCAGCCTTTGAACCACCGCCACCAACATTAACAATAATTAATTTTGGTTTCTGTATGGTTTTATTTTTATTCTTCCAATTGTTTAGAATAGCTTCAGTTTGTTTTATATCGTTTAGTATTCCTGCTCTTGTAGTTTGTGTTTGTACTTTTTGGTCATTGTACTCTATTTTCTTACTATAATCTAAACCATAGAATTGATGACTACCATCTATGATATTATATTTTGTAAATATATTTAAAACTGCAATAAATGTTATTAGTGCAATTGTTCGCCATCCTCTAAACCAAAATGTAAATATTGTAAAGAATACAATAAATATTGTAAATATTAAAAATAGTGTGCT
Source organism: Sphingobacteriales bacterium (assembly GCA_016699615.1). Taxonomy (NCBI): domain Bacteria; kingdom Pseudomonadati; phylum Bacteroidota; class Sphingobacteriia; order Sphingobacteriales; species Sphingobacteriales bacterium. Next base: position 880,399 of record CP064984.1, on the reverse strand, counting down.
TCCTGCTGGAATTCTAAAGAATGGATTTTCTAATAAGTAGCCTAAAGAAATTAATATATTTATACTTACAAAAATGATAACAAATGCATTCCTATGGTGCAAATAATATACCTCATTAATTAAACCTTTGTCATAAATTGGTATGCTTCTTACTTTATTAAATTTCCAAGGATAGTGCCAATAGTTTAGTACTAACCATTTTCTATCTTCGGCAAAGTCTTTGGCATCATAGATAAAATCTATATTAATATTTTTTTTAAGTAATTGTTCTTTTGTTTTTTCAGTAATTCTACTCAAAAATGATTTTACATCTTCAGTAAAATATATGAAATATATAGTGTACACTAATACAATACTTATGTTGCCTAATAACAATGCAATAATGAATGATATTACTCTAGAAGTATCTTCAAGGTTTTGTATGCGTTGGTATTTATAAATACAAATAATGTATAGAATAGTAAAAGATGCAGGAATAATAAAATTATTAAATGAAAATCTTACAAATGGTTTTGAAATGCAAGCTAAAAATTCAAATCTATATGAATTTAGAATATAGACACTAATATTCCAAGCCATAATGAATCCACCCATTGCTAAGCCAATAAAATAGAAACTATATACATTTACATCATTTAAGTAGGTTGGGTCAAGCAATAATAAATGGACACCAAATTTTTTTCCGAATTGTTGTGTAACAGTAAGAAACAATACTATCCATACCAAATTAAATATTGCATATTTCTTTATGTGCAGTATTAGTAATTGCACAGGAAATGAATATATTAATTGTTGTATTGCGTTTTTAATTTTTTGCAAAGCCATTATTGTTTTTCGTACACACCAATATCTACATTACCTACTCTTGTATTGCCTTTTATATCTACTAATGGATATACAATACTATTGTTCCCTGCATCTATGCAAGGCGAACCATTTTGTAATTGGAAATTAAATTTACCAATATTTTCAAACTTTGGATCATTGCTAATACAATTGGTATAATTAGTATTGGCATTAATATTTGTCGCCTTAGTTTTGATACAAGAATTTAGAAATTGATAATAAAGCTTATTTGGATTGTCTGTGTCTTCATCTGTGAATACTTCTTCGTCCAATGTGCCATATATAATACTATTATTAATGATAGCTAATGATGAATCTGCGAATAATGATGGTGCTGTGCTGCTGTAAGAAAAGAAATTATTGAAATAAAATACTGGTGTTTTAGAATGCGAAATATATGGATTATTGCCAGCAAAGAATGTCGAATTTGTAAATTGATAGTGTCCACCATAATATAAGCCAACTGCATTTGTACCAGCGCCATAACACAAAATATTTTCTCCAATAATGGTACTCAGAAATCCAAATATTCCATAAAATGAATTATTGTAAATTTTACTGTTCTTAAGTATAATATTTGCACCATTGCTCAACGTTGCATTTTGTAATGAGGCTAAATTTTGTGCATCATCATCAGTAGTTTCTATGTTGCCAACATTCAATCCGTAGTATGAATTTCTTAAATTAAAATTATTAATATTTCCTGTACTTCCTCTTAAAAAAAAGAGACCTAACCATTGTCCAGGATATTTATCATATAACGTACCATTAATATCTTTATCTAATCTGTAGCCTCTAAAAAGTACAGCTTCAGAAGTATCGTTGTTGCCATTTATAGTTAAGTTTCCTTTTACAATCATAGATGCATTGCCACCAAAATAAACTGTAGTTCCAGCATTTATAGTAAGTGATGCACCAGCATCAATCAACAGTGTATTTAAAATTACATATGGTAAATCATTATTCCAAATTGTGTTGGTACCAATGATTTCATTATCGTAGAAATGTGCATTTTGTCCATATGCTTGTAGCATTACTTTTTGTTGTTTATTATTTAATTTTAATAGTATGGAATCTAAAACAATATAAGGTAATGTTTCACTATTCGGATTTATAGTTAATTCGACAAAAACATAAATACTATCTTTTGCAGGAATCTCAATAGTATTAAAAATTCTTCCTGTATCGCCATCTACATTTATTCTAAATAATGATGAAGATGCAATACTTAGTTCATCTATTATTATTTTCTCTTTGTGTGGATTTACAATTGTAAGTAGCTTTGTGGTAGAACCTAATGTTGTAAATATAGTGTCAAATTTTAGTGTATCATTTGAAAACTGAACCAAATCAACTGTGTTGAATTTATCTTTCTTGCATGAGACAAAAAATACGCCTGCAATAAATATAAAAACGATATAAAATTTAATTGACTTCAACATGTAACAAATATAAGATTAAATTGCCATAGCTAAGGTTGCAACACTGATTTTTAAGTTTTGTTTAGAATTTAAACTATTAGCACAGGCTTCGATGGTTGCTCCAGTTGTTAGTACATCATCAACTAATAATATATGATTGTAATTTAGTTTTATTTTTTTATTCAATTCAAATGCATTATTAATGTTTTGCCAACGTTCTACTCTTGTTTTTTTAGTTTGTGTTGCTGTATTTATTTTTCTTTTAATAATGTGTTCGGCAACAGGAATATTTAAGGCTTCGGCTATGCCTTTGGCAATGTAACTACTTTGATTGTAGCCTCTTATTTGTAGTTTTTTGGATGCAATGGAACAGGAATAATAACATCAAAGTTTAATTGTTCGTGTGTTGATTTTATTCTTTCTCCAAGTAAATTTCCAAGATAGATAGCAAGTTGTTTTCTATTGTTATATTTTATCTGGTGTAGAATATTTTGAGTTTTTGTACTACGAGAAAAATATAATAATGATGTTGCAAATGCTACATCTATTCTACCTTGAAATACTTTCTCAACAGGATTTGATTTTAGTTTTTCAAAATCAGTGAATGGCAAATTATTGCTACATACAAAACAAATATGTTGTTCGCCTTTGTACAATGCTGTGTTGCACGCACCACACAATTTTGGGTAGAATAAACGATATACGTCAGTTAGGTATTCTATTGTGGTTAAGAACATATAACTAAAGTAATAATTTTTTTAGTAGTAATCTACTTATTTATTAAAATAGACTTTTATAAAAATCTAACACCGTTTTTGATAGTCTAATTTTTGATGTGTTTGGTTCAATTTTATGATTGTATTTTGATATATAAATATTTTTATATCCTAATTTTGCAGCTTCAGCAATTCTAATATCAATTTTATTTACAGCACGAATTTCTCCACTCAGACCAACTTCTCCACTGAAACAAATTTCATTACTCAAAGCAATATCATCATACGATGAAAGTAAGGCAGCAACTACTGCCAAATCAGCACTTGGATCATCTATTTTCAAACCACCTGCAATGTTCAAAAAAACATCTTTACTGCCAAATCTAAAACCACATCTTTTATCTAAAACAGCCAATATCATATTCAACCTACGCAGGTCATAGCCAGTGCTACTACGCTGTGGTGTGCCATACACAGCAGAAGATACTAATGCTTGTACTTCTATAAGCATTGCACGATTGCCTTCCATAGTTATTGCAATAGCCACGCCACTTACTTCATCTTCTCTTTCCGTAATCAACAACTCAGATGGATTGCTAACGGCACGCAAACCTGAACTTTGCATTTCATAAATGCCCAATTCTGCTGTAGAACCAAATCTATTTTTTATAGTTCTAATTATTCTATAATTATAATTTCTATCGCCTTCAAATTGTAAAACACAATCTACAATATGCTCCAATAATTTAGGACCAGCAATTACACCATCTTTAGTAATATGTCCAACAATAAAAATTGGAACATGGTGTTTTTTTGCATATTGTTGTAATAAGTATGTAGATTCTCTAATTTGTGCAACACTTCCTGGTGCAGAATCTAACAACGCAGTTTGTATCGTTTGTATAGAATCTATAACTACAATGTCTGGTTGTATTTGTTGCATTTGTTGTATTATAGATTCAGCATCAGTTTCAGTATAGATATAAATATCTTTGTTGATGCTTGCTATACGCTCAGCACGCATTTTTATTTGACTTTCGCTTTCTTCACCAGAAACATAAAGTGTTTTTAAGTTTTTAGTTTGCAATACATCTTGCAACAAAAGCGTTGATTTGCCAATTCCAGGTTCGCCACCAATTAATACCAAAGAACCTTGAACAATTCCTCCACCTAAAACTCTATTTAATTCTTGGTCTGCTAATTGTATACGTGGTCTTGCTTCTGCTTGTATGGTTTCAATCAATTGTGGTGCTGTGTTGTTTTTTTTATGTACAACATTTTTTGGTGTAGACTCTACAATTTCTTCTACATAAGTATTCCACGCATTGCAATTGTTGCACTTTCCCATCCATTTTGGTGATGTGGTGCCACATTCTTGACAAACATATATTGTTTTTAATTTTGCCAATAGTTATTGTTTAGTTGCTAACCATTGTCCAGTTACACTATTGTTGGTTCTAAAACCACTCAAGCTATCTTGTGTAATTATTCTAGCTTCGATAGTGGTGTTGTCTTGTAGTGTAATGTAAATTTTCTTAGTATCTGATGACCATGTGCCATATGTCGTATCTACCATACCAATATCTAAGCAAGTTTTATCAGCATTAAGTTGTAATTCTTTTTCTGCAAAAAAAGTAAAACCATCAAATCTAAATTTTGTATTCCAATGTGTGTTATTAAAATCTATTTCATTTTTCTTTTTACATGATAATATGAAAAATGAAAGCAAAAGCATGTAAGTAAAATATTTAGTCATAATTATTATAAAGATAAAAAAATAAATTTATTATTATGCTCTGCTATTGATTACTTAGATAGTAGTTATATATATGCAAATAGATTTAATGATCATGATTATAAAATATCATTATAAGAAAAATAAAATACTCAGCTACAACTGTACAGCAAGTAGAATTATAAAATTACTTGAAAATTTTGTACTATGATTTTTTGACTAATCTATATACACCTAAGATACCTAATGCACCTACAACTGCAATAGCGAAACTTTGTAGATTAAATCCATCAACAGAGCCTATGCCAAGTCTTGTGCCTACAAAACCACCAACAAATGCACCAGCAATACCTAAAAGAATTGAAATAAACCAACCACCTGGGTCTTTGCCTGGCATTATTACTTTAGCTAAAACACCTGCTATCAATCCGAAGATAATCCATAATAAAATTCCCATATTTTTTTCTTTTAAGTTACAATTCTAATTTGTATTTGTCAATAGTCATTTAACAACCATGTTCTGCTAAATATCTTTCTGCATCCAATGCTGCCATACAACCAGAGCCAGCAGATGTTACAGCTTGTCTATATATTTTGTCTTGAACATCGCCTGCGGCAAATACGCCAGCAACTTTAGTTTTTGTACTACCTTCAATAGTAATAAGATAGCCAGCTTCATCAGTTTCTAGATATTCTTTAAAAATAGCTGAATTAGGTTGGTGTCCAATTGCTACAAAAAATCCTTCAACTTTTATTTCAGTTAGTTCTTGTGTTTTGATATTTTTTAATCGTACAGCTTCTACCTTTTTTTCTCCAAGTATTTCATCCGTTTCACTATTCCAATATATTTTGATATTTGGTGCATTTTTTACTCTGTCTTGCATAATTTTCGATGCACGCATTTCATCACGTCTTACTATCATGTGTACAGTTGGACAAAGTTTAGATAGATACAAGGCTTCTTCGCAAGCTGTATCACCAGCGCCAACAATAGCTACTTCTTTATCTTTATAAAAGAAACCATCGCAAACTGCGCAAGCAGAAACACCAGCACCATTTAGTCTTGTTTCAGATGGAATGCCTAGCCATTTTGCTTTTGCACCAGTTGCAATAATTACAGTTTTAGCTTTAATTATTTTCTCATCATCAATCCATACTTGATGAATATCGCCAGAAAAATCAACCTTTGTTGCAACACCAAATCTAATGTCTGTTCCCATTCTCTCAGCTTGCTTCTGAAAATCTGCCATCATCATTGGTCCTGTTATTGCATTTGGATATCCAGGATAATTTTCTACATCTGTTGTAATCATTAATTGTCCACCTGGCTCAAGTCCAGTATATAAAACAGGTTTTAAGTTTGCTCTTGCTGCATAAATGGCGGCTGTGTATCCTGCTGGTCTAGCACCTATAATTAATACATCTATAATTTCTTCTGACATAAACTTTTATTTTTTCTTTGTTGAATTTAATATTTCTTGATGAATTGTAATAATCTGAGATTCTAAATTTATGTTACCATCATTTTGTATAATATAGTCACATTTTTCTTGAATAGCTTCAAAAGTAATCTGACTATTGATGCGTTGTTCAATTTCTTTCCTATTTAATGTGTCTCTTTTTATTGCTCTTTCAATTCTAAGTTCTTTGGATGCATTAACAAGTATTATCTTGTCCATTAGTAAATTACTTTTACTCTCAAACATTATGGCAGATTCATACAATATATATTCATCTTTTTGATGGTTAAAGAAAAATTGTTGCGCATCTTCAAATACAGCTGGATGTACAATCTGATTGAGTTGTTGTAGTAAAGACTTATCTTCAAATACTTTTGATGCAATAAATTTTCTATTGTATTGGTTGTTGATATAGGCTTGCTCTCCAAAGAGTTCAATAATATTATTTTTGACTACATCATTTTTTTCAATAATTTCTTTTGCTCTTGTGTCTGCAAAATAGATTGGTGTTTGAAATAATTTTTCAAATAAGTAACAAACTGTTGTTTTGCCACTAGCTATTCCACCAGTGATGCCAACTTTTAGCATATTATTTTGAATTAAGCTGCACTGTTTTCTTGTGCTTTTTTACTCATTTCAAGAGATACTGCACTTCTTTCTATTTTCATTTTAGTAGTGCTATCAACTTGTACTGAGAAAGTATTGTCTGCTTCGTTTATGGCAACAATTTTGCCATGTATACCTGCAATAGTTACAATTTTATCGCCTACTTTTAAGTTTGCAATAAAGTTGTCTTGTTCTTTTGCTTTTTTAGATTGTGGTCTGATTAGGAAAAAATAAAATACGACAAACATCAATCCAAACATAATAAGTGTAAATGTTTGTGAACCTCCTTGAGCTGCTTGAAGTATAAAAAGAATATTTGACATGATAATTGTTTTTTTGAAAAATAAAAAAGGCAAGTTACTTACATCGCACCGCTACAACCGACTACCTTTGCTGCCTTCCGACCCTGGAGGGTTTGCCAGGAGCTGGTCGTATAAGACTTGCCCATTACAAAGATAGGTTATTTTTTAGAAATGAATATTAATTTTTTATTGCGAATAGCTATTAAATGTATTGACCATTCATTTCACGTTCAATATGTCTTATCGTTACTTTAACTGGATATCTACTTTCTATATATTTTTTTGTTTGTTCAGCACAATATACACTTCGATGTTGTCCACCTGTACATCCAAAATTAATTTGTAAATGTTCAAAATTTCTAGCAATATAGTCTTCAATATTTATATCTATAATTCTCCAGACATTTTCTAAAAAGTCTTTTACTTTAGTCTTTTGTTCTAAGAAATCTATCACTTCCTTGTCTTTTCCATGTTGGTTTTTATATGGTTCATACCTGCCTGGATTTAATATTCCTCTGCAATCAAATACAAATCCACCACCATTTCCAGATTTGTCTTCAGGAATGGCTCTTTTAAACGAAAAACTATTTATCTCAATACTTAATGGAGAATTCTTAGGATATTTCTTTAATTCATTAGTAAATAAGTCTGACTCTATTAATATATATAATGTTTTTTCTAGTTCCTTTAATTCAATTGGAAACAATCTATTATCTAAAAACCATTTTATATTTTCAAGCGCTGGAATAATACTCTCAATGAAATGTGGCTTCTTTTCAATCAATCCTCTAAATCCGTAGGCACCTAATACTTGCAACATTCTTATCAATACAAAGCCATAATACCTTTCTTTAAATTCTTGTTTATTTATGTTAATGTAATTAGATAGTTTTTGTATATAGTAATCCAACCATTCAATTCTTTTTTCCATAGGAATTTTTGCACCAGCTTGCCATAATAATGATGCTAAATCGTATTGTGGTGCGCCTTTTCTTCCACCTTGGAAATCTATAAAATATGGTTTATCTTCATGTATCATAATGTTACGTGCTTGACAATCACGATACATAAAATATAGATTCTTTTCCTTTAATAATTCATCACAAAGTGCATGAAAATCTTTATTGAGTTCTACTTCATTAAACTGAATTTTTGCCATTCTTACAAAGTAATATTTAAAGGCATTCATATCCCAAAACATAGAACTTTTATCAAAAGATTTAATTGGGTAACATGAATCAAAATTAAAATCGATTGCACCTTTAATTTGCAAATCAATTAAGCCATCTATTGCTTTTTTATAAAGTTGTTCTACATTTTCAGTAACACCTACTTTTCTGATAATATCATATAGACTTGTATTTCCTAAATCTTCTTGTAGGTAATAAAGAAAATCATCTGTGTGGCAATATACTTGTGGTACTGATAATTGTTGTTGTTTAAAATGTTGTGCATGATGAATAAATGTAAGATTCTCTTTACTGTCACTTCCATAACAAGCAATAGCAGAATAATGCAATGATTTTACTCTAAAATAAATTCTATCAGAGCCAGCAGCAGCTAATTGTTCTATATATACTGCTTTCTCTCCAAAATAATTAAAAAATAAATAATTTACTTGCTCATCATGTTGCATATGTACTATTTTATAATTACAAATCTATATTTATTGTTTGATATTCTAAAATGATAATTGCTTATATCTAGAAAAATACTTACATTCGTCAAAAATTTATTTCAATGGATTTTAATCAGACCGAAAATCAGGTATTAATTACTCAAACGATTAGAGATTTTGCAGAAAAGAATATAAAACCTTATGTATTAGAATGGGATGAAACGCAACATTTTCCTGTTGAGACATTAAGAAAATTAGGAGAATTAGGTTTGATGGGTATTGTGATTCCAGAACAATACGGAGGTTCAGGATTCGGATATTTTGAATACATTACAGCATTAACTGAATTAGGAAAAGTAGATGGTTCTCTAACGTTGTCGGTTGCTGCACACAATTCATTATGTACAAATCATATATATAAATTTGGAAACGAAGAACAAAGAAATAAATATATACCCAAATTAGCTTCAGGAGAATGGATTGGTTCTTGGGGATTAACAGAACCTAATACTGGATCAGATGCTGGAAGAATGAAATGTGTTGCACATCAGGATGGTGACGATTGGGTAATCAATGGTACTAAAAATTTTATTACGCACGGTATTTCAAGCAATATTACTGTAGTAATTGCTCGTACAGGAGAATTATTAGATAGTCATGGAATGACAGCCTTTGTTGTAGAAAGAGGAACACCAGGATTTAGTGGAGGAAAAAAAGAAAATAAATTAGGCATGCGATGCTCAGAAACTGCTGAAATGATATTTGAAGATTGTAGAGTGCCAAAAGAAAATGTATTAGGAAAAGTAGGCGATGGCTTCGTACAATCATTAAAAATACTGGATGGTGGAAGAATATCTATTGCAGCATTAAGCTTAGGAATTGCTACTGGAGCTTACGAAGCAGCATTACAATATTCAAAAGAAAGAGAACAATTTGGTAAATCAATATCTACATTTCAAGCAATAGCATTCAAGTTAGCAGAAATGCACACACAAATTGAAGCAGCTACATTATTAACTTACCAAGCTGCAGATATGTATATGCGTGGTGAAAATATCAATAAAGAATCAGCATATGCAAAATATTATGCATCAGAAGTAGCAGTTAGAGTTGCTACAGAAGCAGTGCAAATATTTGGTGGCTATGGATATATCAAAGACTTCCCAGTTGAGAAACACTATAGAGATTCAAAACTTTGCACAATAGGCGAAGGCACATCAGAAATTCAAAAATTAGTAATTAGTAGAGCTATATTGAAGTGATAAATTAACATTTTTGTTAATCTAATATTAAATAAAATATAAGGAAATTATAAATGCAACTTCTAGTTAGGTAAATTCAACTTACCTTTTAATAAGTTAGTTAATTTTACTTAACTAACAATACCATAGTTGCTTATGAATATATTTTACAAATATCTTGTTATATCTATTTTGCTGTTTTATAGCAGTTTGCATTCAATACAATTGCAAGCACAAAATCCAAAAATAAAAATAAACTATAAAATGCAACGTGGTATGATGCGTGCATTTGATATAGCAACAAGTACCATACAAAATACAGGTGGTGCTTGTGCCGAAAATGGATTAGAGATTAGAGTTCATGCTCAATTTAAATCATCAACAGGATTAGCAAATGGTAATAATGCATCATACAATATAACAAATACGTGCCCATCTGGAACTTGCAATACATGTACAACAGGAAGTGGAAAATGGAGTTGCGAACAAAGATGTGAAGTTGTAGGTACCACTGCTCCTGCTTCAAGTACTTGTGGTGCATGGATAACTAATTATTCAAACAATGCATCTTATCCAGGCGACCCAGGATATGTAGATACGAGTTCATATCCAAATAATGATATTTTAGAAATTCAAATGAAGGGATTTGAATCTGACAATTTTGTTTCGTTTCTAAATTCTGATAAAGTAAATTGGAATTATAATGATGGATCATGTCAAACAACTTGTTCGAATGGCTCTTGTTATGGTAATTATCAAGTACCAACATCTGGTAGATATACAACAATTGATATTGGAAGTTTAGGCAACAATACAATGCCACATAAAGGCACAAATTGGTCAGATAACTATGATGCAGCATATGAAGGCACTGCATGCGCATTAGACTTAACAGGATTTCAATCATACTACTATATGCAATGGCAGTATCGTTGGTGTTGGGATTCTACCACATTAAATGACAGCCATGCAGGATTAATTAAGATTCCAAATACTTTAAATATTTGTTCGGGTTCTTCTGCTATTATAAATGATTCTATAGAAGCATTTGAGGCTGCAAGAGCATTTTCTGATTATCAATGGCAATATTCTACCGATGGAACTAATTGGATTAATATTACTAGTGCAACTTCAAAAGACTTATCTACAACTGTACTTATAAATACAAGTACAGCACCAATTACTTATTACATAAGAAGAGTTGGTCTTTTTTGTGTAGATTTTAAAGCTACAGCAAGCTATAGAAGGTTTCCAGTATATTCTAATATACAACAAATAATAGTATACCCACAACCAATTGCAGGTACACTGTATAGTGCAACACCAACAAATGGTTCTACAATTTGCAAAGGTACTTTTGTATATGCACAAGTAAATTCAGGCACTGGTGGATATACAGATGCAACTGATGAATATGAATACACTATAAATGGTACAAATTGGTATACCTATACACCACCTTATGGTATTAATACTTCTGCTGCAACATCAACAATAAAAGTAAGGACAAGAAGAACAGGTGGATCTCTATCAGGATGTACAGCATCAAGTTGGAGCGAAATTGCAAGTTGGAATATTTCTTCAGTTTCTCCACCTACATTAAATACAGCTACACCAATAAATAATTCAACTGTATGTACACCATACAATGTTTCTGCAACTTTCAATGCTGGAAGTGGTGGTACATCTGATGAATTTAGGTATTCAATAAATAATGGTGCAAATTGGTATACTTACACTTCAGGTGATATAATAAATACTACTAGCGCATCAATAAAAATAATAGTACAAGGTAGAAGAATTGGAGGACCAACACCATGTAATAATCCATCCTTTACTACATTGGCAGAATGGACACCAATATCAACTACACCAATAAATCCAACACTATTGTCCAAAATACCCAACAGAGATTCTATCTGCTCAAACGAGCCAATTGTTTCATCAGATTTTAATTCAGGCTTAGGAGGTGGTACTTCTGCTAGAGATTCATTTGAAGTATCCATTGATAATGGTACAACTTGGAACGGTTATAATTCAAATATAAATATAAGCCTAGTAGGTGCTTTAGACAGCATAATGATTAGAGGAAAAAGAGAAGTAGGTGCTTCATTTGGTTGTAATGCATTAGAATGGGATACACTACATATCTGGCATATACAACAATTGCCATCAGGTACTCCAATAATTGATAAGATATATTCCTGTGATGTTTCAGCAAAAGTTAGAATTGATAATTTAATACCAAGTAGTGCAACAGCTCAATGGAATAGATTAGATGGTACTCGTTTACCATTAAATTCTATAGATACTTCATTTATTTCTTCAGGAGTTGGATTGTCAAATTATAATTTAAAGATTTCTTCAGGTGCATGTTTAAATATAGATATTGGAAATATAGCAGTAGATATTACTTCAATTACACCAACAGTCAATATTTCTACAATAGATAATTGTCAGTTTTGCGTTGTTCAAGATGGAAGTACAAGATTATTTTTCGATAATGTTGGAGACTTAATTGCAGAAATAAAAGACTTAAACGTTCCAACAACATATTTAGACGAGACAGAAATATGCATTAGAATCAATCCTTCTCAATTGAATGTTCTAGACGATCTTGGAGATATACAACCATATCTTAGAAGACAATGGACAATTACACCTAAGAACAATAATACCAATGTCGAGGTTACATTATATTTTTCAGATAATGAGCTAGTAGATTTGAGAAATGCTTGTTTAGGCACACCATATGAGTTTATTAACTATGATGATTTAATGATTACAAAATACTTTGGAGGTCAGAATGGAACTTTTACACCACCCAAATCTACAGTAGAAGAGTTGATAAACCCTACATTTAGTGCATTTGGTACTGGGATACATCAGCTAAAATTTAACACAAATAAGTTTTCTACTATATATGTTCATCCAACACGTGGTTACTATGCAGTATTACCAATAGAGTTGATTGATTTTTCAGGATATAATAACAATAATATGAATTATTTAAGCTGGCGAACAGCAGCTGAAATTAATTTTGATAGATTTGAATTAGAAAAAAGTAAAGATATTTCCAATTGGATAAAATTATCATCAATTAAAGGAAATAATTCCACTACACAAGAAAATAATTACGCATACATAGATAATGAATCTACTCATGGGATAAATTATTACAGATTGAAAATAATAGACACGGACGAATCTTACTACTACTCAGATATTGTTAAAATTCAAAATAACAACACAGAATATATAAATATTTTCCCCAACCCAACTAACGATTATATAAATATTCAATCCAACCAAATAATAAAGAATAGTGACATAAAAATATTTGATGCATTGGGACGAGAATACAATAATCTTGAGATAATAAATTCAGATGATAAAAATCTAACAATAGATATCTCATTGCTAAACAATGGAGTATATAATATTAAAATAAATAGTAATAATTATAAAATTATTAAAAATTAAGTTAAAATTATTAAAAATTAATATTTATTCTTAACTTTGTAAAAAATCATAATAAAATTATTATAAAATAATATATAAATAAATACCACAAATTACAATTATGTCAAAAATTTATTTAATCATTTTTTCAGCTTTGTTCGTATTCAGCTCATTTTTTAGAGCAAATGCACAGCAGACATTACAACCATTTGAATGTCCAGTAATGGCAGGAATAGTGAACGAAGGACCGAGTGTTCCAGACAAGCCTAGCTATTTAAGTTTAATAAATTCACAAACAGGAGAGTTCGGCGGATTAGTAGAAATAGAAGATACACTGAGTGGCTTACCAATGTTGTCTTTAAATGGCTTTGGAATCTTGAGTAATACAGGAATGGGCTATGCACAATATCAAAGAGTACCAAGTAGAGAAGAAGTATTGGCACTTTATTATTGAGTGGTGATTATATATCAACTTCGACATTAGTGCAAGTAGGTTCAAATGCAAAAGCAGTAAACTTGGGTACACTAATAAGTCCAGTAAGTTTAGGATATAATCTACATGGAGTAATTGGATTGTTAGGAACAGCAGACAATAGTGGTAATTATATAATAGCAGCAGGAGAGATACAATATAATGCATTAACACAAGTTGCAGATTCATTTAAATTATACATAGGAAGAGTACAAGCACCAGATACAACAGTATCATGGTCAGAGGTAACATTAGATGCAAGTTGTACCGTATTCAAAGATGCATTTGTAAATGCAATAATGAGTGGAGCAGATGCAGGACCACAAGATATGGTATGGAGTCCAAGAACAGGAGAGTTATTATTATATGCAGGCGCAGATAGAATCTTAGGAGTAATAGGAACAGATAATGTTAGTAGATGTTATGAGGCAGATGCTAATGTACCAGTATTAGGAAACTTAGGAGGATTAGCATTAGACAGTGTAGGACAGATGATAGCATTAGAGGTAGGTACAGGAAAAGTATGGAGAATAGACACGAGAGGATGTTTAGATGGCAATCCAGCAACAGTATGTGGAGTATCAAGTGTTACAGACATAGCACAATTTGATGTAAATGCTAATACAAACACAAGAGGTGATGCAGCAAGTTGTATTTTTGATTGTGCAACTCCAATATTAACATTAGCAGATACACTTTCAATATGTGCAGGTGCAGATTTATTAGTAGAATTAAGTGTAAATCAAAGTAACCCACCATATACTTATGTATGGGGACATACTACAAGCGGCACACTTCAAGATAGCACTTCAAGAACACCTATATATAATAATACTACTGAAGGAAATTATATGTTATATGTTACAGTTGCAGATAACAGAGGTTGCCAAAACTCAGATTCAGTTCTTATACAAGTTATCAAGCCTAATACTGATACAGTAAAAATTAGTACAAGTATGTGTATTGGAGATGAAATTCTATTTGGTAGAGAAGTATTAACTAGAGATGGAGTATACTACAATACATCTAAAAACATAATAGGATGTGATAGTACCACAGAACTAACATTGACTTATAATTGTCCATTACAACCATTTGGATGTCCAGTAATGGCAGGAATAGTGAACGAAGGACCGAGTGTTCCAGACAAGCCTAGCTATTTAAGTTTAATAAATTCACAAACAGGAGAGTTCGGCGGATTAGTAGAAATAGAAGATACACTGAGTGGCTTACCAATGTTGTCTTTAAATGGCTTTGGAATCTTGAGTAATACAGGAATGGGCTATGCACAATATCAAAGAGTACCAAGTAGAGAAGAAGTATTGGCGGCTTTATTATTGAGTGGTGATTATATATCAACTTCAACATTAGTGCAAGTAGGTTCAAATGCAAAAGCAGTAAACTTAGGTACACTAATAAGTCCAGTAAGTTTAGGATATAATTTACATGGAGTAATTGGGTTGCTAGGCACAGCAGACAATAGTGGTAATTATATAATAGCAGCAGGAGAGATACAATATAATGCATTAACACAAGTTGCAGATTCATTTAAATTATACATAGGAAGAGTACAAGCACCAGATACAACAGTATCATGGTCAGAGGTAACATTAGATGCAAGTTGTACCGTATTCAAAGATGCATTTGTAAACGCAATAATGAGTGGAGCAGATGCAGGACCACAAGATATGGTATGGAGTCCAAGAACAGGAGAGTTATTATTATATGCAGGCGCAGATAGGATTTTAGGAGTAATAGGAACAGATAATGTTAGTAGATGTTATGAGGCAGATGCTAATGTACCAGTATTAGGAAACTTAGGAGGATTAGCATTAGACAGTGTAGGACAGATGATAGCATTAGAGGTAGGTACAGGAAAAGTATGGAGAATAGACACGAGAGGATGTTTAGATGGCAATCCAGCAACAGTATGTGGAGTATCAAGTGTTACAGACATAGCACAATTTGATGTAAATGCTAATACAAACACAAGAGGTGATGCAGCAAGTTGTATTTCAGCTTGCGATGCACCAGTAATTAATAAAAAAGATTTAGTACTTACCTTATGCAAAGATTCAGTAAATCAATTATCAATAGAAGTTCAAAGTGCAAACACACCATTATCTTATGTATGGGGAATTGCTGATACAAATGCAACATTAACAGATTCAACATCACCAAATCCTACTTATATATACAAAGAAAATGGAAAATCTAAAGTATATGTTACAGTTACAGACAGTAAAGGATGTCAAACTTCTGACTCAATGGATGTTACAATCAAAACATGTTATATCTGTGATGGCATTATTGATATAGATACTACTGTAAAAGTAGAATGTGGCAATAATGATTCTATTGCTTATTGCTTACCATTTAGTGCAAGTTATGATGCATATAATTACTATGTAAATAACGAACTAGTTATGCCTGAGAGATGTGGATATGACACTGTTACATCATATAGTTTCATTACTGCATACACAGCAGGATATTTAAATAATCAAGAGCACATTCTAGATAGTGTAAGAATAAATGATGTCCTTTACGGACCATACACTTACACAACTCTCTCAACTTTACTGGATATTTTTAACTCAATTGATCCTAATGGAACTTGGTCTTCACCAAATGATTCTTCATTAATCGGTGGCGTTGAAAGCAATATTTATGGAGATATATTTATTACAAGAACAGAAGATAACTTTAAACATATTGCATTCCAAAATTCAGTAGAAATACCAGGTGGTATAGAATTTATCCTAAAAGATGGTTGTTCTTGGATAGTTGTTGAAGACAAAGAAACATTATGCAGAGATAGCGTACAAGTATGTCTATATTGCGACGAATTAGATACAATTTATGCTACAATTGTAAATAATTATGATTCTATAATATGTGTGCAAACACCACCAAGTGTTAGTTCAATACAATTGTGTGATGCAAACACTACAGGAACATATGGAAATTGGTCATTGACTGATAGTTGTTTAACTTATAATGCTACAACAGTAGGAGAAGCAGATACTATTTGTGTAAATGCTTGTAATGATAACAATAAATGCATCACAACTACTATCATTGTAAATGTGATAGAAGAAGATATAGACACAATATATAAAGAAGTTATTATAAGAGATTCTATAACTGAGTGTGATGAAATATCTGTGCCAACAGGTGAAAACCTAACATACTCATTCTGTGATGAAAATAATACAAACTTAGGAACTGCATTATTCGATGATGGTTGCTTAAAATACGTTGCAAAAGAAACAAAAGGAAGTGATACAATATGTGTAAGAGCATGTAGTGGAAGAACATGTTCAACAACAATTGTAATAATTAATGTATTAGGAAATCCACCAGTTGCAATTAATGATGATACAATCTCATTTGGCAATCCAATTGAAATTCCAATTCAGACAAACGATTTAACAACTGATGGCGATCCAATTTCATTATGTGGAGGCAATAATGGCATCATCACAAATCCTGTAAATGGTACAACATCAATCAGTCAAGGCAATATAATATATACACCAAATGCTGGCTTCTCAGGAGTAGATAGCTTACAATATGCAATCTGTGATGTAGATGGAGCAGATACTGCTTGGGTATTTATTGAAGTTGAAGATTGCACAATACCAAATACATTCTCACCAGATGGAAATGGCAAGAATGATACATACTACATACCATGTGCACAAGGAAGAGAAGTACAACTTTGTATTTACAATAGATGGGGAATAGAAGTGTACAAAAATGCTAAGTATGATAATAGCTGGGATGGAACATATCAAAACGAATTATTACCAGATGGAACTTACTACTATGTTCTTAAATATACGAATAACGCAGGAAATGCAATTGATAGAGCAGGATTTGTAGTAATTCATAGAAGTAAATAATAAATTATATAATAAATAACATATTAATATTATGATCATCAATAAACTGAAATCTTTATTATTAATACTTACACTAATTAGTTCTGTATTAATATCTAAAGCACAACAAGAGCCACAGTACACACAGTTTATGTACAATAAGTTGCCTTTCAATGCAGGATACACAGGTTCAAGAGGCGTATTAAGTACTCGTTTGTTATACAGAAATCAATGGGTAAGAAAAATTGATGGAGCACCTCAAACTATTGCATTTTCTATTCATAGCCCATTCAAAAAGGAGAACAATGCAATGGGATTGTATGTAACAAACGATAGATTAGGTGTTACAAATCAAACATCAATAAACATCACTTATGCATACAGAATTCCTATTACAGATAAGATAAGATTAAACATTGGTCTTAATGCCGGAATGATGTTCTACAAAAGTGATCTTACAGAACTACAAAGAATTGACGGAACAGATGAAGCATACTATCAAAATGTAAAAAGAATAGTGCCAGAAATTGGAGCAGGTATCTATATGGTCCATCCAAAATTCTATGTAGGTATCAGTTCTCCTAATGTAATTAAATCTTCGATGCTATCTAAAGATCAATCTAGTTTATTAGCTTACAATACTAATGCAGCACACCATTCACCACATCTTATGGTAATGGCTGGTGGTGTAATTCCAGTAACAAAAGGATTCAAAATTAGACCACAAGTACTTGGAAAAACAGTTATTGACAAAGATGTAAAAGTTCCATTCACAACAGATTTTAATTTAAGTTTCTTAATCATTGATAGAATAAATATAGGTGGTACTTATAGAACTGCTTTCCACAAGAAAAAAACAGGCTTAGATAACTACGATAGCGTTGATGCAAATTTAGAAGTATGGCCAACAAAATCACTAATGATTGGTTATGCATACGACTATTCTTTGACAAAACTTAATAACTATAACAAAGGAACTCACGAAGTTATTCTAGGTTATGAATTCTACAAAAAAGGAGACAAAATTAAAACACCTAGATATTTCTAATTAATAAACAATATTCAAATATATTATGAGAATCAATAAATATATCCTATTCCTTTTCGTACTTGCTGTTTATTCTAATATAGCTTTTGCACAGCATGAAGAAGGTGGCATCATTGGTGAAACTTGGATGGGTGGTGCAAAAAATGCAGAGAAATTATATGGTAAGTTAGCTTATCATGATGCCATTCCATTATATAACAAGTTATTAAAAAAGAAAAAAACAAAAGACGACCCAAATCTTATGGCACATCTTGCTGATGCATATAGATGGACGGGAAATTATGAGAAAGCAGCAGAATGGTACACAAAAGCAAATACAATTGGTGGTATTCCTGATGACTATAAATTATTAGAAGCACAGATGTTGCAAACATTAGGAAAAACTGATGAAGCAAAACAAGCTTACAAAGATTATTTAACTAAAAATCCAAGTAGTGATATCGCAAAAAATCAATTACAAGCGCTTGGTGATATCAATTATCTAAATAGAAATGCAAGTAAATATAATATTTCTAATCTAGCATTTAATTCTAAAGGATATGATTTTGCACCAGTATACAAAGACAAACAAATAATCTATGCTTCTTCAAGAGATAAAGAAAAAGCAATAGGTAAAGTGCACTCTTGGACTGGAACAACATATTTTGATATGTATAGTTCAAAAGGAGAGAAATTAGATTTCAAAAAAGTACCATCTCAGATAAAAAAAGATGCAAGTACAAAATTCCATGAGGCTGCTCCAACATTTACTCAAGATGGTAAAACAGTATATTTTACAAGAAATAATTTCTTGGATGGAAAAGTTGGAAAAGATGATGATAGAGTAGTAAATCTAAAAATATATGAAGCAGAAGTAGTAGATGGTAAATGGATAAACGATAAAAATTTTCCATTCAATAATGACGCATATAGCGTTGGACATCCAGCATTAACTGCAGATGGCAATACAATGTATTTTGTAAGTGATATGCCAGGCGGAAAAGGTGGAACAGATTTATATGTAACTACTAAATCAGGAGATTCTTGGTCTAATCCAATAAATCTAACACAATTAAATACAACAGGAAATGAAATGTTTCCAAATGTTGATGATGATGGAAACTTGACTTTCTCTTCAAATGGTCTACCAGGATTAGGTGGATTAGATATTTTTAAAGTAAAAAGTTTATCAAATAATTCATTTACAACACCAGAAAATATAGGTGCTCCAATCAACAGTACATATGATGATTTTGGTTTTGTATATGCTGATACTAAAGAATTTGGTTATTTTACAAGTGATAGACCAGGCGGAAAAGGACTAGATGATATCTATGGATTTCAATCAAATGGAATTTTCTTAGAAGGTATTGTTGTTGATGCAATTACAAACCAACCAATATGTACATCTAAGGTTAATATGCTATTAAAAACAAGCATGAGAGGCACAAGAACTACTAAATGTGATGGTAACTTTACATTTGATGTAGAGAAAGAAAATGACTATTGTTTCCAAGCATCAGCAGATGGTTACCAAGATAATAATAGTGTATGTGCATCTACCAAAAATATTAAAGATGGTGAAACAGTATATGTAAAAATTCCATTAAAGAAAAATTCTCCTGCTGATATCCAAGTACAAATTATTGATAAAGTTTCTCAGAAACCAATCAAAGAAGCAGCAATTACATTAACAGATAAATGCGATGAAACTAAAATGGAAGCTACTGCAAATGGTAATGGACAAGCTTGTTTTACAGTGAAATGTGGTTGTGATTATGTTGCCATTGGTATTGCAAAAGGTTATCAAACAGGAAGTTCTACAGCATCTACTAAAGAAGATTGTGACCAAAAAGTAAAATGTACAGATCCTAATTCTAAGAAAATTATTGTTGAATTAGATAGAGGTTCTGATTGGAATGATATCTATGGTGATAACAATAATGAAGTTGTTATAGAATTAAAAGATATCTACTATGATTTTGATAAATGGTATATTAGACAAGAATCAGAAAGTGATTTAAATAAACTTTTAGATTTCTTAAAAGAAAACCCTAAAACAATAGTAGAAATTGGCTCACATACAGATGCTAGAGCAACAACAGAGTACAATAATGTATTATCTCAAAAAAGAGCACAATCTGTTGTTGATTGGTTATTGAAAAGAGGAATTAGTAAGGATAGATTGAAAGCAAAAGGATATGGCGAATCTAGTCCAAGAAACCAATGTACAGACAATGTAATTTGTACAGAATATGAGCATCAAAGAAATAGAAGAACTGAGTTTAAAATAGTAGGTGGAGAATATGATATCAGATCATTGGAAAGATTTGATATGAAAATTGACCCATGTGCTAAATGCCCATTCTAATAGTTAGAATTTTTAAATAGTGTAAAAATAGGTTATCGAAAAGATAACCTATTTTTATTTATAAAATCTTTTTACATCTACTTCAGCTAATAATTCTTCGCCATCAAATATGTGCGATAGTAGGTGGTTTGAAAAATACGGAGATAGTGTTATGCCTTTAGTGCCTAATCCATTAAAAACAAATAGATTTTTATGTATTTTATGTTTTCCAAGTGCAGGTCTTCTATCTTTTATTGTTGGTCTAATTCCAGCTTTTTCTTCTAATATTTCATAGTTGCATGAAATCAATCTTTCCAACTTATCTATTATTTCTTTTCTTCCAAGCTCAGTTACTTGCTCATCAAGATCATTCCAAATATAAGTAGAACCAACATGGTAGTTATTATTGTTTGTTGGAATTATAAATATATTTTTATTTACAATGTATTTGGTGTGCAATTTTTCTATATGAATTTTTAGCTGTTCACCTTTTGCAGTTTTAATTGGAATAAAATTAAAAAATGGATTTTCAATAACTTTATAACCTTCACAAAATACAATTTTTGAAGCAACAATATCTTTGTATTGAATTTTTTCTCCAATGTTTAATAAGCTATAATCAAAGGCATCACTAAATAAAATGCCTTTGTCTAAAAATAGTTTTCTGTAATGTTCAATAAGTACTTTTGTGTTCAACCAAAATGTTTGTTGAATTTCTCCTGCACCAAATTTTGCGTTTATACAGTTATTGTCAAAATTTGCTATAGTGCCAATATAATTTTTGTATTCTATGTTGTTGCTATGTTTGTGCCATGCATGCACATCATCATCAGAAGAAAATATTTTTTTAATTGGAGTTTCTTCTAAAAATTGAATGTCAAATTTTTGCTCAATAGCACGATAGGTTGATTTTGCATATGGAAATAAAGTATCTGCCATCCATGTTTTAACCATCTTTCTTCCAGTAATTGGATTAGCAACACCACTTGCCACATTTGAGGCAGAATTCGGATTAAAAGAATCAATTATGCAAATAGAAAGCCCACGTTCTAGCGCAAAATGTGCTAGCATTGTACCAGCCAAGCCTTGTCCAATGATTAATAAATCATACATTTTTTCTTCCAGATTCTTCCCAAGCTCTTGTTTTGTCTGCTAAGTCCATACAAAATTGTTTAATCTCATTTTGAATGTAAGGATTTGCAGTTGCTTTGAAATAAGTTTCGCCTAAATTTAGCATAGTTTGAAAAAAATGCGTGTGCATTTCATCTACTTGCATGTCTTTTGTCCAAAGGTTTATATTTAATGTATTTTTCTCATTTCCATCCCACATAGAAATTAACATAGTTTTGCATGCTTCGCCACCACTATTCGGATTATCTGTTGCAAACCATGTAATACTTTCAGGTAAATGCTGTTGGTCTAGTTCTATCTTAAATTTTATTTCAGATTCTTTTGCCATGTTTGTTTTTTTTTGCAAAGGTAATTTAAAACTATCTAATATTTAACTTAATTATGCGTAATAATTTATTTATATAATATACTTAATTTCTTTATTATTTATAGGAATTATATCATTGTTGTATTGTAGTAATAATTGTCCAAAATCATTAATACCAACTATTTTTGCAGAAATTATCTCGTTGTTATAATGAAATGTTTTTAGCTCATCTTTCCAAAATAGATGCTTTAGGTATTCTTGTTGTATATAGTCTTTGTTGTAGATATTTGCGTACACATTTTCAATATTGAGTAGCAATTTTTTGAAAATCTCAATCATATCCATTTCTAAATTATTTTCTAGACTAATACTTGTAGCTTGTATTTCTTTTGAAAATGCTTGTTGATTGACATTAATTCCAATTCCAAGAATACTGTATTGTAGATAATTACCTTGTATAGAGTTTTCAATCAAAATGCCAGCTATTTTCTTACTATTTACCATAATATCATTTGGCCATTTAATGCAGAAAGAACTGTCTTTGTCAGCAATAAACTCATGTATAGTTTGCCTTACAGCAATAGCTACCAGCATATTTAATATAAATTGCTGATTAACTTCCAAAGTTGATGTGTCTAAAATAATACTACAAGTAATGTTTTGATTTGGTTCTGCGTGCCATTCATTTCCTGCCTGACCACGTCCAGCTGTCTGCTCTTCTGTCAAAATTACCGAACCATTTTTAGGCGTACTTTTTGATATAAGTTCTTTAGCGTAATCGTTAGTAGACGTGAGAGATTTAAAAATTATTAAATTCTTGCCAATATAATGCGTTTCGTTAACTATTATGTTCAAAACTTCGTAGTTTTATGTAAAATAACAAATATAATTTTTGAAAACAACAATTAAAGCAAAAAAACAACAAAAAGCAACAGAGCAAGACTTAGTAGAACTTGTAGTTGACTTAATTCAAGATAGAAAAGGAAATGATATCGTAAGTTTAGATTTGCGAAATATTACAGATGCCATTACTGATTTTTTTATCATCTGCCATTGCGAAAGTACCACACAAACAAGAGCAGTAACAGACCATGTGGAAGAAGAAATGAAGAAAAGATATGGCGTAAAAGCATTACACGTAGAAGGCCGTTCACTTGGTGAATGGTGTTTACTAGATTTTGGAGAGATTGTTGTACATGTATTTCAAAGAGAACGAAGAGAGTTTTATCAATTAGAAGAATTGTGGCATGATGCTACTATAAAAAAATATAAATAATAGAATTATGGACTTATTACCAGAAGACGATAAGAAAAAGAAGAAAAATAACGGAATTAGTGGTTATTGGATATTTGGTGTTATACTAGCAGGTTTATTAGCATTTCAACTTTATGGATTGAATGTAAAGCAAAATGAAATTTCTGAAGAACAGTTCTTTAGAAACCTTTTACCTACACATGATGTGGCAGAAGTAATTATTGTTAATGACAAAATTGCAGAAGTCTACATCAATAAAGATTCATTAAAAAATAAAGAAATCTATAAAGAATTTAGAAATACAAAAATTGGCTCAGAAAACAGAGGACCACACTTTATCGTGCCTATCGTAACCGTAGAATCTTTCAAAGATAAATTCGATGTAGCCCAAGCTAATGTAGAAACAAAGAAATTAGTGCCTTTAAAATCAGAAATGAGAAAAGGATTATTAGATATCATCGGCTGGTTTTTTCCTATTATATTATTAATTGCAGTTTGGATGTTTTTGATGCGCAAAGCAACAGGTGGAATGGGAGGCGGAATGGGCGGACAAATGTTTAATATAGGCAAGTCTAAAGCAAACCTTGTAGATAAAGACACAAAAGTAACTATAACATTTGATGATGTAGCTGGATTAGATGGCGCAAAAGAAGAAGTACATGAAGTTGTAGACTTTTTAAAGAATCCACAAAAATATACAACATTAGGTGCAAAAATACCTAAAGGAGTTTTATTAGTTGGTCCTCCGGGAACTGGAAAAACATTACTAGCAAAAGCTGTAGCTGGCGAAGCAAAAGTACCATTCTTCTCACTTTCAGGTTCAGATTTCGTAGAGATGTTTGTGGGTGTAGGTGCATCAAGGGTAAGAGACTTATTTAGACAAGCAAGAGAGAAAGCACCATGTATAATTTTTATAGATGAAATTGATGCAGTTGGACGTGCAAGAGGCAAAAATACATTTCAAAGCAATGATGAAAGAGAAAGTACATTAAATCAATTATTAGTTGAAATGGATGGATTTTCTGGCGATAAAAGTATTATCCTAATGGCGGCAACAAACAGACCAGATGTATTAGATACTGCATTATTACGTCCAGGAAGATTTGATAGACAAATCTATGTTGATTTGCCAGAAGTAAAAGAAAGAGAACAAATTTTCAAAGTACATTTAAAACCATTAGTACTAAGTAATGATGTACAAGTTGAATTTTTAGCAAAACAAACACCAGGTTTCTCAGGCGCAGACATTGCAAATATTTGTAATGAAGCTGCATTGGTAGCTGCAAGAAAAGATAAAAAAGCAGTAGAAAAACAAGATTTCTTAGATGCAATTGATAGAGTAGTTGGTGGATTGGAAAAGAAAAATAAAGTAATAAAACCTGCAGAGAAATCACGAATTGCTTATCATGAAGCAGGGCACGCAACTGTGAGTTGGCTTACTGAGCATGCAGCACCATTAATTAAAGTAACTATAGTACCACGTGGGCAATCTTTGGGCGCAGCTTGGTATTTGCCTGAAGAAAGAAGTATTACAACAAAAGAACAAATATTAGATGAGATGTGCGCAACTATGGGCGGAAGAGCAGCAGAAGAAGTTGTGTTTAGTAATATATCTACTGGCGCATTAAGCGATTTAGAAAAAGTAACAAAACAAGCACAAGCAGTTGTGAAAATATTTGGCTTAAGTGATAAAATCGGAAATATATCTTACTACGATTCATCAGGACAATCAGAATATTCTTTTCAAAAACCTTATTCTGAAAAAACAGCAGAGCTGATTGATAAAGAAATTTCTGAAATCATAGAAAGTCAATATACAAGAGCAAAAGAAATTCTTAGTGCCAATAGAGAAAAATTAGATGCATTAGCAAAAATACTTTTAGAAAAAGAAGTGATATTTAAAGATGACTTAGAATTAATTTTTGGCAAAAGACCATTTGATGAAGATAATGTAATTGTTCCTGATGTAGACACAACAACAACTACCGAAACAACAACAGTTGTAGAAAATAATGATAAATAGTATTTGTTATGTTGTTTGATGTAGAATTTCAACATCCTTTTGAAGAAGATGAAAGAACATATGATAGTATTTCTAATAATGAAGTAATAGAAATATTTAAAAATATAGATTGGGCACAACTTAATCATGATGTGTATGCAAAACACGATGATATAATTCATGATTATTATTATTTCACAATCTACTATTATCCAGAAGCCCAAATTGAATATATATTTGACATTGGTCCAGAATTTACATTTGGAAATGATTTAAAAGAAAATGGATTAAAATTTGAAATATCTTTAGATAGAGAATCTAAGAAAATGAAAAAAGTACTATTTGGTTTGCTAGGTGAAAAGGAAGTAATTGTAAACGAAAATATTACTATGCAAAATCAAAACTTAGAATTTGCTGTAAAATGTATGTATGCATTTATAAGTTTAGATTTTGATTTTTTAGATAAAAATATGAAAGACTATTATGTTGAATAAATTCTACAAAGTATTCAGCCATCAGAATTAATATTTTTAAATATCATGTTTGTCCTATAATTGCTACATTTGTATCAAAGAATATAAATGTTAGACTTTAATCCAAATGATGTAGGCGTAAAAAACGGAAATATTTTTTCCTATCCACACCAATACAATGATGCAAGTATTATCATTCTGCCAATTCCATGGGAAGTTACAGTTTCATACAGTGCAGGCACAGCAGCAGCACCACAAGCAATCTTAGACGCAAGTTCTCAGTTAGATTTCTTTGATCCATTTTTAGAAAACGCGTACCAATATGGTGCTTATATGCTAAAAATTTCAGAACACTGGATGCAAAAAAGCAAGCAACTAAGACCAAAAGCAAATGAGTATATCAAACTATTAGAAAATGGCATTGATATCAAAGATAACACAACTATGCTCAATAGCTTAAATGAAATTAATGCAGCATGCAATGAACTGAGACAATGGGTATTTGAAGAAACAGATAAAATTCTCAAAGATGGAAAATTATTAGCATTGCTTGGCGGCGACCATAGCACACCACTTGGTTACATGCAAGCATTAGCCAATCATTACGAAGATTTTGGTATACTACAAATTGATGCACATGCAGATTTGCGCAATGCATATGAAGGCTTCACATATTCTCATGCATCAATAATGTACAATGCCATTCAAATTCCACAAATTAGCAAGCTAGTACAAGTTGGCATCAGAGATTTGTCACCTGAAGAATTTAGCACAACAGAAACTCATGAAAAAATTAAAACATTTTTTGATTGGGACATAAAAGATAAAAAGTTTGAAGGACATACTTGGAGCAAAATTGTTGATGGAATAATAAATGAATTGCCTAAAAATGTATATATAAGTTTTGATATAGATGGTTTGGATAGAAACTATTGCATCAACACAGGAACGCCAGTAGTTGGTGGATTTACATTTGATGAAGCAATTTATTTAATTAGAAAAGTTGTAGATAGTGGAAGAAAAATTATAGGATTTGATTTGAACGAAGTTGCACCAAACGAAAACGATTTTGAATGGAATGCAAATGTTGGCGCAAGAGTATTATTTAAGTTGTGTAATCAAACAATAAAAAGTAATTTATAAAAAAGATGATTGTCTTAATACTATACTTCATTGCCGCAACTATAGAAATTATAGGAGAATTTACAGAAAATTATCAAGTAATCTTTTATAGTAAAATACTTCTAATGCCATTGCTGATGATTTATGCATTCACGCAACAGAAGCAAAAAAGTAAAATTATATTTCTATTATTAGGATTATTTTTTTCTTGGTTTGGCGATATTTTTTTAATGATAAGACATCAACAGCCAGCAGAAAAGTCAAAGCTCTTTTTTATTCTTGGATTAGTTTTTTTCTTGCTTGCACATGTACAATATATTATAGCATTTATAAAAGATACTATCAAGCAAAATAAAGCAGGAAATGTAGTGCAAAAACCAAATCTAATTATACCATTTGTTGTATTTGTATTATCACTTTGGATGTATTTAGGCAATAGTATTCAAGCAATGAAATTACCAATCTATGCATATAGTATCGTCATTGTTACAATGTCAATCACTGCATTAAATAGATATCAATTAGTATCAAGCAAATCATTTACATATGTATTTATTGGTGCTTTGTTGTTTATGTTTTCAGATTCTTGTATTGCAGTATCAGCATTCAAACAACATTTTTATTTAGATAGAGTATGTATCATGTTTACTTACATCATTGCACAATATCTAATAACAAAAGGCTACTTAGAAAATATAAATCAAAACAACTAAGCCAATTCTTTCACAACATTTTTGTGTATTCTTTTAGATACAAGAATACTCAATTCGTATAATAAAATGATAGGTAATGATACAAGTATCAAACTAAACATATCACCTTGTGGTGTAATTACTGCCAAAACAAACAAAATAACTATATATGCAATCTTTCTTGAGTTTTGCATGGTATCTGGTGTAATGATACCAATTCTTGTAAGAAAATAAACCAACATAGGCAACTCAAACATGATGCCAGTTGGCAAAACCATTGCAGTAACATTAGAAATGTAATTATCAATAGAAATTAAATTTTCAGCTTGAGATATAGCATCATAACTAAATAAAAAGTTGATTGAGAATGGTGCGATAATATAATAACCAAACAAACAGCCAATAACAAATAATATAGATGTTGCAAAAACAATTCCTCTTGTATTGTTTATCTCTTGTTCGTACAATGCAGGTTTTATAAAACGCCAAAATTCCCAAAACACATATGGAAAGGCAGCAATAAATCCAACTATCGCAGAAGTTTTTATGTGCAACATAAACTGACCAGCCAAATCTGTATTGATGAATTTGTATTCTAAACTACTCATGCATAAACCTTTCAAAAACGAAATTCTTTCGCCCAATTCACAGAAAAAAATATTGGTAGGAAAATCTGCACGTGTTGGACCAAATATCAAGTAATCAAAAATAAATTTCTTATTTAGAAATGCAACAATCATCATAATAAAAATGGCAATCACACTACGCATAATATGCGATCGCAACTCTTCGATGTGGTCAAAGAAACCCATTTCTGTTTGTTCAGATTTCACGGTGCAAAGGTATGTAAATTAATTATATTGAAACTTACTTTTTAGCATTATTAGTGTATTACAAATTTGTAAAAGTCATTAAAATAAATATCACATGTAATGTTTATTTTAATTAATACTTTTGTCAAAAAAATAAATGGGAAAGAATAAACTTTTTAAGTTCGCAGATTTGGCCAATAAGCAAAATGTAGTAGAACGAAATCCTATTTACAAAGGAAAATGGCACACAGATTTTTTTAAAAATAATAATCCAATTGTTGTAGAATTGGCGTGTGGCAAAGGCGATTATAGTATTGGCATGGCTCAGCAATTTCCAGAAAAAAACTTTATTGGTGTAGATATAAAGGGAAATAGAATTTGGAGTGCAGTAACAATTACTGAAAAACTAGGACTCAACAATATTGCATTTATACGAGAGCAAATTGATAAAATTGATGAGTATTTTGAACCAAATGAAGTAGATGAAATTTGGATTACATTTGCAGACCCATTTCCAAAAAAAGCAGACCAAAAAAGACGACTTACTTCAACAAAATTTCTTCCATTATACAAAAAAATATTAAAAAAAGATGGAATAATAAATTTAAAAACTGATAGCGATATTTTGTATGAGTATACCAAAGAAGTATTGGCAGATTTTCCATCAATTATTTTTAAAGACTACCCAGATGTGTATGCAATGAATAAAAATGAGGAGTTGTATGGTATTCAAACTTATTACGAAAAAATGCATCTTCAAAATAATAAAACTATAAAGTATATCTGTTTCAAGTTATTATAAAATATTTTTCTATCTTAATCGTACATTTATAATGTAAATCATTTTTATGGACGAGGAAATTTTAAAATCTACAACTATTTTTAAAGCATTAAGCAATGCAACAAGAATAGAAATACTAATGCTGTTAGCAAGAAACAAACAACTAATAGTACAAGATTTTGTAAAAGAACTAAACATAGCACAGTCTACAGTTTCGGCACATTTGAGTGTATTGAAAAATGCTGGCTTAATAAAATCTGAAATACAAGCTACAAAAACAATATACACATTAAAACAAAAGAATATAGAAAAAGCAGAAAAAGTAATGAAAAAATGCTTTAAACAAATTTTAATATAAAATTATTTTATTAGAATAATAATTTTGGCATTAGAAAAATAGCGTTAAGAAAATAAAAATCAAGCGTAAAAAAGTTTGCTTGTTCGAAGTTTGCAAAGCAAACAAGTTTTAAAACTTTTAGTGAAGAGTTTTATTTTTAGCGTCATTTTTCGTAAGCCTTGATTTTTTTGTAACTTTTTGTATCAAGACAAAAAGTTATGCAATTACTTATTCATCAACCACGACTTAAAATCTTCAAACTTATTTTCCATCGAAATTGATAACTTTTCAGTACCTAGTGCTTTCTTCAATCTATCAGGAATTTCTGGTGTTACACCAATTATTGGCTCAACAATTTCTCCAAATTTTACAGGATGTGCTGTAGACAAAATAATGTTGTTGCTATCGCCAGTATTGTTTTCACTAATAAATTGCTGCATAGCCAAATAACCAACTGCAGTATGCGGACAAATAATATAATTGTATTTTTGATATACTTCTGCCATTGCCCTTTCTGTTTCAGCATCATTATAGCTATAAGCCGAAATCATTGATTTTATGGCATTATAATCTTGATTAAAATAATCTAAAACTCTGAAAAAATTACTCGGATTACCAACATCCATTGCATTAGAAATTGTTTGTACAGACGTGCGTGGTTCAAAATTTCCAGTTTGAATATACTTTGTAAAAATATCATTGTTGTTGGTTGCTGCAATTAATTTAGTAATAGGCAAGCCCATTTTTTTTGCAAACAATCCAGCTGTTAGGTTTCCAAAATTTCCAGAAGGTATTGTAAAGTATAAATCTTTATTTTTATTTTCTAATAATTTGTAAGCATAGATATAATAAAAACTTTGAGGAATTAAACGTGCAATATTGATAGAATTTGCAGAAGAAAGCGTAAGTTTTTCATTCAATTCTTTATCCAAAAATGCTTGTTTTACAAATGCCTGACAATCATCAAATGTACCATCAACTTCAATGGCAGTAATATTGGCACCCAATGTTGTAAATTGCTTTTCTTGTATGTCACTAACTTTTCCTTTTGGATATAAGATAGTTACTTTAATGCCATCAACATTCAAAAAACCATGTGCCACAGCAGAGCCAGTATCACCAGATGTTGCCACCAAAATATTTACTTCTTGATTATTATCTTTTAAGAAATAACCCATCAATCTGCCCATAAATCTTGCACCAAAATCTTTAAATGCCAATGTTGGTCCTTGAAATAATTCTAAAAAATAACTATTTCCACACTGATGCAATGGTGCATCAAAATTATATGCTTGCGCAATGATATTTTTGATATCTTCTTGTGGAATGCTATCGCCAATTAAGTTTTTAGCAATTTCAAATGCCATTTCATTATAAGTATAATCATTCAAGTTATTCCAGAATGATTGTGGCAATGCAGGAATTTCATATGGCATATACAAACCATTGTCTTTTGGTAAGCCTTTTAATACTGCTTATTTCAAATCTACATCAGGCGAAATATGTTTAGTAGAATATAATTTCATTGGATAAAATATTTAATCTTAATGCAAAAATGCTAAAAAGCATCTGAATTTGAAAATTTAATACATTAAGAAGATATTTTTTATTACATACCAAAAAATAATGATATAAAAATACCAAAAAATAGGTAGGAGTATTTATATTTGTAGCAAAACTACTATAAATGTATAAGTGCTTATTATCAATATTTTGTATTGCTATTTGCTTACAATGCTTTTCTATCAATATCAATAATAAAAACATCAAAATAATTAGAGACGCTTATGGTGTGCCACATATTTATGCCAACACAGACGAAGAAGTTGCTTATGGCTTAGCTTGGGCTACCTGCGAAGATGATTTTATTTCTGTACAAGAAAATATATTGACAGCAAGAGGAAGATTGGCTGAAGTAAAAGGCAAAGATGGTGCTATCATGGATTTTCTATGCAATTTTGTAGGTGCAAGAAATTCAGTAGATAAACTATACGATTCAAGTTTTTCGCCAAAATTTAAAAATGTTTTAAGTGCGTATGTAAAAGCATGCAACAAATTTGCAGAAGAAAATCCTGATAAAGTTTGGATAAAAGATGTCTTTCCTGTTACAGAAAAAGATATGTTGGTAGGTTACACATTAGGCATGGCACTAATGACTAACGTACCAGCAGCAATTATGAAAATTGCAGATGGCAATATGCATAAGTTTGAAATTTTTCATCAACAAAAAGGCTCAAATGCATTTGCATTAAACAGCAAAAAAACAAGTGATGGTAATGTGTATCTGGGTATCAACTCGCACCAACCATTGTAAGGACCATATTCATGGTACGAAGCGCATTTACACTCAAACGAAGGTTGGAATATTTTGGGCGGCACATTTCCTGGTGGTTTAACAATCTTTCATGGTACTACACCAAATTTAGGTTGGGCACATACTGTAAGCATGGCAGATTTAGATGATGTATATAAATTGCGTATGCATCCAACAGAAAAAAATAAATATTACTTTGATGGCAAGTGGCTGACATTGGAAGAAAAATATTGCAAGATGAAAGTGAAAATATTTTGGTTTATAAAAATTCCTGTAAAGAAAAAATATTATCAAAGTGTTTTTGGCCCAACTATGGAAAAAGATGGCAATTATTATGCACTCAGATTTCCTTCTGCATTTGATATTCGTTCTGCTGAGCAATGGTATAAAATGAATAAAGCACAAAATTTTGAAGAATTTAAAAAGGCAATTCAAACGCATTCATTAGCAGGATTAAATATTATTTATGCTGATAAAGATGATAATATTTATTATGTAGATAATGCACAGTTTCCACGTAGAAATAAGAACTACGATTGGTGGCATGTATTGCCAGGCGATACATCTTCTACGCTTTGGAAGGCTAATGATTATTATAGTTTCGACTCACTGTTTCAAATTCATAATCCAGCTTGTGGTTGGTTGCACAATAACAACAATACACCATTTTTATGTACAGACAAAAGCGAAGGAATTGATAGAAACAAGCACCAATTAAAAGATTATTATTTTGCTTTTAAAAACAACAGAGGCATCAGAACGAATTATTTGTTTTCAAATTCTGGAAAATTATCTTACGAAGAATTTAAAAAAATAAAATATGATAAATCATTTATGAATCCAGCATACAACTATGCCATGAGTAATATAGAATTTATTATGCATGTAGATGCAAACAAATATCCAAACATAAAAGAATCTATTGCAGTATTAAAAAAATGGAATAGAGAAGCTG
The DNA here is from genome assembly GCA_016699615.1 of Sphingobacteriales bacterium. NCBI lineage: Bacteria > Pseudomonadati > Bacteroidota > Sphingobacteriia > Sphingobacteriales > Sphingobacteriales bacterium. The sequence goes on along the minus strand of CP064984.1, from coordinate 847,075 downwards.
ATAAAAATAACAAACAAGCTACAATAGCAGTATTATCAGTACACTATGTAGTAGAAAAGTTGATAGAAAATGGAATGTTTCCGGCTGTAAATGCAAAAGTAAAAGAGGAAACAATAGTAGCATGTATAGAAAAAGCACAGCAGCATTTGCTAAAACATTTTGGCAAAATAGAAATTCCACTTGGTGAGTTACAAAAATTAGTAAGAGGAGAGAAGGAACTACCACTTTCTGGAATGCCAGATGTGAATGCTGCCATGGATATTGCACCACACAAAAAAGGTTTTTTCAAAGGCATTTCTGGCGAATCGTATATTATGCTGATACAATACACACCCAATGGAACTTATATAGAAACCGTGCAACCTTACGGACAAAGTAATGTAAAAGGCAATAAACATTATGACGACCAAATGGAACTATTTGTAAATCATCAAACAAAAAAATGTCTATGGACTACGATGCAATTATGAAACAAGCAGAGAAAGTCTATTCACCAAATTAGTTTTTGCCATCACTGAGCCTTGGACTAAAATAATGTAACAATCTACTAATTCAATAATGTATTGTCATCGGTTGGCAGTGGACTGATATAATGTAGCAAAGTACTAATTAAATAATGTAATAATGATTTTTTGATAAGTGTGTTTGCTTGAGCTGCGATAACCGAACGCTTTATAACATAAAAGCTGTAGAGGTTGCTGTGGTGAAGAACACCAACAACGGCGAGAAGAGCATAAAAGCTATAGAGGTTGCTAGGTTATTTTTGGCAGGTGATGCTAAAGCTATAATAACTGACAAGGGCGGGGTTATTATTTTCTATTATTAGCTTTATTATGCCATAATTCTTTTCCAACTCTATCAAATTTTTTATAAGTTCTTAGTTCTTTTATACTAAATACATTTTCTAAGACTAAGATACTATCATCTAAATATTTTATGCTATTGATATAACAAATGCTATCTTTCTTATTATAATCTAATATGTTTATATTATTTAAGCTATCAATTTTATAAAAGCGAGGACCTCTATTGTTCTTGTCTTCAAAATATAATAAGGTATCTGGAGAAAACCACAAAACACATAGGTCTTTGTTTAAATCTTCCATTTTCCAAAACCCTAATAGATCATCTACAACAATTTGTCTTTCGGCTTTATTTTTGTTAGTATTACATCCTCCAATAATTAAAACAAATATTAGTTGGATGAAAAATAGTACATTCTTCATAACTAATTTATTTTTTAAGTGGTTTTATGTGTGGGTTGTTAAATATTCTACCGATATTAGCCTTCCCATTTTTTATAGGAATTGGATACATAAACATATTTTTAATATCTACATCTGTTACTTTTCGTTTATTATTATCCAAATATCCTCTATTATCTTGGTATTGCTTATCTACTACAGTTTTATTTCGAATGAACTTCCATTGGTTGATACTGCCATAATATTTGGTTGTTTCCCACTTAAATCCATATTCCATGGATGCCCTTTATCATCTCTGTCTTTACCTACTTCTCCATTCCATAAACTAAAGCTATGTCCTAATTCGTGAGCAAATGTGGTAGAATTTGGGTCACTTATTTGACTATATAATAAAACGCCAGTATTTGACCCACCAAACTTTCCATCTGTAAATGAGGTATTAGTTCCATCACTTGCAAATGAACCTACATTATCTACTACTGCAAAATAATTATTTTTTATATCTGTATTTGATGTAATCTCTTGTTCTGTAATATTTGGTTTGTGGATTACAGAAATTTCAAATTTTAAATTATACTCTTCAACTTTTTTGCCATTTACATTAAGATTTACTTTATGGTTCATCTCATTGTATTGCTTATTTACATTATCTTGTAATTGATTGGCTAATCCTTTACTTGCTTTGTTTCCGTAAATATATACATTGGCTTTTACAGTCATTGTTTTAGACTTATTATCTACACTTAACTCTCCACTTTCTCCTGTTGGGTCTGTGTATAAGATTGGATTGTTATTATTTGTAGAATATGTACTTTGCCATGGATAAGTTATTGGGTCAGGGTTCCATCGTCTTCCTGTTTGAGAATAATACATCCAATATTCTGCTGAAAAAGTACCTTGTTTTATTGATGTTTCATGCTCCTGTCCATTAAACCCGAAACGATATGGATTTAATTCAAATCCCTTGTATATATATTGAAAACTCATTAACGAACGATATACATTTTACCATAGCCATTCTTAAAATATTTATCTGCTCCAGATGGTTTTATGTCTAAGTTTTTACCTGTTGCATCTTTTACCACTACTCTAAAGAAATATACACCATTTGCTAGTCTATCGCCATAGTTATCTGTTCCATTCCATTTGTAAGTCGTCATGTTTGTGCCTATATGTAGGCTTCCCAATTCATCTTGTGTTATTTCTTTTACCACTTTTCCACTTGCACTAAATATTTGTATCATAAAATTATCTGGCACTTGGTTGCCTGTAAGTGTAAATATAAATTGTGTTGAGGTAGAAAACGGATTTGGGTAATTCAGCAAATTTGTAATACTTGGTTTAGAATCTACCTTGAATTTTATTCTATAATCGTATTTTCCTGCATCGTTGTTGCTTCTGTCTATACCTTGTACTCTTATTTCATAAGTACCATCAGCCAAGGTTGGTTTAAATACAATTCTCGCTTCGTTTGTTTTGTTTAGATTGTTTGCATCAGCAGGAATAAATATTACATCTGGATTTGAATTAGATACCAATACTGGTGTATTTGGTGCATTTGGATAGTATATATATATCAAAAATGCACTTGTATCATCTAATGCAAGATTCTTATTTTCATCTTTTAATTTGAATAGTATTTCTGGTTGCGCCGAAATATATTCACCATCAGTAATATGTCTTCCATCAAATGTTACATCTAATATTGGGTTGATATTATCTCTATTTACATAAACAAAGAACTCCGCATAATTATTAAAATGGAATTGCTCTAATTGGTCGTTATCTGGATTGGCTTCTATGATTACTTTATTTAATCCTGAGAAGAATGAGCCTTCAAAATTATGCTCAAAAGTAATGATGATATGTTGTAATGCTGGAAGTGCTGCAAAGCGTTTATAAAAACTAATAGAATTATTATTTGCATTTACTATTGTGAATTTTACCAATACACTGTCCATATTCATTGGCGTTACATTTTGGAAAGCCACAGTTGCATTTACTGTTTCTCCTGACAAAACTGTGTCTATAGATTGTGTAAAATTAATGCTTGGATTTATCACACCTTCTGGTGCTTTTGCATGTGCAATTCTCCAATAGTTTAATTGTGGTGCAGTAGCATTTCCATTGTCTGAAGTACTCCACTCTAATTGTAAGAAAGGATATTGTTTTGCATCTATTGAAGCCAAACTTGTAACAGGATTATTGATATCAGCAAATAGCATAGTTCTATTTCCAGAGGTATCTATGCCTATTACATTTACTGTACTTTCATCAAAAGTTGGGTCTTCTAGTGCAGACCAATTGTATTGCAAATCCGTCCAACTTTTTGCTGGACCAATTATTGTAGATTGCATGTTTCCATTTATCCAGCTACCAGAAAATGTGAACATGGTATCGATGATGCCTTGTTGTGCTGTACGTTTAATTTGTACTGGAGTGAAGAATGGATTTCCTTTTTGCAAGAAAAATACAAAAGGCACACCATCTTGTTGATTTCTAATTTCTGAAACTCCTAAATTTACGAACGCATCAAGCAAAGAAGCTCCACCATTGCTTAGGTCGTTATCCCATTGAGAATAACCAGCATTGAAGAAACTATAACCCATTACAAATGCATTGTTTGGTATATCATTTAAGAATTCAATACATTTTTGTCTATATGTAAATGCAGCAGAAGCTGTTGATGCATTGGTAGGAAACTCAATTACTGAAACAGAATAGCCATTGCCAACGCACACTCTATCGCCATATGGTCCTCTTCCTGTACTTCCAATTTGGTATGTTTGTAGATTTTTTCCAGTATTCACATCGAATACAAAAAATATCATACTTCTTCTATCGCAAGAGTTTCTACCGACTAAGAAACCATCAAAAAATGATTCAATAGCTTGGTCTGAGATAGAACCAGACGCACCATTTTTTATTTTAATGTTTCTAAGTGTATTTGGATATTTGAATATTCTATTAATTTCTGGAAGTTCTAATGTATTCATCTTATCTCTCAAATATTGAAAGTAATGCGATTGATTCCATCCAGTAGATAATGATGTATTATACAAAAATGAACTTTGTCTCCAATTTGAAGGATTGTTGTAAATAGTATCTAAAGTACCTCTCCAATAATAAACTTTATCTTGTAACAAAGTTACATTTGGATCCCATTCAATAACTGCACCAGCTGCATTTACTTTCTCTGTAACTAAAAGTGGACTATTAAAATATGCTGTAGTATCTATTTGAAAGATGTATTGTCTGCTTGGCGCAAAATTATCAGCAGTAGAAAATTTCATTTTAAAGTTTGGATCATTTACGATACAAAATTCATATGGAAAAATTGGAATAATATCATCCGCAGAAATTAATTTTGTAACAGTTACGGTATTGTTTAGTTCTGAGTATTCAGCAATCTGGTCGTTGGCATCAACTTTAATTGTAAATGTATTAATACCAGCACTTGTTTGTCTATTATTTTTTACATACATCGTAACTGTATCAATTAATGTAGCACAGTTAAAAGTTCTAGTATATGATTCAATTGTACCATTGGGTAAATTTCTATCAATACGAACATTGTATGTGCAATTTTCAAATGATGACCCTAAATTCTGAATAATAATATTTACTGCGAAAGAATCATCTGATGAACTTGGATTATTTGGAAAAAATAAAATGCTAGATGCATCTATGTAATAGTCTGGTTTAGAATATGTGTTTAATTTAATTGCTGGGTCACCATGAAAAATCATTTGTTGTCCAATACTTGGATCTAATGGTGTGTTAGGTGCACCAATTACTTTTGTGGCAGTTGCTTTTAATACATTTCCAATAGGTTCATTGTAATGGTCATATGATAGTTGATTGTAGAAATTTGTAGAATAGTTATTTAATATTGGTGCAACTGCTAATGTAATTGGTCCTAGAAATCCAATTGCAGCCTTGTCTGGAGTAAGTACAAATCTATCTGAATATCCGTATGTGTTTGAGAATAGATTACCAACGAAACAGCCATTAGTTAGTAATAAATGATAACGACCTTTATTTGTAAAACGTTCAGGTTCTAGATTAAAATCTAATGTAGATGTTGCAGAGTGTCCAAAGAATGTAATCAATGAGGTTCCTTTATTTACTAATGAGTCTATGAAAACTGATTCTGCAATTTGTATAGGATGTGAACTATTTTTATACAAACTTTTTACTGTAGCACCAAACTTTGGATTTTCAATTGTGTATTTATAACTTTCAAGATAATTTTTAAATGTTTGCTGTTCAAAATCACTATATCCTCCACCTAGATGCAACACATTCTTTCTCCATAATTTATTTTCTGGCGTTTGAGAAGCAGGCAATGTATCGTATAGACTTGATTCATAATCAATTACTTTATTTAGATAGTTTCGTATTTGGTTTCCATTTGTCACATCTAATCTACCTACACCAATTTGTGGTGTATTTTGATTAGCTGAACGAGCAACTAGTAAGTTATCTGATGGTGGCGAACCATATGTTTGTATGTAATCTGCATTGTTATTTCTTAAATTTGCGTATGGCAAGCCTCTACCAATAATAAATAGTTGTTCTGGTTTTGTAGTAAAATTATCTAATGCATAGTTAATAAAATTTCTAATTGCCAATGGATGGTGTTTTGCACCAAATGCAAATTGATCATCTAATTGATCTTTCATATAAACAATAGCTTTATAATTTCCACCTGCTATGGAGTTTCTATATGCTCTATATTGTTCTACATAATCAATTCCATCGGTACTATTAATTGATCTTTGATTTGCAATGATTACATAATTACCTTGGTTATTGGTGTTAGCATAGTTTGTAAAATTCACAGTACTTATGCTACCTACTTGTAATATACTTGCAGTATTTTGAGCAGTTACATATATTTTGTCTTTGTTTAAACTTGTAGCAACAAATTGAATTTTTAGCGTCGTTTCGTTATTGACAACATATCTATGTAAATTTGTCAAATCATAAACAATTGGATTGGTACTTTGAGTATTAAAGTTTGGAATTTCAACATAAGCATCATTATTTTTCTTCATTCCAAATTCGTATACAGATGCATTTCTTGCATTAAAAACTACTGGATATTCTATTTCTGATAAAATTGGATAGTATGTACCTTCTGCACTAAGTGTTGCTGTAATTGAAATTGCAGTAGAATTATTTGATAAGGTAGATATTGGAACAGTAGCATTAATCTTACGCATACCTAAGCCATTAAATATTTCATTTTGTGTATAGCTTGTACCTATGTTAATTCTTGAATTATGGCTAGCATATGTATTTGTAAAATAATGCAAAGTAACATTCGCTGTTAGGTTTGGATCAACACTATATAAATCTACAGTAGCTTGAGTATATCCACCAGTAAGTCCACCATTTGCAAATCCTTCACCATCACCAAAATCAGAATTTATAATATCATTAAATTGTGTAGCAACAGGAAAAGCAGGGACACCACCAGAAGCTCCTGTTGAGAATTTTGTTAATGTTCTATAGGCAAAATCTTCTTTTGTATTTGTTGATGGTATTACATTATTTTGATTTGTATACCTAAGGTTTACTTGAAATGGTTCTATTGTAAGAAAATAAGTAAAAGAATCTGCTATTATATTTTTCCTATCATGTGGTTGATGTACAGCATTTTTGTACAATGCTACATCCATTTGTCCATCATTTCCAACACCTAAAAATTCAATATAATCGCCCATTGCAAATTGTCCGTTTGTTGTAACAAACAATGGTACTTCTTGTCCATTTCTAAACAGCTTAAAATAGCTACCAATCAAACTATTTGATGGAATACCTGCATTTGATAAATCTGTTTGCGAAATTCTATAGATTCCTTTATTTAATATTTTGAATTTATAATAAGTCTTGCTATAATCTATCCATTCATTTCCATATGGCTGTGCCTTAGTAGTTAATATTAAGGAAAAAAATAAAAATAGAACGTATATTTTTTTCATGGTTATTTTATTTCTTCGTTTATTATTTCTGGAGTAGTTATGATTTCGTTGGAAGACTTATTTTTTCTTTGATTAAAACCAACTCTTGCAGAAACCACATGTGAGTACTGGTTGTTTGATGCTTTTCCTACATCAGTGTAGGCATAATCGATGGCTATAGTCTTAAATCTAAGTCCAATTCCTAAATTTGGCTGAACTGTCATTTTTGCTTTTGACTGTCCATCTTGTTTTATCTTTTGGAAGTTTCCAATTCCTGCCCTAAGATGAAAAATTTTGAAAAATCCTGCATCTATACCAACTCTTGGGTCAAAACTTAATTTATTGCTTGCAATCAATGTATTTCTTCTACCATCTGTTGTTATTTCCCAATCTATTTCTGCTGTTAAGTCAACTTTTTTAAATGACTTTACATATGCAACGCCAAGCTGAATACGTGGTAGTGTAATTTCTAATGAGTTTTTGGGTATAACATTATCTTCCTGCTGTAATATTTGTTTTTCTTTGTCTGTAAATGAAAAAAGACCAAGCATTAAATGTTGTTGTAATATCTTTTACTGTAAAACCAAAACGCCAATCTTTGAGCGTATAGATTGCGCCAATATCAATTCCAAATCCCCAAGATTTTGCAAAGCCACCTGCTTTTCTATAAATAATCTTTGTTGTGGCTCCAAGTGATAAATTTTTTATCATAGAATTTGCATAATGTAGCGAAATGCCATAATCGCCCACAGAAAAAGATTTTATATTATCATAGTTGATTGTTCCATCAGCTTCTATTAAATCTAAAGTATTTGGAATATCATCTACACCGAAGCGTATAAAACTTGCACCAAATGCATGTTTATTACTATCTAATGGAACTGCAAACCCGAAATAATCATATTTTGCTATACTTGCAAAATATTCATTGTGCATAAAACTCATTTGTACTTTGTTCGGAATTTTAGTTAAACCAGCAGGATTCCAATATCCAGCAGTCACATCATTGGTTGATGCTACCACAGCATTTCCCATTCCAAAATTATGTGCACCAACGCCTATATACATAAAATCATTACTATATTTTGGTGCTTGAGCAAATATTAATGTATGCAACATTAATAGAAATATGACATAGATACCGCGTACTATCATTAGACTACTTTGTTTAAATAATTGTAAATTTACCAAAATACTTTGAGAGTAAGATATAAAAATCAGAGAAATAGTTGCAATTTCAGCAAAAATTGTTTTATGGATTTTATTGAAGAATTACGTTGGAGAGGCATGCTGCACGACATAATGCCAGAAACTGATAATTTACTCAAAACGGAAATGGTTAAAGGATATATTGGATTTGATCCAACGGCAGATTCTTTAGGAATTGGAAATATGGTGCAAATAATGACACTATTGCATTTTCAAAGATGTGGACACAAACCTATTGCTTTGGTTGGTGGCGCTACTGGGCTTGTAGGCGATCCATCAGGAAAAAGTGAAGAAAGGAATTTGTTGAATGAAGATATTCTACAACATAATTTAGCTTGCCAAAAGGCACAATTAGAGCGTTTCTTAAATTTTGACTGTGGTGAAAATTCTGCTGAAATAGTTAATAATTATGATTGGTTTAAGAACTTTAATTTCTTAGAATTTATTCGTGATATAGGAAAACATATTACTGTAAATTATATGATGTCTAAAGATTCTGTTAAAAATAGATTGGAAAATGGCATGTCTTTTACAGAATTCTCTTATCAATTAATTCAAGGTTATGATTTTTATTATCTATGGAAAAACCATGGAATAAAATTGCAAATGGGTGGAAGTGACCAATGGGGAAATATTGTAACTGGAACTGAACTAATCAGAAAGAAAGATGCTGGAAGTGCCTATGCAATTACAACACAACTTATAAAAAAAGCTGATGGAACTAAGTTCGGGAAATCTGAAAAAGGAAATATATTCTTAGATGCTAAAAAAACATCACCATATAAATTTTATCAATTTTGGTTGAATGCAACGGATGAAGATGTAAAAAATTGGATTAAAGTATTTACACTCAAAACTAAAGAAGAAATTGATAGTTTAATTGTACAACATGATGAAGCGCCTCATCTTAGAATTTTACAAAAAACATTAGCAGAAGATATAACAGTTAGAGTACATGGTACTCAAGAATATGAACAAGCATTAAAATCTTCTGAAATATTATTTGGGAAATCTACCAAAGAAGATTTGGCACAACTAAGTGATGCACAAATTGAAGATATTTTTGATGGCGTAACAACTTTTACAATTTCTAAAGATAAAATTAATGGAGGAATTAATATTCTTGATTGTTTAGCTGTTGAAACAAGTATTCTGCCTTCAAAATCTGAGGCAAGAAAAATGGTAAATGGAAATGCTATTGCTATAAATTTAGAAAAACAATCGAATGAACAATTTGTATTAGACAACACAACATTGTTGAATAATAAATATATGATTGTGAAAAAAGGTAAAAAAGATTATTTCTTAATTATTGTTGAGTAAGTAATCTTATATAAACTTAAAATGGAATAACTGACCAATTTTAAAAAACTTATTATTCCAACTTATCCATCTTTCTATTATATTTTTTGATTGTTTAAAAGATGGATGTTGTAAAAAATAATGTGAAGCAACAAGTTCTATATGCCTATTCCATTTTTCTATTTCTTTTGGATTAGTGATTCCCCAATCCAAAGTTGCAGATTTCATTCCAGCCTGTTTTATTCTTTGTCCAACAAAAAATCTGCCCATGTTTGATGTTACATCAAATATAATTTCTGCATTTTTTAGTTTTGGCGCAAATGTATTAAAGAAATGCTTTACCTGCGTTTCATCAAAATATGGAAAAACGCCAGGCACTGTAATCAATAAGCCATTGCTGATGTCGCCAATATCATTTAACCAACTTTCATCAAACATAGATTTAGAAATATAATGTACATTTTTACTTTCATTAGGCAAAAGTTGCTCACGCAATAGTATGCTATCTGGCAAATCCAAATCATACCATGCAATATTTGGCTGATGCAAACGATAATATGCAGTTTCTAAACCAACACCAATGTTCAATATTTTTCCTTTAGGATTTTTTTGAATAAAATTTCTAATTATACTATCCATCATCAAAGCTCTTTCACACATTGCTACAATACCAACTTTACTCAAATATTTTTTAAAATACGTTTTATTGTCTGATATTTGATGGAAAAGTTCTAATGCTTTTTTATCATTAAGAATAGGATGTTTGGTATTTGCATCATAAGCTCTGGCTGCTAATGGAAGCAACAATGTTTCTTGAACAACACCTAGTTGAATTGATTTCATAATTTGAATTTTTAAATATAGAATTTTACTAAAGTTACGATTTCATCTTTTATATAAATTTTTATTAGCTTTACAAAAGATAAAAAACGAATTTAATATGCCAAAAATACTAATTGTAGATGACGAAAAAGCTATCAGAAGAACATTGCGTGATATATTAGAATATGAAAAATATGAGATTGATGAAGCTGAAGATGGAGAAATTGGATTGCAGAAAATAGAAAAAAATAGTTAGGATGTAATTGTATTAGATGTAAAAATGCCAAAAAAAGATGGTATTGAAGTACTTTCTGCCATGCAAGAAAAAGGTATTGATATTCCTGTAGTTGTGCTCTCTGGACATGGTAATATTGAAACTGCTGTAGAAGCCGTAAAAAAAGGTGCTTTTGATTTTATTCCAAAACCACCAGACTTAAATCGTTTACTAATAACTGTACGAAATGCAATGGACAAATCTACATTAGTAACCGAAACAAAAATATTAAAGAAAAAAATTACTAAAACAAAGGAAATTGTTGGCGACAGCAATCCGATTCAAAAAATAAAAGATACCATTGCAAAAGTAGCACCAACTGATGCTCGTGTTTTAATAACTGGCGACAATGGCTCAGGAAAAGAATTAGTAGCTCGTTGGATACATGAACAAAGCAATAGAGCAAATGCACCTTTGATAGAAGTGAATTGTGCAGCAATACCATCAGAATTAATAGAAAGTGAATTGTTTGGTCATGAAAAAGGTGCGTTCACTTCTGCGATTAAACAAAGAATTGGAAAATTTGAGCAAGCTAATGGTGGCACACTTTTTTTAGATGAAATTGGAGACATGAGTTTGTCTGCACAAGCAAAAGTATTGCGAGCCTTGCAAGAAAATAAAATTACAAGAGTTGGTGGCGACAAAGATTTTAATGTTGATGTAAGAATAATTGCAGCAACCAACAAAGATTTATTAAAAGAAGCAGAAGAAAATAGATTCAGATTAGACTTATATCATAGATTGAGTGTTATACTTATACATGTACCATCACTCAATGAGCGAAAAGATGATATTCCAGTATTGTGCAATCATTTTTGCAAGAGATTTGTAGTGAATATGGTGTGCCTACAAAAAAATAGATAAAGATGCTGTTGAAGCATTGCAAGCAAGAAACTGGACTGGCAATATTCGTGAGTTGAGAAATGTTGTGGAACGTTTAATTATTATGAGTAATAAAACAATTACAAAACAAGATATTATTGATTTTTCTGGTCCAAACTCAAAAGCAAATAATAAAGGAATTGATTTTGATAATTTTGCAAATTTGCAACAATTGCAAGATTACAATGAGCGTAGTTTTATAGAATATCATCTAGATAAAAACCAATGGAATACAAGTAAAACAGCAGAATTTATTGGTATTAACAAAAAAGAACTAGAAGAAAAAATGGAAAATCTAGGCTTGAAAAAGAGATGATAAAATTAATTTTATAACCAAATTTTATTATATTTGTTTGTTATGAGTACTGTAATTGGAACTAAAAGAAGTGTAAAAAAAGATTCTAACCAAAAATCAAGATTTACAAAAGCTGAAATTAGAAAGGATATAAGGAAATCTTATTCGATTGCATTAAATGAATCTGATATTAATAGAGCTGTTCTTGCTACTGGAATAAAGAAAAGGAATTTTGAAGGAAAAGAACATAAAACATCTAAATAAAATGTATAATGGCAAATTATACTGAAAATGTTTTCATAAATATTCCTTTTGATGATGAATATGATGTATTAAAACATGCAATAATTTTCACAATTTATAGATGTGGGTTTGTACCAAGATTAGCTTCTGAGGCAGATGACGCATCAGAAAATAGAATTGATAAAATACTGAAAATTATTAGAGATTGTAAATTTGGAGTACACGACTTGTCAAGAACAGAGATAGACAAACATAATTTGCCAAGATTTAACATGCCATTTGAATATGGATTATTTTGGGGAGCAAAAAAATTTGGCTCAGGTAATCATAAACAAAAAATTGCAATCGTATTAGAGAAAGAAAGATATTCTCTAAAAAAATATCTTTCAGATACAGGTGGTGCAGATGAAAAAGCACACAATAATGACCCTAAAAAACTAATTAAGATTATTAGAGATTGGCTATTTGTAAATACAAAAATACAATCAATTCCAAGTTCTAATAATATTATTGCAGAATTTGATGATTTCTATTTTAAAAGATTAGCTATTATACTTTTTGATAAAAGAATGCAGATAAAAGATTTATTAGATGTAGAATTTTGTAAATATTCGGAAGAAGCAGTCGAATATTTGAAGAAGAATCATTAATATGGAAAATCTAGGCTTGAAAAAGAGATGATAAATAGCACATGCTTAGAAGAAAAGATATTCACCTATATTTTATTGCAGACTTACTTGCAGCAATAATTACATGGATATTATTCTTCAGTTTTAGAAAAGTCTATATAGAAAAATTAGACTTTAGTCACAGTCAACTTACAGAAGATTTAAATTTTTATTTGGGTTTTATATTTGTTCCATTATTTTGGTTCATAGTATATTTTTTTTCTAATAGCTATAATGATATTTATAAAAAATCAAGACTAATAGAATGGGTTAAAAGTGTTGTACAAAGCTTTGTTGGTACGTTTTTTATTTTCTTCATTTTAATGTTAAATGATAAAATATCAGATTATAAAGATTATTATATATTGTTTTTTGTGTATTTTTTAATACATGTTTTTATTCTAATTGTATTTAGACAAATAGTACTAAATATAGCCAAGCGTAATATTATTTCAAATAATGTAAATATATCAACGTTATTGATAGGCACAGAAATAGAACAAAAAGATACGTTATCATTAATCAATAAAGACAGAAATATTTTACAACATAATATTATTGATACTACAAGTTTAGATGGTGCAATTGATAAAATTAGAAGCAATCAATTTGAAGATATTATAATTGCCAACAACACAGAAACAGAAAAAACAGAAAGCATAATTATTGAAAGTTTGAGTAGAAATATTGGTGTAAAAATATTAGCAAACGACTTTGATATACTTTCACAAAAATTTAGAACTCAAGATATTTTTGATGAAAACTTTATTTACATTGCTCCATTACAACGCAATCTTTCGCAAAAAGTATGCAAGAGAAGTTTTGATATTATAGTAAGTCTTTTTGCATTTGTAATTACTGCTCCATTATTAGTATTCATTGGTATTTGGATAAAAAAAACATCTAAAGGAAATGTATTGTACCAGCAAGAAAGAATTGGGTTAAATGGAAAAGCATTTACAATATATAAATTTAGAACTATGCATGAAAATGCTGAAAATGGAACACCATTGCTTACACAAAATAATGATGAAAGAATTACAAAATTTGGTCGTTTCTTAAGAAAATATAGATTAGATGAATTGCCACAATTATTCAATGTCATCATAGGAAATATGAGTTTGGTTGGCCCAAGACCAGAACGCGAATTTTTCATCAAACAAATACAAGAACAATCGTTTAAGTATAAATTAATACAAACCGTACAACCAGGAATTACGTCATTAGGTATGGTAAAATTTGGTTATGCCAATACTGTACAACAAATGATTCAAAGACTAAGGTATGATATAATCTATATAGAAAATTGGAGTTTACTATTGGATTTTAAAATACTATTATTCACAATAAGCACAATCATAAAAGGGAAAGGTAAATAATATATTTATTTAGGATAAATAATATAGTGTTTAACCATAGGGTTTGCCAAAGCATCAATATTCCATTGTTCTGTTATGCTAGCAATATCTACAAGTTTATTGTCTTTAAACTTAATATAGATATTGTCTTTTGCAGTACTATACATATTATTTGAGGTACTTCCTGTGCTAACCAAATACTGAAATTCATCATCAGAATAAATTTCTTTCAGTTGCTCAATTTTCTGTTGTATATACTCTTGAGTATTAAATTCTACATGAAACAATTTTCTATATATCAAAGCTTCGCACATCATTTTTAAAACATTATCAGCAGAATGTTGCACAAAGTATTTAAGCATAAATATAATATCAGCATCATCTATATTACAAAACAAAGGCAACCAAGTTGAATGATTTTTTTGAATTAAAATCAGTACTTAAAAAATGGTTTATAGATGAATCAAATGGCAATGATATGTTATTTTTTTTAATGTATTTTAATATATTTTTAAGTATAATTTCTCCACACAACACAGTCTTATGTAAATAAACTTGCCAATACATCAATCTACGTGCCACTAAGAATTTTTCAATAGAATAGATTCCTTTTTCTTCAACAACAATATTATCATCTACCACATCCAACATATTGATAATTCTATCGTAGCCAATCACACCTTCACTCACGCCAGTATAAAAAGAATCTCTATTCAAATAATCCATTCTATCCATATCCAATTGTCCACTCACAAGCTGATGTAAGAATTTTTTCTTGTATTTGCCTTCAAAAATTTGGATTGCCAGTGTTATTATGTTTCCAAATTCTTTCTCTAATTCATGCATCAACAATAATGAAATTTCCTCATGATGCACACCATCTACCAAAGTAAATTCTAATGCATGTGAATATGGCCCATGACCAATATCATGCAATAATATTGCCAGTACAGTTGCTTGTTCTTCATCTATACTAATATCAATATTCTTTTTCTTCAGTACATCCAAAGCACGTGTCATCAAATGCATGGCACCAATAGAATGATGAAATCTGCTGTGCGTAGCACCAGGATACACCAAACTACTCAAACCTAATTGCTGTATTCTTCGTAATCTTTGGAAAATAGGATGTTCTATGATATCATAAACAATATCGAATGGAATTGGAATAAAACCATATACAGGATCATTGAAAATTTTTCGCTTATTCATTCAATTATGTCAACAAAAATAATTAATCAAATTCACATTATTTAATATATTGCCGACATAAACTTAATTACTTTTATATAGTACACATATTAAAAGATTTTACGCTATGAATGAAACAAAAATACTTTGGGCAGATGACGAGATAGATTTATTGAAACCTCAGATAATGTTTTTAGAACAAAAAGGCTACAAAGTAGTTCCAGTAAGTAATGGCTACGATGCTATTGATAAATGTAATGAAGAACTTTTTGATATTATTTTCTTAGATGAACATATGCCAGGCATTACTGGATTGGAAACACTCAGTAAAATAAAATCTAGCTATCCTGATACACCAATAGTAATGATAACTAAGAATGAAGAAGAAAATATAATGGATGATGCTATTGGCTCGCAAATTGCAGATTATTTGATAAAACCAGTTCACCCAAACCAAATTCTACTTTCTATTAAAAAAATTATTGATAACAAAAGACTTATTTCTGAAAAGAAGACTGTTAATTATAGACAACAGTTTCAGCAGATAATGTTGGAAATTAACGATGATTTAGATTTTGACGCTTGGACAGAATTATATAAAAAACTTATATATTGGGATATTGAATTAGATAAAGCATCTAATCCAGAAATGCGAGAAATTTTTGAAATGCAAAAAACCGAAGCAAATAAAGAATTTTTTAAATATATACAAAAAAATTATACAAAATGGTTGGCAAAGCCAGATGGTTTTGCACCAACACAATCACATACATTATTCAAGAAAAAAGTTATTCCAAATATAGACAACGATGCACCTACTTTTTTTATTCTAATAGATAATTTGAGATACGACCATTATAGAATTATAGAAACATTATTAAAAGATAAATTTAAAAAAGTTGAGGAAGATAGTTTCTATAGCATACTACCTACAACAACACAATACAGCAGAAATGCAATATTTGCTGGCTTAATGCCATCAGAAATAAATAAAAAATATGCAGACAAATGGTTTTTTGATGATGAAAATGAAGGTAAAAACTTACATGAAGAGTTTTTTATGCAAGAACAATTTAAACGCAATGGAATAAATATAAAATGCACATATACTAAAATTACAAACCATAAAGATGGGAAAGAATTAGAAGATAATATCTTGAATCTGATGCACAATACATTTAATGTAATCGTGTATAATTTCGTAGATATGCTATCACATGTACGTACAGAAATGGAAGTGCTAAAAGAAATTGCTAATGATGAAGCAGCATATCGTTCATTAATTCTATCGTGGTTTGAACATTCACCATTGCTAAATGCATTAGATAAATTAAAAGGGAAAAAAGCACGTATCATTATCACATCAGACCACGGAACAACACGTGTAAAATCTCCAGCAAAAGTAGTAGGCGACAAAAATACTACAACAAATCTTAGGTATAAAACAGGACGAAATCTAAATTACAATCCAAAAGAAGTATTTGAAGTCAGAAATCCTGATGAAGCATTTTTGCCTAAATCAAATCTTAGTTCTAGTTATATTTTTGCAAAAGAAGATTACTATTTTTGCTATCCAAATAATTACAATCACTTTGTAAATTTCTTCAAAAATACATTTCAGCATGGTGGCATTTCATTGGAAGAAGTTATTGTGCCAATCGCAATATTTGAAAGCAAATAATATAGCTTACAATAGCTACTTATTTTACAAATCTTGATTTAATATCTTCTAAATTACCTTTAGGTATTGCAGATATTAATTTCTTAGTATATTCTTGTTGTGGATTGTTATAAATCTCATCAGCTAAACCCATTTCTTCAATTCTACCTTTATTCATCACAACCATTCTATCACTCATAAATTTTACCACACTCAAATCATGTGAAATAAATATATAGGTAAACTTAAACTCTTCTCTAAGTTGTATCAATAAGTTTAATACTTGAGCTTGTACCGAAACATCTAATGCAGAAACAGATTCATCACAAATAATAAATTTTGGTTGCAATGCCAATGCTCTTGCTATACAAATTCTTTGACGTTGCCCACCAGAAAACTCATGCGGATAACGTAAAAAATGTTCTGCTTTCATGTTTACCTTTTCCAGTAATTCTATCACTTTATCTTTTCGCTCTTTGTCGTTACTGTATTTATTATGCACTTGCATAGGTTCCATTATGGCATTACCAATTGTCATTCTCGGATTAAGTGACGAATAAGGATCTTGAAAAATGATTTGCATATGTTGCCTAAGAGTTTTCAATTCTTGTGCTTCTAAACTAAAAGTATCTTTACCATCAAAAATTGCTTTGCCACCAGTTGGCTCTACCAAACGCAAGATTGTTCTGCCTAATGTTGTTTTGCCACATCCACTTTCGCCAACCAAACCTCGAGTTTCGCCTTCATACACATCAAAACTTACATTATCTACAGCTTTTACATATTCTAAGGGTTTGCCAAAAAAACTTGTCTTGCTTGGAAACCATGTCTGTATGTTGTGTAATTCTAATATTTTTTTACGCGTTTGTAATTCTTCAAATCTAGCTTTAGTTTGTTGCTCACTTACCACAAAAGCATTTATCAAAGCATTCATGTCTGCATGCTTTTCTGTGATGATGCCATTGTTATCATCCATAAAGTCTGCAATTACTGGAAGTTTGCTTAACCTTTTACCCAATGGCGGACGACAAGCCAGCAAACCTTTTGTGTATGGATGTTGTGGATTTGAAAATATATCTAATACAGAACCTTGCTCTACAATTTTTCCTTTATACATTACAATTACATGGTCTGCAATTTCAGCAATAACACCCAAATCATGTGTAATGAAAATGGTAGACATGCCTGTTTCTTCACTCAAATCTTTAATTAATTCTAAGATAGTTTTTTGAACTGTTACATCTAATGCTGTTGTTGGCTCATCTGCAATTAGTATTTTTGGCTGACAACTCATTGCCATTGCAATCATCACACGTTGTTTTTGTCCACCAGAAAGTTCGTGCGGATAAGCATCTAAAATACGTTTTGGATTAGGTAGTTTTACTTGCTCAAATAATGCAAGTGTTTTTTGTTCTGCCGTTTTTTTATCACATTTTTGGTGCAATATAATAGCTTCCATTACTTGGTTACCACAAGTAAAAACAGGATTGAGAGAAGTCATAGGTTCTTGGAAAATCATAGCAATATCATTACCTCTGTATTGCCTCATTTGTTCTTCAGATATTTTTGTTAAATCTACGATTTGCTCATTTCTATCTTGATAAAGAATTTCGCCACTTGTAATTTTTCCAGGAGGATTTGGAATCAAGCGCATAACAGAGAGTGATGTTACTGACTTTCCAGAGCCAGACTCACCAACAATACCTACTACTTGCTTTTTCTTAATCTGAAAAGAGACGTCGTTTACAGCTTTTACTGTGCCATTCTCTGTATTAAATTCCGTAACTAAGTTTTTTACGTCTAAAAGTATATCGCTCATACGCTATTTTTTTTATTGTAAATCCAAAAAGGATGTACACAAATATAGGCGTTTTTTTGCTTATTATTCAACATGTTTGTTTGAATATTTTGCATGTATATTGCTGCTATAAGTTTTGGCATACCAAATCTGATATGGTAAAAAACAAATATTAAATTAGTTATATAAAATATCGTAGAAATTGATTAATTTACCACAACATGTAGTACTTGAAATTGGTTAAAAGTGAATAGTTAAACAAATAACCACACAAACAACAATTTATGTTACACATAAAAAATAAAATATTATTAATAACTTTTCTACTGACTGGTATTTATTCAAAATCGTCTGATTTTGATTTTATATGTGATATAGATTCAATTTCCATTAGTACAAAAGTATATAACAGTACTTCTCCAATAATTAATATTCAAGATGGCAGTTTTATACAAGAACAAAATGATTTTCAGCCTATAGTTTGTAAAACCCAAGCTGATATCTACATGCCAATTGTAGATTCTGTAGTATTGGAAAATAATAAATTTCCATTAGCAATAATTTGTCATGGTGCTGGCACTACACGAACAATAATGAGCGCAACAGTAAAATCTATTGCTACTGAATTTGCAAAACGTGGCTTTGTTGCAGCAATAATAGATTACAGATTGGATGGACAAGCAGTTTTTCATAATTTGAATAATATTCTACAATCAAATTATATCAATGAAAGAATAATATTTGATTCTATAAAAAATTGTAATGCAGCTTATCATACGTCGTATATGCATAGAGTATTATATTCAAATGCATTAGACATAATAAATGCAATTACATACTTTACCAATAATGCTACAATGTATAATATTGACACGACTAAGATTGTAATTGGTGGTCACAGTCTTGGTGCAGCAAATACATTTTGCTTAAACTATTATGACAAAGAAGAAATAGAACAGCATTTTCCAACTGATTTTTTTACAAACAATAATTATTATGATTTGAAAAGGTATAAAAATAATATTAAAATGGTTTTTGGCTTTGGTGGCACAATCTTAGACACAAGCTATATTGATATTACAGAAAATACACCAATATTTATGTTTCATGGTACACATGATGCAGCTTCTCCATTTTATATAGGCACACAATTATGTAGTTATTTAGGCAATGCGCCCACATTTTACGGCAGTGCAGCTATTGCAGAGAAAATAAATTTAATAGATAATAATGATAGGTTTTCGTACTATTTTGTACAAGCAAATGGTGTTGGTCATAATCCGTTTCCCAATAGTAGTTCCATGAGTAGTCCATTTCCAAGAATTTATTGGGCAAATGATTTCTATAGATTTTTATTTAATTCAGTCTATTTCTCACATAATAATAAAATATATAAAAAGACTTCTGCAATTAATGACAGTATAGGTTATTGTAATAATGCATATCTTTCAAGTGATGATACAACTGCTCTGAGTTATTATTGGCTAAACACTTTTGAAGGAAATGATACAACATTATGTGGAATTGTAAGAAATAGATGCCTTAATATTCCAGATTTACACCTACAAACAAAGAATTGGAATGACAGTCTTCAATTACCATGTAATGATAAAATTGGTGCGATAAATAATAAGACATTTTCAGACAACATATGCAGTTTAGAATATTTCCCAGTCATACAGCAAATAACATCTACACAGAATAATGTGTATAGTGGTGAGCATAATAAGATAGTTGTTTATCCAAATCCATTTCAAGAAAAACTAATCATCGAAAACAAAGACAATCAGGACTTAGATAAAATAATATTGTTGAATAATTTTGGACAGAAAATAATAGAGACGAACTCAAATACATCAAAAGTAGAAATAAGCACTATACAACTAAGTAATGGTATCTATTTTTTAAATATTTTATCTGGGAAAAACAATCATATTCTGAAGATATTAAAGTAATTTAACATTGATGCTAGTCAATTCTTATCCATCAACTACTACAACATTTATGTTATAAAGAGTTCGGTTATCGTGACTCAAGCAAACACACTTATCAAAAAATCATTGTTACATTATTGAATTAGTACACTGTTACATTATTAGTCAACTGACAACAATATATTTCTCAATTTAACATAGGATAATTATTAAAAAACTATGCTTGAGATAAGGAAATTCTTCTAAATACAAGGTAGCTTTATAAAAAATTTCAGATGAAAAATGCATATAAAATTATAATTATCGGTAGCGGATTTGGCGGACAATGCGCAGCAATAAATTTAAAAAAAATTGGAGTAGAAGATTTTTGTATTTTAGAAAGAAGACCTTTTATGGGTGGCACTTGGGTTCAAAATAATTATCCTGGCGCTGCTGTAGATGTTCAATCGCCTTTATATTCTTTCTCTTTTGAGCCTTACAACTGGTCGCAAATGTTTGCAGAAAGAGATGAGTTAGAAGCATACACAAAGCATATTATAGATAAATATAACTTAAAAGAAATAACAAAAACAGACACTAATGTAACGAAACTTGAATGGAATGATAAAACAAAAAACTGGAAAATATTTACAAATAATGGCAATTATTCAGCACAATTTATCATCAATGCATCTGGACCATTAAGTACACCTGTTATACCAAATTTTAAGGGCAAAGATAAATTTAAAGGCAAATCATTCCACAGTAATAATTGGGATAACGATTATGATTATACTGGAAAAAGAGTAGCAATAATTGGGAGTGGTGCAAGTGCAGCACAAATTATTCCTGCTATTGCACCAAAGGTAGAACACTTAGCCGTTTTTCAAAGAACACCACATTGGGTTTTGCCAAGACCAGATAAAAATTTTAATCCTACAGAAAGATTCTTTTTAGGCAACAATAATATATACAACATTGTTAGAAATTTAATTTATTGGCAACTAGAAACTAGAGTTATTGGTTTCAAATACTCAGATTTTATGTTGAAACGCGTAGCTGAAGATGCAGCCAGACGATATATAAAATCTTCCATAAAAGATAAAGAACTACAAAAAAAAGTAACACCAGATTATACAATAGGTTGCAAAAGAATAATTCTATCAAGCACGTTGTATCCAGCATTTACTAGAAGTAATGTAGATTTATTTGGCAAAGAAAATGGCATAAAAGAAATTGTAGAAGATGGAATCATTACACAAGATGGTACAAAAATAGAGCTAGATTTAATTGTTTATGCAACTGGTTACGATGCGACAGACAATGCAATTTCATATCCAGTGTATGGTAAAGATGGAACAACAATCGCAGATTTTTGGCACGATTTTCCAAGAGCGTATTTAGGTACAGCATTACCAAATTTCCCAAATTTATTTGTCGTTACTGGACCAAATACAGGCATTGGACATACTTCAGCAATATTTATTATTGAGGCACAAATGCATTATATCATGAAAAGTATCCAGACTGTTATGAAATCAAACAAACAAGTTATTGAAGTGAAAGAAGAGGCAGAAGAAAAATACACAAATATGATTCATGAAGAAATGAAAAAAACTGTTTGGCATTCTGGTGGTTGCAAAAGTTGGTACCAAAGCAAAAGTGGAAAGGTAATAGCAATGTTTCCTGGCTTTAGTTTTACATTCCTAAAAATGACAAAAGATTTTAAACCTAATGATCATATATTGATATAATATTTTTAAATACAAATAAATTTAATTTATGAAAACAATAAAAGGAAAAGTAGTTGTAATTACTGGTGGTAGCACAGGAATAGGACATGAGTTAGTTAAAGTATTTGCAAAAGAAGGCGCATCTATTGCCACTTGCGATATAGCAAGCTTAGATAACACAAAAAATGCTATAAGCAACTATAACATAGAGCAATACTATGAAAAAGTAGATATGGCAGATAAGAAAGCAATTAAAAAATTTGCTGACAACGTATTAAAAAAATTCGGACACATAGATATACTAATCAACAACGCAGGCATAGCACTTGGTGATGTCTCATTTGATAAAGTATCATTGGAAGATTTTGAGAAAATTACAAATATCAATTATTGGGGCGTTATATATACAACTCAATTATTTTATCCAACATTATTAGAAAGACCAGAAGCTGCTTTAGTCAATCTTTCAAGCTCACAAGGCATATTAGCGTTACCATATTTGGTACCATATTGCACTACAAAATTTGCAGTAAGAGGATTTACAGATTCATTGCGAATTGAAAACGAAGTTAGAGGTATTAAAAACATTAGTATACATACGGTGCATCCAGGAAGAGTAGCTACAAATATTACAATGAATGCTGACTATAAAAGCAAACGCTCCCAACGATTCCATGACGATTTGCAAGCAGGAACCTCTGCTGCTGCTGCCGCAAAAATTATCTTAAAAGGCATCAAACAAAAGAAAGATAGAATTTTTATTAGTGATGGAGAATTGCACGACATATTAGCAAGAGTAATGCCAGCATCTAATAAGTATGTCGTAAAGCAAATGATGAAACTAAAAAATTTCGCCTTTGATTGATTCTTTTATTAGTCTTTACTTTAGAAAAAAGTCCATGCAATATTTCTACAAATGCAAAAAGCAAATGTACGTTAATTTGATAATGAATTGTGACAAGACTTATGAGCTGTTGCTTAAGAACAAAAATATTTGCGTTTAAGATAATATAAATGTATATTTGAAAAAAGAAAGATGGCGATGAATGAATTGCAATACTATTTAGAAAGTGGTTTGTTGGCTACAAGCCAACAAAGGCAGAGGACTAACTCAATAATGTGTTTTGATGATGATGTTCTCAGCAATTCTTTCGTTTATTGTTATATACTGCATTATTATAATAGAATATGTTTTTGTTTTGTAAACTGGATTGAAATATATGAATTTTCAAATAATATGAATAAAAAAAGGCTGCACAATGAGCAGCCTAGCAAATTTCTTTATTTAGATATATTAGATTACTGTTTTTAAAACATCGTTCATGTTTCTTACAGCATCTGCACTTTTGTTGAATGCAGCTTGTTCTGTTTCTGTTAATTGATAGTCTAAGATTTTTTCCCAACCATTTTTTCCAATTACAACAGGCACACCTAAACAAATATCACTTTGTCCATATTCGCCTTCTAAAGCAACGCAACTTGTAATTACTTTTTTCTCATCACGTACTATTGCTTCTACTACTGCGCAACCTGCTGCACCTGGTGCATACCATGCTGAAGTACCAATTAATCCTGTAAGTGTAGCACCACCAACCATTGTATCTGCAGCTACCTTTTCTAGCGTTGCACTGTCTAATAATGTAGAAACTGGCACACCATTCAAGTTTGCTAATCTAGTTAGAGGTATCATTGTAGTATCACCATGTCCACCAATAACGCTTGCATTCAGATCATTTTGAGAGCAACCTATTGTTTTTGATAAATAATATTTAAAACGGCTACTATCTAATGCACCACCCATTCCAATTATTCTATGTTTATCTACGCCAGTTGCTTTCAATGTAAGGTATGTCATAGTATCCATTGGATTAGATATAATAACAAAAATTGCATTTGGAGAATGTTTTAATATATTTTCTGCTACACCTTTTACGATACCAGCATTTGTTCCAATTAATTCTTCACGAGTCATACCTGGTTTTCTTGGAATACCAGATGTAATAACAACAACATCACTTCCTGCAGTTTTTGCATAGTCATTTGTAGATCCTGTTATGGTTGTATCAAATCCCAATAAAGAAGCTGTTTGCATCATATCCATAGCCTTTCCTTCTGCTAAACCTTCTTTGATGTCTAACAAAACTAATTCGTGGCACAATTCTTTACGAGCAATATTATCAGCACATGTTGCACCTACTGCGCCTGCTCCTACTACTGTTACTTTCATTTTTATTGTATTTTTAAAAAGTTTGAACTAAAAATTTCGATGCGAATATACACAAATCACAAAAATATAAGAAACAAATTAGTCTAAAATTTAGGATTAATAAAAAAAGCATTACTTTGTATAGAAATTTTTGATTAGCAAATATTTACAGTCAAATACAATATTTCCAAATTATTAAATTGTAAGCTATTTTATTGTAATTTAATAGGATTTAATAAAAAAAATTCCTATCTTTGCGTTCCTTTTTGAGTTCTTATGATGCAGTATAATAGTGAAAATACAGACTTAGAAATTAGAATACAGCACGTTGGACTAAAAAAAGATATTCATCAATATAATTTTAGACTTGATGATAAGTTCTTTAAAAATTTTGAAAATTCTATCATTCAACATGCTGATATTCACGTAAAACTAGTATTTGATAAAAGAATAGAGCCTTATCTGATTTATCTTGAAATAGATGGCAATGTGATTACAGATTGTGATAAATGCAATGCTGTATTCCCATTAAGAATACAATCTGATAATACTATTTATGTGAAGTTTTCTGGCGAAACAGTTGATGATGAACAAGATACAGAAATTGTATTTATCAGTAGAGACGAGCCAGAAATTGATCTAAGCAAAATAGTGTACGATATCATACATCTTGATTTGCCAATCTATAAAGTATGTAATAATCCAGGAAAAACTGAATATTGTGACCAAGATGTATTGAAAGCATTGAATGAATATACCAATCAAAATATTGAAGAAGAAAAAATAGAAGACCCAAGATGGGCAAAACTAAAAGATATAAAAGACGAACTAAATTAATAATATTATAAAAAAATAAAAAATGGCACATCCTAAACGCAAAATTTCGAAAACAAGAAGAGATAAAAGAAGAACGCATTACAAAGCAACTGCTTTAAATGTGGCTACTTGTAAAGCAACTGGAGAAAGTCACTTAAGCCATACTGCTTATGTACACGAAAATGACTTGTACTACAATGGTAAAAAGTTAATCGAAGGTTATATAAAAGCATAAGCTAAATATTCAAAGCATGGCAAGTACTTCAGATATTAGAAATGGAATGTGTATTAATTTTAACTCTGACATTTATCAGATAATAGAATTTTTGCATGTAAAACCAGGAAAAGGAGCAGCTTTTGTACGTACAAAACTAAGAAGTGTAACCAATGGTAGAGTATTAGAAAATACATTTCCATCTGGCTCAAAATTAGATGAAGTACGTGTAGAACATAGAGAATATCAATATTTATATGATGAAGGTGATTTTGCAACATTCATGAATAATGAGACTTATGAGCAAATCACAGTTGATAAAAAAATCATCAACGCAGCTCAATTTCTTACTGAAGGAATGACTGTAAAAATTGCTGTTAGAGCTGAAGACGAAATGCCATTAACTTGCACACTTCCAGATACTGTTACAGTAGAAGTTACTTATGCTGAACCAGGCATCAAAGGTGATACAGCTACAAATACATTAAGACCAAGTACAGTAAGCACAGGAGCAAAAGTAATGATTCCATTATTTGTGAATGTAGGAGATAAAATAAAAGTAAAAACAGAAACAGGCGATTACATGGAACGTGTAAAATAATTAACCACGCTCTAAAAATTCATATAAGCTATCCAAAATTGGGTAGCTTTTTTTATTTTAAAAAATAACAATGTATATTTGCTAAAAATACTATAATGAATAAATTAATACTAATATTTAACATCTGTTTTATTTTTGTTGCATTTGCACAGAAACCATATCAAGTTACAACAAGCAAGGAAATAGAATTACAAAACAAGTCATTTGCAGATAATATCATACCTAATAACAAAGGTGTTTGTTTGGTAACATCAAAAAATACAGGCTCTGGTAATTTCAAAACTCCAAGTGTTGTAGATACAAAACTAAGTTTCTTTGGTGAAGATGCCACATACATAAAAACATTAGACCTAACATCTAATGACAAAAGTGATGTATTAATGGAATCTTATAACAATAATGGTAAATTAGTGTATATAGATGCTATCTACAATGGCGAATACGAAGCAATAGCAACTTACTATAATGAATTAAGTAACAATGGAAAAGTTATTAAATCTACATTAATGAATCATATTCCTGGTGAATTTATATACTTAAGTGGTCCTAATTATTTTTTCAAAACAATTCAATCACCAAACTATAAGAAAATATTAAGTATAGCAATATATAAAAAAGGTGATATTGGTCCAGAATATATTTGGGGTGATGTTAATAATGACAAACAACTTCTTCCAATTTTTGCAACAGAAGTTAAAAATAAAATGAGTGTTGGTGTAATTGATGAAAATGGAGAAATACTTTTTGAGAATGATATTGTATTTAAAGCACCAGAAGGTTGCAACAAAATCTCAATAGAAGATTATGAAATCAATGACCGTGGTGATGTTTTTTTGATATTGAAACAATACATTAAAGGAAAAAAAGAAAAAGTAGCTGGTGATGCAAACTATAAGTTAAGTATTTGTGCGATAACAAATAAAGGAAAATCAACAAAAGTATATGCAATAGATACAAAAGAATATTTTTGTAAAAAGCCAAATTTAGTTGTTTCAAACACAGGCAATGTTTATTGCGTAGGTTTTTTGTCTGGAAAAAAAATACAAGAGAATTTGACTGGAGTATTAGCTAAGAATGTATTCACAGAAGGTTTTGTTGGATTTTTTACTCAAAAATTAGGTGCTGACTTAAATGAAGTAGATTACAAATTTAATAAAATTACAAATGAAGATATTTTGAAATACAATTCCAAATTTAAATATAAAGACGATGAAATATCTGGTAATTTTATTATCAATTATATTTATGAAACAACAAATGCGGTACATATTTCAGCCGAATATTATATTATGAATATTAACCATAACATGTATGGAGCAACAACAACAACATATTTTTATAAAGATATTTTATATTTTGAATTAAATAAAGATTTACAATTAAAACAAATATATGCCATTCCAAAATATCAAAGAGCATCATCAACTCAATTTTTAGGTTATAAGATGTTTATGCATAATGATAAACCATATTTTATTTTCAATGACAATAAAATGAATGCAGACAAAGACATTGATGAAAAATTAAAAAAAGTAGCACATTCATATGACTTTGCACCAATGATGGTATACCATAATGGTACAACTTGGGTAAGAGAAAGATTATTTGAAAAAGAAGAAGTTGATGATAATATATTGATGACAAGAGCTGTGCAACAGATTGATGCTAACAACATATTTCTACCATTCCAAAGAAAAGGAAATTATATATTAGGCAAATTGACTTTTACTAAATAAACATTAGCACCATTTAAAATAACATATAAGCTATCCAATTTTGGATAGCTTAATTTTAATTATAAGATTACACATTATATATATAATATGTCTATTGTTTTTTTAAATAGAATTACTATATTTGCTAAAAATACTATAATGAAGAAATTAATACTAATATTTAACATCTGTTTTATTTTTGTTGCATTTGCTCAAAAACCATACAAGGTTGAAACAAGTAATGAAATAGAATTACAAAACAAATCATATGCTGATAATATTATTGCCTATGGAACCAATAGCGTATGTATGGTATCAAGCAAAAATTCTGGGTTTATGGGTTATAAAGCACCAAAAGTTGAAGATACAAAATTCAATTTTTTCAATGGCTCAACTTTCAAAAAAACAGTAGACCTTATTCCACAAGATAAAAGTGCTGTATTTATGGAAAGTTACAACAATAATGGAAAATTAGCATACATAGATGCATTATACAATAATACAAAAAAAGAAGTTGAAACATATTACCGTGAAGTAAGTGACAACGGTACTGTTACCAAATCTACTTTGATGAATAATGTTGTTGCAGCTCAAGTATTTTTAAATGCACCAGAAACTATTTTTAAAACAGTGCAATCTCCAAACAGTAAAAAAATATTAAATATTGTAATCTACAAAGATAAAGAAAAGGAAACTGAATATCTTTTAGGTTTTGACAATAGATTTTATGCTGTCTATAAGCAAAATAGCATGAAAGTTGGTGTGATTGATGAAAATGGAAGTTTATTATTTAAGAAAAATATTTCTATCAATGCACCTGAAGAATGTGATAGAATTTCTATTGAAGATTATAAAATTAATGACAATGGAGATATATTTTTAATGGTAAAACAATTTATTAAAGGGAAAAAAGAAAAAGTAGGTGGCGAAGTAAATTATAAATTATACATATATGCTATCACAAACAATGGTACTTCTTCAAAAAAATATGCTATTAATACTAAAGAGTATTTCTGCAAAAGACCAGGATTGGTTGTTGCCAATACAGGAAATGTTTATTGTGCTGGATTTTTATCTGAGAAAGTATCTGGAAATTTAGTTGGTTTCTTTACACAAAAAATTAGGTGCTGATTTAAATGAAGCAGAATATAAAATCAATAAAATTACAAATGAAGATATTTTGAAATATAATTCCAAATTCAAATACAAAGGAGATGAAATATCAGAAAACTTTGTCATTGATTATATAGTTGAAACAGATAATGCCGTACATATTTCTGCTGAATATTTTAATGTGATTACAAGAACATCTACAAATGGTACTACGACTACAACATACCTATATTTTGATATATTGTATTTTGAATTAAATAAAGACTTACAATTGAAACAAATATATGCTATACCAAAATATCAAAAGGCAACTTCGCCATTTTTTTTAGGATATAAATTGATTATACATAACAATCAACCTTATTTTATATTTAATGATAATAAAAATAACCTGTTGTGCGGTTTAACATAGTGCGAATTTAAGATGATTGATTGGTTTATTATTCATTTTATTTAAAAGTTGTAAGGCAGTTAATGCACAGGTTTTAGATTTGATTCTTGTAATCAATCCAATGAATGATTTAGCATAGTTTCTTTTAATCATAAACTGGTCACAAAGTTGTGAGAATAATGTTTCAATTCTCTTTCTACATTTTCTAAGTATGAATGGATATTTCTGATAGTCTTTTTGATTGTTACGCAAAGGAGTTTTAAGTTGAATATTACAGGACTCAAACAAGTCTAATTGGTATTGAGTAGATAGATAGCCTTTGTCACCAAGTAGTATAGCATTATTCATTCCACTATGCTTTAGATTATTTAAAAAATGTACATCATGTACGCTGGCTTTGGTAATATCCATTGACATAAATGTTCCATTAAGGGTTGTAGACAAGTGAAGTTTATATCCATAATAATACGATTTACTTACAGCAGAATAACCTTTATCTGGAGCTGTTTCAAAATCATGTTTGCATATTTTAGAATGCTTTTCTCTTGCTAATTGTACAATTGGAATAGGTATAGAATCTACAATAAAAACATCTTCAAATTCATTAAAAGGTTGTGCCATTTTTTCATTCAAGAGATGAATATAATTCTGTAATCTTCGCCTTCGTTTATTATAATTAGAACGGTCAATTAAATGTGGAAAATCTAATGAATATTCTACCTTTAATTTCTTCCAAAATAAGTTTTCAGAATCAATACTCAATGCTTCAGCACAAAGTGATAATGCGATGATTTCACAATCATTCATTTTAGGCTTATTTCTATATAATTGGAAGTTAAAAGAGGAATCTACAATAAAATCTTTCAGATAAAGTTTGGAAAGATTAAAAAATTTTGTCGAAATTTGATTTGATGTTGTGCATTGTAAATAATTGGTATTCAAATAATTATATACAAAAATCATGCTAAAACATGATGCACAACATCACTTTTATATTAAGTATTTAAACCGCACAACGGGTTAAAAATAATACTGATAAAGAAGAAGATGAAAAACTAAAAGCAACAACTACTCTAAAAAATCTTGCAGCTTTGATGGTATATCATAATGGCACATCTTGGGTAAGAGAAAGATTGTTTGAAAAGGAAGAAGTTGATGATAATATATTGATGACAAGAGCTGTGCAACAGATTGACGACAACAACATATTTCTACCATTCCAAAAAAAAGGAAATTATGTATTAGGCAAATTGACTTTTACTAAATAAACATTAACAACACTCTAAAAACTTATATAAGCTATCCAAAACTGGATAGCTTTTTTATTTTATAAAAAATAACAAAGTAATGATGCTAAAAATATATTTTGTTCTTAACTTTGCACATGGAAAACATATCTCACTTATCCAATTCTCAAAAATTTGCTGGCGATGGTCTTACATTCGATGATGTATTATTAATTCCTGCATACTCACAAGTACTACCAAGAGAAACCAATCTTACATCATTTGTAACAAAGAATATAAGTATCAATATACCTATTCTTTCCGCAGCCATGGATACGGTTACAGAAGCAAATTTAGCTATTGCATTAGCAAGAGAAGGTGGCATTGGCGTCTTACACAAAAACATGAGTATTGAGCAACAAGCCAACCAAGTAAGAAAAGTAAAACGCTCAGAAAGTGGATTGATTTCAGATCCAATTACACTAAAACCAGAAAATAAAGTAGCAGAAGCATTTTCTATAATGTCCGAAAATAAAATTGGTGGCATTCCAATTACTGATGATAATGGAATTTTGGTAGGCATTATTACCAATAGAGATTTAAGGTTTTGCAAAGATAAAAATATGCTCATCAAAGATTTGATGACTAAAGAGAAACTCATTACTGCACCAGAAAAAACAACACTAAAACAAGCTGAAGATATATTGCACGAATATAGAATTGAAAAATTACCTATCGTTGCATCAAATAATAAATTGGTTGGATTAATAACTTATAAAGATATTATTAAAGTTAGAAATTATCCGAACTCGTGCAAAGATGATGGCGGAAGATTGAGAGTAGCAGCAGCAGTTGGCGTTACATCAGATATGATGAATAGAATTGATGCTTTAGTAAATGTAGGTGTAGATTTTATTTCTATAGATACAGCACATGGACACTCGCAAGGCGTGATAGATGCTGTGAAAAATGTAAAACAAACATATAAAAATTTAGATGTAGTAGCAGGCAACATAGCAACTGCAAATGCAGCAAAAGCACTTGCCGATGCTGGCGCAGACGCAGTAAAAGTTGGTATTGGTCCAGGTTCTATTTGTACTACAAGAATTGTAGCTGGCGTAGGTGTACCACAACTAAGTGCTATCTATGAAGCAAGTATTGCACTAAAGAATACAAATATTCCTATTATTGCTGATGGTGGCATCAGATACACAGGCGATATGGTAAAAGCAATAGCTGCTGGTGCAAGCACAATAATGGCTGGTTCTCTTTTTGCAGGCACGGAAGAAAGTCCTGGTAACACTGTAATTTTAGAAGGTAGAAAATTTAAAGTATACAGAGGAATGGGTAGCTTAGAAGCAATGAACGAAGGCTCAAAAGATAGATATTTCCAAGATGTAGAAGAAGATATTAAAAAATTAGTACCAGAAGGTATTGTAGGTAGAATACCTTACAAAGGCACACTAAGCGAAGTTGTATATCAATATATTGGTGGACTAAAAGCTGGTATGGGCTACTGTGGCGCAAGAGATATTAGAACATTACAAGAAACTGCACAATTTGTAAAAATTACTGCTGCTGGTGTAACAGAATCACATCCACACGATGTGGCAATAACAAACGAAGCACCAAACTACAGTAGATAGTTTCTTAATGTAATAATGTACTAATTCAATAATGTAATATCATCGGTTGACAGTAGACTGATATAATGCAGCAATTTACTAATTCAATAATGTAATAATGATTTTTGATAAGTGTGTTTGCTTAAGCACAAAATACATACATTTTATAACATAAATCTTGTAGAAGTTGGCTTGCATTTGTTTGTTTTTTTGGCAGGTGACGCTACGCTATAACACCTGCTAAGTGCGACTGTGTTGTTAGTAGGCATACACTTTTTGTCTATGTCCCATACAAATAACTGCAAAAGGAATAGAATAAGTTTTTTATAGAGTAACACTCTAATATAGGCAACAGTTACATGTTCTTATATATTGATTTTGGAGAATCTGATTTTAATCGAGCATAGAAATCTAATGCAAATTTATCTGTCATACGTGCTATAAAATCACATATAATTCTCTTCTTCTCTCTATCTATTAAGCCTAGAATTAATTTATTGGTTTGGGTTAATTCATTTTTTTTTGCAACACACTCTTTTTCACTCTTTGTGTTATTGTTAGTTTTGTGTGTTTTTATCTCACCTGTCAAAGTATGAATTTTATCATCATTGTCATCTATCATTCTTTTATAGTTTTTTTCTACAGTTCTATATTGAATTCTAAAATCTTCAGGTAGAAAGTTGCCATCACTCTTCACAATAGCTTCAAATATATCTTTTACAATATCCTTACCTCTTGTTTCAATAATTTGTAAACGAGGACTTGTAATTTGATACACATATGTAAAATGCTTTAATATTTCTATAGTAAGTTCTACATTGATTGTAATATTTTCAGGTTCTTTAAAAATAATTTTCCATTTACTTGGTACATTTTCACAGTTTGCAGGAATGTTAATGCTTACTGAACGGACAAAAGTTCCAACCAACTTTGAGGTATTGTATGTTCGAATGTTGCTGTTGTTGTATATATCTTTATGTCTTCTCCATCCTTCTCGTGCATACAAACGGTTTTCAATTGAGTTTATTGTTGATGGATCTTCCTCTTCTTTGAGTAATTCAGGGAACAACGTCATTGTTGGAATAATTTTTATAAAGTCAAACAATTGTTGTATTGCAGTATCAATAACAAATCTTCTATATTTATCTGTATTTTCTCGTTTTAGTGCATCATCAGGTTGATTTGTATAATTATTCGTATATATATTTATATATTTATTATATATTTCTAGATAAAAATGTTTGATAAACACTTCCCTAAGGTTTGTATTATTTTTTAGAGCATTTATAATTATTTCATCACCTTTGTTGTTATTGGATTCGCTAATTTTTGCAGATAAATTTTTAACTACTGGAGAATCTACATCAGAGTATGCCAAATCTAAAATTGATATTAAACCACCTTTCAAAGAATCCTCTAGGTCAAATACTGAATATGCAATATCATCTGCAACATCCATTATCTGGCATTCTATTGTCTTAAATTGGTGTTCATCTATATATTTTCCCTCTAAAACATTGGCTTTAATTCGATTTACTAGATCTTTTTCAGAATCATAATAGCCTTTATATAATATAGGTGATTTTGGTTCTTCATTTTCTATAGGTATTGCGAAATCATATTTTAATATTGATGCAAGACTTCTATATGTTAGATTTAGTCCTCTTCGTAAGTCTTCATTTGTCCTATTACGCATTGTATACAAATAGTTTTCATCATGTAGGTCATTGTTTTCTTCTTTAAGAATTACTTTTTTCTCAAGTTTAGATAAAATTCTTAAAGTTTGGGCATTACCCTCAAATCCTCCACTATCATGCATTTTATCATTTAGTGCTTTCTCACCTTGATGGCCAAACGGAGGATGACCTAAGTCGTGTGCCATACATGCAAATTCTACTAAATCAGTATCAATCTTTGCTGTCTTATTAATTTTTCTTTCTTTTAGGATTTTTTCAATTTCATAATTAACTTTATTAGTAATAGATTTTCCTATTTGAGCTACTTCAATAGAGTGTGTTAATCTATTTCTAAAGAAATCAGATTCGGTATCTGGAAATAATTGAGTTTTTGAATTTAATCGTCTAAAACATGGAGAATGAATTAGCCTAGCATAATCTCTGTAAAAAGGTGTTCTGTACAATTCATCTGGAAACTCATCACCATAAAATACGTTGTTCTTCTCACTGAGTTCTCTTGTAAAATCCTTTTCTGAATATAGAATATTGTTTTCAATAGAAGAGTTAGAATTATATATATGATTCATGATTTATGTTTACTCAAAAATAATAATATATTTTTGGTAAACACTTATGTTTTAGATTTATTTTTACTTTTTCTTCTATGTTTACAATTATTTAATCTTCGACCTTGTTGCTTTCATTATCAGTTTTTATTTTAGCAGCCTCATTATCTGCATTGTCAGCTTTTCCTTTTATAATTATCTCATCTGTTTTTTCGTTGTATGTTACACTATATTTTTCAGCAATATAGTTGGGAAGTGTTTTTATAATTCTTTCATATGCTATTTCATTAGCTGTAACATATGCTTTTCCTTGTTTAGGTTCTATATATTCTATTGTTGTTGTCATAATCTTTTATTTAAATATTGTTATTTATTATTTGTTTTTTTATTATTTGTAAGTGATTGCTTGTTTTGCACTGTACATTTTTTGCACCGCGATTTTTTTAATTTTGTAGTTATATCAACCATCAAATATTTTACATTTAAAAGGTTAGACCTCTAAAGGATAACAAATGTATTACTAAATTGTTTATAATCAAAAGAAATTATCAAAAAATTATGATATTTTAATAAAAATTTCATTTGTTATGTGTTTTTTACTTAAAAAGCATTACCCAAAAATGGTTATATAGGTGTAAATATTTATATATCAGGCAAATAAAATAGAGTAATAGTATTTATCTCTTTCGCAAATCTAAAGGACAGGTGTTATCACCTGTCGCCATATTTCCTTGCCTTTTATCCATATTTTATACTTATTCATTTGTAATAAAATTCCATCTACTTTTATTTAACTCATACCAATCTCTGCCTTTGTTGTTTTTTACCAACAAACTACTATCCTTTCGCCTTCGACAGGTCTTATGACCTGTTTGCTTAAAATATTGATTCTTGTATTGCAATTCATTCATCGCCATCTTTTAAAAATAAAATTTTCTTTTTTTCAAATATACATTTATATTATATTAAACGCAAATATTGTTGTACTTAGACAACTATTTATATTTCTTTTCTTAATTCATTAACTAATTGCCAAATTGCTACATTGTTAAATTAGAATATGAATTGTGCATGAAAGTTCTGTTAATAATACGTGTAAATCTATATTATTCATATTTTTATGCTATATTTATTGTATGAGATTAGAAATTAAGAAAGAAATAGCAAATACAATTACACATGGGATTGGTTTGCTTACATTTTTATCGTTAATTCCTTTCTTATTCATCAAAGCATCTAAGTATAACTTAGATATGAAACTTCTTGGTTTAATTTTATTTGCAGTTGGGTTAGTAGCAGTGTACACTTCATCTACTGTATATCACGCGATTATGCACGAAAAAACTAAAAAAGTACTTAGAGTTGCAGACCATATTAGTATCTACTTTTTAATAGCTGGAAGTTATTCTGCATTCATGTTAATGTTTATTCCAAAAGATGTAAGCTATCCGTTTCTATATATTTTATGGAGTTTAGTAGCAGTTGGTACTGTAAAAAAAATATTTTTAACAGGTAAGTATGATGGACTATCTACCGCATTGTATATATTTTTAGGATGCATGGGCTTGTTTTTATCAAAATATATTTTTGATTTTATGCCTACACATGTTATTTGGTTGATATTCCTTGGTGGTGCTTGTTATTTATTTGGTGTTATTTTCTATGCTTGGAAAAAATTTAATTACCACCATGCAGTATGGCACGTATTTGTTTATGCTGGAAGCATGTGTCATTTCTTTGGAATCTATTTTGGATTTCCTAATCCAATAAGTTAGTATTGCTTACTAAAATTCCATCTTCATCTACATAGATATATTCGTTTTCTACAAAAGTAGTGTTTGCAAAATTTATAGTTTCATGCAAAATTCCTGTGTTGCGTTTTACTGTTTTTGTAGGATTTGTAGCTAATGCTCTAATGCCAATTTCCATCTCATTGATTGGTGCAGCATCTCTTATGCAACCAAATACTACAATGCCTTCCCACTCGTTTTTTACTGCAGCAGCAGCTATCAAATCGCCAACTAATGCACAACGCAAAGAACCACCACCATCAATAACTAAAACTTTTCCTTTGCCATTTTCTTTTCGCAAGGTATCGCCAACTAAGGTATTGTCTTCATGGCATTTAAGCGTAACTATTTGTCCGTAAAATTTATTTTTATTGCCATAAGATTTAAATAATGGCAATGCTACTTGAACTTTACCTTCATTAGCATCATACAAATCGGCTGTTGCAAAATCTTTACTCATTGTTGTTTTTTTACAAATGTAAAAAATGTAATTATAAAAATGCGTAAAAATTTAGTACATTTGAATAACATCCAAGGTATGAAAAATATTGCTTTGAATAATAAAGTGCATCGCATTCATTTCCTACAAGATTTTAATGTTCCTGTACAATCTGTCTTTTCATTCTTTAGTGATCATAATAGGTTGAGTGAAATTTATCCTGCATTAATAAAACGAATAGTAGATTCGCCAAATCCAACCAATTGCAATGATGTTGGCTCAGCAAGAATCATTGTTAGTTTTCCACTTGTTTTTCAAGAAACAATTACAAAATACATTGAAAATAAATATATAGAATATAAAATAACGACTCCAAGTCCGCTAAAAAATCATATTGGGAAAATGAATTTTATTGCTTTAGATGACACATCATCAAGATTGGATTATGTGATAGAGTTTGAGGCATTGATACCATATTCTGGATTTTTTATTCAACAAATTAATACAAAACTAGTTCAGAATGCATTGAGCAATTTGGAAAGAAAATTTAGAGAAAATATTAATTACTAATATCATATTTTATATTGATTTTTATTCTTTGATAAATACCCAGAAAATTATTAACTTACATAAAAACAAAAAAGATGAGTAAAATTCTTGTTCCAACAGATTTATCCGAAAATTCAATCAATGCATTAAAATATGCGAATAGCTTTGCTACTAAACAAAATGCTGAAATTGTATTGCTAAATATTTATACTGGTGACATTAGCAATTATGAATCTGGATGGCCAATTGAAGAAGATATTGATGCCATAAAGCCTGATAGAAAGAAAGTACTAGAATCTATTGTTCAACAATATTGTACAGTACCAACAAATATAGAAATTATAGAAGGTGATGTTGTAGCAACAACTGTAAATTATGCAAAAGATAATGCTGTATCTATCATCATAATGGGAACGCATGGTGCAAGTGGATTAAAGGAAGTTTTTGGGCGACAATACTAGTAATGTTGTTGCACAATCTGAAGTGCCAGTATTGGCAATACCTATTAATTTTTCATATTCTACAATTGATAAAATAATATATGCATCAGATTTTAAAGATTTTAAAGCAGAAATCAATCAGATTGTTCCTGTGGCACAATCAATAGGTGCATCGATTGATGTGTTGCATTTATTATATTATAATGATGATGCAAGTATAATACAACAAGAGTTTGATGAACAAGCAAAAAATATAGAACAAGTATCTGTTACACTCACACAGAAAAATGTTACAATTGATGAACCATTAACAGAACATTTGAAACAGTATGTTTCTACACAACAACATGCTTTGCTAGCTATGTTTACACAAGAAAGAGATTGGTTTGAAAAATTCTTTTTAAATAGTAAAACAGAAGAATTAGCAAATGACTTAGAGTTGCCTATAATTTCTTTTAAGAAAAAAGATATAGATTAATATATTTAGAACTCTTCTCTAATTACTTGATGAATTCCTTTTGTGTGGTTCAATTTGTCTAGTAATGTATTTAGCTGTTCATTATTTTTTACAAATATTTTTATTATTCCTTCAAACATTCCACCTTTTGATTCTAATGCAATAGATTGCATATTTAGTTTCATTTCTTGAGAAATAATATATGTAATTTTGTTCATTACACCAATATCATCTAAACCATTTAGTTTTATTGTTGTTAAAAATTCTGGTGATGATTTTGCTGTCCAACTTGTTTTGATGATTCTATAGCCATACCTTGATGCCAAATTGACGATGTTGTTGCAACCTGTTCTGTGAATTTTAATAACACCATTAATAGAGATAAAACCCATAATATCATCACCTGGAATTGGATTGCAACATTTTGCCATTTCATATGGAAATTGACTAGATGATTCGCCAAAGATTACTAACTCTGAGTTTTTAGAAAAACTCGGCTCTTGTACAAATTCTTTTTCTTCGACTTTTTTGTCTTTCTCTATTTTTGGTAATTCTAGTGTGCCACCAACATTCTTTAGTTGTTTTAATTCATTTAATTGTATCTCATTATTTCCTATGCGATACATTAAATCTAAAGTACTCGGTTCTTTATAAAATATCATTATTGTATTGATATTTTCATTATTGTTGTTTGCCTTAAGTTGAGATAATTTTCTCTCTAAAATTTCTTTTCCATGGTCTGCTACTTTTCTTTTCTCTTCTTTTAAAGAATTTTTAATTTTAGATTTTGCTCTCGAAGTTGTAACAATATTTAGCCAATCTTCATTTGGTTTTTGTTTTTTTGATGTAATGATTTCAATTTGATCGCCGTTTTTTAGCACATGCCCAATAGGTACCAATTTGTTATTTACTTTTGCACCAATAGTTTGGTCGCCAATATTTGTATGTATTGCATAGGCAAAGTCTAATGCAGTTGCATCAACAGGAAGAATTTTCATTTCTCCTTTTGGAGTAAATATATATATTTCTTTATTATATAATTCTAGTTTAAAATCGTTAATAAATTCTACAGGATTGGTATCTGGATTTTTTAGATACTCTCTTACTTGTGCCAACCAACTTTCTATAGCTTCTTCTGCTGTGTTGCTAGGTTTTAATCTATTTTCTTTGTATTTGTAATGAGCAGCCAAGCCTTTCTCTGCAATTTCATCCATTCGTTTGCTTCTAATTTGTACTTCAACAAATCTTCCTGATGGACCCATTACTGTTGTATGCAAAGATTCATAGCCATTTGCTTTTGGATGCGACAACCAATCTCTTAACCTATTAGGTTGTGGCTTGTATTTGTCTGTAACAATAGAATATGCTTGCCAGCAATCTGCTTTTTCTTTCTCTGGTTCAGAATCTAATATTACACGAATCGCAAATTTATCGTACACATCATCAAAATTCACACCTTTCTTTTTCATTTTGTGTGCAATAGATGATATAGATTTTGGTCTACCAAAAACGTTTGCTTTCAAGCCAGATTTATCTAATTCTTCTTGCAATGGTTTTACAAAGTCATTTATATATTTTGTGCGCTCGCGTTTGGTTTCATCCAATAGTTTTGCAATCTCTTTATATCTTTCTGGTTCTATATACTTCATGGCTAAATCTTCCAATTCACCTTTGATAGAATATAAACCAAATCTGTGTGCTAATGGTGCATATAGGTATAATGTTTCTGAAGAAATTTTAAGCTGATTTTTTTTAGACATATCATTCAGCGTACGCATATTGTGTAGTCTATCTGCAATTTTGATTAAGATTACACGAATATCATCTGATAATGTCAATAAGATTTTTCTATAGTTTTCTGCTTGTATAGATTCTGTTTGGTCTGATATTTTACTAATTTTAGTAAGACCATCGATTATTTTGGAAACTGTTGGTCCAAAATCTTTTTTTATTTGTTCTAAAGTAAGTTCTGTGTCTTCTACTGTATCATGCAACAATGCACAGATAACAGAGGTTGTGCCTAAGCCAATTTCTTCTGCAACAATTTTTGCTACAGCAATTGGATGATGTATGTATGGCTCACCACTTTTTCTGCGTTGATTTTTATGTGCATCTACAGCTACTTCAAATGCATGGCGTATTCTTTTATCATCGCCTTTATTCATTTTAGCTTGCGCTGCACGCAACAGTTGTCTGTAATCTTTTAGGATTGCTTGTTTTTCTTTTGCTAATATTTCTGGTTCTTGACTTATCATAAAATTTGTAGCATAGCTATAACCTAAAATAATTATATTTTACTACAAATTCAAACAATAAACAATATATCTATTTTATTTTTTTGATTTTGCCTTTTCGTTCATACCATCAATTATTTCTTTTGTAATGTCAAATCTTTCATCAACATACAATAAGTTTGGAGACTCTTTGGTATATGGTAAAATATAAGTGTATTTGTTGTCTTTGTTATACTCTTTTAGATATTCAATTATTGACTCCATTAAATCTTTATTGAATTTATCTGTCATTTTTAATAATAATTGTGTTGAATTTTCTGCTTTTTGCTGTGCTTTCTGTTGCTCTACAGCCAATTTTTGCTGTGCAGTATAATATTCTTCTTCAGTCATTGTTTCTGCTTGCTTTTGGTATCCAGCAATCATATTTTGTATACGTTGCTCATCTTTTGCAACTTCGTTTTCAATAGCACGTTGTTTATTTTCAATTTCAATTTTCTTTTGTTTGTATAAAGAATAATTATTTTGAAAAGAATCTATATCAAAATATGCAATCACAGTACCACTTACAGTTTGCGTTTTTCCATCTTGTGTTTTTACAACAACTGGAGAACTATTTTTACTTTTTGAATTAAAGTGTAGATAAAATAAAACGCCAACTAATAAGAATAAAATGGCATTGAGTATTAATGATAAATTTTTCATGATGCAAATATAATAAAATCAACAATTCCTTTGTACTTACTTAGTATTAACAAAAAACTATTCTAACATTTGTTTATATTATTCATAAAGTATTTCAAATAGTTTCAATTACTTTTGGTTAAAATATATTTTATATGAAAACCAATTTTATACTATTTTTATGTATATTATTTATTAGCTCATGCGTCTCAAAAAAAGAATATGATAGTTTGCTGGATAAATATATGCAAACTCAAGTTGATAAAAATAATATAGATAAAAACCTAACACAAGTACAATCTGATGCAGAAGCAAATAAATTGATGCTTTCGCAAGCAATAGATAAGTTAAAAACTGATTCAATTAATTTATCAGAATTGATTGAAAATATGAAAAATGATTTGGAAGGCACAAGCAGAAAAGGAAAAGCTAGATGCAGAACATCAACAAAAATTAAAAAATGCGCAGAATGAAAACCAAAAAACAAATGCAGAATTGCTACAAATGCAAATAGATTTAGAAAAACAAAAACAAGTATTAGATCAAAAAGAAAAATCTTTGGCTAGTTTACAAAATGAAATTCAACTAAAAAGTGATAGAATAAATGAATTAGAGAAAAGTTTAAATGAGCAGAAACTCCAATCAGAAAATTTAAAAAATACAATTAAAAATGCATTAACACAATTTGATGCTGGCGAACTTGAAGTATATTCTAAAGAAGGAAAAGTATATGTATCTATGTCTGATAAACTTTTGTTTAAATCTGGAAGTACAATTGTAGAAGCAAAAGGTATTGAAGCGCTCGGAAAGTTGGCTGAAGTTATCAAAAAGAACCCAGATATTATGGTGAATGTAGAAGGACACACAGACAATGTACCATACAAAAGCAATAATGGTTTTTTGAAAGATAATTGGGATTTGAGTTTAATGCGTGCAAGCAGTGTTTTACATATTCTTACAGAAAAATATTTTGTTAGTAGATTACAATTGATGGCAAGTGGAAAAGGCGAATTTTCGCCTAAAGCAACAAATGTAACACCTGAAGGAAAAGCTCAAAATAGAAGAACTGAAATAATACTAACACCAAAAATTGATAAGGTAATGCAATTGCTTAGCAACTAATTGAGTACACCATTTGCGTACATAGCAAACATTGGAATATCAATAAAAAACTCTGATTGATTGAGTAAGTTTCTAACCAAATAATGTCCTTTCATTTGCCCAATTTCTGTTTCGAAATCACAATATGATGTGTATTCAAAAAACTCATTTGGTAATATGATTGGTTGCACACCAACAACACCTTCGCCATCAACTTTGCGCAATTGCATGAGTGCATCTTTAATTATCCAATGTCTAAACAAAACTTGAATTGGGAAATTATTGCCATTATTTATTTTTATTGTATAGGCAAACAAAAAGCTTTTTCTACTTGGATTTGATTGTTGCTCCAAATAATTAGTTTCTACAGAAACTGTAACGCCATTTGTTGTTAATGTATCCAAAATTTATTTGTAAATATTGTTTCTTAGTAAATGATCTACTAGAACTAATGCAGCCATGGCTTCTACAATTGGAACAGCTCTTGGCAACACACATGGATCATGTCTTCCTTTGCCTACAACTGTAGTTGCATTGCCATCAATATCTATAGAATCTTGTGCTTGCATTATTGTAGCAACTGGTTTAAACGCAACATTAAAATATATATCCATGCCATTGCTAATGCCACCTTGAATACCACCAGAATAATTGGTTTTTGTTTTTATCGTGCCATTATCATTATAGAAAATATCATTATGCTCACTGCCTTTTAAATCTAATCCAGAAAAGCCACTGCCATACTCAAAACCTTTGCGTGCATTGATAGAAAGCATAGCTTTCCCTAAATCTGCGTGTAATTTATCAAAACTGGCTCGCCTAAACCAACAGGAACACCTTTTGCCACACAACTTACAATGCCACCAATTGTGTCGCCCTCTTTTCTAATTTGTTTGATATAATCAATCATTTGATTAGCCATATCTACATCAGGACAACGCACATCATTCGTTTCTGTAAGTGATAAATCTAGTTGAGTATAATTTTTATTGAGTTGCAAATGTCCAACTTTAGATACATAAGCTTGTATCTCTATTCCAAATTTTTTAAGGATTAATTTTGCCACTGCAGCTGCAACTACTCTTGCTGCTGTCTCGCGCGCTGATGAGCGTCCGCCACCTCTGTAATCTCTAAATCCGTATTTTTCTTGGTAAGTAAAATCTGCATGTGAAGGACGAAATGCATCTTTTATATGAGAATAATCGTGTGATTTTTGATCTTGATTGCTAATGATGATACCAATAGGTGTACCTTCTGTTTTACCTTCAAAAACACCAGATAGTATCTCAAATTCATCAGCTTCTTTTCTTTGTGTTACAATACTAGATTGTCCTGGCTTTCTTCTGTCTAATTCTTGTTGTAAAAAAGATGTATCTATCTCAATTCCTGCTGGGCAGCCATCGATAACAACACCTAATGCCACACCATGACTTTCTCCGAAAGTTGTAATTCTAAATATTTCGCCAAAAGAATTTCCTGCCATGAAATAAAGATAGCATTAGTATTTCTAATAAAGAAAAAAGGTATTTGATTTTATAATTAATTCTAGAAAAAGAATTTATTAATGATGTTGGTCTAATACTTTGTCTTTTGCAAATAAAATACCAAAAGTAAGTAGAGCCGCACCTAAAAAGAAAAATGGAAATATACCTAATTTTGCAATTGATGGTTGCTTATCTACATTGTAATTTAGATATGCAGAAG
Organism: Sphingobacteriales bacterium; assembly: GCA_016699615.1. NCBI lineage: Bacteria > Pseudomonadati > Bacteroidota > Sphingobacteriia > Sphingobacteriales > Sphingobacteriales bacterium. Next base: position 803,009 of record CP064984.1, on the reverse strand, counting down.
AATTTAGATAAATAAATAAAGTAACCAATAAACAAACAGTGCCTAAAAAACACATAATCGCTCCAAATACTTTTGTCAACTTTGCCATAAGGTAATTTTTGACAAATTTATAAAAAATTATAATACAATATAGCCTTTAGTCATAAAAATCAACAAAAAATTAATCTTTGCATACTATTCTTATTCTCAATACAATCAATAAACATATTAATCCTGCCATTACTGAAATATAACCTACTGTCTTATAGTTTGATACTATGCCTGTTGTTTTATCTATTGTAACAATAAAACCACTTATTGTTGTTGCCACAAAGGTACCTAATTCCAAAAATGCTGACCTTGTACTCATAAATGCGCCTCTCATTTCTTTAGTCATTGCACCAGACATAATGGTATATGCTGGAATCATTCTGCCTGCAGCAAAAATAAAAAAAGTGGCACAAATCATAATAACTATTGGAATTGTTGCTTTTTGTATATGTGTGGTAAGAATGATTGGTATAAAAGATAAGAATAGTAAAATAATAAATGTTGTCTTATTGCCTATCTTATCAGACATTTTTCCAATTATTGGTGATGTAATTACAGTAACAATTCCACCAATTAAGTACATAACTGGTATCCATTTTTGGCTAAATCCAATATTGTTTTCAAAATATGGCACCACAAAAACTATCACCACCTGATGACTAAACACCAATAAGAAAGCAAGTATTAATGATAATAGTTGATTGTTGTCTAGGAATACTTGAGTAATATGTTTTAGACTAAACTTTTTCTTCCTTTTTTCTTGAAGATGTTTTTTGACTGGTGGAATCCAAACGATGATAGCAAAAATAGTAAGTATAGAAATTATCGTCAAAATTTTAAAAGGAAGAAATAGATTGAAATTCTGGCTCAAATATATTCCAAATGGAATGCCTGTGATTGCTGCCATTGCAAATGAAAGTGAAATAATACTGATTGCTGTTGCTCTTCGTTGAAATGGAATTAAATCACTAATAATAGACATAGCAACACCACCAATAATGCCTCCAAAAATTCCTGTAAAACCTCTGTAAATTATCATTAAATAGAATGTTGTTCCATAAGAACAAAGTCCAGTGCCAATTGTAAAACCAATAAAAGTTATGAGTAATAATTTTTTTCTATCATACAAATCCATAAAGCCAGAAGACAAAATACCAGCTATAAATGCTGTAAAAGAATATATAGAAATAATGATTGTAGATGTTTTTGCACCAATCTGATAAGTATCCATCACAATATTCATCAATGGCATCATGAGCATAGAATCGACAGTACATATATATGTAATAAATGAAAGTAACAAAACGATTAAAAATTCATTTCGTCTTCGATGTGGCAATTCGTCGTTATCTAAAATCAGACTATCTAAACTATCCATTCTTAATGCAAAATATAAATTCTATTTTTCTTTTTTATAATAAAAAACAATGATTTTTTAAAAATAATATATTTCAAAAATTCTGCAAATGGTATGATTGTAGGCGTTATTTAAAAATGCATTATATTTGTTAGTAGTAGTAATAAAAAATAATTGATTAGCAAGATGAGCATACAAAAGATATTAATTGCAAATAGAGGAGAAATTGCACTTAGAGTAATTAGAGCATGTAAAGAGCTAAATATAAAAACTGTAGCAGTATATTCTACAGCAGATAAAGATAGTTTGCGTATAAAGTCAGCTGATGAAGCTTATTGTATCGGTGCACCTCAAAGTAAATTATCTTACTTAAATATAGATTCCGTTCTGCAAACTGCAATTCTATCAAAAGCTGATGCCATACATCCAGGTTATGGATTTTTGGCAGAAAATGAAAATTTTGCAAGAAGATGCGAAGAACATAATATAAAATTTATTGGGCCAAAACCATCGCAAATTGCAGCCATGGGCGACAAAATTACTGCAAAATCTACCATGATAAAAGCAAAAGTACCTGTTATTCCTGGCTCGGATGGATTGATAACAGACATTGATGCAGGCAAGAAATTGGCAGAAGAAATAGGCTATCCAATCATATTAAAAGCAACTGCTGGTGGTGGTGGCAAAGGCATGCGCATTGTTTGGGAAGCATCAGAGTTTGAAGAAAATTTGTCTCGTGCGCAAACAGAAGCTGGAGCATCTTTTGGAAATGCTGGCATGTACCTAGAAAAATATATTGAAGAACCAAGGCATATTGAAGTACAAGTGGCTGGCGACCAATACGGCAATGCGGCACATTTTAGCGAAAGAGATTGTTCTATACAAAGAAGACATCAAAAGCTGGTAGAAGAAAGTCCATCACCATTTGTAGATGATGCTCTGAGAGAAAAACTAGGAAAAGCTGCAACGAATGCAGTAAAAGCTATACAATACGAAGGTGTTGGTACTATAGAATTTTTGGTAGATAAATACAAGAATTTCTATTTTATGGAAATGAATACACGTATACAAGTAGAACATCCAGTTACAGAAGAAGTAGTAGATGTAGATTTAATTCAATTGCAAATAGAAATTGCAAATGGTAAGAAACTAGAACAGAAAGCATATTTACCAACACATCATGCTATTGAATGTAGAATAAATGCAGAAGATCCGCTAGATAATTTTAAACCATCAGCGGGAAAAATAACAAACTATATACCAAGTGGTGGCATTGGCGTACGTATTGACACACATATTTATCCAAATTATTCTATTCCTCCTTTTTATGATTCGATGATTGCAAAACTAATTGTAAAAGCAAAAACAAGACAAGAAGCCATTCAAAAAATGAAAAGAGCTTTGAATGAAATGAAAATTGAAGGCATAAAAACAACTATTCCATTTCATCTAAAATTGATGGAGAATGTTGATTTTGTGAATGGAAATTTTACAACTAAATTTTTAGAAGAACAAGAATTTGACTATTCTGATTTTGAATAAAAAGGTATTGAAATATATTTTTGTACTATACTTATTAGTCTACAATATTGCCTTTTCGCAAGATTTGAGTTTTAATGCAACATGCCAAAGTGCATATCAAGATATTTTTAAATTTAAGTTTAATGCAGCGAGCATCACACTCGAAAAAATAAAGAAAGATGATGCTAAAAATTTCTTTCCATATTTTGTAGAAAATTATATAGATTTTTTTAAATTATATATTTCTGAAGATAAAACTCAATATGCCATAGTTGAAAAAAATGTAACTAAGAGAATTGAAAAACTAAAAACTGCAAATAAGAATACACCTTACTATTTGTACACACAGGCAGAAATACATTTGCAATGGGCATTGTGCAAACTAAAATTCAAAGAATACTTAGGTGCCATTTTCGAAATTAAAAAAGCATATAATTTGCTGAATGAAAATCAAAAAAAATATCCAAACTTCAAAGCAAATATGAAAAGCTTGGGCTTCTTGCATACTGTTTTTGGTGCAGTGCCAGACAATTACAAAGTAGGTGCAAAAATATTAGGACTCAAAGGTTCAATCAATCAAGGTTTAGAAGAATTGCAAACTGTAATTCAAGATAAAAATTTTGAGTTTAGAGATGAAGCTGTGATATTGTATACTTTTCTACAATTGCATTTGAATAAAGACCAACAAAAAGCTTGGAGTACTATATCTAATTATTATTTAGAAACTAGTGATAATATTTTATATGTTTTTGTAAAAGCAAATGTAGCGCAACATTTAGGCAAAAATGATGATGTCATAAAAATTATACAATCATACCAATACCAAAATGATGTGTATCCAATTTATTTTTTAGATTATATGTTAGGCAATGCATATTTGCAAAAGCTAGATAATAATTCTATTCAATATTTTCAGAAATATATTAATAATTTTAAAGGAAATTCATACATCAAAGAATGCTACAGAAAAATAGCATGGTATTATGTTATTCAAAATAAACCAGATTTATATTTTAAGTATATACAACTTTGCAAAAATCAGAAAGAAGCAATAACTGATGAAGACAAATCTGCACAGAAAGAAGCAGAAAGAAATATATTGCCAGACAAAACACTATTGCAAGCAAGAATTTTGTTTGATGGTAATTACCTTCAGCAAGCATTAGATAAGATAAACTTAGTAACTGTAAAAAATTTAAAAGGCAGAAATTTAGCAGAATACTATTATAGAAAAGCAAGAATTTGCGACAAACTAAAAATGGTAAAAGAAGCAAATGATTTATATATTCTCACCATCAACCAATGCTTAAATACTGATTATTATTTTGGTGCGAATGCATGTTTACAATTAGGTAGATACTCTGAAAATAACAAGAAAAATAGTCTTGCTATTCAGTATTACAATAAAGCTATACAGAAACCAAAAGACGAATACGAAAACAGTATAAATGCTGAAGCAAAAGCTGGCCTAAATAGATTGCAATAGCAACTATTTTAAACTAAAGCTACTTTGTCCAATCAACAAACCTTTTTGATAAACTTCTACAGAATATTTTCCTGCTGTGAACGAATAGTTTTGTTTCCAATAAGAACAAACTTGTTTCGTTTCATTATCATAAGTTGGCGAAATAGAATAAGTAAAAGGAATATCATTTCCTGTTGTAGCCTCAGTAAATGTGCCACTACCTAATGCCTGAATTTGAATGGTAGAACCATCAGTTCCAATTATTCTAACAACTAATTCAGTTGGGCCTTTTGGCGCAATTTTATTTTGTAATATGTCAAAGCAAACTCTTAATTTTTGAGCATCTTTTGCTTTAGTTACTTCTTCTTCTTTACCTTTTTTATTTACTCTTATTGGTGTACAATTAATATTAGCTACACTTAGTATAGATGCTTTGTCAATCTTCTCTAGCATCTTAGATTTTTCTTCTTCTAATAATTGCTTTTGTCTTGCAATTTTATCTTTCTCTTCTTTCGTTAGGTTTAGTTCAGAATTAAGATTTTCATTTTTAGTATACAATTCGCCATTCACACTTATTAATGAGTCGATTGAATTTTTAAATGCAATTTTCTCATTCTCCAATTCTTTAATTAACTGTTGAGCCTGAGCCAATGCATTTTTGTTTGTTCCTGCTTGTGATAAAAGTGCATCTATTTTTGCTCTTTTCGCATTCAATTCAATCTCTTTTAGATTTAAAATGCTATCCAATCCTGAATTTTCAACTTTATAAGTTTCTATATCACTTAAAGCAGATTTATAGTTTAACTCCAACTCAGCCTTCAAAGCAGAAACTTCGTCTCTTTGATTTTCAGTAACGATTATTGTTTCCTTTTGTTTTTTAAGTTTTAAGCTTGTAAATACCAAACCACCTAACAACAATGCAATTAAACCAATATAAAGTAAATGGTAACTTTTATTCTCTTTTTTCTGTTCTTCCATAACAAACTTTTTTAAAGTTAGCAAAATTATGATTAATATTGTATATCTATCATATTTTCAATGTTATAAAAACTTAATAAATTTAACATATGCTTCAAATTCCTAATATCAACAATTTGATTTTCATAGATATAGAAACCGTACCTAGAGAAAAGAACCTAGAATTACTTAGTAGTTACGAGCAATTGCTATGGGAAGAAAAAAGAGGAAAAAACAGAACTGAACAAGAAACACCTGCAGAATTTTATTTTAATAATGCTGGCATTTTAGCAGAATTTGGAAAGATAGTTTGCATTTCTATTGGCACAGTATCCAACGATGGATTGTTCAATCAATTTACTGCCAAATCTTTTTATGGTGATGATGAACAAGAAATATTAGCAAATTTTACTGCATTTCTAAACAAAGCGTCAAAACAAAACCCTGGAATAAATTTGTGTGGGCACAATATAAAAGAATTTGACATACCATACATTTGTCGAAGATGCCTTATGAACAATCAAAAAATTCCTGATTTACTACTTAGTCTACAAAACAAAAAACCATGGGAAAATGGCTCTTTAGATTCTATGGATTTGTGGAAATTTGGAGATTATAAAAATTATATTTCATTAAAATTATTAGCACACTGTTTAGGTATTCCATCGCCAAAAGACGATATTTCTGGCAAAGATGTTGGGAAAACATATTGGTACGAAAACGGATTGGAGCGTATAAAAACCTACTGCGAAAAAGATGTACTAACTGTAGCAAATATCATCTTGAAACTAAAAGGTTTGAATTTGATTGATGGATAATTGAATAATTTAGCAATGTGCTAATTCAATAATGTGGTGGTGATTTTTTGATAAGTGTGTTTGCTTAAGTACAAAAATAATAATAATCCACGCCCAACTTAGGAGCAACAATATTTGCTTTTAAGATAATATAAATGTATATTTAAAAAAAGAAAGATTTTATTTTTAAAAGATGGCGATGAATGACGTGCAATACAATTTAGTTAGTTGTTTGTTGGCTACAAGCCAATCAAAGGCGAATATATTAGATATTTAAACAGCACAAAGGGTTTTATTTATTAATAAAGATAGATGTGTTATAGTACCTATTTTTTTTACTGAGTTAAATTTGAATCTACAAAGTAGAAATCAGTTAGATACATGTAGCATATACCTAACTGATTGTGATTTGTTTTTTTATTTAAGTATTATTTTATAAACCTCATCTTGAATTAATAAAGTTGTAGGTGTACCAGTTCCATCTAAATTGCCAACTCTTATTCTACCTGAAAAAGTCTCTGACCAATAAATCTTATTGGTAACAAAATCAATTGCTAAGCCATCTGCTCTATCAACATCATCGTTATCATAATCAAATAAAATATGAAAGTTTCCAGTTCCATCTAAGTTTGCATAAGCTACTACATTTGTATTTTCATCTGTATAATATAGTCTATTATTTGTATTATCAACAAGAATACTTGATGGACTTTCTATGGTATCATATATAGTATTATATAATTTTGTAGGCGTACCAGTACCATCTAAATTACCTACCCAAATATTATCCCAATCTGTAAAATATATTTTATTTGTTTTTAAATCTATATCTAAACCATATCCATCAGCTTCAATAGACTCATTGCCAAATAATGAAGTCGGAGTACCTGTTCCATTGGTATTAGCATAATATATTTTAGAAGCATCTTCAGAAATCCAATATAACATATTATTTTTTTTATTATACACTATTGCAGTTGGTTTTATTGTTGCATCAACTCCTGAATATAATACTGTAACAGTTCCTGTAGTAGAAATTTTAAGAATTGCACCATCATTAACTTCTAGTGCAACATAAAGATTAGTTCCATCAGTAGTAATCCCATTTGGACCTCTACCTGAAATATTGTCAGCAATGCCTTTTGCTACAATACTATTTAAATTGCCATTGTTAAGCTCAATTTTTCCAACTAAAGAGTCTTTCCATGCACAATAATACAATTCTGTTGCAGCTTTGGCTTTATCTTCTTCATTATTGTCTTTATTACAAGAGAATAAAAAGAATACTAAAACTCCGCACATTAATAAGGTTAAATTTTTCATAATTTTTGTTTTTGTTATACACAAGATAATATTTTTTTATGAAAATGTCAAGTCATGTTAAATTATTATGGATGTGGTGTAGTGCCTATTTTTTTGCTTAGGTTGAGTTTAAGTGTAATGTATTCCCTTGCATTAGACAGATGTTAACACATGTCTGCACATAGCACAGCAACCTCTACAGCTTTTATGCTATAAAACGTTCGGTTATAATGTCAACTGATGACAATACATTATTGAATTGGAACATTGCTACATTATTTTTGTCGACTGATCATCAACGATAATACATTATTGAATTAGTAAATTGCTACATTATATTAGTCGACTGATGACAATACGAATTGCTATATTGTTACATTAAAAAAGTTTATTAACATGTATTCAAAGAATATATTTTTAAATATAAGGCAGTTTTATTATTTTGTAGCAAATAATATAAGTAAAATAATATTTAATATTTATAAATAAAATATAATGAAGTATAATGTGTTGTATAATGATGAGAAAGTACATCAAGTAGCAATTGAAAATAATACAATATCAATTGATGGAAAACCTACCGAAATAGATATTGTACATATATATCAACAAAAATATCATGCTATAGATGACTCCAAATCATATAATATTGAAGTGATAAACGCAGATTTTGCAAACAAAGTATTTAATATTAATGTAAATGGAAACGAGTACACGATAAACTTGGAAGATGAATTGGATATATTGTTGGAGCAAATGGGCATGAGCACGCATGGTAGTGATAAGATGGACAACGTGCTTGCGCCAATGCCAGGTTTGGTATTGAATGTATTTGTAGAAGTTGGTCAAGAAGTACAAAAAGGTGATAACCTATTGGTACTCGAAGCAATGAAAATGGAAAATATTATTAAAGCAACAGGCACTGGAAAAGTGAAAAATATTGTTGTAAATCAGAAACAAGCAGTAGATAAAAATCAGCTACTTATAGAAAAGGAATAATGAATATAGTACCTAAAGATATAGAACAATATATCCAAATGTATTCTTCAAAAGAACAGGATGTATTATCAGAATTAAATAGATTTACAAATGCAAATGTATTACTGCCACAGATGCTTTCTGGGCAAGTGCAAGGCATTTTTTTGCAAATGATATCATCATTAGTAAAACCTAAATATGTATTAGAAATTGGCACATACACAGGCTATGCTACCATTTGTTTAGCATCAGGATTGCAACAGGATGGACAGTTATTTACGATAGATTGCAATGAAGAATTGGCAGATAATTGCAATCAATATTTTGAAAAAGCAAACTTGCAAGATAAGATTACCATGATAGTTGGTAATGCCATTGATGAAATACAAAAACTAGATTATAAGTTTGATATTGTATTTATTGATGCGGATAAACAAAATTATTCCAAATATTACGACTTAGTCATCGATAAGCTAAATACAAATGGCATCATTTTAGCTGATAATGTTTTGTGGAGTGGAAAAATTACGCAAGATAATAAAGACAAAGATACATTGGCATTGCATCAATTTAATGAGAAAGTGGCAAATGACAAACGTGTAGAAAATGTAATTTTATCTATTAGAGATGGAATAAATTTTATAAGAAAAACTAATAATATTTAATATAATAACTTTAAAATATAATTTATGAAAAATATATTCATAATACTTTCTTTTTTTATTTTCTTGATGAATACAAATGCACAAGATAAGCAACATCCAGATGCTATTGCATATATAGAAAAGTATAAAGATATAGCAGTTGCCGAAATGAAAAGAGCAAAAATTCCTGCAAGTATTACATTAGCACAAGGCTTGTACGAATCTGGCTTTGGAAAAAGTTATTTAGCAACAAACACCAACAATCATTTTGGCATAAAATGCCATGAAACATGGACAGGCAAAACTTTTAAATACACTGACGATGCACCCAATGAATGTTTTAGAGTGTACGACAATGCAGAGCAATCATATATTGACCATTCAGAATTTTTGATGAATAGAAAACGATATGCCAATTTATTTACATTAGATATTAAAGATTATAAAGCTTGGGCATACGAATTGAAAGCTGCTGGTTATGCCACAAATCCGAAGTATCCAGAAAATTTAATAAAATATATTGAGTTGTATGAGCTATATAAATTTGATGATGGTACGCATGTTTCATATCAACCAGTTGATGTAAAAAAACAAAAGACAGATCAATTTCTATCAACGCCAATAAAAGTAGAACCACCTAAGGAAAAAGTTACAGAATATGTAGAATTGAATTTGCCAAATCAGCCAAATGTTGGTAATGAGGGAAAGAATAAAAAACAGGACAACAAAAAATCAGTAGATGAGAAGAAAGAAGTAGAAAAAACAACATCTACTAAACCAAAAACAAAAAAAGTATATGAACACAATAAGCTAAAAGCAGTAAAAATGTACAACAATGAAAGCTTACAGCAAGTTGCACAGTCATTGAAAATAGGTGTACAAGATTTGATGAAATACAATGATATCAAAGACGAAAATATTGTTTTGGACAATCAATACTTATATGTAGAAAATAAAAAAACTAAATCTAAAACATCAACACACAAAGTAAAAGCAAATGACAATATGTGGTCTATATCTCAAAAATATGGTGTGCAATTGAGTAGCTTATTAAAGATGAACCAATTGGAAAATGGCGAAGAACCAAAAGTTGGCTCTGAAATTGTGTTGAAAGGTAAAATTAAAAACAAACCAGAATTAAGATTTGACAACGAAAAAAATGTAGAACAAAAAGTGGAACAGAAAATAAAAACTTATGATGATAACTTAAAAGAAAAGAAAAACACAACTACAATAAAAGATACTATTTATCCTAAGTTATCAGAAAAGCATAAAACTTCTGTAGATAGCAATACTATTTTAGAATGGGAAGATGCCAAAAAATTAGTTGAACCAAATCCAGTAAAACCTTTTCCAAAAACTGAGACAGCAGGTTCATCATATATTATTCAAGAAACAACTGTTGTAAAATCAGAAATAGATTCTTTAGGAAATGAAAAAATAATAAGTATTGAAAAGATAAGTAATCAAGATAAAGACATAGATTATAGTAAAATTCCTGATGCACTTGACGTGCCGAAAGAAGGCAAGCATTTAGTAGTAAAAGGCGATACATTGTACAATATTAGCAATAGATATGGCATTACAATTGCAAACTTAATTGAGTGGAATAATATTCAAGATAATATCATAAAACTAGGCACTTATTTAAGAATAAAATAGATATAAAAGATTATAATTATCTTTTTATATACTTAGGCTAGCTGGAAATAGCCAAATACTTTATAGCATAAATACTGTAGGTTGGAAATTAATCATATGTCTTGTCACAATTCATTAACAAACTGCTACATTATAAAATTAGAACATAAATTTCATTTGGATTTTGTCCTAGTTGTCTAGAATAATGTATCAATACAAAATATAGAGAAACAAAAAACGCAACTCTTTTGAGTTGCGTTATAGTTTAAGTTAGTGTATTGATTATTATAATTTAAACTGCACACCAATTTTTGCCCAGCTTAATTCTTGCCATCCCCATTCTAAATTCATACCAATTTTTGGTGTAAAATAGTATCTGAAACCTAAGCCAGAACCACCATTAAATCTAACTCTCATTTTATCATCAATTAAATCATGTCTCCAGCTTATCATTTTAACACCTAAATGCAATGGTAAATAGAAATCAATTTTGTCTGCTTTTAAGTCAGCACTTACTTTATCATCTAACAATTGCCACCAGTGGAAAACACCTCTAGCACCAACACCAATCATAAAGAAGTTCTTATTGAAATTCATACCTACATAAGCACCAACACCAGCATATTGATGTACATTGTAGTCAAAATTCATTGTAAAACCAGGTGTAAATCTACTATATCCACCCCAGCCATAACCATAACCAGAATAGATTGTACCTAAGTTAAAGTCTGCTTGGATTACGAAATCACCTTTTTCAGATGCAGCATCACCACTAGATTTACTTTTAGATTTTTTAGTGTCCTTCATCAGGTTTGCATAGCTGATGCCCATTTCTGCCTTAGAAGGCAAGGTTAGCATTATCACTGATAACACTACCAACATTGTTTTTAATTGATTTTTCATATACTAATTTGAATTAATTTGTGCCTAAAAATAATCAATTTTTATAAAAGTTAGATAACGAATATTAGGTATTTTTCTTAAGTAATAAAAATTAGATTGATTATAAATAACAACACTAACATTTTTCAATCAGAATGGCACTTGCACCACCACCACCATTACATATTGCAGCCACACCAAGTTTTCCATCTTTTTGTTGTAAAATAGATATTAGTGTACATACAATTCTACAACCAGAGTTGCCAATTGGATGTCCTAACGCAACAGCACCACCATACACATTTATTTTGTCATGACTAATGTTTAATTCTTTCATATTAGCTAGTGCCACTACAGAAAACGCCTCATTGATTTCAAAGAAATCTACATCATCAATAGAAATATTTGCTTTGTGTAGCGCTTTGGGAATTGCTTTTGACGGTGTTGTTGTAAACCATTCTGGTTCTTGAGATGCATCAGCAAATGATATTATTTTTGCCAATGGTTTTAATCCTAATTCTTTAACTTTCTCTCCACTCATTAATACCATTGCACTTGCGCCATCATTTATTTTAGATGCATTGATTGCTGTAATTGTGCCTTCTTTTTCAAATGCTGGTCTAAGTGCACCCACTTTTTCTTTGTCAAATTTTTTATATTCTTCGTCTTCAGCAATTACAATATTTCCTTTTTTTGATGCTATTTCTACAGGAACTATCTCATCTTTAAATGCATTATTTTTATAGGCTTCAATTGCTCTTTCATAAGATGCTATTGCATAATTATCTTGGTCTTCTCTAGTGAAATGATAATGTTTGGCACAAACTTCACCAGCATTACCCATCATATATTTTTTGTATGGATCTTGCAAACCATCACGTACAATGGCATCTAAAATTTCACCATTACCATATCTTATTCCATTTCTTCCACTTGGCAAATAATGTGGAGCATTACTCATACTTTCCATACCACCAACAACCACAACATCATTGTCTTCAAGTTGTATAGATTGTGCACCAAGCATAATTGCTTTCATTCCAGATGCACATACTTTATTAATGGTTGTACATGGTGTTTTTGTATTTATGCCAGCAGCAATAGATGCTTGTTGAGCTGGAGCTTGTCCTACATTTGCTTGCAATACATTACCCAAGATTACTTCATCTACCATATTGCCATCAATATTTGCTCTTTGAATGGCAGCTTGTACAGCAATTTTTCCTAATTCAATTACATTGATAGATGACAAAACACCACCTAAACTTCCAATTGGTGTTCTTGCCATAGATACTATAAATACTTCTTTCATGTTGTTTTTTTTATAAAAATAAAGTTAAATAAATTAGATAGTTAGATTTATGTTTGAAATGATTATTAATTATAAATGGCAAGAGTAATCTACTTTTACCTTTTCTAATATTTTTTGATAATATGATTCGTACAATGGAACAATTAATTGGATGTCAAATTGCTTTGCTTGTTCATAAGCATTTTTCCTAAAGATTTGTAGCTTTTCATTATCTTCTAATAGTTCTAAACTTCTTTCTGCCATCCCATTAATATCACCAATGTCAAGTGTAAATCCAGTTTGATTGTTAATATTTACTTCAGGAATACCACCTGCGTTTGAAGAAATTACAGGCACTTCACATGCCATCGCTTCAAGTGCAGCTAATCCAAAACTTTCACTTTCTGATGGCATCAAAAATATATCAGCAATAGCAAGCAGCTCTTCAATTGCATCCTGTTTCCCAAGAAAACGAACATTGTCATTGATTTGTAGCATTTTAGTAAGAACTTCCGCATGTTGTCTTTCAGGACCATCACCAATCATTAATAATTTTGAAGGTACTTTTTCTTGAATTTTTTGAAATACATACACTACATCTTCAATTCTTTTTACTTTTCTAAAGTTTGAGGTATGTACTATAATTTTTTCACCATTTGGTGCAATTGCTTTTTTAAAATGCTCTTTATTTGTTTTTTTAAATCTTGAGAAATCAATAAAGTTTGGAATTACTACAATATCTTTTTCAATTTTAAAATGTGCTAAAGTATCTTGTTTCAGGCTTTCAGAAACAGCAGTTACGCCACAAGAATTATTAATTGAATAAGTAACTACTGGCTCATATGTTGGGTCTTTTCCAACTAAAGTAATATCTGTACCATGTAATGTTGTAATTACTGGAACTAATATTTTTTTTGTCAATAGAATTTGCTTTGCCATATACGCAGCAGATGCATGTGGAATTGCATAATGCACATGAAATAAGTCTAATTTTGCATTGATAGCAACATCTACTAATTTACTAGCTAATGCAGTTTCATATGGTGCATAATCAAATAATGGATAATCAGCTAAACTAACTTCGTGATAAAATATATTTGCATTAAAAGTATCCAAAAGTCTTGCTGGTTCTCTGTATGCAATAAAATGTACTTGATGACCATTGTTTGCTAATGCTTTGCCTAATTCTGTTGCAACTACGCCACTTCCACCATATGTAGGATAACAAACAATTCCAATATTCATAGGTGCAAGTTAGTACATTTTCCAATAATTTACTTACATTCACATAAAATATATAATTTAATATGAATGAATACAAATATTTTGAATTAAACATTGAAAATAAGATTGCTCATCTTAGAATTAATAGAGCAGATAAAGCTAATTCTTTAAACGAAGAAGCATGGCAAGAACTACAATCAGCATTGAATTATTGTGATGACACACCAGAAGTAAGAGTGATAATTTTTAGTGGAAATGGCGATAAGATATTTTGTGGAGGAATTGATGTAAATATGCTTTTTTCTATCAATCAGAGAGCAAATGCAAAGTGCGAAGGAAGAAAAAGAGAACAATTCAAAAAAATATTATTTGACTTTCAAGAAATTGTAAGCACATTCGAGAAAATATCTAAGCCAGTATTGTCTGCAGTACATGGAGGATGTATTGGTGCTGGTTTGGATATGATTGCAGCAACTGATATGCGATATTGCACAAGTAATGCCTATTTTTGTATAAAAGAAATAGATTTAGGTATGGTTGCAGATATTGGCACACTACAAAGATTACCAAAAATTATTCCTGATGGACTTGCAAGAGAATTAGCATACACAGGCAGAAACCTTACAGCTACTGAAGCATTACAAGCAGGATTAGTGAATAAAGTATATGCCAACAAAACAGAGATGTTGGAAGGTGTGACTGAAATTGCACAACTAATTGCAAGCAAATCTCCAATTTCTGTTCGTGGCTCAAAACGAAATTTAGTTTATTCAAGAGACCATACAGTTACAGATAGTTTAGAGTTTATGGCAAACTGGAATGCAGCACATTTTTTCTCTAATGATTTGATGGCAGCATTCCAAGCAAAAATGAGTAAATCCAATCCAATATTTGAAGACTAAGAGTTAACAAATATTTTTTTAAAAATCTTTTGTATAGATAATATTATTGATTATAATTACATAATGTCAGTTAATAAAATTGGCAATAAATTTGAACAAGTAAATATTATGGAAGCTAAATTTTCACCCAAATTAAGAGAAGTGATTTCTTTCAGTAGAGAAGAAGCACTTAGACTTAGACATGACCAAATAGGTATAGAGCACTTATTACTTGGTCTAATCAGAGAAGGAGATGGTATGGCATTAAAAGTATTACAATCTTTACAGAGCGATATTTCATTACTAAAAAGAAAAATTGAAGATGCTATAAAAGATAAAGTAACAGCAATACCAACAAACACATCAAGCTTGGCACTGACTAAGCAAGCAGAGAAAGTTCTGAAAATTACATTATTAGAAGCAAAATCTATGCAGCAAGATACTGTAGCTACGGAACATTTATTATTAGCAATACTAAAAAACAAAGATAATTTAGTTACCCAGTTGCTAAATAAATGGGATGTAACATATGAAGTTTACAGAGCGGAATTAGAGTTTTTACAAAACGAAAAAGGAATAGATGAGGTAAATTTTGAATTGCCTAATGAACCTTTTGATGATGCTGATGATGATGATAGAGGAAAAAACTTTGGAGGTAGCACAGGACAAGGTGGCACAACTGCCAAAAAGGCTGGAACAAAATCGAATACACCAGTTTTAGACAATTTTGGTAGAGATATTACAAGATTAGCCGAAGATGGAAAGCTAGACCCAATTGTTGGAAGAGAAAGTGAAATAGAAAGAGTATCACAAATATTATCAAGAAGAAAGAAAAATAATCCAATATTAATTGGTGAACCTGGCGTTGGAAAAACAGCAATTGTTGAAGGCTTAGCATTAAGAATAATACAAAGAAAAGTATCAAGAGTATTATTTGGCAAAAGAGTTGTTTCGCTAGATTTGGCGGCATTGGTTGCTGGCACAAAATACAGAGGACAATTTGAAGAAAGGATGAAAGCCATCATGACTGAATTAGAAAAAAATAGAGATGTTATCTTATTCATTGATGAAATACATACAATGGTAGGTGCTGGTGGTGCTACAGGCTCATTAGATGCATCAAATATTTTCAAACCAGCATTAGCAAGAGGTGAATTACAATGTATTGGTGCATCAACATTAGATGAATATAGACAACATATAGAAAAAGATGGTGCATTAGATAGAAGATTCCAAAAAGTAATTGTAGATCCACCAAGCCCAGAAGAAACTGTAACAATACTTACAAATTTAAAATCTAAATACGAAGAATATCACAATGTAATGTATAATGATGCAGCAATTAGAGCATGCGTTCAATTAAGTACAAGATATATTACAGATAGATTTTTACCAGACAAAGCAATTGATATTTTGGATGAAGTTGGTGCACGTGTGCATCTAAAAAATATTCACGTACCACAAAATATTACTGATTTAGAAGCTGAAATTGAAAAAGTAAAGGAAGAAAAAAATCAAGTAGTAAAAAACCAACGATACGAAGAAGCAGCAAAACTTAGAGATACTGAAAAGAAACTACAAGAGCAACTGTTGCAAGCAAAAGTTGAATGGGAAGAAGATGCAAAAACAAAAAGATATCCAATTGCTGAAGAAGATATTGCTGAAGTAGTTGCAATGATGACAGGCATTCCAGTTAGTCGTGTAGCAGAAAGTGAAAGCAAACGCCTAACATTAATGGCCGAAGATTTGAAAAAACAAGTTGTAGGACAAGATGATGCTGTTGCAAAAATTACCAAAGCAATTCAAAGAAATAGAGTAGGTTTAAAAGATCCAAAAAAACCTATTGGTTCATTCATTTTCTTAGGACCAACTGGCGTAGGAAAAACAGAATTAGCACGTGCTTTAGCAAGATATATGTTTGATACGGAAGATTCATTAATCAGAATTGATATGAGTGAATACATGGAAAAATTCTCTGTATCAAGATTAATTGGAGCGCCTCCAGGATACGTAGGATACGAAGAAGGTGGGCAACTTACAGAAAAAGTAAGACGCAAACCATATTCAGTAATTCTATTAGACGAAATAGAAAAAGCACATCCTGATGTATACAATATTTTATTACAAGTTTTAGATGATGGTCAATTAACAGATGGCTTAGGTAGAAAAGTAGATTTCAAAAATTCTATCATCATTATGACATCAAATATTGGTGTGCGTCAGCTAAAAGATTTTGGCGTGGGTGTAGGTTTTGCTACTCAAACAATACAAGATAATATTGATAATATTTCTCGTGGTGTAATTCAAAAAGCATTGCAAAAAACTTTCTCTCCAGAGTTTTTAAATAGAATAGATGATGTTGTTGTGTTTAATTCTTTATCTAAAGAAAACTTACATGTAATCATAGATATCGTACTAAAAAATGTGTACGACAGATTAGAGAAACTTGGATTTAATATCGAATTATCTGAAAAAGCAAAAGATTTTATTTCAGAAAAAGGCTACGATCCACAATTTGGTGCAAGACCATTACACAGAGCAATTCAAAAATATATTGAAGATCCTTTGGCAGAAGAAATCTTGAACCAAAATGTACAAGCTGGTGATACGATCATTGTAAATATTGATGAAAATCAGAGTGAAAAATTAATATTCGATATCAAGAAGAAAAAGAAAAAAACAGCAAAAGAAGAATAATATTATTTTTTAATAATTGATAGTGTGACTAATTTTTGGTCACACTATTTTTTTTAGTACACACATATAAAATCCATCAGTATTGTATGTTGATGGTAATAAAATATGCTCTTCTACAAGATTGAATGTTTTATGTGCGTCTAAAAAAACTTTTATTTGTAGCTGATTTTCTTGAGGCAAAATACTACAAGTAGCATAAACAATAATGCCATTAGGTAATAAATATGATGCAGCATCAACTAAAACTTGGTGCTGTATTTTTATTTTATCTTCTATTGATGCAATACTTAAATTATATTTCAAATCTGGTTGCCTTCTAAAAGTTCCAGTACCACTACAAGGCGCATCTATCAATATCATATTATATTGTTGAGCAGATACATCATTAAAATCTAAAATAGTTATAGATTTATTTTTTATGTTTTGCTTTAGTTTGTGTAGCCTTTTTGGATTAAAATCTGTAGCAAATAATTGAGTATTTGAACTCTTCAACATATTTGTAATCTGAAAAGTTTTGCCACCATGTCCAGCACAATAATCTAATATTTTTGTTTTTTCTTTTTTATCAATGTATTGATAAAATAATATTCCAATACATTGCGAACCAAAATCTTGAAAGCTGAAAAAATATTCTTTGAAGAAATTTGTGTTTTTTAAATTTTGCTGACTATTTATTTTTATACAATTCCAATTTTCTTTTTGAATAAATGAAGGATAATTTGGAATTTCATATTCAATATTCAATTTATCCAATTCTTTAGTAAAATTTGGAACAGTAATTTTTTTAGGATTAATATATAAATACACAGGTGCAACTGTATTCAACGTTTGAGCAACTTCATGCCATTCACTTCCTAATGATTCTAAAATATAATTATATAAATTTTCATCGTATGAATTATTTATTGATTCGTCTAGTATTTTAGTGCTGATGTTTTTTTCTATATTTTCTACAATAGCATTATCTATTGAAAGTATACTCAAATTGTCAATTACTATATTTCTTGCAATTAAACTTATGGCAATAAGTGCGTCGTTTTTATCTACATTTATATTGAGTTGATGGTATATAAATTCATATTTTCTTTTCCATCTTACAATATCATAAATAGTAGATGCAATCAGTTTTCTATCTCTTGAACCTAATATTTTTTGTTGTAAAATTTTTGGCACAATCTTATCAGATAATTCATGTTCATTAAATATTTTGTCTAATGTTTGATGAATTAATTGTACTATATTTTGATGTAATTTCAAGTTGCTTATTCTAAATTTTTTGAATCAATAATGATAGTTACTGGACCATCATTTTCTAATTTAATTTTCATATCAGCACCAAATTCTCCAGTTAGAATTTTGTTAGGCAATAAGTTTTCTAACATATCAATACATTGTTTGTACAATGGAATTGCAATTTCTGGTTTTGCAGCTTGAATAAAGCTTGGTCTATTTCCTTTTTTTGTAGATGCATACAAAGTAAATTGCGATACCAACAACATTTCTCCACCAATATCTTGAACTGATAAATTCATCTTTCCTTCACTATCACTAAAAATTCGCATTTGTACAATTTTTTTACAAAGCCAAGCCACATCACTTTCAGTATCATTATTTTCTATTCCTAATAATATTAATAATCCACAATTTATCGAAGATTTTAATTCATTGTTGATTGAAACAGATGCAAAATTTACTCTTTGGATTATAGCTCTCATTAATTAACTTTTCTATCATCAAACATATAAAAATATTTTGTACTTTTAGACAACACAAACTTTGATGATAAGATTTTTTTTATTACAAATTATTGTTTTTTTTCTGTTTGGTTTATCTGCACAAAATGTTCCTATTGGCACATGGACGGCACATTTGCCAATGGCAAATGCTGTAGACATAACTCAAAGTAATGATTATATCTATTGTGCAACTGAATATGGCATTTTTAGCGTAAATATAGATAATCAACTAATAGAAAAATACACAAAAACAGATGGACTATCAGAAGTAGAACCAGCTAAAATTGCATATAATAAAGAAAATTCGGTTTTAATTATTACCTACAAAAACTCAAATATTGATTTAATTAAAAATGGTAAGATTATTAATATACCATACCTAAAAAATGCAAATATTGTTGCAGACAAAAAGTATACAGCATTGTTACCAAAGACAATTTCGCATATTTAGCTACAGGATTTGGTGTCGTAGTTATAGATTTAATCAATTATGTAGTTAAAGAAACTTTTAATTTCACAGATGGTATTAACACATATCGATGCAATGATATTTTTATAGATAATAATGACATATACGCAGCAACTCAAAATGGTGTATACAAAAATCAACTCAACCAAGCACAAATATTGAATTTTAATACATGGCAAAGAATTTCAGATATTAATACAAATGGAAATATTACAGCAATAACAAAGTTTGAAAATAAAATTTGGGCAAGTATATCAAGTAATATTTATAATTATGATGGTAGTAGCTGGCAATTAGCATTCTCAGAAAACGATTGGACAACATTAGATTTATCTGTTGATAATAACCATTTGCAAATTGTACAACATAAAATTATAAGTGGAAATTTTGTAGACAAACGAGTAGGAAAGTGGCAAACAAATACATTCATTTTTTATGATACACAAAATAACATTGGATATCCATTGAGTGTTTTAGAAGATAAAAATCAACAAACATGGTTTGCAGATTTGTACTCAGGCTTAGTAAAACAAACACCAAATCCATATAGAATTTTACCAAACGGTCCAGGTTCTATTACCAATAAAGATATGGCATTTGCTGGCAACACCTTATTCGTAGCATCATCAAATGCTGGCAATTCTGCCAATCCAACATACAACAAAAATGGAATTTATATTTTAAAAGATGAATTCTGGACAAACTATAATCAATACAATATGCAATTGTTTGATACTGTTTATGATATTACAATTGCACAAGCCATTAACTCAGAAAATAAAGTAATTTTTGGTGGCAATGCTCCAGGTGGAGGAATTATAGAATGGAATGCAGATAATAATCAAGCAACAGTACCATTACATACAAGACCATTTTCAAACACAAAATTGCGTATTACAGGTAGCACTATAGATGCACAAAACAATGTTTGGATTACAGACGCATTCAGTACATTTCCATTAATATATAGAAAAAGCGATGGAACATATGCTTACTTTCAAAATGCTTATCTAAATGGTGCATTACTCAAAGATGTTGCCATAGATGATTATGGACAAGTATGGATTGCAAAAGAATCAAACAATGGTGGTTTGGTTGTATTAAATCATAATAATACATTAGATGATGCATCAGATGATACCTATGTAAATTATGCTACTGGAGAAAATAATGGTAATCTTTCTTCTAATAATGTTATATGTTTAATAACAGACAAAGAAGGCGAAATTTGGTTAGGTACATCCAATGGAATTTCTGTAATACGTTGCGCAGGTTCAGCCATTGATTTAAATTGTCCAGCAGAACAAATTTGCATAAGTAGAAATGATAATACCAATTTTTGTGATAATTTATTAGAAAATCAAGTAATCAATTGCATTCAAATTGATGCCGCAAATAGAAAATGGATAGGCACACAAAATGGCATATATTTAGTAAGCGCAGATGGCGAAACTCAAATACATTATTTCAATACAGACAACAGTCCAATCTTAGGCAATGTAGTTCGCTCTATTGCAATTCATCCAAACAATGGTGATGTGTATATTGGAACAGATAAAGGCATTAACGTATATAGAAGTGAAGCAACAGTTGCCAATTCATCATCTGAAGATGCATTTGTATATCCAAATCCAGTGTATTCAGATTATGTAGGAACTATTGCCATAAAAAATATACCAAACAATTGCGAAGTTAAAATTACTGATGTTGCAGGCAATTTAGTATATCAAACACAAGCAATAGGTGGACAAGCTACATGGGATGGCAATTTACACAATGGACAAAGAGCAGCTAGTGGCGTATATTTAGTATTGTGCAAAGGAAAAGAAAAGAAAGAAAAAGTAGCTACAAAATTTGTATTATTTAATTAGATATTAAATTATGGATATTTTAAATATATTTAAAGAAAATAAACTAGTTGAAAGCGTCAATAACGCACAACAAGCCATAAAAACAACTGGGAAACTAATCTCATTAATATCTGATAATAAAGTTTCTGCATCAGTGCGAGAAATGCTTCAAGGTTTAAAAACAATTATTACAGAGAAACCAAATATTACTTCAGTAAATCATTTTATCAATCACTTTTTATTACAAATTTCACCAGAAAATCAACCTATCATCATCAAAGAATTGTTGGAAGTTTTTCATGAAAGATGGAAAAATGTAGATAGAAAAACAGCTGAAACTGCCATCCAACAATATGATTTTAATGGAAAGAATATTTTAATTCATGGCTCTGATGTTACTATTACTGCATTGATAGAAAATCTTGTAGTGAATTTAAAAACTTGCAACGTTACTCAAATAGTTACAGTACACGATAAAATAGGAAAACAACAAGCAACAGAAATTGCTGAGCTAGGCATTCCAGTTTCAGTAATTGATGATTCCGAAATATCAAAATATATACAACAAACAGATGTAGTAATAATGAGCGCAGAAATTGTGATGCACGAAACATTTATTGCAAAATCTGGCGCGTACAATTTATGCATTATTGCCAATCATTTCAAAGTTCCAGTGTACATACTATCAGACACTAGAAAAATATTAAACAAAAAATATTTCCCAAATTCTGTGGTGGATACATTCGTTGGAAAAAATAAAAAACCAATTGTAGAAGTTTGGAAAGATGCACCAGATAATATCAATACTAATTATTTACATTTGGAAGAAGTATCAAATCATTTGATAACAAAATTTGTTTTTGAAAATGATGCATACACGCCAGAAGAACTTCCAGAGCAAGTAGATAAAACATTAGTGGCAAAATTTATATGATAAAAAATATTATATATATTGTGTGTTTTTTTGTAATGATTGTATCATGTACAAAAGATGAGGATAAATGCAACCCAAATTCGAATTTACAAGCAAATCTTACTGCCGAACAACAACAAAAACTCATTGCAGAGTTTGCCAACTATCAATCAAATAATAACAATATACCACAAGCAGATAGAGTATTCTACGCACAATTAAGAACATTAGCTAATGATGTTGAAGCTTATTACAAAGACGTAAGTGATAGCATGACTTTAGAAGAAAAATATGAAAAATTAAAATATAACTTAAGAAATAGAATTAATCATGTAAGTCAATTATCAGATATACAATACAATAATTCAAATGCTTATCGAACATTATCAAAAAATAGTTTTGTATTAATGACTTATGATGCATTGCAACGCAACAATGCAGAAATGTTATGGACTAATTTAGGAATTTTCGCTGCAAATGAAGTTAGAGCAGGTGTTGTACTAGCATTTGATGTGGCTAATACACTTCATGAAAGTAATATCAATATTTATATTGGAAATCCAAGACAAAACATGAAAGACATTTTAATTCAATCAACTGAATTACTGATTGAAGGACAAGTAAATGTTGTAGTAGATATTGGTGCTTTGGTGCTACTCAATAAATATGTACACACAGATTTAGATGGAGAAAATTGGCTGACGCAAGAAGCAATTCAAGCATTCAAATATCAAAAGCAAGCAGAACAAGCATTGGCTTGCGGACAAAAAGAAAAATACCAAGATTTACAAACTCAAGCAGCAATAGAGTTTGGCGCACATGAGCAAATTTATATTTTACAACCAATTTGGGACAAACCATTATTAAAAAGTTTTTCTGTCATAAATGAATTAATATTGGATATGACAAAACATGATGGTGCATTTTTTGGAGAAATATTTATTGGAGCAAACAAATACATTGAACCAAAACAAGGACATACTATTAAAATACCATACATTGTTGATGATTTAGTTATTGCAAGTCAAAGAGTAGATATTGCCAGAAATGGATTTAATACATATAATAAACTTAGAAAAAATGGAGATTGGGCATATTGGATAGATAAAGCACAAATTAGATTAGGCTACGGCATCGATGTCTACTATCCATCAAAAAAATTGAGTATATAGTCAAGTATGACATCAATATAATGATAATTTGAGATTAGTTTGTTGTTAATTTCAATGCTTAAAATTAATTATCTAACTGCAAAAAACTAATTGAATATAGGTATTTTATTCAATGCTAATTAAGTTTGTGTTTTGCTAACTATTTGCAACTCATACTTTTGTTAATTTTGTAATATATTAGTTAATCAAATGCAAAAAAGAAATTACAAAAGAGTAGAATTAGTAGATAATGATTCTTATAAAATAAAAACCATAGCAATAGAATCTTATGATACTTTTGAAGAAAATCTAGAGATAATAGTTACAGAAATTAGCAACCTTGTCAGAATTGGAGATATCCTAAAACAATTAAATTTAGCATCAGACTCAACATACTTTTTTCATCAATGTCGCGATGTTATTTCTGTTTCTGAAAAACACATTAACGAGAAAGGGAAAGGCAACTTCACATTTCAAGCCAACTTTCATAATTTTCCAGATTCTGCATTATCTATCAATAAAGATGCTTTGGTTGTAATTGTATTTCATCCCAAAAATACAAAAAATGAAAAAGGCGAATTAGAATACAATATTGTAGGCTATATACATGTCAATCAAATTGATGTAGAGCACAACAACATACGCTACGATGGATATTATTACAATATGCTACGCATAAGTGAGCGTGTAGAAAATAATCAAAAAATATATAGACGTAAAAAAATATTTACGCTCATGTTTAGCATTATGCATAGTATTGTAGGCGTAGAAGAAAATATTGCATTTACATATGGTGCAATGGGAAAAGAAAATCAAGCTATAAATGAAGCATTAGAACTGAATACAAAATTGTACGATAAACATTATGAAAAATGGCCATTCTACAACAATACATTAATCAATAAAGTATTTGGAAGCAAAGATGCATTTACTAAAATCGTTGATATTACAAATGATAAAGAGAAACTAAAATCATTTTATCAAATGCTAAAACAACAAAAAAGTAATTATGCTTTCTATCACATGCACACTGAAGAAGATTTCTTTATTACATTAAATAAGATTTTTAGTTATTCTAAATCTTCAAAAGTATTTATGATGCCAGATAAAAATGGCAATATAGCTGCAGCATGTTTGGCTATCAATTGGGGCGATTATTTTTCATTAGAATTAGAAAATCCACAAGGATTATTCAAAATGCTAGCCAAGATGAATTTGACTAAAAATATTTTATATCCAATAATGATAGTAGGAGAAGCAAATGCTGCGGATACATTGCTACGTGGCATTGCACATTATTATGCCAAAAATCATAAGTGTAAAGTCACCGTTCTAAATTCATATGATGGCGATCCATATTACAAAACAAAAGATAGCTTGCTAAAAGATGATTATTTATTTTTAATTATCTGCAATGATAAACAAATTCTTGAAGCCATTAAAGATAAATCTAGGGGCATAGATGGCAATGTAAAACTATACATTGATATTCCATTGTTGTAGATGTGTGTAATTAAATACAATAAAAATATATCTAATTAAAAGTATAGTTAAAAGTAATTGTTCCAAATTGCTCTTCAGCAGCATCACTGTTAGATGAAAACTTAAATTTATATGCAGCTTCTTCTGATATTTTTACCAAGTAGGCATCAGTACTAGTAGAACCTTTGTATGGTCCTTGTGCAAATATTACATTTCCATCTTGTCCTACTTTTATTTGTATCACAATTTTTCCAGCTTTTTGTGAGTTATTGAAAGGTACTTTCTTACTTAATAGACTTCTTCCACTTAAAGAATAATCTGTGCCTGCTCCACCACCAGAGCCACCACTTCCACCACCACCAAAGCCATCGCCACTACCAGAACCACCATTATTGCCTTGCCCACCACTTCCAGAGCCACTTCCTGTGCCATTGCCAGTTCCAGAGCCACTTCCACTACCACTACCACCAGTACCACTATTTTTACCTTTTTTAAATGTACTTGCAACTGCATCTTTGTATGCTTGTTCTTCTTGCTGTTTTTTTAGCAATTCAGCTGCTTCTTTTTGCTTTTGTTCTTCAAGTTTCTTCTGTGCTTTTAGAACTTGTGCTTGTTGGTACGCTTCTAGCTTTTTCTGTTTTTCCAATGCAACTGCTTCTGGATCATAGCTAGTTACCGTATTGCTAGCTGTTGATTTTGGCGTACTTGATGCAGTAGTTGTTGCAGTTGTTTTAGGTGGCGTATAATTGCTCATGTCAGGCTCAGAAGTGCTTTGTTCAGGAGAACCACCACCATAGCTATCACTATTTCCACCACTACCTTCTGGACTGTCTCCAAAATCTAGTACTATAGCATCTATGGCATCTTGTTTAGGTGGATTTTCGAGTGCTATAAAAAATAATATTAAAAATAGCAATAAATGAACTATTCCAGATATTATAAAACCTCTGTTTGTAGATTGTTGAGTTACTGTAGCTGCCATACAATTTTAAAATCTGTTGTAATATTACAATTTTTTTGTTTTAAAATTCGTTAAAATTACTTATTTCCATTCTACGATTTTGCCTTTATTTTTTTGCAGTAATGTATCAGGAATATTATTAATAATCTCTGATTTTATAGCGTCTAGTATCTTTCTTTTCCCAATATTTCTAATATACACCAAACTAATTTCTCTCAAAGGTTTTGGTTGTTTAAACGTTGCAATATTTTCTAATTTCTTTGTAGAAAGTTCTAAAACTGCTAATTCTGGAATAAGCGTGAAGCCACCTTCTATATCTACCATTTTTTTTAGGGTTTCTATGCTTGTGCTTTCGTATGTTGTCTTTTCTTCAAAATTATCATAGATAGAACATATATTTACAACTTGGTCTCTAAAGCAATTTCCTTGTGTTAGCATCCAAATATCTTCTCTCATAATATCGTTGTATTGTAATATTTGCTTTTGTATCAATGGATGATTTTTCTTAGCATACACCATGATTTCTTCGAAAAATAATGGCTCTTCAATAATTTCTGGTTCATGTAATGGTGTTGCTAATATACCAGCATCTATTTCATCAAGCTGAAGATTTTTAATAATGTCTTCAGTTTTCATCTCGATAATTTTCAATTTTACATTATCATATTTTTTTTGAAAACTTCCAATAAAATAGGGTAGAAGATAAGGCGCCACTGTTGGAATAATTCCAATTCTAAAGTTGCCTACTATATGTTGTGCATAATGTGCAGCAAGTTCTTCGAACTGTTTTGTTGCTCTCAATATGGCTCTTGCTTGTGTAATGAGTGCTTCGCCAGCTGGTGTTGTAATAATGGGTTGCCTTTGTCTATCAAAGATTTGAGTGCCTATATCTTCTTCTAATTTTTTAATTTGCATGCTTAATGTTGGCTGTGTTACATGGCAAGCATCAGCAGCTTTTCCAAAATGTTTATAGTTGTCTATTGCAACAATATATTCTAATTGAGTTAAGCTTATCATAAATAATATCTATTGAATTATAAATATAATCAATTTTTATTATTATAAGAATAGTTGTAAATTTGCAGTATAAAAAAATATTTTATGGCTAAGAAAGATAAAAAAAAATCAGCTGATGATAGTAAATTAATCCAAGAACTTAATCAACTGTTAGCAACATATCAAGTGTTTTACCAAAATTTAAGAGGCATACATTGGAATATAAAAGGTCAAAACTTCTTTGACTTACATGTAAAATTTGAAGAATTATATACAGACGCACAATTAAAAATTGACGAAGTTGCAGAACGTATTCTTACATTAGGTCATCAGCCATTGCATACATACTCAGACTATTTGAAGCAATCTTTAGTTAAAGAAGCTAAAAATATAACTAAAGATGTAGATGCTGTGCGTATGATAACTGAAAATCTAACTATTCTTATTAAATTTGAAAAAGCAACGATGAAACATGCAGATGGTGATCAATCAACAGAAGATTTATTAACGCAATTTATTGTATACCAAGAAAAAACTTTATGGATGTTTAAGGCTTGGTTAGGATAATAAAAATATATTTATTCATTAATTAAAAACAAAAAAAACGTAATTATGGCATTATTAAATGTAGGACAAAAGTTCCCACAATTCAGCAAAACTTCAGTAGTAAGTTTAGAAAAAGGCAAAGAGTTTGCAACATTAGACAACAGTGTACACACAAAAGATGGCAAATGGTTAGTAATTTATTTTTGGCCAAAAGATTTTACATTTGTTTGTCCAACAGAAATTATTGAGTTTGACAATGCAAACGGAGATTTCAAAGACAGAGATGCAGTATTAATTGGTGCTTCAACAGACGGCGAATTCGTACACTTAGGATGGAGAAATGCACACGAAGGATTAAACAAAATTAATCATCCAATGTTGGCAGATACATCAAAATCACTTTCAAGAGAATTAGGCATTTTAACTGAAGGCGAAGAAGTATGTTATAGAGCAACATATATTGTAGATCCACAAGGTATTATTCGTTGGGTATCTGTTAATGATTTATCAGTTGGTAGAAATGTAAAAGAAGTTGTAAGAATTTTAGATGCATTACAAACAGATGAACTTTGTCCATGTAACTGGGAAAAAGGTCAAGAAACATTATCATAATTTTTTAAATGTATAGTGGTAGGCAATGAATAGTTGCTTATCACTATTTTTTTTAATACTAACTATTTATGAACGATACAGCAATAGAAATTTTACAAGAATTAGGCATAGATACATCATATCAAAACAATACGCTTGAACAACTTTCAACAGCAGATAGCAA
This sequence comes from Sphingobacteriales bacterium, assembly GCA_016699615.1. Classification (NCBI taxonomy): domain Bacteria; kingdom Pseudomonadati; phylum Bacteroidota; class Sphingobacteriia; order Sphingobacteriales; species Sphingobacteriales bacterium. The sequence goes on along the minus strand of CP064984.1, from coordinate 774,463 downwards.
ATATCTGAGAGATTTGAAAATGAATGTAAAGTCTGTTTTAGCAGTAGAATCTATTTCAGCAAAAGATGCCTTGTTGATAGCATTAGCATGTGCTACTAACAACAACAACACAATATTGATTGATGCATTTATACAAAAAGCAAAAGCGAATGATGCAAATGATGCAGAAATTGCAGAAGCCCAAGCATGTGCTTCATTATTGTCTGCTAATAATGTTTTTTATAGATATAGACATTTTGTAGGCAAAGAATTTTATACAAATGCACCAGCAAGATTGAGAATGAATATTATGATGAATCCTGTGTTGGGTAAAGAATTATTCGAATTAATTAGTTTGGCAGTTTCTGCAATTAATGGATGCGAAATGTGCGTAAAAAGCCACGAACAATCAGTGTTGCACAGTGGTGGAACAGAACAAAGAATTTGGGATGCAATAAGACTTGCTTCAGTAATTACAAGCTTAAGCAAAATAGTTTATTAATTATATCATGCCAAAAGTAACACTTGCAATTTCACCTTGCCCAAACGATACTTTTATCTTTGATGCTATGTTGCATCAAAAAATAGATACACTTGGTATTGATTTTGAAGTGCATTTTGCAGATGTAGAAGAACTAAATCAAGCTGCATTACAAGCCAAATACGATATTACAAAACTAAGTTATTTTGCCTATTCTAAAGTTTCAGAAGCTTATAAATTATTAGATTCTGGAAGTGCATTGGGCAATAATTGTGGGCCAATACTTATTAGTAAAAATGACTTTAACATTAAAGATGTTGAGCAACTAAATATTGGTATTCCTGGAAAATTAACCACAGCAAATTTTCTTTTTTCTCTAAGATTTCCAAATGCATGCAATAAAAAATTTATGTTGTTTTCTGATATAGAACAACAATTACAAGATGACAAAATTGATGCTGGTGTTATCATTCATGAAAGCAGATTTACGTACGCAGCAAAAGGATTTAAAAAGATAATTGACTTAGGTGAATATTGGGAACAAACATATCAAGCACCAATTCCATTAGGTGGCATTGTAGTAAAAAGAAACATAGACCAAAAATTGCAAGAAGATATTAATTCCTGTATTAAAAAAAGTATAGAATTTGCATTTGCAAATAGACATTCATCTCAAAATTTTATTAAAGAGCATGCACAAGAAATGTCGGATGATGTGATACAACAACATATAGATTTGTACGTAAATCAATATAGTATATCATTGGGCGAACATGGAATAAACGCAGTTAGAAAACTATACCAAACAGCAGTTGAAAATAATTTTATTTCTCCACTACATCAACCAATATAACAAACAAGAAATATAAATTCTGATTGTTTGTATAAAATCATAAACTCAATTTAGATTTTGATGATATGTGTCAAAATACAATCAGTACATAGTAGTTGCTGATATACAATGATTTATTTTCCTAATTTTATTAACATAGCTTAAATTTATATATTAAACATATTTCCTATCTTTGCAAATTAATTTTTTAAATGAAAAGAATTCTTATATACTTTTTACTTTTATTGCCTCTTTTTTCAATAGCAAAGCCACCAAAAAAGAAAAATAAAAAAAATAGAATACAATTGGATGAATTGGTTATTAAACCAGAAAACCAATTTAACGACTATAAAGGTAGCAGAACAAGATTGTTTGATTTACTACATACAAAAATTGAGGTAGAGCCAATCTTACAACAAAGAGTTGCTGTAGGAAAAGTTGCACTTACTATAAAACCATATTTCTACAAACAGAATAAACTGTTGCTTGATGCAAAGTACATGAAAATTAATAATGTAAAAGTTGTAGCTAATCATCAACCAATAAAATCTACCTATTCTTACGATTCAATGTATTTGAAAATAAACTTTGATAAAGAATACACAAAAGATGATACATTGGAAGTTTTTGTAGAATATATTGCACAACCATATTCTATCGGGAAACAACAAGTACAACAATATGGTAGAGGAATGTATTTCATTAATTCATTACAAAAAAATAAATACAAACCATTTCATATTTGGACACAAGGCGAAGTAGAAGCTAATTCTTTTTGGTTTCCTACAATAGATGCACCCAATGAAAATTCTTCTCAAGAATTATATGTTACTGTAGATACAGCATATATTACATTATCTAATGGCTTGCTAATTGATAGCAAAACCAATGGAAGTAAAAGAACAGACTATTGGAAACAAGAAAAAATTCATTCACCTTATTTATTTTTCTTAGCGGTTGGAGATTATAAAAAATACAGTACATCATGGCATGGAAAATCAGTTGACTATTATACATTTCCTGAATATTTTGATAATGTGCAACAAGTTTTTGGCAATACACCAGAAATGCTAACATTCTTTTCTGATTTATTAAAAATAGAATTTCCTTGGGATAAATATGCACAAATAGTAGCACACGACTACACAGCTGGTGCCATGGAAAATACATCTGCAGTAATTTTTTATGATAGATTGTTAGCAGACAAAAATCAATCTATCGATGATAATTTTGATTGGATTGTATCACACGAATTATTTCATCATTGGTTTGGTGATTTGGTAGCAAGTGAGTCTTGGGCAAATCTTACATTAAATGAAAGTTTTGCAGACTATAGTGAATATCTATGGTATGAATATAAATATGGAAAGAATGATGCTGATGCATACGCACAAAAAAGTACTGAAAAATATATTCATCAACTTAATACTAAGAATGAACCTTTGGTAAATTATTATTACAAAGAACACCAAGATAATTTTGATGGAATTAGATATGAAAAAGGTGGACGTATATTACATATGCTAAGAAATTATATTGGTGATGATGCATTCTTCAAATCATTGAATTTGTACTTAAAAAACAACCAATACAGTAGTGCAGAAGTAAGTGATTTTAGAAAAGCAGTAGAAACTGTAACTGGCGAAGATTATAATTGGTTCTTCAATCAATGGTATTTTAGCAAAGGTCATCCAAAATTAGATGTACAATATAATTTTAATCAGACGAACAAAACATTAGAAATAAAAGTAAAACAAATACAAAATGCACAAGATGCACCATCTGTGTTTAAAATTCCAACTAATATTGATATTTTTCTAAAAGACTCAGTAATTAGAAAACAAGTAACTATTGTAGATAAAGATGTTGTATTTTATTTTCCACTTACAGAAAAACCATCATTTGTAAATATTGATGGAGATGGAATTTTGTTGGCTGATATTGGAACCAATTTGTCTACAAGTGAGCAAATTGCACAATTTAATTTTTCTAAGGATTTTAAAAATAAATACAGAGCATTAGTTGCACTAGGTAAACAAATTGAGCAATATGAGACTGTACAACAATTTTTTATAAAGAATTTACAAAATACAGATTGGAATATTAGAAATAGCGTATTGGACATAGTACATAGAAATTCAAAATATTTTAATCAAGATAAATTAATAATTGCCTATAAAAATTTGGTGGCAACAGAGCCAAAATCTACAATAAGAGCTGATGCTTTACGTTACTTGTCAGTATTAGATTTGAATCAAGCAGCAGCGTTAGCAGAAAAAACACTAGCAATAGATTCATCTTACCAATGCATTGCTGAAGCTTTAGAGATTTTAAGATTACACAATTATCCATTGGCATACAAGAAAGCTACAAAATGGACGGATACTAGAAATGCATTGATGTTAAAAACAGTTGGAACAGTTTTAAAAGATACAACTATTAATCATTTAGAGTTTTTCAAAAAAGCTATTTCTTTGAATAATCATTATTTTGCAGCAGAAAATTTTGATAATTTGTTTCTTTATTTAGTAAAAACCAAAGATACTTTGTTGTTTAAAGATGCATGTGCTTTTTTATTAGATATTAACCAATACGAAGAGTCTGATTATAACATAAATGGTGCATCAAGAGTAATTTCCTACTTAAAAAATAACATGAACTATCAACTACAACAAAAAAAATTGAGTAGTAATGAAATTAATATTATAAAAAATAAATTAGAAATATTAGAAAGTGTAATTCCTAAATTGCTGCCAGAATCAGATTTTTTTAGATTTTAGTATTTAGCAAATATCCACTTTCCGATTTCTTTTAACTGAACTTTTTTTCCTTGAATTAAAATTCCAATTCTATAAACACGTGCACTTAGTGCAATCATAAGTATTGAAGAAATAATCATTATCAGCATTGATGCTATTTGTTCAAGCCAACTTACGTTGAATGGTATTCTTGCAGTCATAATTATTGGTGCAGAGAATGGTATCATTGAGCCCCATTTTGCTACAGTAGAGAATGGTTGTTCAATGGCAATAGACATTATTATTAATGATATAATAATTGGTATTGTAATTGGAAATGTAAAAGATTGTGTGTCTGTATCGTCAGTTACAGCAGAACCAATTCGCAAATTGTGCTGCATAAAATATATAACCAAAAATAAAATAAAATAAAAAACTAAATAATATGCGTGCAATATCTAAATCTTTTAGTGATAAACTAATGTCTGATAAAATTTGTGCACCAATATTATCTGTATTCATTGTTTGTGTAGCTTGCAATTGCTGTAATGCTTGCATATCTTTGGCAAAAAATATTCCGATAATAGTTTGTATTCCAAATATCAAAATGCCCCAAATTAAAAATTGAAATAATCCTAAAATTCCTATTCCTAAAATTTTTCCGAGCATCAAGTCAAATGGTTTTACAATTGTAATCATTACTTCTACAATTCTATTTTGTTTTTCTTCGCTTACACCTTTCATCACCATTGCACCATAAATAAATAAAAACATATAAATCATAAAACCTAACACATATCCAATACTGCCTGCTAATGATGTGCGTCCATATTGTGCTTTATCTTTGATGACTTTTTCTATGCTAATTTCATGATTAAGTTTGTCAATTAAATCAATATCGTATTGCTCTCTTATCAATACACGATTTCTAATTTCTTCAGTAATTGCATTAGAAATAATTTGCTCTGTTTGTAACCCAAGTTGTTTATTAGAAAAGTAAGTAATGCCTTTTGGTGCATCTAAATCAATAATTGGAATATATAGTATGGCATCATATTTTTTTGCATAATTTTCTTTCCAATAGTCTATATTATTATTATCTCTGATATAATGAAAAGTAAGATTTCCATTATCAAGTCCACGAAATTTATCTTCAAAAAATCTTGTTTCATCTTTTACAGCAATTGTAATTTCTTCTGTTGCATGCAATGCAATAATAATTGATGCAACAAGCAAAACTCCAACCAACAATGGCAATAAAATAGTAAGTAATATGAAAGATTTTTTTCTTGCTCTTGTTATAAATTCTCTATAAATGATATGTAGTAATGTCTTATTCAGCATTTATTTTATTTTTATTGACTTGATTGATAAATATTTCATGAATACTTGGTAATATTTCATGAATTTCTTCTATTTCAATTTCATGTTGCAAAAGTTGTTTGATAACATGAGTAATGTTTTGATTATCTGTCAACTTTATATATATGTCTTTGTCTTTTGTGTTTTCAATATGTATGTTTTCCAATTTATGCAATAACTCAATTGTTTTGTTTATTCTAATTTTATAGACATTTTTTTTAAATTTTTGTTTAATGTCACTTACATTGCCTTCCAAAATAATATTGCCTTGATTGATGAGAATAATATCATTGCAGATTTCTTCTACATTTTCCATTCTATGTGTAGAAAAAATAATCGTTGTTCCTTGTTGATTAAGTTCTAAAATTTCTTGTTTTATAATTTCTGAATTAATTGGATCTAATCCTGAAAATGGCTCATCAAGAATTAATAATTTTGGTTGATGAATTAGCGTAGCAATAAATTGCACTTTCTGTTGCATACCTTTTGATAAATCAGATATTTCTTTATTAAGCCATGTGCTGATATCAAACTTTTGAATATAATAATCTATTTGCTGCTTATATGTTTGTTTGTTTAGTTTTCTAAGTTTTGCAAAATACTCAAGATGTTCGCCAACTTTCATTTTTTTATATAGCCCACGTTCTTCAGGCATGTACCCAATACTGTTCAAATGTGATGGAGCAAGTGTTTCGTTATGTATAGTTATTCGGCCACTGTCAGGAAAAAAAATCTGTGTAATTATTCTAATTAAAGTTGTTTTTCCGGCACCATTTGGCCCAAGCAATCCATAAATCTTTCCTTGTTCAATTTGGAATGATATATTGTTAAGTGCTAGCTTATTTTCAAATGACTTTGTTACATTTTCAATTTGTAGAAACATAACACGAATATAGTTTAAAAAATTAATCGAAGTTCGTTACATTTGTCAGAAATATATATGAATGCTGTTTAACTCCATCGAGTTTTTGCTTTTTTTTCCAATAGTATCTATTGCATACTACATTACACCACACAAATTTAGATGGTTACTAGTGTTGTTGGCAAGTTGTGTATTTTATATGGCATTCATTCCAATCTATGTTCTAATCTTATTGTTCACGATTGTGATAGATTATTTTGCTGGAATTTTGATAGAACAAAGTGAAGGTAAAAAGCGGAAATATTATCTGATATTGAGTTTATGTGCAAATATTGGTGTGCTTGCATATTTTAAGTATTATAATTTTTTTATAGAAAACATCAATCAATTATTACCTACAGGAAAGCATTTCTCAATACTCACAATTCTATTGCCAATAGGCTTGTCATTTCATACTTTTCAGGCAATGAGCTACACAATAGAAGTGTATAGAAAAAAGCAAAAGGCAGAAAGACATTTTGGATATTATGCATTATATGTAATGTTCTATCCACAATTAGTAGCTGGACCAATAGAGAGACCACAAAATATTTTATACCAATTGCATCAAAAGCACCAATTTAATTATGATAGAATAGTAAGTGGATTAAGATTAATTCTTTGGGGCATGTTTAAGAAAACTATTATTGCAGATAGAATGGCATTGATAGCTGACCCAGCATTTTTAAAACCAGAATACTTTACAGGATTGCCTTTAATTATTGCAACACTGGCATTCTCAATTCAAATTTATTGCGATTTTTCTGGTTATACAGATATTGCTATTGGTACAGCACGTACTATGGGCATCAATTTGATGAAGAATTTTAATGCACCATATTTCAGTAAATCTATTGCAGAGTTTTGGAGCAGATGGCATATTTCATTATCAACGTGGTTTAGAGATTACCTATACATTCCACTAGGTGGCAATAGAACAACAACATTCAAATGGTATAGAAACCTTATGCTTGTATTTTTGATTAGTGGATTTTGGCATGGTGCAAATTGGACTTTTATAGCTTGGGGTTGCATCCATGGCATTTATTTGATATTGTCTAATGTCTTTTTTAAGAATAAACAAAAAAAGTCAACAAAAATAAAATCTGCATTTGCAGTTTTTACTACATTCTTGTTGGTAACATTTACATGGATTTTCTTTAGAGCATCATCTATTCAAGATGCAAAATATATTATTATGCATTTGTTTGATGGAATACAACAACCAATTCAATATATTTTTAAAGGAATCATCTATTTGAAATTAAATAAATTTTCACCTATTGATTTCTTTGTTTTAGGATTGTCGCTTTGTATATTATTCTATGTAGATAAAAATATAAATAAGATTTCTTGGAGTAATTGGATAAAACAAAAAAATACTGTAGTAAGGTGGAGTATTTATTTTATCATGACATTTTTAATTATTGCATTCGGAATATTTGATAATCGACAATTTATATATTTTCAATTCTAATGAAAAAATTTATATTTAAAATATTATTGTATTTGTTGTTGTTTTTTGCAATCATTATAATTGGAATAAAATTGCCTATAAATGACAGACAGAATATTTTGTTTGCATTAGAAGATAAAAAAATAATAGCTGACAGCATTTCAAAGCATAATGAAGATACTTCTGTTATTTGGTTTGTAGGTGGCTCAAATGCAATATTTAGTATCAACACAAAAAGAATTTCTGATAGTTTGAAAATTGCAGCTTATAATTTAGCAATTCATGCAGGATTTGGTATGAAATTCGATTTAGAAAATACATTCTCATTTGCAAAAGAAAATGATATTATTATTTTATCGCCTGAGTATGAAAATTTTTGGGAATTTAATTTATCATCTGCCAATGGTCAGCTAGAGTTGTTATATACATTATTGGAAATCTATCCGAATGGTTGGAAGATAATTAATAACAAACAAAGATGGGCAATAATAAAATATTTGCCACGCTATTTGCATGATAAATACTTAGGCTTCTTTTCTAATAAAAAAAGAAAAACAAATAGTATATATACTAGAAGTGGATTTAATCAATACGGAGATTTGGTGTCACACGAAGGTATTGAAGGTAATAAAGTAATTCCTGTACCCAAAATTCCATATACAATTGATATGTCATCCTTAGAATATTTAGATTATTTTAATAAAAAGTGTATTGACAAAAACATTAGATTTATGGTATTGCCGCCATCATATCAAGTTAGTTCTTATTTTAATAATAAAGAAATTAGAGAACAATTATATCAAGAAATACAACTTAGGAATATAAAAATTTTAGGCACACCAAAAATGTTCTGTTATCCAGATAATGCATTTTTAGATACATATTATCACACATTAGTTCCTGCACGTGAACAAAGAACTGACTCAATTATACAATTACTAAAATTCAACAACTATTCCAATTGATGGAATGATGTTGCCACTGTTATTATTTAAGTATATTATTTGATATTTGTTAGCATCATTTGGATCAGAAATAGGATTGTCATTCGCATCTCTAACTACATCTAAATTTGGTGGACTAGGTTGCTTGCTTGCATATAAATTTTGTATATCTAAATATAAATTTAGATTCCATTTCTTAAAGAACCATTTTTTATCAACTCTCAAATTCATTCCATGTATAGCTTTGGTACGTTCGGTATTTAATCTATTATAATCTAATAATGGATTGCCATTTGTTGCATCCCAAACTGTTTTTAGTGCAATATTAGTTGTGTCGTATGGTGTGTATGGCAAGCCACCTTGTATTGACCATCGAATTCCAATTTCCCAGTTTCGTTTAAATTTGTAACCTGCTGTTAAACTAAGCACATGTCTGCTGTCCCAGCTACTTGAAATATATTGATTGGCATTGTTTGTGAAAAAGCTTCTATACCATGTATAAGATAAAATTCCGAATACACCTTTCCATAATTTTTGTTGCACAGCAAACTCAAGACCATACGTTTTTCCTTTTGATGTTGATGTAGCTGGTTCGTCGCCTACCCAACCAAAATCACCACCTAAGTTTGCCAAAGAAATTCCTTTGTTTGTTAGCATCGGATAATTAGAATATAATTTATAAAATCCTTCCAATGATATTTTTGTATTTGATTTTAAGGTGGCTGCAACTCCTAATACATTTTGTAAATTTCTGATGTATTTTAAATTTGGTTGATTGACTAATACATTATTATTGTCTCTGTAACCTAATGTTGTGTAGCTTGGTAGTTGGTAGTATAAACCTACATTGTAGGCTATGCTAAATATACTATTGAATGCATATGATGCAGAAAATCTTGGAGAAAATTGATTGAATAAATTAGCCATATTTTTATTGTAAGCATTACCATCAGCACGGACGCCAAGAGATAATGAAAGTTTTTCATCTACAAAACTTTTACTTACTTGTACAAAAAATCCATATTTATTCAAAAATAGTTTTGAGCTATATTTACTATTAAAAATAGAATCTTGTATGGCAAAAGTATTTTCTGTTGTAGTTGTATACTTTGCTAACTCATAATTGATTCCGTAATTTATTTTGTATCCTTTTTTTCTGATAGTATGCTCAAATCTAAATTTATTTTCTGCTTCAGTTGAGTTTAGGTCATATATTTTACCATCAATATCATTGTTATTTTTAAATTTATAAATGTTGTTGCTAAACATACTTCTGCTTGCAACAAAAACCATATAGCTGTTTTCTAAAAAATATCTATAACGTAAACCAATAGTGTAGTTCCATTGATTTTGTAAAGGAATTACTCTTAGTAAATATCTTTGTTCTTGTGTTTCGTTTTCTTTTAAATTTAATCTCAATTTATCAAATGCACCTACACCCAAAATTGTCAAATCATTTTTATTATTAAATTTATGATTCACCTTAAATTGTACATCAGAATATGTGGGTAAAAATGGCAAACCAAATACTTTAAATAAACCTTGTAAGTAAGAATATCTACTGTTTAATAAAAAGGTTGTTTTTTTCTTATTGCTCAATGGACCTTCAAGTGTAATGCCGGCTTCGCTAGCACCTAAAGTAAATGTAAATCCAACTCTATCTTTTCTACCTTCTTTTTGTGTAAGTTGTAATACAGAACTCATTGCATTGCCTCTGTTTGCTGGAAATGCTCCAGTATAAAAGTCTGCATTGTTAATAAAATCTACATTAAGCAATCCATTGCTTCCACCACTTGCACCTTGAGTTTGAAAATGGTTAATGGTTGGTATTTCAATATCATCTAAATAAAATCTATTTTCATTGGGCGCACCACCACGTACCAATAAATCATTTCTAAACCCAAATCCAGAAGCAACTCCAGGCAAATTTTTAATTGTTCTAGAAATATCTCTATTCCCACCTGGGTTGCGTTGTATTTCATTGATTCCAATGCTTGAGAGAGAAAGTGGTGTTTCTGATTTTCGCTCAAAAGGATTTGCAATGATTACAACAGAATCTATTAATGTTTTATCTTCTACCAATGCAAAATTTACAGTTACAGGTTTGGCATTGCTGACTTCAATTTCTACTTTTATTTCTGTTTTATATCCAATATAGCTTACTGCAATATTGTAAAAACCATGGTTTATATTTTCAATTACATAATCTCCATTAATATCAGAAACTGCACCATATTCAGAATTTTGTATTACAATATTTGCCCCAATTATTGGTTCATTATTGATTTCATCATAAACTCTTCCTTGTATAATTCCATTCTGTGCTTGTGCTATATTGAAAATAAAAAATAATAATAATGTGTATTGAATTTTTTTCATTCCTACTTTAACATAGATTAACTAATAATGTTTCATGCTGTATATTAAATTACTATTAATGTAGATTGTGTATTTTTTTGTAATTTTGCAAAATGGAGATTTCTGTTGTAGTTCCAGTACACAACGAAGAAGGCAATATTATTCCTTTGCATCAAGAATTATGTGATGTATTAAGAAATATTGAGGTAGAATTTGAAATAGTATTTGTTAATGATGGCAGCACAGACCAATCAATTAATATTATAAAAGAATTAGCAACACAACATTCATATATAAAATATCTAGATTTTAGTAAGAATTTTGGACACCAACTTTCTGTTTTCGCTGGTTTAGAATATGCTACAGGAAATTATATTGTCATTATAGATGCAGATTTACAAGATCCACCAGCATTAATCAAAAATTTATATCATAAAATAAAGGAAGGCTACGACGTAGTGTACGCACAACGAACATATAGAAAAGATGAAACTTGGTTGAAATTATTTACAGCAAAATCATTCTATAGATTCATCAATCAGATGTCTGATGTGTACATTCCAGTTGATACAGGCGATTATAGAATTATTACACAACAAATAAGAGATGTAATATGTAGTATGCCTGAACATAATAAATTTTTGAGAGGACAAATTGCTTGGGCAGGATTCAAACAAACAGGTGTTCCATACGAAAGAATGGGAAGGCATAGTGGTTCTACCAATTATTCATATGCAAAGATGTTTCAATTTGCATACGATGGCATTGTTTCATTTTCCAACACACCATTACGTTTGGCGACTTACTTAGGATTTGCAGTTTCTTTGTTTGCTTTTGTAATAATAATATATACATTGTACCAAAAATATGCAAATCAAAATACGATACAAGGTTGGTCGTCCATCATGTTGAGTGTTTTGTTTTTAGGTGGCATTCAGCTAATTTGTATTGGAATTATTGGTGAATACATTGCACGTATTTTAGATAATGTAAAAAATAGACCACAGTATATTGTTAAAGAAAGCAATATCGAAAAGCCTAAAAAATAATACTACTCATAGGCAGCATTATCGTAGATGGTATTCCCAATTCATGTTGATTTTTAATTGATTTTTCTATAGATGCTGTGCGCAACACTTCTACGCCTTTATTTGTTGCTTTAAAAAAATTATTCCAATGATGTAAAATTACATGCTCAGGCTTTGAAGCATGATATGCATTGGCTAAAGTTTTACTACAAATTTTATCTTTCCAATAAATACCTAAAAGTAAATCAGCTGGATGATTGGCACATAAATTTTTTATTGTAGCAATACTATTGTTATTTAAACTACCACATACAAATAATGCTCTACAAACTATTTTATTATTATCTAAAATATCAATTAAATAAGAGTGACAAGTATGTAGTTTCCATTTATACAATCTATCTGGAAATTGTTCTAAAGGTTTATTATATTCTCCTTTAAACAGAGTAACTTTTGCAAAATGTGGACTATGTGTACTTTCTATTGGCAATACTCTAAATGTACTATCAGCACTATATCTAAAAATTTCGCTCATGTCAGTATCAAAACTTACATTAAACTTTTTTTGTACCGATGCTATCTCATTTGTAATATGCTTTTCAGCAACTATTGTTGTCTGTTTATCTGATGATAGAAAATTTTCTATATCTAAACAATGGTCATAATGTCCATGCGATATTACAATCATATCAGGATTATTATAAACTGATTTGTCTAAATACATAGCTAATGATGGATAAGTAGTATTTGCAAAACAGCCTTTTAAAAACTCAGGATTACTAAAAAACGGATCAGTGATTAGTTTTTTATTTTGATATTCAAATATAAAACAAGATGTACCTAAAAATGTAATTTGTACACTATCATGCTTGTTGTTATTACTTGCAAAATATTCATCAATATTATATTTTTTTATTGATTTCCCAATTGTTAGATACTTTAATAATGCTAGACTTATTATAATAAATATTATTATAAATATATAGTAAAATATTCGTTTCATAATAGATTAGTAAAGTAAAGTTAAATAAGTATTTTAAATTTTTATTGTCAAATAATACTTAAATTTATAAACACATAAAATAATAAGTAAGTAAATGGAAACTATATTGCCAATATTACAACAAAGTCAATCAGCTAGCATAAGTGCAAAAAAAATAACTAATGAAGAGAAAGTGAGTTTCTTAGCTACATTAGCTCAGCTATTAACTGATAATACAAAAAATATCATTGCAGAAAACAAAAAAGATCTTGATAAAATGGATGACAATGATCCTAAAAAAGATAGATTGTTGTTAAATGATGCTCGAATTAATGATTTAGCTTCAAGTCTTGCTGATGTTGCAAAATTAGATGATCCGTCAGGAAAAATTTTATACAATACTACAATTGCAAATGGACTTACTATTCAGAAAATAACAGTGCCATTAGGTGTAGTAGGTGTTATATATGAAGCTAGACCAAATGTAACTATAGATGTAGCTGCATTGTGCGTACGTTCTGGAAATGCAGTAATTTTAAGAGGCGGAAGCGATGCAGAATACACAAATGAAGTATTAGTACAGATTATACATCAAGCATTAGAAAAAAATAATTTAGACAAAGACATAGTTCAACTTTTGCCTGTAGATAGAAAATTTGTAAAAGAACTATTGGAAGCAGTACAATATGTAGATATTATAATTCCACGTGGCTCACAACAATTAATAGATTTTGTGCGTGCCAATGCAAAAGTTCCTACTATAGAAACGGGTGCTGGTGTTTGCCACACATATGTAGAAAGCACAGCAAATTTAGACAATGCAGCAAAAATTGTAGTGAATGCTAAAACGCACAGACCATCAGTTTGTAATGCATTAGATACTGTGTTGGTTGATAAAAAAATTGCCAATGCATTTTTGCCAAAAATCATTCAAGGATTTTTAGAATTTAATGTTGAAGTATTTGCAGATGAAATGGCTTATAATATTTTGAAAGAAAATAATTATCCATATCTACAAACAGCAACAGCAGAAAACTTTGGAATGGAATATTTAAGTCAGAAATGTTCTATAAAATGTGTAGAAAATATTGATGAAGCAATTTCACATATTAGAAAATATTCTTCCAAACACTCAGAAGCCATTGTAAGTGAAGATGCAGAAAAAATAACATTGTTTTTAAATGATGTAGATGCCGCAGCAGTGTATTCAAATGCATCAACAAGATTTACAGATGGTGGCGTATTTGGACTAGGAGCGGAGATAGGTATTTCTACACAAAAACTATCATTGCACGTGGTCCATTTGCTTTGGAAAAATTAATTACAGAAAAATGGATAGTAAAAGGCAGTGGACAAATTAGATAAATAATATTTTACTATTCAGAAAATTGTTTTAGCATATTTATTGTTGGTACAAAAAATAACGTGCCAGTTTCGGCTGTACTAAAATCTAAGATTCTATCGTAGTTTCCTTTTGGATTTCCAAGATACATATTTTCCAACATTAGTTTTATTGTACTAAATTTACTTGCATAGGCAATAAAATAAGTACCCATGTTGTTGTTTGCAATACTTCCGAAAGGCAAGTTATTACGTACAATTTTTAAATCATCGCCCACATTCGCTAATGCAGCATGCGAGTTGCTTGGCTTAGTATCATCATCCATTTCAATATCATCTGCCTTTGTTCTACCTATTACATTCTCTTGCGCTTGTACTGGAAGAGCTTTCCAAGCATTCATATCATGTTTGTATTTCTGAACAAACAAATAGCTACCACCTTTGTATGTCTTATCTTCATCGCCAATTATGCCAAAGAATGTTCTGTCTTCGCCTCTCGGATTTTCGGTGCCATCAACAAAACCTAAGATACTTCTGCCATCCCAATATTTAAAACCATGTATTTCTTCTATACAATCTGCAACATTATTTAATGCATCAGCAATATTTTGAGCAATATCTATACAATAACTTTTTATCTCAGACCTAATATGGAAATGCAAATCACCAGGTGTAGAAACCGCAGTATGTTTCGTGCCTTCAATTGCCTCAAATTTTACAAACTCTTTTGGCAATGGTTTGGACAAATCTAATTTTTTCCATGCATCAAAACCAATACCCAAAACAACACTAGTTGCTTTGTCAGGAAAACGAGTATTCGCTGTATTATTCAAATTAATTACTAAAGCACAAATAGATTTAAAAGTATCAATACAATCTACACCATTTTTAAAATTCCATACCATAAAAATTGTATTGTTATTGGGCGTACTCAATACATCTTGAGAATTTGTTTGCATATAAAATAATTTAAGAATTTGATTGTCAAATATAAAAAATATATGTAGCTTTTTTATGGAACTATATGTAAAATTAATAATGAAATAAATAATAACTAATGTTGCTTTTTTTGTTTTATTAGACACAAATCATCAAAAGAAAATAATGGCAAACCCACGTTGTGCAACTGCCACTGATGTTAGCGGCTGGTATTATTATTTTAGTTTATAATAATCTTGTTCATTACAATTTATTTCTGCTTGTTCTACAATGTCCTGAAATAGCTTTCCCTTTGCGTAAATTGACATCCATTCAAGTCCGTTGGATGCAGGAAGGCAAATTGCAATTTTTCCGTTCTCTGCTTCTTCTCTACATTTTTTAGTTGCAGAAGAGTTGTTTCCTGAATTTGGTGTTGTTGATATTCTAGGTCTATACGTATTCTTAAACAGTTTTGAAAAGTCAATTTTTTCATTTTCTAATATAAATACTATTGAGCCACGTTTCCAAGTTGTCGCATTCCATAAGTATTCATTTCCTAAAATACATTCCTTCGTCTTGTCAAATTTATATTTTCCCTTATCTTTTATGAGTATGTTGATTTCTGCGAGTTTTATTGAATAATTCATTTTGCCATATAAGAAGAATTCGTCTTTTCGTCCGTTATAGACAAATACTTCGTCTGATTTGTCCAACAAAGGTCTAATTACTAACTCGTGTGCACGCAAAACACTTTTTTCTTCATAATGATGTCTAATCTCACCTGTTAAGTTTACGTTTAAGGGTTGAAGATAATTATCTGTCATTGTCTGCTATTATTTTCTGCTGTGCTTTTTAAAGTCACTGCTAACGTGCGGCGGATTTGCTAAGTTACGAACTGCAAACGAAGTTTGCAAGTGTATTTTTTATTAGAAATGCCACCAGATACCAGAGAACAAAAGTAAAGAAAATAGCTATATATTAATACCAATAATATATGATATATAAATTATGTAAGACTACCACAAAAAATACAACGTTGTGCAACTGCCACCGATGTTGTGCGTTCGGCATACTTTTTTAGTACGCAAGTTTTCTGTTATTCAGTTCCACGTTAAAATTCACTTTCGCTCCCAAAGCTTCAAAAACTTTCATAATAGTTTCGAATCGTGCATTTTTAACACTGTTTTCAATTTTTGAAATTTGAGCTTTTTGAACACCTACAAGTTCGCCCAATTCTTCTTGTGTTAGGTTACGTTCTTTTCTTGCTTCTTTTATTGCCTGTCCTAATAAATCAATTCTTAATTCATTTTCAAAGGCTTCACGCTTTTCTGTTCCTCGCTTTCCAATATGTTTGTCAATCATTGTATCAAGCGAAACGGTTTTAAATTTATCTTTTACCATAATTATTTATTTTTCAATTTATTTTCTAAATATTGTTTTCTCACATCTTCAGCCTTTTTGATTTCTTTTTGGCGGAGTTTTCTGCGTCTTTTTTAGAATTCCATGTGTTGCAATAACCAGAGTTTCTTTACCCTCAACTTTATCCCAAAATGAAAAAAGTCTATACGCTTTGCTATTGTATAAAGTACGAAATTCCCAAATGAAATCATTTAATTTTTTAAAGAGTTCATTGTCATTTAAGAATTGAGCTTTTCTAATATTGTAATATATTTTTTCTCTTGTTTTATCGTCAAGGTTTTCTAAAAACTCAATTGCATCGGGTAATAATTCAATATCAAATTTAGGCTTCATTCATAATTTTTGACAAAGATAATAATTTCCCGATTGGGAAATAAATTATTTAATTTTATAGTTAAAATTTAACTTGAAGGTCGAATGTAGCGAAGACTTTTACACCGTTTGAAGCCTATGTTTTTATAATAAGCGCCACCAGATACCAGATAACAAAAAGAAAGAAAGCAACAATATATTAATACTAATAATATATTATATATAAGTTATGTAAAACGCCCACCAAAAATACCACGTTGTGCAACTGCCACCGTTGTTATGTGGCGTTTTTTTATTCAACATAAGTTTCCGTTATCACGGTTTTTACAGCTTCAATTTCTGTTGTCGTAAGGTTGCCTAACTTTTTGATAACTCTTGTTCTGTCCACCGTTCTGATTTGGTCTAAAACTACCCAACCTTTTGTTTTGGTTTGTTTAATTTCAACTCTTGTCGGATATGGCTTTGAACTGCTTGTAAGCGGTGCAACGACTATCGTTTGAAGATATTTGTTCATCTCGTTTGGCGAAATAACAACACAAGGACGAGTTTTTTTCATTTCGCTTCCTATGGTTGGGTCAAGATTTACCAAAACCAATTCGTATTGCTTTATTTCCATTCTTCGAAAGTTTCGTCTTCAAAAATGTCGTCAATTAGCAATTTGTCGTCTCCGTTTGCGTGCATAAGCTTGAACGACTTTTCCCAACCTTTTCGTGGTACTGATTTTGGTTTCAGGATAATTCTACCTTTTTCCAAAATCAATTCAAGTGTATCGCTAATGTTATACTGCTCTAAAATTGATTTTGACAACCTGATGCCTTTTGAGTTTCCGATATTGATTACTTGAACTTCCATAAAAATCTATTTTGTAATTACAAAGTAATTACTTTTTTCTTGAAAAAACAAATTTTGGCGGAAGATATTTTTTTCAATACTCTTTGTTTCCTGTTTCTCGTTTTAGTTTGTCGTCAAAAACTTGTTTGAATTTAAGCAACTTTTCAAGGCACCAATTTTTGATTTCGTCCAAAGTTTGCGTGTCTGTCCAAATGTCGCCTTTAAGTTATGTAAAACGACCACAAAAAATACCACGTTGTGCAACTGCCACCACTGTTGTGCGTAGTATTTTTTTGTCGTCATTTTGTTTTCAGTTTTAATCACCACCACAACCACCGCAACTACTACAAGAACTGCCACAACTGCTTCCACAGCTACTGCCACAAGAAGTTCCACAGCTTCCGTTGTTATTATTTTTGTCAATATAGTTTACTAATGGTACAAATTAAGTTGTCAAAACTGCTGTACCTAATAAAAAATAAGTCCACTGCCAATTATTTTCAATTTGTCTTGTAGGTAAAATGTCGTTTTTGTATAAGTCAGGAATTATTGTTGTTGAAATTTGCTTTGTCAGTCGTTGTAAAAAAACTACTGTAATAATTACTAAAACAATTGTCGCAATTACAATTTGAGAAACTGGCTTATCTCTTAAAATTCCTGTCACAATTCTTGTAAATGAAAGCAAAACAAGTAAAGTCAATATTGCAAAGTTTGTATAGAATAGGATACCAAATTTCTTGGACTTGTTGAAATATTTTCTAAATGCGTCCATACTGTTTGGAATGTTCCAAAATATTGGCTTTGTCGCTAACTTTCTCAAAAGATTAGGATAGTAAGTTGTTCCTAATTCTGTCAATACAGAAGTTACTTGAAGTTGAAAATTATTAATTGTCGCATTACTTTTCGCAAGTTCGATAGTATTGTCTTCGTTAACTTTAATTGTTCCATTGTCCACCAATTCATTTACTGTTCCATTAATAACATTGCCAAGTTTTTGTGTCTTTAAATAAACGAGTTCAAAAGGTTGAAGATTGTAAGTAAAAGATGTTTCGTCAAAACGTAAAACGATATTTTTTAGTTTTGTTTTGTTGTAAAATTCAAGTGTCAATAAAGTTGCAACCGTCAATGCAATAAAAGCAAAAATAAAATATGGATTGTCAATTTGAACATAAATTGGTTTCAAAAGAAAATACGCAGGAACAGTTAGGCTAATAAAGGCGAGTATTCCAATGATTATGAATGTTCTTAATTTAAATTTTGCTTTTTCAAGATTTAGGCTTTCAAACATATCGTTGCAAGTCCAAATATTTTTAGGTTGTTTGCCAAAATCTCTTTCATAGAATTTTATAGTTCGTTCTTTTGCTTGCTTAAATTTTTCAAATTCTTCTCTGTTATGAGTTGAAGGAATATGTTGTATTTGTTTACCAATAATGTTGCAAAAGTCTTGGTAAGATTGGGTGAAAATTAGGTGTTGATGCCAAACATTGTCAATAATTTCAGATGGCGAAACCATAAAGTCAGAAGTTGCAGCCAAATACATAAACTTTTTGTATTCCAAAATCGCTTGGTCTGTAAACTCCTTTGTCCAAAAGTTTTCGTTGGCAAGTCTTGTTGAAAATCCATACTCGCTTGGTGGATTGTCAAAATCAAAGGCTAATATTTTATTCCAAAGTTCTTGGTTCATTTTGAATTGTAGGGTGTCTCTGTAATCCGCCGCACGATGTGCAAAAGGCGAAGCGTAGCGAAGACTTTTGCACATCGTTTTGCCGCTTTGCGAAGGCGGGGATTTTCAGCACTAAATTTCATTAGATGCACATAGCTTGAATTTAGCACTTCATTGTTATAGATGCACGAAAACCCGCCTATTGCAAATGTGCTGTTATGGGCTGGTTTTATTCGTCTTTCGTTTTTTTCTTGTCTATTTATTTAGATTTGTCCTTTCCTTTGTGCTGTCTTCACATTGTGAAACCTATTCTTTAATCACCTTTTTTATGCTTATGAGGCTTTAAGGTAGGTATGTTTTTAGGAGTTTCTTTATTATCTCTCTGTCTCTTGTCTGGTTTACCAGTAGATTCAGCAATTTTTTTTGGTCCAGGTTTAATTCCCATGATTTTATAGTTTTATTTTTGTAAAGTTATCAATTCAATTTTAATATTTCTTAATGTTCCCATTCTGTATTTTTTGACTGTCATAATTTGTTAAAGTTAAGTGCAGTGGCGATGCCACCACACTTAACTCATTTGTTAAATTATTTTTGTGCAGCCCTTGAACCTGCTTTAAAACCACGATTATAACCACCTCTGTATGTGTCTTGTCCTAGTTCTGGCAAAGGACATAAAGGAGTAAGTGGACAAAGTGCCATTGAACCTTTTACATCTTTCCAACCTTCACAATATCCGTCTTCCCAGCCATCACAAAAGTCACTATTGCTAGAAATTTCAGTTTTTGTTGAGCTTTTCAAATTACTTGTTGTGAAAGCGGTTAAAGCTGTAAAACCACTTAAAATTGCTACGATAAAGAATACTTTTTTCATTTTTTTCATTTTAAAATTCCTACTCGTTTGGCTTTTCGGTGTCGCCCCGTTTTTATTGTGGTCGCTAGTCTCCACAATTAATTGCATAATTTTTTATAACAGTTAAGAACTGTCAATTTGTATTGTCGGTGGTGGTCGCCCTGTCCCGTAGTGGTGTGTCATAAACTTGCCCATAACGTTTTGGCGCTTGGCGCAGTGGCGGATTTCGGAGTACAAAACTGTCAATACAGCACAAAAGTTGATGCGAGGTAGAAAGTTCAATTAACCACGTAACCCGCCATTGAGCCAAACGCCTGTTATGTGCTGCCATTCTATACATTGTGTCGTCTTTTCAGTTTTTCAAGTCCTTCGCTAATTCTGTCTTGATATTTATTGTCTTGTTGTTTCATTGCTTCAAAATATTCAATACAATTTTCTGTACCAATATCACTTAAAATATCATAAACATATTGTCTATGCTCATATTCAGGAATCGTGAGTAAATGCAGTAGAGGGATTTCAGTCTGTCCACTAAGATGTTTGAATCTATAGAATATGTAAGGTATTTTTTCTGTGTCTGAACAGATAACCAAATACTCCCAAAGAGGCATTATGCTCGCAGGACCATACTTCAGTAATTTTTCAAACTTAGATAAGGCAATGTAATAATTTACTGCTATTTCAGTGGTACTTGGTTCATAAAGAGGGTTGTATAATAACTTCGCAAATTTTATTCTTTCTAAATGGTCTCCTTTTAATATTTTTTCTTCACAATAACTAATTGGGTAATCTGGTTCAGTTATAGGTACGACACTTGATTCAATTAAAGGACATAAAAAAGATTCAAGTTTTCTTATTGTAAAGGTCTCTCCATCAACTTCTACTTGTAACTCATAATAATATTCTTCTAAGTCAAGGAAGTATGAACAGCCAACTATTTTCATTGGCTTCATTCTAAGTACTATTTGGTCTGTATATCCAGCATAAAGTCTATGTTTTAGAAACTTTGGAAAAAGTCCCAAGTATTTAGAACGAGCGTCTTCCAAGTTCGCACCTAATCTTAGATAAATCGTCTCGCCAATTTTATATTTTGGATTGCTATTCATTTACTGTTGTCGTTTTTTATGGTTGCACATAACGTTTTGGCGCTTGGCGCAGTGGCGGATTTCGGAGCACAGAATTGTCAATACACCACAAAAGTTGATGCGAGGTAGAATGTTCAATTAACCACGTAACCCGCCATTGTGCCAAACGCCTGTTATCGGTTCGGTGTTCTTCTTTCGTCTTGTCTGTCAGTCGGTTGAGCGTTGGCTTTGCAAGCTCTTTGACAAAGCTTTGCCTTGCGGGTTGGCTTGTGGGGCTTTGGCAATGTGCTTGCAAATAGGGTGGCTTGTTATTCATTTTCTTTGCTTGGTCATTTCATCGTTAAGAAATTCAAATACTCCGTTCTTACTTGTTTTATCCATTACTAGCTTGTCATATATCCCTTTGTTTTCTGAAAGTCTAAAAAAGTTGAACTTGTCATAATGTGCGTCAATATAATCCCAAGTCCAATTTAGCTTTTCACAACTTGAAAGGTTATTCCAATTTATTTTGTCATTCAGATTATTCAACAAATCAGTTGTCAGAGGGAGATAATAAAATGAGTAGTGTGTAGGATTAAATAAATCAATATTGCTTTCTATGAACTCTTTTGAAATAATATCTCGATGATTCCTGATAAACTCTGATTCTTTAAAATTCAATTTTTCTTTATATTTTTCGATAAAATCTAGCGTCAATTTAGTATTACAAAATTTGCATAGATTTTCCCAAGGCAAATATTTTATGAAATCATCTTGCAAAAAATAACTGATGTCGTTTTGTTGTCGAGTAAATACTCGAAATAGAAATGATGGCAAAGCCATTTTCTTCAAAATTGGATTTGTAAACTCTTTAGTTTCATACTGTTTTTTGTAATGGCTAAATACAAAATCAAAAGAATCTTTGTTATAGCTGATGGCAGGATTCAAAATTACTTTATCCCAATTCCATTTCTTTGATGCAGGATATTTATAAATAAGTTCTATACTCTTTGGATTTTGTGATAATGCGTCAAAATCTAGCTTCTCCATATACTTTTGAATAAATTCAACTGAAAGCGGGAGATTTTTATTAGCTGACAACTTTTTCCAATCCCATTTTTCTGAAAACTCTTGAAGTGTTTCTTCCGTGAAGTCAATATTTATTCTTTGTGATACCGAACTCCAATCAAGTATATCCTTATATCTTCTTAAATTTTCAATGGTTGAAAGTGGTTCTTTTGTTATAAGCCATTTGCTCCAATCAAACTTATCACCGTATTCTGAAAGTAAATCATTAGACCATTCAATGTTTTTGGACAGATGGATGGAACTAAATTCGATTTTGGATTCGTATCTTTTGAAAAGGCAATGTCAAATTTTATGGTCTTTATTTTCCAAAGTGCTGACCAATCAATTTTTGCATCTACTTTGTCGAGCAGTTCAATGTCCCATTTAACCGAATCGTTGTTCATTAAGTGGTATCGGTCAAAGTTTAGAATTGACTTGTACTGTAAAATGTCATCTTTTGAAAAGGATAGAAACGAGAAATCAAATCAAGTTTGAGTTGATTTAAGGCAATTTCTTTTTCTTCTTTTTCAAATAGACTTCTCATAATTTAATCTTCATTTACAAAACTCTCTTCATAATCTTGTCGGCTTAATACTGTGTCAAATAGACCAACATCTTCGCCTTCGTGTCTGTTGATTCCGATATATTCCAAACTTGCATCTTCGTAGCGTTTGAATTTGTAAACGGCATCATTCATCAAGGCAGAGTTGAACACGCCAAGACTTACCAATAATTCAAAGTCTTTTACCGAAAGTCCTGTTACTTTTTTGAAAAGCCCTGGCTCTAACTGCGTGATTACGTCTTTTAGACTTCTTTCTCGGTAATCAGTCAGATACATAAACACAGGTACACGAGTAGCGAACTTGATTAGCTTTTCTTGGATTTGCTTTCTTAGGCTCTTGTATTCCTTTTCTTCGTCTGAAAGTTCTTTTTCTCTTTCTTGGTTAGTTCTCGGTCGTTGGCTTCTTTCTTTGCTTTTTTTACTGCTTCCGATTTATTGATAATGGTTTAAATGTCCTGATTCAAATTCCTGAAGCCTTCAATGCTCATTAAAGCTTTCATTGCTTCTTCATTTGCCATAAGCCGGGCAAGTGTGTTGTTGTCCACGTTTACAAGCAAGGCACTTTCCCAACGTCTTGCCAAAAGCGTTGCGGTTGTACCGCTCATTGCCATATCTAAAATTCCCGCTGCATCTACTTGCTTCATTGAACTGCCGTCATAAGCCAATACAGGCAGGAAGTTGATAAACTCTGCAACTTTTGTTTCGGGGTTTGATTCGTTCACATTAAGTCGGCAACTATAATCGGCAATTTGTCTTAATGCACGGTCGGGTGCAAAGTCAAAAACGTAACATTCTTCTTTTAATATTTCTTCTTTGTTGGGTGATTTGCAGTCGGGGTTTTTAATAACCCAAGGCGTTTGTACACGAAATGCCGCTTGAAAATAGGTTTCAGGACTGGAAGAATTACGTAACATAAAAATGCCTGTCCACGGTTTTACCGATACACCTGTGGTGAGTTTACCGCACGAAAGCGTAATAGTTTTTGATTCCAATGGATTGTCGGTCATTGCATCTAATACTGGTGGCAATGCTTCTATTCCAATTCCTGCTTGTGTTCCTGCTGCAACTACCACTTCGTAATCGTGGTAAAATATATTTTGTCGTCTTTCAAGTAACAATGCCATTGCGTTGCACGCTGCAACGGTTGGCAAAAACCAAAACGTGTGATTCAGCACTTTGAGTAATGGAGCGTGTGAAAACGGCAAAGGCGGTTTTTTTGCTCCCATCTTCAAATGGTCAACGGTGGTTTCGCTAAACGAACCCCGAATTAAATCCAACCATTTTTGTACTTCATCTTCGTATTTGAAATGTGCTTTTCGTCCTTCGCCCTCGGCTTTAAAGAATATGTTTAAATCAAAGCCGTCAAACTCACCTTGCATAGCAATTTGGCGAATGGAATCAGGCAATTGATACGTGAGCATTACCATTCTTGGTAAGGCTGCATAAGGATTTGCCCCTTTTGAATTGTCCCAATTTTCTTTTTCCCTTTGCTCGTCAGAATACGTCCAATTAAAAATTTGTTCTTCGATAAATTCGCCCGAACTAATAGCACGAAACGGAGTGCCTGACAAATACAAATAATGATTGGTGCTGATTGGAATTATCTTCTCTAAGTGTTCCGCTTTGTCTTCTTCGGCAATCCCTTCTTTTTCAATCTTTTTGTATTCTTCAATTTCTTTTTCGGCTTCTAAATCTTTACCGAATAAATCTTTGGCGTTTTCTCGCCAAGCCCCAAAATGATATTCGTCAAAAATGATACAATCCCACACGGTGGCGTGTACCCATTCGTTTTTTGTTTTGATACCGCCTGTGTTGGTGTTCTTGCCTAAAAAATCCTGAAACGAACCAAAGCAGACCAACGGTTTTTTGGTGTCAATATCTTGGCTTGATAGTTCATCAGCGTGTTTGGAAATAAATTGCCAACCTTTAAAGTCAACGTGAGAAAGTAAATCTTCTTTCCAAGCATCTTCAACGGCTGGTTTAAAAGTAAGTACCAACACTTTTTTCCAGCCCATTTTTTTTGCCAATTGGTAACTGGCAAACGTTTTTCCGAAACGCATTTTGGCATTCCAAAGGAAATGGGGTGTTCTGTCTTTGTTTTCTTTCTTGAAACTCTTGAAATAGGCGATTGACTTATTTACGGCTTCTTCCTGTTCGGGTCTCATACCGAAAGTAAGGACACGATTCTCTTCTGTTTTTTCGCCTGTTTTGATTTGGTGAATGGCTCTACGCAAGTCGTTTAAGCTGCATTTAAACCATTCTCCGCTTTCGTTTACTACTTTCCATTCTCTCAACAATCGGTGTACTTCGTGGTCGGTAAAAGAACTACCGTCACGCTTCATTGCCGATTCTTCAAATACAATTTTGTATGGAATGGCTGCCGTGCCTAACTGTTCTTTGATACGTGTTTGTGCATCACGGTCGGTATAGCCGATTTTGAGTAAATCCTTGTGCGTAGCCACACCGACCAACTCATAAGCATAAATGGTTGGATTGGTGGATGGTCGGGGTGGAAAAAATTCTTTTTTACTCATCTTCTCCACCATTTTGTGATAAATCCATTGGGCGAATCATACTTTCTATGAAAGCAATTTCATCTTCTGTTAAGCCATATTTTTTGTAGAGTTTTTCGTCTGTCCAAGGTTCATCAAAATTTTGAGTAGGAACAAACTGGTATACACCTTTGGCGTGTGTTGAGTGTTTTTCTCAATAAAACTAAGAACCTAAAAAACTTAGTTTGAATGTAAGAAAGAACATTCAATGTCCTTTTTTCAGTCGAGAAGGGACCAATAACAAGATATGTTTCTGTGCAACAACTATTCGGCTCACCATAAAATGGCTTGTTTATTATTTGGTGGGGAAAATCTTCGCCAGCACCGTAAGCCATTGTAATATAAATTTTATGTTCTTTTACCCAATCTTTATTTTGGACTACTTCATCTGATGAAATATAACCTACATTCTTATTGCCATATATTTTAACTGACCCTTTGAAAGAATTGTTTTTGCCCTTAAAAAATGTTCTAAATCCAAATGGTTTTTGTGTGCTTACTAACTCACTAAATGTTTTTTCATTTAGAGACTTAACTTTTCTAAGGACTGAAATTGCTTCGTTGTATCTTACGAAAATGTCACTGTTTTTTTCTAATAATGGTCTGGTTAATATTGAAACATTTTCACCACGTTTTGTTTTAACTTCACACTGACCCTTGTAATCTTTTTCCCATAGAAAGTAACATACCCCACCTTTAATTTCTACCCCTGGAAAACATTCCGAAGAAACAGGATAATCAACAATTTTGGATATTCTACTGTCTTTTAACATTTCATCTCTAAATTCATCAAGCCCCCTGCCCCCTGCGAACCAACGGGAGGGAATAATCATTGTTAAATACTTGGGATTTAACTTTTTTGCTTGTTGTACAAATCTATGGTAAAGAGGAATTGCCCCCCCCCTTGTTCTTGCTTCTTCATTACTATCACCACCATCACTCAATTGATAAGGTGGATTTCCAACGATAACGTCAAACTTCATATTGAATATTTTTTCAGGTTTGTCTGTGTGAATAAAATTGTAAGCGTATGTTTCCAAAGCATCTTCTCGGTCGTACACTTCTTGGCTTGCACCGCAATAGGTACATTTTCCGTTTTGCCAAGTATGTTTCATTCTTTTGTAGCGAATGTTTCCTTGTTCATCATCAAAGGTTTCGCAAATGGAGTATTTGCCATTGGCTGTTTTGGAGCAATACACGCTTCTGCGAGAAAGCAAAGCAGTTAAATCGGTAATGGCAATGCCATACAACTGTTGGCTAAAAATGTGGTTAATGCGTTCCTGTTTGTCGGGTATTTGGTTTTCCAAACCGTGCATTAGTCGCTTAGTCATTTCACGCAAAAACACACCACTTTTAGAAACAGGGTCTAAAAACTTGGCGTTGGGGTTGCTCCACAATTCGGCTGGGAGCAAGTCCAAAATGTCGTTTACCAAACCGGGTGGTGTGAATACTTCATCATTGCTCAAATTAGCAAGGCAAGAGAGTACATCTGGGTTATAATTCGTTTGAATCATCTTCGCCAAGTTTTAAAAAATGAATAAGCGGAAAATCCTTTACAGGTTCGTCAATGGCTGCTGCGTTGCCTTCGTCATTGAACATTGAAAACTGGTGAGTTTTCTCAACTAGAAATTTGAACATATAATCTCTGCGTTTCAGCATAGAGCCGTTTACGGCACTCCATTCAGAAAACACAATGGGTTGTTTGGTTTCGGGATTGGTAAAGTCCAATGCATCGCCCCAAAGTATGTTTCTGCTCAATAAAAATCGAACAGAACGAATACACTCATTTTTTACTTGCTTGAATACTTTAGAATACCAATCGGTATAAATTCCAAGCAAACGGTCTCGGCATTCTTGGGCGTTGTCTTCCAAAATGTCCACTCCGTAAATGCTCGATACAGCAATCACAGAATAGCGTTCCCACTCCACTTGACTTTTGCTGTATCGGCTGTCAACAACTGCTAATTTTCGTCTCAAAACTTCTGCTAAAAAGTTGCCGTTTCCGCAAGCAGGTTCTAAAAATCGGGAGTCAATGCGTTCTGTTTCGTGTTTCACCAAATCGAGCATAGCGTTTACTTCACGTTGGTTAGTAAACACTTCCCCGTGGTCAGTAACCCGCTTTTTTGGATTTTACTTGGTTGTCTGGTTTTATATTTTCTGTTAATTCAGTCACTTTTTATTTTTAATATTTTCAGTCGTCTAAGTTACTTTTTCTGTCTTGTCGTCTGTCCGTGCGTTGGCAAAAAATGGCTCTTTTGGTTTTTTGAGCGTTGGCTCGTGTGTCGACAAAAACCAAATGTGCCATTTGCGGGTCGGCTTTTTTACACTGACCGATAACGTCCCGCGGCTTTGCGAAGTGGCGGATTTTCAGCACAAATGTTCATTTGAAAAACTGAATTTGAACCTTGCACTAAACTGTCATAGAAGCACGAAACCCGCCATTTTGCAAAACCGATGTTATGCCTTCGCCCTTCTTTTTCTGTCGTCTGATTTGTTGTCATTTCTTGTAGGTTTTGTCTGCGTTGGTAAAGCAAGCTCTTTTGCAATTTTTGGTCTGTGCGTTGGCTTGTGCGAATTGCAAATGTGCTTGCTTTTAGCGTGGGCTTTCCTTTGATTTCATAAATATTGATATTGTAAGTCCTATTCCTACTACTACGTCAACGATGTTCCAAATCTCTCTGCCAAGTGCAATTTTAAAAAATGGTTGAAATAGCAAGGCAAGTCCACCGTAAATTATTATTTCTGTCTGTCTGCCTTGTTCGTGTGCTTGATATGCTAAAATTGCAAAACCAACTAGACCTGCAAACCTTACAAACTGGTAAAAACCATAATGCATATTGGCTAAACACAGAAAAAATAAAACTGCTAGAACTATTTTTATTGCTTTATTCATACTCAATAATATTTAATGTAATATAAACCTGTATTCGGAATGCCAAAACTCCAATACTTTCTACCGTCTGGACTAACACCAAAACGAAAACCTAAAAAACCAAAACTTGACCCAACTCCTTTTTTAGATAATGTGGTTCTAATTGGTCCTAAATTAAAAGATTTACGCCATCTAAATGCCATATTACAAATGTTTATTTTTAAAGTCATCTATTTTTTTTCTTGCTACTTCATTTTGAACAGAAGCAATCTCTGTAATAAGTTCTTTATGAAGTTCATTTTCTATTTTCACTCTGTCTTTAAGTTGTTTTTGCTCTGCTTCAAATTCAATTTCCCTTAATTTTTGTTGATGTAATAAATACTCTGATGTTTTTTCGTCAAGTTCCATTTCTAAATCCTTCTCTTTTCTGTATATTGCTCTGTCGTAAGCACCAATTGGAGTAGCAATTTTTGCAATAGTTGGAAGAATTTCAATGGTAAAAAATAAAATTCTAATGAGCCAAAGTAAAAATAAAATAGTTGCACCTTCAGAATCATATTCGCTAACCCATTCTAATTTTGATGGTTGAATTTCTGATGGTTGATTATTTGATGCTACAGTTACTGATAAACTATCTGTTGTATTTTTATTTGATAATGAATCAATATTTTTCTTTACAACAGGTTTTAATACTTTACGATGTGTTTTTGCTAAATCTTCTAATACCATAAAATTAAACACAAAACTATTATCGTGTTTTGAAAGAATTGAATCTATTTTAGAACCTGCACTTTCTACTTTGTCAGTTCCTTTTTTAATTTTGTCATTTATCTTTTTCTTTTCTTCTCCTAAATCAACAAGTTCTTTTTTTCTTTCTTCTACCCAGTTTTTTATATAAACTTCTAACTCTCTTTTTTTAGGGAAATAATTTTTATTACCATAATTTGCCATATTATTTTTAGCAATACTTCTCTGATTAGAAATTTGGTAATATCTCTCCATATTTCCATTATTATATTCGTTTATGGCTTGAGAGTTTAGATTATTGTATTTGTTTTTGTATGAAATATATTGACTTTCTGAATTCTTAAATTCTCTTTTAAGGTTATCATATTCTACATCATTTTGAGGCTCACCTTTGGATAATAAATTGTTTAATTCATTAATATTTCCTTCTAAATTACTCGATATTTCTTTTTTACCGTCAATATCTTCAATAGTACTTTGTCCATAAATAATATTCAAAGTTTTGTCTTGCTTAAATTTATTTTTGTGAATATCAATACTATCTCTAAATATGAGTAATTCTAAAGGTATTGAAATGATAAATGCAATAAGTATAGCTAAAACTGCTCTTGATAAAAAAGGAATCCAAAAATTTTGTTCTTTTTTAGTTGGGTCTTTTTTTAAAGTTACAACCATACTTCTATCAATACTAAATATCAATGAAGCCCAAATAATCCCAAAAACTACTGATGTAACATAACTTTCGCCAAAGTAATAACCTGCATAACTTCCTGAAAAAAAAGCTAATAAAGTGGTCATAAATATAGTAAAACCTATACCAGCTTGTCTATTGTAATCTGTTGGACAATCTTTTAATATACTAATTTCAGCTCCAGATAATAACCAAAAAAAGTATTGAATTTTTGAATACTTTTTCTCAAAACTTTTTGATTTTGATTTAGAAGTTTTGCTCATAATTTTTCTTATTGTATTATATATTGTTTTTCTTGTTGAATAAATTTGAAAATAAGGTTTAATAAAGATAAATTGTAATAACAAAAATTTTGCTATCCAAAATAGAATTATAACCATTGCGTTTTCAGATGTTTTAACTTGATAGTATAATGAAAATAGGTGTTTTATTATTTTATAATTACCATAATCGTCTCCTTTTATTATCAAGTCATAAAAAATTTCTGTTTCAAAATTTTTAAATTTAAAATTGTTGTTATTATTAATAAAATCAAAACATTAATAAATAAAATGACAATCAAAACACTAAATTTGAATACCTTTTGAAGTTGTTTTGTGAAAATTCTCACGATTCTTATGAAGAAAAATAAAATTACAATACTTGATAATATAGATGTAAAAACGTTAGAATATACAAAGTCATTAAAAAACACAAAAGACGAAATAAAAATTACTAAGTATTGAAATATAAAGAAAATGCCAATTGAAGAAAGGGAATTATATTGCGTAGAACAATGGTTAACGATAAAATTATCAAAGCCTGCAACTTTACACATATTTTTTTGTAGAATATTCATCATTTACTCAATATAGTTTTTAAGGTTTCAAATAAATTAAATCTTTTATTATTTTTAATTGCTTTTTGAAAACTAATTTGACTTTCTGTAAGAATATTGTTTACATTTTCCGAAAAATCCAAAGTAAAAACAGGTATTAATTCTTTACCTGTTGGAATAATATTTTCAAATCTTGGAAGCGTAGGAAGATTTTGTACCTCTATATTTATTTTTTCACTTTCTATGGTAAATAAGTCATTACTTGCTTTTAAATAAAAATATTGATTTCTCTTCGGCTTTAGAGATATTTTATTTTTAGTTGTTACATCAATTTCCTTGTCAATATTTGAGCAAAGTTTTATACTAGAAGCATTGTTAATTTTCCAATTTAACTCGATTGGCAGAGATTCAACAATATATTCATAATCTGTAGTAAAAGTTTCAATTTCAATTCGCTTAAATACTTGAACTTTCAGCGTTTTCTCTTCTTTTGTTACACGATCTAATGCAGTAAAAATAATTTTATAATTTGTATCTTCTGATGGAGAAATTACTTTGTTCCCTTTATTTGATAAAACCTCTAAATTTCCTGCATAGTGCAACTCTACTTTTTCTACATTTTCAAAATCCCAAACAATTTCAGTTTCTTTTCCAAATTCAATTTTTTGGTGTTTTGCTCTAAATTCTTTTATTTTTGGAAGTGGAAGGACTTCAATTTTCAGATCTTGTTCGGTCTTACCAACTTCGTTTTCTGCAATTATTTTAAAAGATGATTTAGGTTTTGTTGATTTTATAAAACCAGATAAAGAAACTGAACCCAAGGTACTAATTGTTACATTAGTAGCATTTTTTGTATCCCAAGTCAAATCAATAAAAGAGTTTTCCAGAACCTTTAAAATGTTTGAATTAAAATTTACAATTTCAGGCTCTTTTAAAAGTATAATTTTATCCTCAGTTATTTCACAAGTATCATTTTCAATATATAGAACTATCTTTTTACGATGTCTTATGTCTTTTAGAATAATTTCACTTTTACTATCTGTAATATCAATATTTTTTCTTCCAAATTTTAAATTCCCTTTTTTGAAATTTTCAATTGACCAACGTACTTTTATGGTGCCAAATTCTTCTAAAATATGATAAGTAAATTCTACAATAACAGGGCGATGATTACCACATATTTCACAAGTTTGCTCTGAAAACTTATTAATGTGATCATCATAATTACATTGCCATTTTGATTCACTCATATTTTACTTATCTGTATTTAGCCCTTTAATTATCAATCCTTTAGATGGTTTTATGTCATCGCTTTTTTTATCAATATCTGTTGCTTTTAGATTTTTACTTATTCGTAAACCTGACACGGGTTTTTCTTCTTCTTCAATTATTGGTTTTGAGATAACTTCTTCTAACAATAAGTCAGATGATTTAAGTATATCAAATACTTGAGAAATATTAGGGCGTTTGTCAAAATCAATTGAAAGCATATCATTAATAAGTGAATCTAATTTTTTTGTTTTAAGACCACCTTTAAAATTTAATATTTCTTTATTATTTACAGCTTCCCAAGTGTAATTGTACTTTTTATTAAAAATTGGTTTGTTACCAGTTAAATATTCACAAAAAATTACACCCAATGCAAAAATATCGGATTGTACAGTTAATTTTTTTCTATCTTCTTCTGTTTCACCGTCTTCTATATAAAATGCCAATTCTGGTGAATAGTATTCAGGTGTTCCAACAACTTCTTCAGTATTCTTTGGTGGTTCACTTGAAAAGTAACTATTGTCAAAATCTATAAGTTTTGTTGTATAACCACCTGCAGTTGTTTTTTTTATCAAAATATTATCAGGTTTTAAATCACCGTGAACAATTTTTAAATCGTGTAAAATCTTTAAACTATGAGTTACGGTTTTCATAATTATTAAGATTTTATCAATTGAAAGTTTTGAAATATCAGCGGTTGAAAAAGAAGTTATATCTATTTTTTCTGTTATTTTATAATAGGAAGTATGAGCTCTAAAAAAATCTACAGCATAAACAAGGTTACCACCAAAAGCAACTTTTTTAGCAATTTCCTTATTTAATTTATTATGATGGTTTTCAAAATCAGTACAATTTTTTCTTCTTTTTTCTATTGTAGCAGGACTTCCTGGACTTCCAGGCACGGGAAATCTTGGTGACAAAAATTCTTTTATAAAATATTCAGTTCCACCTTTTTTGGCAAATGATATTTTACTCATTCCTCCTGCTACAAGAAAATCTTTTAATATTTCATATCCTCCTATTAAATCTCCTTTGTGCATAATTATAGGTTAAAGTTCGTTAATTTATATTCTGTCCATAACTCCAGATTTTTTACATTTTTTTGTTGTTCTAAAAGATTTTTTTTATTCTCATTTTCTAGTATCGTTCTATTTAAATTTTTAATTTTACTTTCTAAATCTAAAATATCTTTCATAAAGTATTGATAGACTTCTTCAAATCTATTTCTGAAAACTTCTTTAATTTCATTAAAATTTTTATCAAAAATACTAGTTAGTGACAAACTAAAATCATCACCTGAAACTTTTGAAAATTCTTGTTCTAATTTATCTTTAAATTCTAATTCATTGTTAGAATCCATTATAGTCTTCAATAAATAATATTCAAAATGCATTGGAGTAGAATAATACCCAAAACAACCATCGGTTGCAACAATTGCTAATAATAGATTTTCAAAAAAATAAGTTTTATGGTTTAGTTTAAAATCATTTTCGAGACAAATCATATTTGATAGAGGTGAGTCGTTTTTTAGATTTTCAAATGGATCATTATCTAATTTTAAATCATCTTTTGAGAGTTGAATAAGTCCTTTATCGGGTTTTAAAACATAAGCTCTTGAATCACCAGCCCATATCACATCTAATTTTGTTTTATTGTCCTCAAAATCACAATGTATTAAAGCTAATGTTGTTGGGAATGTTCTAATTAAACTGCTTTTCAGTTTTGAAACTTCCTATTTTTGTAGTTTCAGTTTTTCTTCAAGTGCAGTTATTATTTGAGTTTTTAAATTTTCAATAAATTCGGCATTGACTTCATAAGTCGTGTTTTGATTTTTTAAATTATCAAAATAATCAAGAACTACTGTAGCTACAACTCTAGAACTAATATAAGCACCTGTCTTTTTTTCGCCATTTTCTTCATAAATTGTACTGCCCGAACCACCAAGACCATCAAATACAGAAATTACTCTATTTTTTAAAGATACTTCCAAATTAATTGGAGGAGCATCTTCTCCAAAATTTTCTTTTTTAGGTATATCAATAATTAAATCCATCTTTTATTGTTTAAGAATGGTAGATTGAATTATCTACCATTCGCTTTTAGTATTTGATTATATGCTATTAACTATTGCACTTAAAATTGTTCCATAATCTAAATCTGACAAACCATTACCTGCTTTAGATGGATGGTGAATTGTAGTATTCCAATGTGTAGCTATGTCTGTCCAAGAATTACTATCAGGAGCAAACAAAATCAATCTTTTTGCAGAGTTATTAGGCATATGCGATTGACCCTCCCACCAATCAGTTAATTCATTAAAATCCCTAGGCATATCATTTGGATAATTTGAAGGTTTTGAACCAGCATTTTTTTCTAATGGATGTGTAGAAGCATCAGAATAAACTACAATAATATGTCTTTGTCTATCTCCGTCTTTTGTCCAATCTGAATTTATGGCTAATGCAAGGGCTTCGAGTCCATTTTCAGGTTCATCTCCACCGCCATCAGGTTCTAAATGACTAATAAAAGAGTTAAATGTTTCCCCATTTGATTTCATATCAACAAAATCTAATTGCTTTACCGCATTATCTCCATCGCAGTAAAAATCTCTGTATGCAATTACTTTAATTCTTAAATTTTCTACATTCTTATCTTTCTCTTCAAGTGCTTTTTGAAGGTCTGGATAAAATTTTAAAGCATTTGCTTTTACTGTATCAAGTATGCCACCCATACTTCCTGTACAATCAATGCAGAAAACAATATCTACATTGTACTTTAATCCTTGATTACTCATTCTGTTTAAATTTAAATTGTTAAAAATTAGTTGTATATTGATTTCCTATATTTTTTTAATTAGTTTTTCTTTCAAACCGTCATCATATCCTGCATTATAAATTTCTTGTGTTTTTTTTAATTCAGAGAATATTATAGCTATTTTATATTGATAACGTGGTAAATTATTCAATGCGTCATCTCTACCTTTTTGGTAAATTTTATTTGGGTTTTTAAATAGGTAATATCCTTTCCAAAATAAATTATTCATTTTTATTATTTCTTTTTATGGTTAAAAACGGCATAACTTAAAACTCCAATTACAAATAAAACATTTGGTAATAATGCTTTATTAAAACAATCTTGGCTTCCTAACCCCCAGCTACCTATATAAACATCTCCAAAAAGCAAAATCATTAAAGTGATTATGAACAACAAAATTCTTATAGCAATGTCTTTGTCTTCAGATAATTTATTTGTAATGTACCAAGATAGAAGAAAACCAACAGATGATGATATTATGCTACCAAATAAAATTTTGAATGATAAAGCATCTGCTTGTTCTAAACCTTCAAAAAGTAAACTCGGAATTGAAAGTCCTAACATTTTGGAAGCTATGTAAGTAAATGAAGATAAAATAATTGTTCCTACTAACAAAAAGCCTTCAGTTATGTCGTCAGCTTCTTTTAATTTTTTACTAACATACAAAAAAGTATGATACACCATTAAGCAAATGCTTGTGATGATAATTAAATGTGTTATAATGTTAAAAAAATAATTCATAATCTATGTTTTTAGGGTGGTGGGTGGGCTTGGGTGCGTTGGGGCAAAATTAAATGTGGTGCAAAAGCGTTGGCTTTGTGCGTTGGCTTGCACCTCTTTTAATTTTGCGAAGCGTTGGTTGTCTATTTTCATTTTTATCTGTTTGTTCATTTATAGCACGGTTGTCATAGGGTGAGGCATAACGGTTTCGGGCTTGGCGAAGGTGGCGATTTTTACCACAAATGCTGATGCGAAGAACCAAACTTTGATTAACCACAAATGTGTCTGCGGAGCACTGAACCGCCACTTTTGCCAAACCCGTGTTAGCGGTTTGTGCTTTTTGTCCCATTGTAAAAAAAGATTAGTTCAATTGCTCTCATTTTAGTCATTGTATAGCCCACTTTTTCTTCAACTATTTTTTTTAATGTGTTTATCTCTGAACTGTTAATTAGATGGTCGCAGAAATAAAGGTAGTTTAAATAAGTGTTGTTGTTTTCAACACGGTATGAATGTGGTGTTTGATTAAAAAGGTATCTGTAAACTCTACTGTCCCAAATTGCAAATTTATTTGGGTTTATGAAGTGTAAGAGTTTAGAACTTCCAACAAGTGAATTATTAAAACAACTTTTAAGAATGTCTAGTTCTGTCAAACTTGGTCTGTTGCCTTGTTTTGCATAATTGAGAATCTGCGTGGCTTCAATAATTTTATTGGAACGAAAATCTAAAATTGTTGGCATCCAACTGTAAGTAAAGGAAATTCCAATTATTATGTGATGTTCAGAAAGTTTGTCAAGATTCTCAAAGTAATTAATAAATTCTTTGTATGCAGTCAAATATTGTTCTTTTTTTGGAATAACAATGCTCTTAGCATCTTTAAGAAGTCTGTCCTGTGTATAAGTGCTGATTAGATTGTTAATCATTCTTCATTAAAATTGGTTTGTCCTGAAAGTTTAATGTATCTGACTTTTCCCATTGTAGGAACATTTACTATCAAGTCTCCGTCAACAACAGAAAATGTTATTTTATTGTCACCAATTTCTATTCTGTCTGAAAATTGTGAGCAGTCGTGGATTTCTCCATTAAATTTTGCTTTATTTCCATTTATAATTAAGTCGGGTTTTGAATTTACACTTACACCAAAAACATTTATGTTCATAGCGTATGAACCATCGTGCTTATGATTTGAAATGTTGTTACAGGCAGAAACTAATACTAAAAAAATAGACAATCCTAAAACTAAATTCTTTTTCATTTTTCTTCTGTGTTTTTGGGTTTAATAAAATAACCTATGGCTATTAAAATACTTCCTCCAATAGTTAGCATATATCCAAACTGTTTTTTTTGTTCTATAACTGAATCAACAATAGCTCCCATAAATCCTGTATTCAAAGATTCAAGTTGCGATATGTTATAAAATTGATAAAGTCCTGGGATTAGCAATAATCCTCCTAAAATGTAAAGTGCTGTTTTAGCTGCCATAAATTTGCTTTTTTTGTTTTTTTACGCCTACTCTAATCGGTTTTCGGCTTCCCCGTTGTCGGTCTGCTGTGTTGTCATAGCATAACCGCTAACGTGCGGCGGATTTGCGAAGTTACGAACTGCAAACGAAGTTTGCAAGTGAAGTAATTTTGCAAATCCGTTGATGTGTTGAAGGTCGAGCGTAGCGAGCCTAAACGCATCAACGGATGTAATCCGCCGCACGATGTGCAAAAGGCGAAGCGTAGCGAAGACTTTTGCACATCACACAAATATA
This sequence comes from Sphingobacteriales bacterium, assembly GCA_016699615.1. Taxonomy (NCBI): domain Bacteria; kingdom Pseudomonadati; phylum Bacteroidota; class Sphingobacteriia; order Sphingobacteriales; species Sphingobacteriales bacterium. The sequence continues at coordinate 737,140 of CP064984.1, read as the reverse complement.
CGCAATAAATTGAATTGCGTATATTTTTTTGTCAAAAATATTTTTTCTTTATAATCTTCTTATTATCAATATTGTATAACAAATACATACTTGCGCATTTTAAATATCCTACAATAATTTTTTTTGCCTATATTACATCTTTATACTTAAAATACGCAATATGAATAATTAATTATATAATTTAATATTCTCTTAATTCTTATTACCTAATAAAGCCACCATATGCTTCGTTTTTCTGAAATTTATTATTGACTATTCTATTATTACATCATTATATTAATCTAATCGTTTTAGGTCTATGCTTTTAAAGGCAAATAGAATAAATGTGCCAAGTAATAATGTGAATGCTATGGCATTTATATGTTCTTGTGGAAATACGATGTGTTTTAAAATATCTACCATAACTGTATCGAAATTTGAAATAAGTTGCCAAGAATCATATCTTAAAAATCTGCCAACATATACACCAAATGCACATACAAATGGTATAATGTATGTAAATACTGTACTCCATTTTTTGCCATATTTTATTAGTATAATTTGTTGTATGTCTTTGATGGAATATAGACACATCATTAAGCCAACCCATGCATAAAATAATAACATGATTAAATCTAGTATTAATGGAAAGTTGCCTCTTACTTTCAAATGTATCAAATCTGTAAGTATGTATGGTGCATTGGGCAAAAATATCAACCAGATAAAAAATAGAATACTCCATTGCAATATTGAACCTTGTTGATTTCTCTTTGCATACAAATATAACCCAATTACATATGGTATAGTTGCCAAAATTAAATTCCAAATTAAAAATATAAATACTAAATTTTTTGTTTGTTGTATTCTATAGCATACTAAGGCAACACTTAATGTACTTGCAAATATTAGCATTGTAACAATTTTTAGTCTGTTGTTTTGCTTGAGTGTTTGAATTATTTTTTTCATTTTGTATTTTCTTTTATAAGTTTATTAGCTAAATTTATTATGGTTGCTTTGCTACTACTTGATACACTTATTAAATAAAATGGCTCTTGGTGTATAAAACTTTTCCAACGCCATTCTAGTTGTTCTGTGGTACAAGTTTTGCCATTAGAATAAAACCATGCTGTGTGAATTGTACTATTGTTTTTTACAATATTGCCAATGAAAATCGTATTGTTGCCAACTACATATTTTTTAAACTGTTTAATTTTATATCCACTTCCTTTCCAACAATACAATGGATTGTGTTCGCTACTAAAAAAATAGGGCATAGGTTTTACATATACCAACTTATCGTTGTTTTTATATTTTACAATGTCGTAGTCTAATTTTTCTTTTTCGTAATGACTTAAATATTGTATTGGTAAATCTGCAACTGGTTGCATTTTATTTTGTTCAAAAATCATAGTATAAGTGCCAATAATAATAATTGAGATAAACAAAGCATAGCTTATTTTTTGTTGTATGTTTGATGTTGTTGTTTCTTTTGTATTAATGTCTTTTCCAAATTTTTTAAATAAATATTTCAAAACAAAATAGGTTGGAATCATAGTATAGACAACAAATCCAATAATGCCAATACCATAATGCATACTATTTTCAGGAAATATTTTAAACAGTACCAACATACAAATTCTTATGATATTGCTTGTTATAATGCTTATTAATACAAATACATAAAATGAAAATAAGGTTAGCATAGAAAGTGCCTGCTGCTGTTTCTTCTTAAAATGTTCTACCAACAAAACAGCAAACACAAATCCTGCTAAAAGCATGTGCAAACCTGCGCATGCTTCATCTATAATGAATGGTTCTTGATTGATGACTAATTGGTTGCCTTCTGCGCTACAATTTTGTATACATAGGTTTAATATTTCTGATGCCCAATAAGTCAATTTTAATCTTAGTGGGAAACCAATTATGCTCGAAACCATAGTAAAAATAGGCGAACACAACAATGCCATTATGTATGCATTGATGCTTAGTCTTCCAAAGAATATACTTAGAAACTCTATGCTTAATATTAATGATGATAGATAGAGTAATGTTGTAATTTGTGTATGCCAATACAATAAGATAGCAACTAAGCTAAATACTAGTACATAATTATTTGCTTTCTTTGTTGTTTGTATTGGTGCAAGTACAACATATGCTATCATTGCACCAATTTGCAGTATAGACAATCTTAAATAATCATTGATAAAAACAAATGATAATATGCAATAGATACATATACAAGCACATATTATTGCATATTGATTGATGCTGTAACTTATTGTTCTATTTACTGAATAGGTAAGCATATTTTGATGATTTTAGATTGATATATAATACACTAACTAATAGCAAAATGATAAGCATCCATTCGTGTGGTTCTGGCACTGCACCATCATTGTGAATGTCTGCGTTGTCTAGTGCGTCTTTATCTTTTTTAATATCAAATCTATCGTAATCATTTTGTGTTTCTAAAACAATTAAACTACTTATTGGACTCACAACATTTGCATCACTTACTAATTCATAAGCTAGTGGTGCAATGCTATCGTTTTGTAATGTTTCTATACTCATTTGATGCATAGCTTGGTTGTATGCAAATAATCTAAATACATGGTCTGGTGCATTTTTTGTAATAGCTAATTTTGGTACACTTGTTATTTTTGTTTCATTGTCTAGATGTATTTGTGTATCAGAATTTAGTCTATCTGGAAATTCATTTTTTTGTAGTAGAGTAATTGCAGCATCTAAATTTGTTTGATACAATTCTATTGCACTGTATTCTTTTAGTGTTTTATAAATTGTAGCACACTCATCTCCAATGTTTATTACTTTTATTTTATTTGCACAGAAATATTCATTTGTATTATTGAAATAGCCACTGTTTTTTAATTCATCTAAACTTGGTCCATTGTTGTATGCTTTTGTTATAACAATACTATGCGCATTATCTTTGATAGTATAGAATGGTAGTAAGGTGAAATTAAATTGATGTAAGGATTTGAATATTTCTGCTTGGTTGTGTACATCTACTTTTATCCATTGATTATTATATACCATGATGTTCTTGTCTTGAAATGCATCTAGAATACTTTTCCATTCATTTTTTGACCATGATTTATTTACATCTACATAAATATTTTTTGCAATAAATTCTTTGTTGTTGATTTTGTCTTCACTAATGATATAGCTTTTGTCTTTGAAATGAAAAGTTCCTTCGTTTACTTTTAGAGCATCAAAAGTTATTGCCCAACCATCTAATTGATGTTGACCAATTAGATGGTTGCTGCCTCTTTTATCTAAAAAATATGGCTTGTCTAATTTCTCTATGGTGTCTGTAAAATTGATTTGTACAATTTCTTTTGTATCCTCAAAATTTGGTCCTTCACAAATTATATTTTTATAAGATAGCTTTTTATTGTTATGTGTTAATGGTGCAGTGATGCCAATTTTAAACTTTCTTTTCTCAGTTGGCGTACATGGAAATACTCGCACACTTACTTTGTTGCCTTCTTGCCAATGCACCACAGATGGATCTCTTTTTTCTATACCAACAATTGTATTGTATGCATTGCTTGCTTTTTGTCTACTACTTAAATATGCCTTTTCTTCAATGCCATTTATCCAAAGTGAGAGCGAACTTACAGCAGCACCTTCTGGTAAATAAAATGTATAAATAGCTTCTTGTTGATTTGATGGATATGGATTTTTGTTTTCTATATTCAATATCTTTTCTGTATATGATAATCTTTGTTTTGGATAAATTCTAACATTTGTTGTCATGCTATAGGTAGACAAATCATCGCCACGCCACAATCTTTGTTCTGTTAGATGTGATGCATCATAGTTTGATTCTAATATTTTAATGATATCTTTTTCATCTAAATTTATTTCATTAGAAAATGCAGCACTAATTAATACCAATGGATCATGTACTTTATCTATGTTGTAGTTGTTGTTATCAATAAATCCATCAATATCAAAATTGAACATCTCGTCAAGACTTGGATATAAAATATTAGTTAATAATATTTTTTTAGACATATTGTTGTCTGGCAGTCGCTGCGCAATGTACATCCATTTTGGAATTGCTTTCTCTTTTTGTAATTCTAAAAACTGAGTTTGATTATTTATCTTATTGATTTGAGTATTCCATCGAATAGCATAAATTATTACAATACTAAATATTGTGATGGATGTAATTATATATATTCTACTGTAGATTTTGTTTTCAACTGCAGCTTTGTATAAATTTCTTGCAATATATATAAATGATATTAATGGTATAAATGCATGAAATCCGATGCCAAGTACAATAATTCCAATTAATCCAACGATGTAATTTGGTATTAGTATAATACTATAATACAAAAATATAATTGCCGAACAGAATAAAGAACTGTAGAGTATTGTTTTTACAAATGTTCCTCCAAATTCTAACAATGGCTTAAATAATAATATTGCCATATTAACAACAATAAATACTGACCACCAAGTTGTAGAAATATAAAACAGTTGCATGCTTCTGTTTAGTGCAAAGCAACTAATAATGCCACTTACAATAATTGGATAAGTAGCTAAAGAACTTGTCCATGTTTTTATTCTAAATATTTTTATAAATGAATTACTAAATACTAAGAGTAAAAAAATTCCGAAATGGATAAATGTTTGTATGCCTAAATCAAACTCTAAGTTGTGTTGCCATAATGCAAAAATAATGGCTGATACGATGGTAAGTACAACACCTATGCTGTACATTTTCCAATCTTTGCTGATGTTTTGTTGGTCACTTGTGTTCATTTTTTTATTTTTTTATTTCCAAAAATCTTTTAATTGTATTTATTTTAAAAGTACTTTGAAATACAAAGTAATTGTGCAAATTTTTTTATTTCAATTGTTTTATCATATATTCTAATGCCTTGATGTGTTCTGTAAATGCTTTTCTACCTTCTGTTGATACGGCATAAGTTGTAAGTGGTTTATTTTTCTCAAATCTTTTTTTGTTTTGATATAATTACTTTCGTCTAATTTTTTTAAATGCGTTGCAAGGTTACCATCAGAAACATCAAGTTGTTCTTTCAATTCAACAAAACTCAATTCATCATTAACCATCAAGAAAGACATGATGCCTAATCTTATCTGATTATCGAATGTTTTATTGAGATGTTCTATTGGGTTCTTCATTGTCTTTTATTTTCTATCATATTTTAGGTACATGGTAATGCCATAAACTATATGCAATATACCAAATCCAATAAACCAAAAAAGTATTCCAGAATAAATATAATATGCATTCAACAATCCAAGAATTATCATGCAAATAGATAATATTTTAATATCTCTGACAGTATATCTTGAAATAATATATAATCCAATACCATAAAAAATTAAACATGTTGGTGCTATCATAAATATTACATGATGCTTAATTAGAAATAAACAAAAGAAGCCACCAACTGCACCAATAAGTATAAAATCTGTACACATTTTTCTGCTGATGTTATTCCAAATTTTTAATTGTTTTCTTTTTGCCTTTCTGTAAGAAAAATAGAAACCACCAGCTAATGCAACAATAAAGATAATGATACCTATTCCAATTAATGTTAATGCCAATTGAGAAATAAGTGTTCTACCATTTTCGAATTGTTCCCAACTTCTGATGAGCATAAAATTATCATGCAATATTTTTGATGCAACCATCGCACCAATTATTGCAGTACTACCTGCCCAAACACCAGCCAAACCACTTAAGCTTAGAAATTTGGTATTATTGTCCATCATGTTTTTGATGTCATTAATTTGTTGAAGGTATTTTGTTTTTTCTTCCATAAAAAGTACTTTGAAATACAAAGTTAAATTAAAAAATCAATCTGCCAAATATTTTTTTATTTTTTTTGAAATATTTAGTTGCTTAAAAAAATTACTTTCCGATACAAAAAGTACAGTACATGAGCTAAGTAATACTATATCAATTACTTGTTACTATACGCTATATAAATTAATGTAAAAACGCAGTAAATATTGAGAAACTAAAGGAATATCAAAGGAAAAAATGAGCTATTTAGGATATATTTCATGTGCTACAAAAATATCCTGTGCTATCTTAATCTTCTCGTCAATTAACTCGCTGGTAATTTCACTTTTCTCTTTAATGCAATCCTCTAACTTCTTTATTTCTTCGTCTGATAAAATGTTGGAATATTTGTCAATGCCTTTTCTAATTGCCTCCACTACATAGCTCCATATCTTTCTACATTCAACTCTATATTCATATTCTAAATCCTCTATGGATTGATTTCTAAGTCTGGGTTGCTTATTTTTAATATTATCAATTTCTACACGACAAAGATGTTTAGAACGCTCCATACTTCTATAAATATCAGCATCTGCACCTTTAGTACCATATCTACCTACTTGGTAAACTCTTCTTAGTAAGTATTCAAATTCCATCGCTCCCATATAGATAAAGTCTTTAAGTATTAGGTAAATTTAATTTTTCAAATAATATTCTATTTCTCTGTTTAGCATCATTAACCATTTTGTGATAGCTAATTATCTCTATATATGCGTTTAGCTTCTTATTAAAGCCAAAATAGCCTAAATTATCTGGAGTAGCTGTAAAGTCTGAATTTTCCGCTATCTCTGCTATTTTGGGTGTTATATCGCAAACTAAATAACAATAGGAGGGCGTGGAGGACGTAACGCCTTGTATAATACGACCTTTATTATCAGTTCCTTTTCTTTCGTGTATCTTTCTAATATAGCCATAAATTTGCTCAATAGGATTTTTCTCTTCACTAAATGCTTTTCGCATAGGTCTTTTAAATTCCAGAATAACTATTGATTGATATGGTGGGTCGTTATTAACGAGTGCTATTGGACTGTTAAAGATAACTACATCTGGTCGGTCTGTACTATCATTGTATATAATATCTTTATTCATCTGATTAAATGGCAAATCAGATGCTAAATATTTATGATATGATAGCTTTTCATCAATTATCCATAGGTTTTGTTTATCATAGCTTATATCGTCAGAGGTAGATTTTAAAGGAAATATTATTTGATGTATGCTATTCTCTAAACTATATTTTCCATCTTCATTTAACTCTAATTGCTTAGTAAGAATATCCAATATTGTTTTTCTGTGAATAATGTATTGAGACAATTTTGCACTACCAACATCAATTACTTTTTCAATGTATTCATCATATCTTTTTTGGTATTCATCTCTATCATCTTCACTATCCAACTCTTCATCTAATTCAAAATATTGTTCCTTAACCTCATACTCTAAATCCTGCATTATTTTATATAATTCTAAATCCAGCGTTCTTTTATTTGTAGTCGGTTTTAGATTTTCAATTCTATTAGATTTATATTTTAATAGGCTTCTAAATTGTGGTGCTTCATTTTGAATAAAATCTGTTACAAACTCCATCTTATCCTCCCAGATTTCTAATAAATATTCACTTAGAGCTATTTGTATCTCTTCTACAACTTTTTCTTTTAAATCCTCCTCTGTAATGGTTTGAAGCCTATAAGGGTCTCTTTCCTCCACCTCTGGAAAACTTAGTGTAGTTCTTTCTGGATTAACAATTTTATCTAAATATGTGCCAGTAACATAAGCTCTAATAAAGAAGTCAATACCATTTTCATCTTTTAGTGATTTACTTAAATCTGGAATAAGAGAAGATAAATTGTAATTCTTTACTTCTCTCATATTTGAGCAAAAATGAAGTTTATTAGATTTTCCAGTATTGCCATATAATTCTAAAATATTCAACTTAAAGGTTTCTTCTTTAAATTCAAATTCAATTTCTTTTATATGGTCTCTTTTGTTTTCAGTAAATAAATCATTTACTACAATCTGTGTATTGTTAATAGGGTCTTTAATGATAATTGTAGGGCAATTATCATATAAAAAATAGACTAAACAATGGTCAATAACCTTTAATGCAATATCGTTTATATGTTTTGGACAATGTTTTTGATACTTTGGAATGAAATTTATTAAATTAATGATTGTCTTTGTGGACTTATCATTTATTGGAGCAATAGTATGATTTTCTATACCAGCATCACTAAACTTAAAATCAAAATCTCGTTCATATATTTTACCTCCCTCCGAAAATACACTATTTATCTTTACAGACTTAAATGCTTTTAACCAAACAAATCTACCAATACCTTTAGAGCCTTTTTGTAGCTTTAATCTACTATCTCCAGTTCTAAATGATTGAAAGTTACTTTCATTAAATCCTATTCCATTATCAATAATTGTAAATGATTTAATAGGTCTTGAATCTTCATAAAAATCTTTACTTACTATATGTTGAGTTTCATCTCTCTCAATAATTATTTCAACATAACCTTTCTCTTTTCCTTTCTTTAAATCTTCTATTGAATGTATTGAATTAATAATACATTCAAATAAAGGATAGAGAGATTTACTGGTATGCAGTATAGTATTATTTAATCTACCGATTAAATCCAAACCCATACTATAATTATCTACCTGCATAGAACAAAAATACAAATTGTATTCTTATAAATATAGCTTAAACTTCATAATTTATTTTATTCCAACTCACAATCCTTTAGAATTACATTTGTGCCTAAAGCTCTACCATCGCAAATACCGATTAATGTTATTTCATTGCCTTTGTTGAGATTTGAAGCAACTTCTTTACTTACATAACATTGAATATCAGATAAGAAGCCTTGACCAGATAAAACTACATAAGGCTCATCTAAAATATCTTTTCCTATCTCCTCCACAATGCCACTAACTGCAATTCTTTTGCTTTTTAGTTTTTCATCTGCTGAAACTTCATTTGCATTATAGATACTGTATAATTCACTTGCAGACATAGCAAAATCATAGTTAGGTATAAACTTACTTTCTGGATAGTTTTGTTTTAAATAAGCTACCCAGTTATCTTTAAAAACAAATTGAGGATAACGAAATTTTCCATTGTTTTCTTTTGATTTTTTCCATTCAAAAACACCACTCTTATAAGACTTGCCTAACTCATCTAATGCTGTTTTGCTATCTGGATTGAAGATTGCATTTGTGAGAGCCAAATTATAGTCAAAAGGTACTCTATATGAATTTCCATTTGCATCTCCTATTAAATTATCCTTTACTCCAGAGATATGATGTGCATTAATAAACCTTTCTGTTATTTCTGCAAATTCAACTGGCACACCTCCTCTAAATTCTAAACCTATAAAATATCTCATTAGCTCTTCGCCTCCTACTATCTTTTGGCATAATGTTACTATGCGTTCTGGTATTTCTACATTTCCAGTTCCGCTATTAATTGATGTACATATTTCTCCTATTGACATTAGTATAGGAATAAATTGTATATCGGTACTCTTTTCAGTTGCAAGTTTTATGTATGCTGGGTTAGATTTCATTAAGATTAAAAAAGAGTCTCTTTCTCTTAGTAATGCTGGAGATGTTTGAGATTGATAATAACTTAATAGCTTTTCATAAGTTGCATATTGCTGTGTGTTATTGCCTTGCGTATTATTATTTGATTTTGTCGTATCTATATCCTTAATAAATGAAAAAGCAATTACTGAAAATAATAATGCAACTCCAATTCGTGCAACTGATTTAGATAGAAATGGTATTTTTTCATCTACCATCTTGTCTAAAAAAGGTAAAGTTAAAATCAAAACTGGAATGAAAAATAAAGAGGTTAGAATACTTTTTTTTGCTAAAGCTATAATCGCTATTAAAATAACGATTGCTAATGAGTAACGATAGATTGTTTTAAATAGACTTGTTTTGTTCATGATTTTTAATTTTGATGTTAGTGAATAGATACTTTTAGGCATAAAAAAAGGGTGTGTAATACAACACTCCCAACTCTGGTTACTGGTATAACCACTCTGAAAAATGAAGCAAAACACACCCCGACGGGAGCATCTTGCAGTCATCATTCCAGAGAAAAATATTACCAGTATTTGAGTTGAGAAATGAACTGCTTACGCAATATCTATATGTTATTCACACTATTTTTATTCCATATTTAATTTTTGTTTGATGTAAAGATAGCAAATATATGTTTTGTCTTTTCTGTTTTTTAAATTACATAGCTGTAAAAATTATTTTTTACATTGTATAGATGTAATTTTTTTAATACGCCTTTTTTACACGATATAGATGTAAAAAATGTGCGTATTTTATTTTTACATGATATACGTGTAAAAACAAAATTTTACCCAGTATAGGTGTAAATTTTAATAGCCTCCAAAAATCGGTAACATAGGATTATAAACACCTCTGAATGTTTTTACCCAGTTGGCATAACATAAAGCATCTGCAAGGTCTGGGCTTTTGCCTAATATTTTCTTAATAGCTTCTTTTGAGTTTATTCTCAATTTTCTATCCGAACTAATTTCGTATTTAATGGCTGTTAATTCTTGAATTAAGCTATCATTTTCTATGCCTCCAATATTTCCAGCTATAATTTCATTTCTCAAATTATAGTACATTTGTGAGCGTAAATTGAAAGGTAAGAATGTATCTGTATTATCTTCATCAATAGGCTTAGAGCCTCCATTAAGTTCTATTACATCGTAACCTAAAGCGTGGAGGCTATCTACTACACCAGCACCTAACCCAACACTATCTACACCTACATAATCTGGAGAAATGTTATACCGATTAATGAGTTCTATTGTTTTATCTACGACTTCATTTAAAGGCGTATATGGATAGGTTTCTATCAATTCAATGTTTCCATCTATCAATACTATAAAAACAGAATTATCGTCTCCAAATCGAGCTACATCTACACCTAAAGAAGTTCCATAGCCTCCACTTAATTTATTTTTTGAATTGTGTAGCTTCTCACTTGGCATTAGTTGGTTAATGGCATCTAAAATACTCCAGTCTGCAAATAAATATTTTCGCAAAAGGTTAGGTGTATCTTTAAAGGCATCTTTTAAATTTTTTACATATTCGCTATTTTCATCGTAATTGTCGGTTGTAATACTTTTGATATAAACTTCATTTGGATTTTTAGAATTAATGAATACATCAATTAACCAACAAGTCTCTGGATTTGATGTAAGACGACCCTCATAGCTTGGCTTTTGCTTGTTGGGTAATATCCATCTCAAACGAGTTTTAAGGATATTATAAGCATCTTTTGCTACCTCGTTAGCTTCATCAATACCAAACCAGCCTATCTCTAATCCTTTGAGTTTTTGTAGTAATGGGTCTTTGCTAATATTTGCATCTAAGAATACTAATTTTGAGCCATTGATAAAAGTAACCTCTAATGAAGTTTGATTAAACGATGCAATAATTTCTTTAGGACAAATAGAAAAAAATGTAACTAATATAGTTCTTTTCAAAACCGATAATTCCTTTCTTACAATCACTAATCTATTGCCTTTGTACTTCATTGCTTGTTTTATAGCCTCTGCACAAAGCCACCAGCTTTTACCTCCACCCATCGAGCCACCAAATAAAATATACTTAGCTCTACATTTGTGAGCTTCTAACTGTTTAGGCTTTGGTGTATAGTATTTTGAAAAATCTATTATCATTAGTCTGGTATTGAGCAAATAAAATTAATTTCTCCAGCGTGTTCTATTTGTAGCTTATTTAAGCCCTGTAATGCTGTTATTTCTTTAATGACACTCATAGCTGTTTTATAATCTTTTCGTTCAAAAGAGAGCTTGTATAGCTCCTCATATCTTATTATAGCTTTGGCATAATCGTAGTTAATTTCTTTTTTTATTGATTGAGTTATTAAGGCTCTGGCTTTGTGGAGGTATTTCTCTGCTTGTCGTTCTCCTATATTCCAGCTATCCGAACTATAATGTACTATCTCATCACTACTCTTACCAGCAATAAGCAACTTTGCTACTTCTTTCACTCTCGCCTCCACTATATGTTTGCTACTTTTTGGCATAATTAATTTTTCTTCTTTCAAGGTATATTACAAGTTTGATAAAACACTTTCGTTTATGAGCAAAACAATTGTATATACTTGTCTTTCAATGACTTTTGTAGAAACTCAACAAAATCTTTTTTCAAAACCTTTTCTCTTATTTGTTTTATCTTTTTCTTTGTTGTTTTTAGTTGGTTTTTATTTTCTTTTTTTTCTACTTCTAAGAAGTTTTTATGTTCAGATGCAAAAAATAATACTCTTTCATCAAATGCTGTATTTGTAAAGTTTTTCTCTTCTTGGTAATAAATAATCCTTACAATATTTATCAGTTCATTGTATAGTGTATCTATATTACTTGTAACTTTCAAGTCTGCTAATGTTTGTATTTTTTCTGGTAATTTTCTTTTGTTATTGTAACCAATCTCAACCCTTAAAATATTTTCATCAATGATTATTCTTTCGTGTAATTTATATTCTAATGATTTATCATAAAATTTTATAAAATATTCAGTTAGTGAACACTTCATACCATATTTCTTACCTCCTTTCTTCATCTTGTCAAACTCTTTTTCTTTAAATGAATGAAAGCACAACAAGTATTCCTTTGCTGGTTTCTGTGTAATAATATTAAATCCAAATTCTAATTTTTTAATAACCCATTCATTCGCTGGAATTTCAAACTTATTACACACTTCATCAATAGCTTTTGCCATTTCAGAAAATGTAAAATCAGAATAATTATCGCCTTTATAGAATTTGTGTAAGGAGTTTGATATTTTAATTTTAGTGTATTCAAGAAATATTCTTAATCCTTTAAATTCACTTTCAAAACCTTTTATATTTTCCGCACCTCTAATAAACGCTGGATTAAACCACAATCCTCTCCAGATAAAAGATTTTGTTGAATTGTAAGGATACATTGGTTCTGTGTTTGCAACCATACTAATACAATCTAACATTTGGTTACTTATTTTCGCTTATTATTTCCTAAAGTAATTTGTGTTATTACTTCGTTCCTTATTTGTTCATTTGTTTTGGCTGGATTGCGTTGTAACCAAATATCTATTTCTATTTTATTAAAATAGAGTTGTTTCCCATTTGGTCTGTAAAATGGAATACCTCCTTTGCTTGTTAGCTTATAAATGAAACTATGAGACAAATTAGTATATTGTACTAACTCGTCTAAATTGAAAACTACCTTTTGAGATAGTAATAATGTTTTTTGAGATTGTAATAATATTTCAATCTTCTCTAATCTTTGTTCTAATGTTTTGTTTTCCATAATCTGCAAATATTTATTATCTAAGTGCAAATATGGGAAGTAAAGGAAAGGATTAAAATAACTTATAACTTACAATACCTTACATATTCAGTTTGGTAAGTTATCTTAATAATGTTGTTACGATGTCTTCTAAATCAAACCTAAATTCAGAATGATTATTTCTACTAACAAGATTTGATGTTTCAAACTTAATTTCTTTATTGGTATTTGAACAAAAGTAAGCATCTAATATTTTTAATAGATGTGCTTGTTTAAAGCCTTTAGGAAGTGCAATTATTTTTTTGTCTATCAATACATCAATAAAGTCTGAAATGGATTTTTTACTTAGATGTTTGTTTTTTGAATATTTTAGCCAAATGATTTTTGAGTTAGGCTCTGTTAATTGCTTACCAGAAAATAACTCAATAAAGCATCTAATATTTGTTTTAGCATCAATAAAACTATCTACCATTGCATTGTATAAATTATTTATTTTATTGTTATCAATACTCCAGATAAAAGTATTTATATCCTCTGTCTTATCTTGTTCATAATGCTTTTCTACTATATCAACAAGCCAAAAGTATAATTCACAAATTTCTTTATAATTAGCAACTAATATCTGCCCATATTTTTTTTCTTGTTCAATTATGAGTTCTACCTTATCAGCTCCTAACTTCTCCTTTAGTTCCGAAATAAACAAAAATTTATCTAATTGATTTGTTAGCATTTTTTGATTACTCAAAATGTATTCTTTTATATTTTCTATGTTGGTATTAAAATAATGTGAGTTGTTATGAAATATGTTATCATAAGTTATACTTGCAAGTTCTTTTATATTACTCATAACCTTATTTATTTAAACATTCCATCAAATACGTTTACTGCATCTCTTTTTTTCTGGTCAATTACTTTAGCATAAATCTGTGTAGTCTTTAATTCTCTATGACCCAGCATTTTTGAGACCGTATAAATATCTACGTTATTGGTAAGCAAAAGTGTTGCGTATGTATGCCTTGCACAATGAAATGTAATTTGTTTGGTAATTCCAGCCTTTAACATCCATCTTGAAATTGCAGTATTCATATAGTCGCTATATTTAAGCCCAACAAACACTCTATTTTCATTGTATTGTCGTTCTCCTAAATATTTTAATGCCTCTTTCGGAATATCTAAGTATTCTACGCCTTTGGTCTTTTGTTGTGTAAAATGTATTCTCGTTCCATCTTCATAATCTTGTAATTTATTCCAAGTTAATGTGTTAATATCAGACCAACGAAGCCCACTAAAGCAACTAAATAAAAACGCTCTCTTTAGTACATCGTATCTGCAATCTGTATTCATTAGAGCTTGTAACTCTTCTTTTGTTAGATATTCTCTCGTTGTTTCCTCTGGCTTAATGCTTTTAATTCTTTTTGCTGGGTTGTCATTGATTATTTTGTCGTCAAGTGCTTGGTTTAAAGATGCTTTAAATTTATTAAAATATGATGAAGCCGCATTTTTAGACAATAATTTATCTTCTCTAATTTTAACTTTAGTTAGTAGGTAGTCTTTAAAGCCCTCACAAAACTCTGGTGTAATGTCTTTAAAGGTAATTGTAGCACTTGAATAGTTAAGGAGATGCTTTAGCGTACTGTCCCAGTTGCCATAATTTCCCAAACTACTATATCTATCTTGGGTTAGCTTCTTAAAGTATTCTATAAAATTTGTATTTAGTTTGTGGAGGTTATTAAAGCCATAAGTTCCATTTTGAATTTCTAAAATCATTTGTGCTTTAACAGCCTCCGCCGATTTTTCATTTTCCTTGTTGTGTTGTTTTTGGGCTGGAGATTTTGGATTAGCGTACAAATAATAATCTAAATACTCATAATCTCTAAGATGTTTTATTTTACCATTTTCATCTTTGATATAGCCTTTATAGATTTCTAAGTATAGTGTTATTCTATCTGTTTTTGTGGATTTTCGTTTGCGTAATGTTATTTTCATTTTTTTTACATTATTTACACAAATGTAAATATAAAATGTAAAAAAGCAATAAAAATGTAAAAATAAAAGAAACTAAAAGAAAAATAAATCATTTTAAAAAATCATAACTGATTGCTTTTCTTTCATTTGATATGTTTTTGTTTTCTTTTGTTTTCATACTTCACTTTCCGATACAGAAAGTAACAAAAGTAGTAAAATCAATATATTGAGCAGGTAAAATGACAGATTTATGCCTGAAATGTGTGAAAACATACACTTTTAAGAGCAAGGAAAGGCATTATCGAAATAAATTTTGATGTTTAGTTTGTAGCAATTCGATATAGTTTTTTTGCATTGTTTTAGATAAAAAACTTTGTTTGATGAAGTCTATCCATTTAGGTAATGCTTTTTCAAATTTGGTATAAATGCTATCTAAAACTTTTGTGTTGATGTTCATACTTATTGCTAAAGCATCAAAGTCTTTTTTCTTTAATCTGCTTTTCTTTCCATTAATGGTTAGTGCGGTTTCTTCTTTATCATCTGCAATTACTAAAGCTGTACTTAATAAATCATAAGCAGGAGATAATTCAAATTCGCCTAAATCATTTTCTAATAATGCAAAATTTTTCAAGTGCATATCTGCGTTGCCTGTTAAGTAACAAAATAAAACTAACTCAAATAAACGCAATGCTTCTAAACCCTTATTTGTTGTGAATTTCTGAGATGCTTTTGCTACCTTTTCTATTGAACTTCTGTATTTATGTTCGGTTAAATTTTCAGTTAATTGACAAAAATCTTCTAATGCAATTTTATCTTTTTGTATCTATCAAAGCGTTTGGTAATATATGCCAGTTCGCCTGAATTCAATCGAATTAAACAATGTTGAGCCGTTTTTATTTTTACTAAATTGGCCAAGTGCATGGTTACATCTTCATTCTGTGGCAGTTCTTTATATTCGGTTGATGGTGGCTTTAAAATAAAATTTCCGTGCAAACCTACAATGGTAAGCCTTGATAATTCGTTTTTATGCTTTTCTAACTCTAATGACAATTTTGGTTGAACACCAGTTACAGCAACACTTTTAATAACAATTTGCTTGGCTAATTCTTCTAATTGTTTTAAATTAAAATCAATTATAGGTGCCTGTTTTGTACCAAACATTTTTTTAGCACAAGCTGAATGAAAGTCTTGTTCAGTTTCATTTAATTGTTGATAGCAATAAAGGCACTTGTTTATTTTCATTCTTCAATGGTTTTAATTGAAATACAACCAATACAATCATTACACAAGGTTAGCAATAAACCAAACCTATCTCTTGCATTTATTTTCCAGTTAGCAACTGCAATATTCAATAACCATCCTTCAGGAATTAAACCATCAAAAAATGGAAATAATATTTTACTTTGATAAGGTTGTTTTTGAATTGGCAATGTTAAACTAATAGATTTTACAGAAGTTGAATTTAAAAATTCTTCGTTATACTGAAATGTATAGCCATCTTCATTTTCAGCAATAAGTCCTGCTAATCTATTTTTGTAATAAACATTTCCTTTTCTCATATTTCACTGTTTTTTATCACACCAACAGAAGCACCAAACAATGCTAAAACTTGATTTACTTTATCCAATCTTACTGATTCTTTACCATTCTCTAACTCACGCAAAAAACGCAAACCCACACCAGCTTTTTCGGCTAATTCAGGTTGTGTGAGTTTTAGTTGCTTACGCTTCTCTTTTACAAATTCAGCTAATGAATCATTCATTTTTATACCCATAAGGGTACAAATATAATTATAATAATTGAATTTATACCTTTTAGGGTATAAATTATTGAAATTTTATTTAAATATACCTTATAAGGTATAATTTACTTTCCGATACAAAAAGTAATCTGTATTGATAATTAAGTACTTACGTATTTAAGGTACAAAAACAACAAAATTTGTAAGAAATGGCTAATTAGTGGAGGCTCTTAAATATCTATATTGTATCCGTATTTTATCTATAAAATTGTACTATTTGTACAGTTTTGTTTAAAACTACTCATCTAAAGGCAAAAACTCATTATCATTTATTTTGTAGAAATAATCAATTGCCTTTTGTTTGTTTGGGTGCTTTGCATGAATCAAAAGTGAATTGTACAAAGTTGTATCTTCTATAATGGTCTTACAATCGTATTTTTCTACAAATACAGTTTCCAGTTCTACAAACCATTTATCAAATAACTTATGTCTGTACATTTCTTTGGTATCTGTACTATCACAAATGGTTACTAATGCTGTATTATTTTCCTTAAAGAATTTAGCTAACATATCGAGAATAGTAGCTTTTATTCTGCTATCTGTTTTTATTCGTTCTTTCGCTTGTTCTTTTGACGGATAAAAATTGAATGTATAAATATTGCCTAATTTGGCATTTGCTGGAAACATATACGAATAGCTAAAAAACTCTATGTAATAAGTGAGTTCGCTATCAGTTACAAAGATGCTTGTATTTTCATCTAAAGGAAATACCTTATACGGCTGTACGTTTGGCACGTTTTTGATTTAACTTGTCCAACTTAATTACTACTTCACTAATGTTTTTTGAGCCTTGTACGGCTTCTTTGAACGCTTTTTTGTCGTTCAACATTTGTTTAAGTATGGTAGTGCCTCGTATTTTTTTAGTAGTTGACATATTCAAATTTACTATTTTTTTGGATAACTGTGTTTCTGCTAATTAATATATTAACAAGATTTTTGCCTTTTTAGTTGCATAATCTAATGATTAGTCTACTTTTTTCAAATGTGTTACTACATTCTCTAAAGCTGGAATATCTCGTTTGTCGAAAATAAACTCTTCAAAATCACCATACTTGCTTTTGTAGCCAAAAATGTATTTTACTGCGTTTAGGATTCTTTTACCTATTGGTAAATCTGCTAAATAAATATTTGCATACACTTGGTTTTCGTCTGTTTCGTAGCGTATCACAATTTGATGTTGTACACTTGAACATACGCATGTTAATATTTCTTTTTCCATAGTTTTGTATTGTATTAAAAATCTTGCATTAGTGTATTTAACATTGATTTATTTTTTATTCTCAAAAAATATTCATTGGCTTTCTTTTCGTTTTTCTAATCGAAAATAAAACACCTAATTGATAATTACAAGTATCAGGAAATTCCAATAATATTTCTTTATCAGAATGAGTTAATCCAAACCTTTTTAGTTCAGCATCAGTTGGATTAAAATCAAAAATTGTTTCTATTTCCATAATCTTGCTAATTATTTTCTACAATTTTGATTTCTTCATCTGTTAACTCATACAATTTATACACCATTGTATCTATTTCTTTGTCGGTTTGGTTGATGGTTTGTTGTATGTTGTTGGCTTTGGTTTGTTCGGTTTCAAAGTATTGTAGCAGTTCTGCTTTTTCTGAAAGAGTTAGTTTTATTTTTTGCTTTTCCAGTTCTTTACAAAAATCTTTAAAACTCAATTCGTTCCAATTATTGAGTTTGGTGTTGATGTTGATTGTTGAATATTGACTTTGCAACAACTTTACAACATTGCTTTTTATGGTTTGCAGTTCTTTGTTTTTTTGCAACATCGTTTCTGCTTTTTCTATAAATGGTTGTTGGTCGGAAAGTGAGATATTTGGAATTGGTAATTGTTCAATATAAATGGTAAAACTTCTAATACCAGTACTACCTAATTGAGCAGAAATTGATTTATAATAATAATTTATCAATTTTGAATTTAAAACTGAAAGCAAATAACAACTATCAGTTGTTAGAAAATAAGCTGTATTTGCAACAATGTAATCTTCCTCTAAAATAACAAAACTAAGTTTCTGTGAAATATCAGGATATACTATTTTCTTTTTAGCAAACTCATTAACATATGCACAATTTCTCAAATTATATGGTGTTTCACCTTTGTCATATCTGTTTTCAAGATTATTCCAATATTTATCTAAGTGTTTTTTAATAGCTGGATAATCTTCAATTTTTATTCTTTCTTTATATTCATTACCAACCTTATAACCATTGTGAAAATTAATTAACCATAAATCAGAATAATCAGTAATGTATGCTTTAATATCTTTGCCTCTAAGTATTGGTTTTATAATTTTGATGCTATTTGCATCTTCTTTTATTAATTGTTCTTTAGTTTGTTTGTCAATAACAAATGCTTCATTGTATCCAGTTTTTATACCTAAATATATCTTTAAATTCCAATCTTTTAAAGGTGTACCTAATTTTTCTATTTGTTGTTTAATATTTCTTTCTGATAAATTATAGATTGTCCATATTTCATCTTTTTTAGGATTAATTTCTATTTTTTGATTTTCATAAATTGAAAAATCCAAAAAATAATTTTCATTTGTAATATCAATTGCATTAAATGAACTCTTGTAATCATTTTTACTAAAAATTAGAATATTAGAATCAACTGTTGCACTATCAAAAATCCCAGCACCTAAATCAATTATTAAAATAGGTTGTGTGTATTCTGTTATGTATTTTCTTAGTGATTTTCCATAATTTGAACGCATCCATTTATTAGAAGTAATAAAACCTAAAATTCCATTTTCTTTTAAAATGATATTTCCTTTTTCATAAAACATACAATATAAATCACCAGTTTTTTCAAAAGTATTATATCCTAAGCCTTGTAAACTTTCAGATATTTCTTTTATTGATTGTAATTGTACATATGGTGGATTTCCAATCACTACATCAAAGCCTCCACGCTCAAATATTTTTGGAAATTCCTTTTGCCAGTCAAATGCTTTTTCTCCTGCTATTGTTGCATCATCTATTAAACTGTTACCGCATTTTATATTGTTGTTTAAGCTGTTTAGTTTTCGTCCTTTCCGTGCAGTACGCAACCACAAACTCAACCGTGCAATCTCTACACTTTCATCATTCAAATCCACACCAAAAATATTGTTTTCTAATATTTCTATTTCGTGGTCAGGTAATACAAAACTATGTCCTAACAGTTGCGCTCTTAGTTCGTCAATACCTTTGTGTTCCTGTATCAAAAAATCTAATGCTTGGTTTAAAAATGCACCACTACCACACGCTGGGTCAACTATTGTAATTTGCAGTAACCAGTTTTGGTAGGTATCTAAAGTTTGTAATAGTTCTTTCTTTTTTGCTTTGCGTTTGTCAGGTGTATAGTTGTCGGCAATAATTCCGTATTCATTTCGCTTTTCGGTACACAACGCACCAACAGTATTTTCTACAATATATTTTGTAATGTATTTTGGTGTGTAAAAAACACCGTCTTTTTTGCGTTTGGTTTTAGTTTTGTCAATTGCTGTTCCGTCTAATTCAGCTTGTATTTCTTCAATATCATTTAACGAATGTTCAAAGATGTGACCGAGTATATTTACATCAACATCTGTTTCATAATCATATTTAGAAAGTATAGGAACATAGTTTTGTAAAAGATTATCGGAAATTTTTATGGTATCTAAAATTTCATCGTTGGCAAACAAACCACCATTGTAACCAAACACTTCGTATTTCTCATTTTTTAAACCGTTGTTTAAGTAAGTAAAATGTTTTTTAAAACGTTCGTATAATGGCTGGTAAGCATCGAGTTTTTTAAGGTTTTCAAATTCATCTAAAATTGTTTGAATGGTGTTTGCTTGTAACAAACCTCTATCTTCTGCAAACAAAATAAACAAAATTCTATCTAATAATTTTTGAGATTTTTTGAATAAAATAAGTTTGTCGTATTGTGGATTAAGTTGTACAATATCGGTAAACAATTTGCGTTTAAAATCTGAATAATCTTTGTATAATTGTTTTGTAATATCTTGTTCTTTTACCGTTGATTTTTGTTTTATAATGGCTGGTAAATCCGAAAAAATATTATCAATATGCAAACACAAATACAATAACGTAAATTCATTTTCAGTAAGTGTAAACAAATTAAACTCTTCAAAATCTATTGCATTATCAATGTAGAAACGCAACTTTTCAAAGTTGGAAATGATAACGTATTTACATTCTTTTTGATTGTTTTTATAACCAAATGCTTGTGGTGCAACGGTTGCTAAATCAGTAGTGTTTGTGCCTTTTAGTTCGATAACTGCAATTGCATTGCTATCTTTCAAAATTGCACCGTCTGCTTTTTTGCTGTTAGTTTCGTTTTTTTGTTCGGTTTGTAAATTAAAATTTGGTTGTGGATTTTTTGTATAACCTAAAACATTTACAAATAAATCTATCAAAAATTCGCCTTGATATTGTTCTTCTTTGCTATCTCTAATATGTTGCTGAATAGTAGCATTGTGAAAATGTGCTTTAAACTTTTGGTAAGCATTTTCCACTTTCGTTTTATCGAGTTGCTTTAAATATTGATTGAGAACGGATTTCTGAAATAATGACATTTGGCTAAAATACGAAAGAAAGTAATAAGTAGAAAGTAATAAGTAATAAGAATTTTCTATAACTTTGTACTTGCCAGTTAGAGACTTTGGATAGCTTTATAAGCTATGACCTTTGTTCGCATGACTGGTATTTTTATTTTTAAAATTTTGTATCTTTGCACTACGGAGCCGATACGAAAGTAGAAATACCTGATACTGCTTTGCAACACGGTGTATTAAACGGGACACAGAGGATGCACCACGACTGCATCCTCATTTTATTTTTAGAAATTTTGTACTTTTGTATTGTGTGCGACATAGACCGATTAATCGGCACTACTTAAACGCAAGTACGGAATAGGGTAATACTAATTGGAGTAGCTACTATTCAAAGAATAAACTACGACGGTAGTTTGTGCTGGAAAGGAATGAGTAATATCGTTCCTTTTTTTTATTCGCTTACCGTATCAATATTATTTAAGAGTTGTTGTAATTCAGTCGGCAAAGCATAATCACTTAATCTTAATTCACTTTCAATATCTATCCAGTCCATTACTTTAGAATCATAAACCAATGTATCAAAATCAGTTAGTATTTTGGTAGTAGTTGTTTTTTCTTTTTTGGGTGTGTTAAAACCGAAACGCTCAAACAATCGTATTCCTTTCATTGCAGTTAGAATATTATGTAAAGCAGAAACGTAAATCTTTGCTGGAATCTTAATTTTGTCGTCGC
Organism: Sphingobacteriales bacterium; assembly: GCA_016699615.1. NCBI lineage: Bacteria > Pseudomonadati > Bacteroidota > Sphingobacteriia > Sphingobacteriales > Sphingobacteriales bacterium. Next base: position 714,921 of record CP064984.1, on the reverse strand, counting down.
CTTTTTTTTCAGTAAAAATCTTACTACCGTATTTTATAACCTCCACTAAAACATCTTCATTATCTTTTACTTTTATTGCAAGTTGTACTTTTAGACTTGCTCTGTATTTTCCTTTTCGGTTGCAATAGTAAAGCCATTCATTTATCAAAATGTCGGCTGTTTCTTTGTCAGGTACTACTAAGTGAAAATGTGGATTGTATGTTTTATATTTTGGGTTGAAATTACATTCTAAGGCTTTAATACCTATTAGTTTTTTGCCAGTATTTCGTTTATTTCGTTGTTTGTATTTGTTTACTATCAAATTCAATCCTCTATTCATTGCTTTCATTAATGCACTTAATCGTTTTAGTGGTGCGCTGGTTATAGTTAGTGTTACAAAGTAGGGTTCTTTCCATTGGTTAAGAATAGGCAAATATTTGTTTATCATTTCGGCTTTGCGGTTTCCACTACACACAGTACAAATTCTGTTTTTGCAGTAGTAACCATAAATTCTATTTCCGTCGATGTAAATTTTGTTAAGGCAATAGTAAGTATTCCAATATTCTTTTACACTTTCCAGTTGTCCTTTTTTTGTTGCAACATCAATAAGACTTAGAACTACTTTTTGTGTTTTAATTTTGCGCTGGTAACGTGCAAAATTTACATCGTTATTTGAAACGTCCGTACCGTTGCCTTTTACAATGGCAATAGGTGTTTTGGCGTTTTTGGCTGGTTTAGTTGTACCGATTTGTGCTAATGTATGTACCACTTTGCTCATAAGAATTGCTGTTTAGGTGTGAATACTTACTTTCGTTTTTTTGATTGCAAATAGGTTTCTGCAATAATTGAAGTTTCTGCATAAGTTTTACGCTTACCAGTTTTTAGCCATTGGTCAATTTCAGATTTTAGAAATCTTAGCTTTTTTTGTCCTTTGTGGTGTGGAATCATACCAGTATGTACCCAGCCGTATGCGGTTGCCTTTGCTGGTTTATCAGGTAAGTATTCACATAATTGGTTTAGGTCAAACCATTGGTCTATTTCTGTTGTTGTTTGACTTACTTGGTTTGAGTGTTTCAGGTCAAGTGAAATAGATTCTATGTTGCTTAACCTTGCATCTATTGTTTCAAATGGATTGTTCATTTTGCTACTGTATTTATGTAGCAAAGATTATTTAGTGTAGAATAATAAACCGAGTGCAAGTGGTATGCAAGTGGTATGTATTTTAATACTTGTTATTGTAATTTGTTTGGAATGAAGTTATTATGTGTTCAGTGTCCTTTACTGCTTTTGTATTTTTCATACCACTTAGTAATCGTTTTGCACTTTTTAAATCGTTTAAACTCATTGTGTCAGTAGTTTTATTGCCTGATAAAACAGTAAGAGTACTTGGTTTGGTAATTCTTTTTTGAAGTAATTTATCAATACTTCTATTTTTTGAATGTTTTAATAAAATAGCACTTGCATTTTCTGTGGTTATTTGCTCACCAATTATACTATATGCAATTGCAATTTGTTTATTTGAGTAGTTATTACTTTCGGTTTCGGCTTTGTTGGCAATTGTTTTTTGTGGAGGTGGCAATACTTTTACCAATTCATTTATAAACTCAATTTCACCAGCAAGCCATTTTTTCAAAATGTTTAAATATCTATGTTTTTCATTTGCAGTATCATCATTCAAAATGGTATCGCATTCTAAAATTCTACTTTCAATTAGCAAATCAATTTGTACTTTATTTGTATCATTCAGTAAACCTTTTTTATAAAGTGTTGCACCATTTATTTCAGTAAGTAATTTTTTGGTTCTGTTAATCAATAATTCTAAAAGACTATCTTTTGTGTGTATATTAACTTTAGTTCGGTTTAGGTATTTATTGGTTTCAGTTTTGTTTGTAAATAATGGAATAGATTTATAACTTTCCTTTAAATGCTGAAAGTATATTAAGTCAAAAGGAAATGTTTTATACCATTGTTCATAGTAGAATACAATCAGTTTAAAATCAAAATCTTTGTCCTCATCTTTTGTAAAATATGAATCTAAATAACTTAAAATTATACGTTTCCTTTTTAACTCTTCACCAGTACATTTTAGATTGTTTGTATACCTTTTTATGTAGTCAAAATAACTGCTTAAATAAAATGGATTTCCACAATTAGCATCAGGAAACGTACCAAAACTACAAATTGTATATTCAATGTAATCTGTGATTTCTTTATACCAATTTTCACTTTCTATATTGTTGTAAATATGTTGTGTGGTGAAAATAAATTTATTAGTTGTTATCAAAGCCAAATTTTCCATTTTGGATTTATTAAACTAATCCTTATTTAGTAGGTTTTTATGATGTTCACAGCAATTAGGAAAAATATTAAATTGTTCTGTTGCTTGTCTTAAAATATTTGCGTGTTGTTTCTTGCATTTTTTACAATTATTATAATCGTGTTTAATTCCTTTTGTTGGTTGTGTTTCAAAAGGTTCTCTTAAATTCCTTACTGATAATTGATAAATTACTGGTTTATCACAAAAGTTTATAGTTTCTATATTCTCAATAAAAAGTGTTTCATGTATAGTAGTTATCATTTTACAATAAAATTTTCATAATTATAAATCCAGTATAATTTTTTCAGACGCTTCACGTTTAGATTTGTCCATAACCTTAGCATAAATTTGAGTTGTCTTTAGTTCTCGGTGTCCTAACATTTTTGAAACAGTATAAATATCCGTTCCGTTACTAAGTTGTAATGTAGCAAATGTATGTCTAAAACAATGAAACGTTATATCTTTTGTTATTCCAGCTTTTGCAATCCATTGGTATAAATATTTGTTGTTTAATGCTGAATATGTTAAACCCTCAAATACTTTATTGTTTGGTTCTTTTGGTTCACCTAATAAACTATATGCTTGTTCAGAAATTGGCATTACTTCAAAACCTTGTGTTTTCTTTTGTTTGAAATGAATAAAGTAACCTTGACCTTTTATAAACTCAATTTCACTCCAAAGTAGTTTTTCAATATCTGAAAACCGCAAACCAGTTAGTGCAGAAAACAATGAAGCTGTTTTAAATAATGGTATTGTGCAATCTGTTTTTACAAGTTTATTTAGTTCCTCCACAGTTAGAAAATTTCGTTGTGTTTCAGCTTGTTTTGTAGATGCAATTCGTGAGTTTAAATCAGTTTTCAGATATCCGTCTTTGTACGCTTGTTTTAGAGTTGCCTTTAATTTATTAAAATATGAAACTGCTGAATTTTGTGAAAGTTTAGTTATTGTACTTTTTTCTTTTTTGGTTGTTAATAGAAAATCTTTGAAATCTGAACAAAACTTTTCGTTTATGTTTTCAAATTTCACATCACCTTTTGAAAATTCTTTGAAGTATTTTAATGCAGAAATCCAATTATCAAAATTCGATGCTTTTCTTTTGTTGGCTAAACTTTCAAAGTATGCAACAAAAGAGGTTTCACCAAATTCTTTAATTCTTAGTTGCTCTTTTTCAAAACCAGTATATATTTCAGGTTTGTTTAATGAGTTATCTCTTTGTTGTCTAATTTGTTCAGCTATTTGCTGGTTTGTTTTGTTGTGTTCTTTGTCAAATGGTGTTTTAGCTTTGTCAAATAAATACAATCCTAAAAATTCACGTCTTGTTAGTTCACCAGTTTTAGAATTTGGAATCGCTGGATAGAAATCTAAATATAGACTTTGTCTATTTCCTGATATTGGTTTTTGTCTTAGTTTTACTTTTATAGTCATTTCTTGTGAAATTAGTTTTTAACTCAATACTCTTTTCATTTCAGTTCTATTTACAAATACATAAACACCACGCTTTTCAGTTTCAATGTTGTTTCGTTTTATAATTGCCGATAAACCATTGTAAGAAATATTAAACTCCTTTTCAATTTCTATAATATTAACCATTTCAATAGTTGTGTTTGATTCATTCATTTTGGTTTTAGGGTTTTCAAATAATTGGTCAATATCTACACGTCTAATCAATGTCTTTTTGCTAAGTAAATTAACTGCTTTTATATTTCCAGTATTGATGATATTGTAGATAGTTTGACGTGAACAATTTAATAGTTTAGATAATTCAGTAACACTTAGAAATTCTTTATGCTTTATTAGTTCTAAACTGGTTGCGTTTACTTTAGGTTGAAAAGCCAAACTGTTTGTAAGTTGTAATTCTGCTTCACCTTTTTTAGCAAGTTTTGCTCTTAGTTTATAGTTGCGTTGACTGCATTGATGTTTACAAAATTTAGTTGATACTTTTTGCGCTTCAAAAACAGTTCCACAATGCTGGCAAACTTTCTTAATTCTAAATGTTGAACTACTCATTTCACTTTGTTATTTGTCCATTTTGTACTAAAGTGTACTTTTTTGTATTGTTTTGTCAATTTATTTCGCTTTTTAAGGTACAAAAATGTAAAATTTGTACCTCAATATGGTTCAAGGTACAACAAAGGTACAAATTAAACCAAAACAAAGGTATAATAACCAGTAATAAATATGAAATTTAATACAATCTAAAATGCTTATTTACAATACATTATAGTTGTTTATTGTGTAGTTGTTAAAAGGTTGTTTTTGCGTGGTTACTTTCCGATGCAAAAAGTAACCTGTATTGATTATCAATTAGTTATGCAGATTGGGCAACAAATAGGCAACAAAAACTGTAAAATTGGTGGCAAATAAGAGAAAATGCCTTTGTTTTATTAGAACCTATCTACCAGCAAATATAAGCCTTTTTTCTTTGTTTTAGCCTTCAAATTGAGTTCTTGATACTTTGGTAGTTCGGAACAATAAAGTTTATCATAAGCCTTTGCAAAGCCGTTCTTGACCATTATTTCGTTTAAGGTGTTGCCTTTAGGCAATACCACATAAGCCAAAGTTCTGCCGTATGGGTCTTGCTCGTTGCCTACTTCTTGAATTAATGTAATCCGATTTCCAATTTTTGCCTTAGTTCTTAAAAATTCATAAGACTGGTGTGCAAGCTCTATCAAAAAACGCCCTGATAAATGGGTTTCTCTTTCGTCCTGCTTTAGTTTTTTGCAAGGTGTCAACTCTGGTGCATCAATTCCATAAAAACGAATTTCTTCCTCTTTATTTGAGATTATATTCTTTGCGATTATACCGTCACCATCTACAACTTTTACTATTTCGTAGTTGGTTTTGATTGTGGTCTGACACTTTACATCTAATTGCTTCATATTGCACTATTTAAGTAATTGATTAACAGCTATTTATGGCGTAAATTTACACTAAATTTTTAACATAAAAAAAGCGTATCATTATGGCAAGACAGAAAGGACATATTAAATATGTTGGGACGTTAGGTGAAGTTCGTCACTTCAAAATTAAAGGGAATGATGGTTACTTTGCAGGTCTAAAAGGCGGTCCATCTTCAGAACAGATTGCATCTGATCCAGCCTTTGTTCGTACTCGTGAGAATATGAACGAATTTGGAGGAAGTGCAATTGCAGGTAAATCCCTAAGAACAAGTATTGCAGGTTTAATTCGTAATAATGGCGATAGCCAAGTTACAGGAAGGATAACCGCAATAATGAAAAGAATCAATTTGGAAGATGGTTCGGAGGCAAGAGGGCAAAGAGCAATTTTGGTAACTGTTGCACCTCAGTACTTAGAAGGGTTTGAGTTTAACAAATTCAATTCTCTAAATGGTGCTTTTAATGCTCCTTATACTATTACTCCAACAGCTGCAAGAGATAGTTCAACTTTGGATATACCTTCTTTTAATCCTTTGGATAGAATGTATGTTCCTGCTGGAGCTACTCATTTCAAAATCATCAATGCTATTTCTGTTTTGTCTGACTTTGAATATAACAGTACTACAGGAGTTTATGAGCCAAAAGACGGTGTTACAAACGGATTAACAGATGTACAAGATTCAGGTTATCTTCCTGTAAATGCTTCAACTGGTTTAATTAGTGTTGTAAGTACTTTGCCGGGTTCTCCTACTATTACTGCGGATGTATCAGTTGTGAATGTGTTGGCGGTAGAATTTTATCAGGAAGTAAACTCAAACTACTATTTATTTTCGCAAGGAAATGCAATGAAAGTAGCTAAGATATTCTAATTCTTCATCAGTGAATTAGACGATTTCGGAAAATCGGGAAAGCCTGCTCAAATCGAGTGGGCTTTTTTAGTTTGCACTTTTTTTCCTATAATGGTTAAATATGGTTTAAATAAGTGTGCCTAAACCATAAGTCAACCATAGGAAAGGGATTTTACCTTTTTTTGATGTATCGGTAAAAAATAGCTCTTTTTGCATCATTGATAAGTAGCAAGGTTTCTTTGTATTTTTTCTCCTGCTGCTCTAAAATTTCTAATGCCTTTACTGACTTTTTGAAACCTTTTAAATCTGTGCTGGCTTGCTCTAATCCAGTATTTATAGCTTGTTTACAATCGCCAATGGTAATGAATGGAATAACAGAACCTTTTAAAAAATATTCAAATGATTTTGCCTTCCATAATCCGAAACAAAGCGAGTAAAAAAACTGCTTATCTTCTTCGGTTTTGGCGGTTAAAACAAAGCAATTCGGGCAAGGCTCGGAAAGTGGTTTTCCGCTGTTGTTTCCTTTGCATAGGATGTAAAAATGTGGCTCATTTATTTGAGCTTTTGGGCTGTACGTTTTAAGTGAGAATTTTGCCATTTTGAGATGATTTTGTTTGCTCCCGAAATCCCCTCTGACAAAAAATTTTTTGACAAAGAAAAAAACGAAAAAAAAAGAAAGCCATCTCATCAGGTGGTGGAGATTGGACAAGCAAGGTTTTTGAGAAAAAAATACTACCCGATAGGGTGGAGATTTTTTTTTCAAAACCCGTAGGGCTTGACCTTGATGGGCCAATTGTAACCACCTACTTTTGCTGCCTTTTTTATTCTTTTTTGTTAAAACATCTCTTATAATTCTAATCTTAATTGATGCACCTTATTTTCAATTCCAATGGGGTAAACACTTCCAGAAAAAAATAAACTATACCTTATTTGTGCGTTGGCTTGGCGTGGCAAGTGTAGTAACTGAACGGAATGGAACGATTGCTTGGGTATGGAATGTAGCAATACTGTATGCTTTTGCAGGGTTGCAAACTTTGCAATCTTTACATTTCTGCAAAGTTTATTGGGTTGGGGAAAGCATACGGATTGCGTAATGGAATAGTGCGTTGGGTATCGTGGAATGGAGAGAAGGCACTACTCTTGCTGGCATATTAGGCTGTAGTGGGTGCTATGTAGAGAAACGGAATAGTACCTACTAAAAGCCGACACTAAATATCATAGTTTATTTTTTTTCTGACCGCTGAAAGGGTGGTGGGGAATTGTGGTACTTAGGTTGGGTGCGGTTGGTTAAAACACGGCTACGATACCAAAAAATATTTGCGTTGGGTTTTGCGTTGGGGAATATTTTTTTGGTAGCGTCTATGGTGCTGGATACTTAACATAATGTTATTATAGGACAGACTGTGCGTTTGGGTGCTTGCACAAGCAGGGGAAAAGGCTGTACTATAATGCCACATTATGTTAATGTAGCTTCCGACATTTTTAATACTGGCATAAGCGGAACGGTGGTGGAGGTTGGAGTGTAGCGGCTTTTTGTTTGGGCTGTGGAGGGTTGGCAACAGCTCTTTGCTTTTTTAGTTTATACCGCTAAAAAATATATGCTTTAAACAAAAAAGCAATGTGCTGTATAGCGTTGGGAACAGCCCACACAAAAAGTATGACAGTTTAAAAATGGCGGCAGTACCATAGTATGCACTGAAGCGTTGGCATTGTGCGTTGGCAGTGCATAAGCCGTGTTTTGTGCGTTGGCTGGGTGGGACTTAAATACGCCTAATAACTTAGGATTTTGTGTAAAAACTAATAGGATTTTCTAACTGACTATTTTGAAAATCTCTAAAGTATGCAATAGTGGAAACTGTTTCATTTGAAATCCTAAGATCTTCTTTTAATTCTGATGATTGCGTAGCAATAACTTCATTTAGTTTATCAAAAACAACCTTAAAGTCGTATACACTTTTATCTGATTCTACTATGTTACTATCTTTTGTCATATCGTAATGATTTTTAGACCTGTTTGAGCTTCTATTTGCAAGCGTGCTTGACTAATATTATTTGAAACTTTGCATTTAGGACATACAAATATATCATTTTGTGGGTAAAGTATCTTGGTTTTATCTACTGGAATATCAGATTTAAGTCTCGCTTGTATTTCATAAGGCGTATGGCATCTTGGACATTGATAATTCACAATTATATTTGTTGGCTTATTATCTTTTACTGCATCTACAGGTGGTGATGCAAACCTCATTATTTGAGTATCAACAGTTTCAAAGATTTTATAAATATTAGTACTTTCTAAACTTATTTGTAAAAGAGTATAATACCTTGTAATCGCATCATTTAGTTCTTTATGAAGTTCATAATTATTGATTTTTAAGCCCATCTGCTCTAAATCAAGAATTTTAACTGACCTACCGTGAGTTAACCAATCAGAATGTTTGCAAAGCTGATTAGCAATAGCTGATGCTTGTGCCTTTTTTTCATCAGGGGTAACTGGCAAGCCTGTTGAACTGTGTTTAACCCATTTAGCGAATTTGTATTTAAACAACCATTCTCTAACTAATGTTTTTGAAAAATTCTGGGCATTTTCACAATTTTGGATTTCGCCTGGTGATATGTTCTGCAAAATTGGAATATATGCAGGATTTAGTCTGCCAGATGTAATTACCTCTTTTTTAATTTTCTCTAAGCCTTCAAGAAAGGCATCAGCTGAAAAACGCTTATTGTTATTCATAATTTGTGCATCAATTGGTCCCAAAGATGAGCTTGGTGACATTAGAATTTCATCACCTGCCATTGCAAAAATAGTACCTGCACTCTTAGCCGTTCCGGGAATTATAATGCCAACATCATTATATTTTGCTCTCATCAACTTAACCAAATCCTCCACAACTTCACCAACACCACCTGGAGTTTCTATAATTATATCAATTGCAGTACCCTTTAAGTTAGCAATCTGGTCTTTGAATGGTTGAATATCTGAGAAATCAATCGAAATAGGTGCATTTTGACGATTTTGCAAATCACTTGCATAAACTAAAATATCTCTATCGCCTCTTAATGAGGATATAATTTTCAATTGTTTTTTTCTTTCACGACTAAGCTCGTCAAATGATAAATTCTTATTTAAGTATTCCGAGTATATTCCCATAATTGATTTTTTTTATTGCAAAATTAACTTGATAGTGATAACATAAACATTGAAAAAGCTAAAAAAGCCATACTGCCAATTATAACCAACCAACTGAATGGTTCTGTGTGATTGGGTGAAAACATTAAAGACAGCATACAGCTGAACGAAAACCGAAGGTTTCGTTCTATTCTTTGTAATGGTGTATGTCTGCTTTTGCTTGCCATATTATTACAAAACTTGTTTTATTAAACTCATTATGTATTCTAAATCATTGTCGTTTTCTATTTGGATTTGATAATCACCATTTCCTCTATGCCCAATATTTGAAACATCTTTTACTAATCCTTTTGGGTCATCAAGACTTCCTATTTTGGCATTAATGAATATTTTCAATGACTTCTTTTGAATTTCAATATCTGAAATGTTTGAACCTTTCTTAAAAGCTATATAATACTTCTGTGGTAATATTTCTATGCCATCTGTAAGGTTGAGTATTGAAGATTTAAACTTCTCGTATAACTCTATAATGTAATCTGAACCATTGCTGAAATGGTCTTCTTCTGTGTAAACTTTGATGTTCTCTTTTACTTCTTTTAGACTATCGCTATTTTCCAACAATGGTTTGATACTTGGAGCACCACTACTTTTCTTAATTGTATTGATACTAATAGTATTATTTTCAAATTGCTTAATCTCCCATAATTCAATACCAAAGTCTTTGAAATCGCTTGCAGATATTTGGTTATCGGTAAAACTTGGAGAAACAAAAGCAACTCTTGACTGAGACCAATCAACATCTTTACTATGTAAAACATCTCTTAATGTTTCGTTGTATGTCAAGATAAACTCTGCCTTATTCTGGAGCATTAAATTTAAGTAGGTTAAACCTTGGTCAACTACACTGTAATTTTTATCTCTCTTGTATTCAATAATAATAAAAGCATTTGTTTCCTTATCATAAGCAAGGGTATCAATACGCTTATTTTTAATTGTAAATTCAGATTTGACAAACAACAAACCCATAATGTTCTGAAGGTTACTTTCAAAAATTGATTGTATTTCACGTTCAAGTTTAAAGGGCTTTTCTTTAACCTGTACTAATTTATTTCCTGTGTTGTTATATATAATCATTTTGATAGTTGTTATGTAAATATTGTTTTGTAGCGTTCTGACCTTAGTTGAAATGCTTTTTCGCTTCCTTCCATTACATCACAAATTTCTTTTTTAATGGCACTGTTTTCTACTGTTCCCGAATGAAGGACTTTAATGTCAGTAGTTGTTGAATCCATTGATAGAATGTATTCAGCATCACCATTTACTGGAATATTAGCATTATGAGTAACTACTATAATTTGCCGTTTCTCTTTTGCTTTCTTTAAGCCCTTTACAACTAAGTCATAAACTAACCTGTTATCAAGGTCATCTTCGGGTTGGTCGAGCAATAACGGAATGTCGCCAAACGAAAGAAGAAAGGTTAAAATAGCTGCTGTTTTTTGACCTGCTGATGCAGTTGATAATGGCTTGAAACCTGACGAACCTTCAGGTTTGTATTTTACGATAATCTCATCTTCGGGCATAAATAGCTCAATACTATCTATCTGACTTGGGCTTAATTTCCGTAGTGCATTTTTGAAGTGACCGCCAAAATGTTCTGATGATATATCGCTGTAGTGAGCATCTAAAATAGCCTTTTTACAATCTTTTATTTTATTCTCAACTATGCCAGTAAAACATAAGGTTTTTAATTTTTCAATATCGTCACCAAATGAAGAATCATTACTCATTATGGATCTTATCTGACTTTCAAAATCATCTTGATTTCTAAAACCTTTTATTTCAATTTTTATATTAGCGTCCGTAATATGGTCTGAAATGAAGGTAGAACGAATGTCTGTAACTTCTTTACTAACATAAACATAGTCCTTTAGAAGCTTACTACATTGGATATTGATTTCAGTAATTTCTTTTTCAATAGCCTCTATCGCCTTTAATTCTTGTTGTTTATCAAGTACAACACCTTTTAACTGTTGATATTTAGATAGTGCCTCTATTTCAGATGCAGATAGTTCTTTTTTCTTGTCTTCTATTTCGGTAAGAAGTAAGCTAAGTGCTTTCTGCCAGTCAGAATTTTGAATGGCTAAATCGAATGTTGATTTTACTTTGGCAACCTCTAAAATTATTTTATCTAATTCCTTTTCCTGCTGAACTATTGATTGAGTAGCAATTTTTATTAAACTTTCTATTTCTTCTCTGTGTGAATCTTGAATATTTTCAGTATCAAAAGGTGGAATTGTAAAACTTTCCTTAACCTGCTCCAAGGCTAATTTTAGGTCGTCAATTGTTTCAGTGAATGATTTAATTGGTTTGCGGTCTTCAACAAATAAATCGGTGCTTTTAATGGTGGTGGTTATGCCTGATTTATCTATGGCTTTGAGAGTATTGTTAATATCCTCTAAGTCAGTTTTAATTTTAGTTTTACCGCCAATTGCTCCTTGTTTTGTTCGTAGGCTCGTTCTTGCTTCTAAAAATTCATTAGCAATTTTACTCTTTCGCTCCAATACATCTTGTAACACAGGAATAGCGTTATCAATCCTTTCACGTAAAGCATTTGGGTTTTTTGCTATCTCATAAATTTGTTTTTGTGAGTACTGCTCAAATTCAAATATTTCTAAAAGGTCCTTATCATCATCTTTTACTAAAACCCAAGAACCTTCAAGCCATTTAAAGACTGCTATTAATTGACTTGAAGCGGAATTTATTTTACTTGCTACGATTTTATATAGTACCTCTTTACGGACTATTTCTATTTCAACAATTGATGTGTCTGGGTTGAAAATACCTATTGTTTCCTTTTTGTGAGATGTATCTGCTTTTTTATAAAATAAGTTTTGTTCTCTTAAAAGGTCTTCAAAATCTGCAAGATTAACTGCTCTATTGAAAACACCTCTAATGAACCTTAAAATACTTGACTTTCCGCTACCTCTACCACCAATAATTGCATTCAGTTGGGGGTTAAAGTCAATTTCTAAATCTTGTTTTGTAGTTAAATTAGTACCAGTTACTTTGAGGCTTTTAAACCAAATATCAGGTTGTTTATTGGGGTCATTTTCTTTAATATCAAAATCATTTATTACTCTATGCTCGGGAAGTAGAAATGCTTGTCTTAAACCTTCTAATGAAGGTGTTTCATCCATTTTTATCCAAGTGAAACGAGAGCCAATGCCCCAAAGACCGTGTTTAGAATCGCCTACCTTATGTGGGTTGTCTGAAAATGTTAGGATAGAGATATTTTTTGCTTTAGCTAAATCAACTGGTTTTTTCCAAGCTACTTCATCAATGGTACTTTTTGTATTGCCATAATATTGTACTAATTGACTATGAAAATCGACAGGTATATCATTTTCATAAAAAGCCTTATGAACGACTTGAACTGCTGTAATATCAGGACGCTCATAAAAATCAATTAAATTTTGATGACTTAAATTAAATATTCCAGAAAACTCATCTATATGGGCAGGAATAACTAAAGCATTACATTTATCTCTTACAATATTAGCAACCTCCACAACTGATTTATTTGTTGAAGCCAATTGATCGCCATATACAGAGTGTTCTATATCACATTTGCTTAAAAAACTTTTGACTTCTTCTTCTCCTTTAGATGGGTCAAATAAAATTAATAAATGAATTTTTGTTGAATCGCAAGTAATTTCTACTCCAGGGAATATGGTAAGCGGTTTATCTTTTGCAGCTGCTTGAATTTCTTTTATACCTAAAGGTGTATTATGGTCTGTAACTGCTACACAATGCAAACCTTGTTCAATAGCTCTATCAACCCATTGTTCGGGTGTAACTTCTCTATCAGCAAAACATTCACTTGCTGTTGTGTGTAAATGCAGGTCACATTTGTACCATTTTGAGCCTTTAAAATCTATCATATTCTACCCTTTAAACTTTGTTGCTAAATAATTCATAGATACTGTTCTGCTTACTTCGTTATGCGGTAATATTAAATACACCCACTTTTTACCTTGATTTTCTGCTGTGTATTCAGAAGCGTATTTACAGAAGCGTTCTGCGGCTACTTTTTTGGCCAATACGGTTTCTTCTTCGGTTTGGTCGGAACGCTTGACTTCAAGCATATAAATGGTGTTTTCTGTTTCTACAATAAAGTCAGGTTCATATCTTTTTGAATTGTTATCCCAATAAACTCTAAATTGGTTGGGAGCTGGTCTTAACCACTTGATTACTGATGCATCATTTTCTAATACAAAGGCTAAATCTTGTTCGGCTTTACTATCAAACTTGTATTCAAAATGACAGGCTTTTTCAAAACCTCTAAACACGTATTTAGGAATCATATTAGTAGGACTTACTATATCTCGATAGTCTTTGTAGCCTGCGTTTACCAATGATGAAAAACTCCATTGCTCTATGCGAATAAAAGGAAACACTCTTGGGGCAACATAATCTGCTGAATGCAACTGAAAGTGCTGCTTCATTTGATTGTAAACCTTTTCCGCTATGGCTGCTTTGAATTGGAAGATTGCCGAAGGCAATTCTTCTTCGTTGCTTATATTGGCTTTGATAGCTTCGTAGGCTTGGGTTGCTAAATGATAAAGCAACTCTGCATTTTCATCATAATCAATTTCTGGGTAATCAATCAATTCTGCAATGATGAGTTTGATAGGATTGCCATACGAACCGCTTGATTTTGCTTTTAGGGTTTCTACTTGCTTGTCTTTTAAACCCATTCGGATAATTTCTTGCTCTAAGGCTTGAAAATTGAATCCTGTAATGTCTAAATCAAATTGTTTGAACTCTGCTCTGGTTTCGCCTTGCACCAAGTCCATACGTGGTATTTCAATGATATTCTTTTTGTATTCAGTTACCATTGTATCATACACCTCTTTGGCTTCTGCTACAATTTGAGCTGCAAATAAATTACCTTGCCCTTCTGATAGGTTTTTCTCTACTTGCCGTATTACTTTTCGTTTTACCTCCTCTTTGCTTAAATCTTCTACTCGTCTAACTTCGGGTAAACTTCCAAAATCAGGAAGTACATTGATTATTGCTTTTTTAGCATCTAAGTTGTTTTGTGCCTTTTGCTTGTCTTGTGGGTTGACAATGACATTGATTTTCTCCTGCTCCTTTACAAAAGTTTGCTCCATTACTGGCTGAGAGGTAACCACTACGGTTTTGGTAGATAAATCTTCTTCGGCTATTTCTACAAAACTCATTTTGTTTAATACCGAGTTAGGGTCTTGTGCTGCTTCAATAACAGCATTGAAGTTTTCGTGAGCTACTACCGTTAATTTATCAATTTTATCTACTCCCGTTCGTTTGCCCTCATAAGGTAATCTTAACCCTCTACCAATGGTTTGTTCTACTAAAATACCTGCATTGGCGGCACGAAGTGGCACAATGGTATAGAGGTTGGTCACATCCCAACCCTCTTTGAGCATATTTACGTGGATAACAATTTCTATTTCGTTATCTGGACTTTCTAAAGAAATAAACTGTTGCTCAATATCTTCCTCCTTTTTAGTGGATGAATCTATTTGTAAGACTTTGCCTTTGTACTGACCGTCATAAAATCCATCTGTATTGATGAGTTCGTAGATTTCTTTAGCGTGGGCTATGTCTTTACAAACCACCAAAATGAAAGGTTTTACCAATTTCACTTCGTTGTTTATGGAATAAATTTCCAGTTCGTTCTTTGTGTCTTGGTGTATGCTTATGGCATCTTCTAATTTGATGATTTCAACTTCACGATCACTTAAAGAGCCTTTTTGGAAATTCTTACGAGTGGCAATAGCCGGGTTCTTTACATACTTACCATCTGATAATGCTTGGGCTAAGGAATATTCAAAAACTATGTTTTTGAATTGTTTGCCTTTTTCATCAAATGGAGTTGCGGTCATTTCTATGCCTAAAATGGGCTTTAGCTCATTGATGGCATTTTTAGAAGCATCTGCGTGGTAGCGGTGTGCTTCGTCCATTAGAATAACTAAATCTTCTAAACCTGATAAGTATTCCCAATAGGATTGCCCTAAATACTCGGATAGTCTTTTGATTTTTGGAGCTAAAGAAACCCCACCTTGCTTTGTGCCTCTGTTGTCGGAATTGAACTTGGCAATATTGAAAATATTGATGCGAATTTCGGAATCTGAAAATAATGCACCTTGTTGTGCATAGTTGTCGCCTGTAATTACTACGGGTCTGTTGTGTACAAATTCTGATATACCATTGAACACATATTTATGATAAGCAGGATTGCCAAAATCTTCTATGAGTTTATCATAAATAGTTAAGTTAGGTGCTAAAATGAAAAAGTTTTTGACACCTTTTTGCAAGTATAAATAGGCTACAATAGCACCCATTAAACGGGTTTTACCTACCCCTGTGGCAATTGAAAAAGCAATAGAAACAAAATCTCTTTCAAAATCGGTGCAAGTAGGGAAATGAGCTTTTACCTTTTCTAATTCTGCTGCTAAATCGACTTCTTTTTTTAGCTCTAATTCTTGGCAAAGTTGAGCCACAATATCAAGTGAATCTTGAAGCGGTTCACGAAGTGATAAGCGTTGTTTTATATTATTGGCAATTGTATTCATATCCTAATTTTAAAATAATGAGGTTTGGTCGGCTGACTTATTTTTATCTCTAATGGCTTGTACACTGATTTCTTCAATAGTATCTTCTGCATCTTCATTGCTATCATCCACAGGCATATTTATAATATTCAAACTATAATCCTCTTTACCATATTCGCATCTGCCTAAAAGCATTAAAGGAATTTTTTTGATGGTGATGTTGCCAAACTTGCCTTTGCATTCTTTTTGGAAAGACTTACAACAAATTAGCAATGTTTCGCCTGGTTGCATTTCATCTTTAATGCTGTCTAAGGCTTCTACGGTAAGGAATTGGGTAGTAGTAAAAATAAAATCTTGCTCACTGCTTTGCCCTTGTTTCCAATAGGTACTTTCGTGAGGTTGGTATTTAAAACCCTCTTGCTTTGCCATTGCTGCTGCCAACATATCGGCATTGTACTCTTGGCTAATGACCCAATTGCCAAACTTATCTTGCTTTAATAAACTGGGTGCAAGGGTATAGAATTTGAAACCACCTCCGCCTTGCCAGTTTACGGCTTTGCTGATACCGCCTTGGTCTGTTCCCTCTATAACTCTGTTTAGGCGAGGAACACAATGGGTGATTGAGTGATTACCTAATTCAACTCCAATGAAATTTCTGCCTAATTTAATTGCAGTGGCGGCAGTAGTTCCAGAACCAAGAAATGAATCTAAAACCAAGTCGTCTTTGCTTGTTGAAAGTTCTAATATCCTTTCAATTAAACTTTCAGGCTTTTTCCCATTAGGAAACTGGACATTACCCTCTTTTGTAAGATTATTTAAAGGGAAACCACTCCAATAAGTGCCTAACTTCTCACGTTTAAATAAAAATTTACCTCTTTTTTCACAAGAATCCTTCAACCAAATGACACGTCTAATAGTAGGGCTGATATACATATGCTCAACTCTTTGACCTTTATCCTTACCTGATTTAGGTATGTAGGAAGAAATAAGGACTTCATCATTTTCAAGTGCAATGAACTCATCCATTATGCGTGTCCTGATACTTGTTTGAGCATTTGTATCAGAGAAGATGTTTTCAAAATGTTCTGCATAAAGCTCTTCACGAGACAAACCAGTAGATTTTTGTAGTTGATTGATTGTGGTACGTTGTAAACCTTTATATTTTTTGACAATTATTTCATCACCTGAGCCATCATATACGATTCTTTGCTCTACAAAAGAACCAGGACTGATAATAACGCTTGTATACTTCCAACTTTTACCAGCTGCTTCCATATCATCTATCAAATCAAATAGATTTTCTTCTTCATATACATCATTGAATTTTTTAAAACCATTTGACGATTCATAAGATTTTGCATAAATCAGAATAAATTCAATATTCTTTTTTAATTTTTTATCCTCTCCGCCACCACTTGCTCCAGCTGTGTTTTTCATTTTAACAGCTACTTGATTTATGAAATTTTGTCTACCAAATATTTCATCCATCATAACTCTACAATAGGATATTTCATTATCATCCAACTGGACAAAAATTACCCCATCATTAGCTAAAAGTTTTTGTAATATTTTTAATCTTGAGTTCATCAAACTCAGCCATAGCGAATGTTCCACCCCATCATCATAATGCTCAAATGCTTGTCCCGTATTATAAGGCGGGTCAATGTAAATGCACTTTACTTTGCCTGCATAGTCTTGTTCGAGGGCTTTTAGGGCAAGTAGGTTGTCACCGTGTATGAGCATATTGGGGCTATTGGGGTCTCCATAGCTGTACTCTGGGTTTTCTATCAAGATACGAGGTTCAAGCTTAGGTTCTTCGCCTTTGCCTATCCAAGTGAGTTCGAGTTTTTGAAGTTGTTTTTTATTGCTCATTGGTATCAATTTCTATTTATGTCTTAAAATTTCTAAACGCTATACAAAACAGGTTTTTAGGCTGTTTTACAGGGGTTTATGATTTTCTATTTTCGTTTTCTATTTCGTTTCTATTTTTTTTAGCCAGCCAATATTTTCGGTAGGTTTTATCAGGCGTATGCTCTAAAATGCCCTTTTTGACCATTGTATAAACCTTTTTTCTAATGTCTTGAAGGGGAACATCTTCTAAACGTTTCTGAATATCTGCTACTTGACTATTGGGGTAACGATTTAAATCATCTTCAATAAGTGCTTCCAGTCTATGAGGTTCAATAACCTTTAGGGTTGGCTTGATATTGATTTTGGAACTTGAAATCAATTTTGGGTTGATTAAGTATTCCGTTCCCTTTTTTATTCCTCTCGTTATTAAAATACTCTTGTCTAAAAGTTTGCCTACAAATGATCTTAACCTTTCTTCGTCTGACAATTGGAGTTCTTTTGTTAGATTGGTTGTTAAAATCTTTTTATGCCGAGCTACAATACCTAAAACAATTAGCTCTTTTTGTGATAATGGGTAATTCTTTGCAATAAAATCAACAATTAGTAAGGCTTCATCATCCATTATTTTTGAATATTGAATGACGTTAGTGGTATTGAAATCTGAATTGATTATTGGAAAGGACTTTGAATCTCTACTTGCAATTTCGTAAATCAAATCGTAGCCACTGCCTTCACCTTCCATCAGTTTTAAGTCGTGAAAAACTCTTATAAGGTGCGGATTTCTTCTGCTTGTTGTATGCAGGATATTGTCTTTGGTGATGCCTAAAGGCAAGCCCCCTGGATTGGTTATTTCTAACCTATCAGGATAAACCTTAATAAAAATATCGCCTGCAATTGTAAAACTCTTATGTACTATGGCATTAATCAGTAATTCTCTTATTAAACGCTTATCGTAGTGAGGGATTTTATTTCTAAAAAAACCTTGTGGAAACTCATCAAAGTAAGTTAGTTCAACTGCTGTTTTTTCGATGTCAAGAATTAATTCTTTAGGATTTTTTGAATAGTCGAGCCAATCCTCTTTACGGACTTTCTTTTCTACTTCATCATAAACAATGTATTGCACCGTAATTGGATAAACCAATCTACTTCTCATTTGAGGAGTACCTAACCAAAGGACACCAATATTGGTAAGCGTATTGTTTTGAATTAAATTATAATGCTCTAAAATTTCAATCTCGCTTAATTCTTTTACAAATGGTTTTACCCTATCGGAATCTCTAATCTGAGAAACAAACCAATCAATATTATTTGATGGAATTTGATGTATATAATAATTACGGTTTTGCAGCTCCCATTGAAAAGCATCTTTTTCACTTGCTATTCTTAAAATATCTTCCCCTCTTGCAGCTTGACATTGGTCTCCTATACGGATGTAAATTTTACCATCTGAAGTTGTTGCTAAAGATTTTGAAGTTGGTAATACAGTAATTGAAAAGTACTCACCGCCATTAGAATGCTTTTCTACATCATTTAAAACAAAACCTACATTAAAGCACAAGGAACGTAACCTTGTTATGGTATTATTCATTTGTTCAATGGATATTGTTTGGCTATTAGGTGGCTCTTTTTCTTTATCTTCTACACCTATAATTAATTTACCACCTTGCGTATTAGCGAGGCAAACACAAGTAACAGCAAGGTCTTTGAAACCAGCATCACCAGTATTAATTTTTCTTAAACTCTTGTACTCTGTTATTGTGTTTTCTGTCTCCATATTAAATCATCTTCCATTTAATAGTGAATAATTCTGTAGTATTAATTTCTTGCTTTAACCGTCTTTCAATTTCGTCCAATAGGCTTTCCTTTCGGTCGTCTATGGTGTCTTGGGCTTCAAAAAGGTGTTGGCGTTTTTCACTTCGCTTCTTTTCTAAATCCTTAATAGCTCTTTGTGCTTTTACTTTGGCTTCCAGATTAAGCATTTTTTTAGCTTCTGCTTTTCTGAGTTTGATTTCAGCATCTAAGTCTTTGATTTCCTTGTCTAAACTCAATTTCATATCGTCTGCCCATTGGTCGAGTTTATCCATTTCGGTATCAAAAAAGTCTTTATTGCGATTAGCATTTTCTGAAATTACATTTTGAGTTTCGCTAAAAACAACTTGCTCTAAAGCCTTATTTATGTCATCTGGTGCATAAATGGTTTGCCTTTCGGCAGCTTGAATAGAAAAGAAACGCTGTGCAATATCATTATCAATAGTTTCTCCATTATCAGTGATGCAAGCAGTAATTAAAAAATCTTCAAACTCAAAAGAATTGATCTCTAAATGACTTACTTGTAACCAACCCGTTTGCCCTATGTATTTTTCGAGTGCAGTTACTTTGGTTGGGGTGTTGGTATAATCAAAGGTTAATTCCTTTGATGTTGTATTAAGTTGTTTGCAAGCACCCAAAATGGCTTTGGCTAATTTGTGACCTACACGATAAATATTAGTGTCATCGGGAACATCTATATCCGATTTACGTTGCCCTTGCTTGGGTTTTAAAATCATATATGGTCCTTGATGGATAGATTCATCAGGGAATGGATTTTTCTTTAATGTAAAGTATAGGTTGAATCATCAAACTGGGCTGAGCTGTTTAGATAGAATTTTGTGGTAGCCCATAATCGTTCTTCAAACCGATTTAGGTTTTCGGTACTTTCAAAAAGATTGCTTTTTAATTTTTCTCTAACTTCTTCGTCAAAATTTTCAATAAGTACTTTTCTCGTTTCTTGTACTTTTTCGGAAATATCGGGTTTGAGTTCTTTTTGTAGCTCGTCAAAAGCGGTTTGTATTTCTTCTGTAGTACGGCATTGCTGATATATAGATGCAATTCTTTTTTCAAAATCAACACCGTTGCCAATACTGCCTAAAACTTCATCAGAAGCCCCAAAAACACCATCAAACAAACGGAATTTTTGGTCTAATAATTCATAAACACGTTGGTCTGCTGCATTTGCTTTGTTTAGAAAATTAACTACTACAACATCAAATTTTTGACCGTAACGATGGCATCTACCAATTCGTTGCTCAATACGTTGAGGATTCCAAGGTAAGTCAAAATTAATGACCAAAGAACAAAATTGTAAATTGATTCCTTCTGCCGCTGCTTCTGTTGCTACCATTATTGTAGCTTCGTCTTTGAAATAATCAACAATAGCAGCTCTTTTATCCGCAGTTAATGAGCCGGTTAAAATATCAGTACCTTGATGCTTTTTTATATAGGCTGAATAAATTTCCTTAGATTTTGCATCTGTATTGCTACCATTGAATTTTACCACCTTGTCTGCATAACCTCTAGCTTCAAGTAGGTTGCAAATAAAATCCTGTGTTCTTCTTGACTCTGTGAAAATTAGGGCTTTTTGATTAGCACCCAAGGATTCCAACGCTTTAAAACCTCTCTCTAAGGCTGTAAAAAGTTGTTCTGCTTTTGAGTTTTTTCTAATGCGTTGAGCTAATGCCCGAAACTTTTCTAAATCGGCTAATTCACTTTTAACTTCTTCAATTTCTTCTTCTGTATAAACTACTTCCTCAAAATTATCTTCGGCTTCACTTTCATCTTCCTCTTCGTTTTCCCATTCGTCTTGAATTTCATCATAGGTTTCAAAATCAATGGTAATTTCATCTTCTACTTCAATAGCATTGTGGTTTGTAATGATGTTTTCCAAACGCTTGACTAAGGCATCTAAAGTGCCATAAATGGCATAAGTAGATGATGCTAAAAGTTTACGAAGGATTAAGGTCATTAATTGCCTTTGGCTGAAAGGCAAAGCATACAACTTCGGTCTTTGTAAATAGTCCGTTACCCAATTATAAAGCGTTGTTTCATCCTCATTGGGGAAATACTCCTGTACCAAAGGTTTACGCTCGGTGTATTTGATGTATTCTAAAACTTGCCTTCTTAAAGTACGTTTGCAAATAGGCTGTAAACGGTTTCTTAAATCTGTATAGTTTTCTTCATCTATATTTCTACTAAACTGACTTTTTAAAACTTTTTAAATCGCCAAAAATGTAGGGGTCAATTAGACTAACTAAACCGTATAACTCTAAAATAGAATTTTGCAAAGGTGTTGCAGTAAGCAACACTTTTTGGGCTATGGTCTAAGGCATCTTTGATGCCGTTGCCGATTTTATTTGAGGGTTTATAAACATTGCGTAAGCGATGTGCTTCGTCAATAATTACTAAATCCCACTTGATGTGTTTAAGATAAGGTGCTTTGTTTTTAGCAAAATGATACGAACAAATTATAATTGTATCTTCCTGATTGAAAGGATTTAGGTTGCCTTCTTTAATCGTGTTGTTAAATGACTTTGCTTCCATAATGACAGAAGGCAAATAGAATTTATCTGCTAATTCCCTGTTCCATTGCTTTCGCAAGTTAGAAGGAGCAATGATTAATAATTTTCTTTTTCTTTCAGCCCATTGCTGGGACAAAATAATGCCTGCCTCTATTGTTTTACCCAAACCTACTTCATCTGCCAATACAGCTCCTTTAGATAAAGGTGATTTAAAAGCAAAAAGTGCTGCTTCAACTTGATGTGGATTTAAATCAACTTGTGCATCTTGTAATGATGCAGTAAGTTTGCCAATATCATTGGCTGGTAACTGCCTTGTTAAATCATAGGCAAAATATTTAGCGTGGTATGGAGTAAGACTATTCACCTATAATGTTGTTTAATGCTATTCTTATTGCTTGTTCTGCTTGTGGTTCACTATCTACCAAATGAGCAACTTGGTCTGCTAACCATAAGGCTATTAGTTCATCTGAATTGATGTTGAATAAGTGAGCAAGTGCCAAAACGTGTTCACGTTTTGCGGTTTTTTCTCCTCTTTCAATTTTACTTACAAGGGCGGTATCAACATCTAATTCAGCTGCAATGTGCCGAAGAAGCATTTCTTTTTCCTCCCTTGTATTTCTAATTAAATCTCCGAACTTGTTCATTACTTTGTTTGTTTGAAATCAATTTGTTTATTATTGACAAATGTACAACAAACAAAAGAAAAACGTACAAAAAACTATTGAGGACTTTTCAACATTAATTCACTTTTCGATAAAATCCTGTCTTGGGCTTTTCTAAAAGCATTGGTACAGAGTTGTTTAGAAAATCATCAACTGACCTTTCGGATAAGCCCAACTTTTTACCAATGGCAACTGCTTCCTTTCGTTGAAATTCTTGTGGCAACTGGTCTAATAGCTGTTTTTTGTTGTTTGGCATCTTATAAAGAATAGGGTCTTTGTTTTCTTCCAGATTGTTGAACATTAAAAGGCTATGTTGCAAATACACATCTGAAAGCATCAAAGATGCTTGAAAGTCATCATCTGTGCAGGTGGCATTCTTTGAGCAATCGCCATTTTCAAACTTCCGTAAGGAAGTGAAAATCATACAGAAACGGTATAGGATTAAACCCAATCGAAATACAACACTTGCTGCATCTTCGCCTGTGAAAATCACTACGTTTTTGAGCTTGTCGAAAAAAACTTGATTGAGTTTATCCCATTGCTCTTGGGTTAAAAATACTTCTGTTGGGTATTGGTTTAAAAAATCGACAATTAGCAAAACTTGTTTTGATAATGCTTCAAAGTGGTCGTTGTAAACTATTCCGCCTGGTCTTGGTGATGGGTCTTGCCAAACGATTTCATTTTTAAAAGCATAGAATATAAAACGACTAAATAAACCATCTTCTGCCGAAGCGATTAGCTTTGGCACTTGGGCAGGTGTGCCTGACAAGGCCACCGCCAGTTGTGGGTGTTTTATTTCTAAAAGTTCACGGTTGGTTTTTCTTGCTGCTGATATTTTTTCGTGATGAAAAGCGGCTCGCATTATGTGTGAATAATTGCCCCAATCTTGCTTGTTTGCTCCACTCATTGCATCTGCTTCTGTTTCGCAAATAATGCCTTTACCATCATTGTCTTGTAGAATTTGCATCATCATTGCCTGACTGCAATCGGCTGGAATGAAAAGCAATTTAAAGGCAGGTTCTTGTGGTTTTTCGGGTATTGGGTCGTCTTTCTTACGTTTGCTTAGTTGAGCTTTATACTCTACCATTTCATTTTCGTGTTGGTCTTTGGCTTGCTTACTGCTTTCCACCATTCTTTCGTGGATTTTATCGCCTAATCTTTTTGCGTTTTTCAATACACCCTTACCGCTTGCAGCTGGAGCAATGATGAAAGAAAACAAATGCGGATAAACTCTTTCTTGATGATAAACGCCTTGAACATCAGGCAAACAACCACTTATAATACATAAGGCACTGGTTAAGAAAACATCTCTTTTGCGTGGGTCGTTATCAAAAGCTCTTGCACCTTCACGAAATAAATCGGGCATTAAATTGATGGCTTCTATTGGAATGGTAGGCGTTGTTTTGAGGTAATCTTCTGTTTGGTCGTTTGTGATTTCCTTTTTTTGCGAACCTGCAAGGTTTGCAAACTTACCAAACTCTGCTAAATTATTTTGATAGGCACTTTCAATTGATTTGCGTATTTCGGTTTGGTTTTCGTGGTAGAAATTTGATGTAATCAAATTTTCTGCCTCTAGGTGTGGAATACCTCTGCGATTGCAATTACAAGCTAACTGATATAAATAATTGTTGCGGTTTCCATTATTGTATGTCAAAATGTTGTTAGTGAAACTAACACATTCATCAAAAGCGGTGTTAACCGAATTTTGAGCTTGCTCAAAAAGAGGTTCGCTTAAAGGAGCTTGCTCCTGCAAAGTAATTTTAAAAGTGCTTGCACTTTCATTTAAAAAGGCGTTTGTGTCGTCAGACACAAAACAGAGCCTTGTAATGTCTTTACATTTTGGGTCGGCTTCAATACTTATTTCCTTTTCATAATAGGCTTGTACTTGCTTATAGGCTTGCTCGTGGGTTTCGTGGTCTGTATTTACTTTAATAAACACTTTTAAACCATCACCACTTGGGCTTGTGAAACAAGCATAAGTAAAAGGTATTTTGACCGCAAGGTCAAAAGCCTGTTGTAATTCCTCTGGTGTAAGTTTGTCAAAATCAAGATGAACGCAACCGCTGTAAGCGGTGAGTAACTCTTTTTTTCTGCCGTCTTTAAAAGTAGCTGAAGGCGTGAACGCCAAAAGCTCTTTTTTGAGTTGGTCGGCTCTTTCGGGTTTACCCATACCTTTAGCCATACGAATAGCATTTATGCTATCGTGGTAAGTGCCGGATTTGATATTAGAAATGATTGAGGAAAGTGAAACTTCCTCAATAGGTATATTGAAATTTTTATAAGTCGTTATTGTTGTCATCAGTAGAAAAATTAAGGTTGGTAAATTTTGCAGGTACAATACTCTTTTCGAGTAGATCCATAATGTCGGATAAACGGTAGTAGATTTTATTACCTACCTGACAGTACGCAATTACATTTTCGGTACGCCAATAAGCTGCGGTACGCTTGCTTATATTCATAATCTGGAGGAACTCCTGATTATCATACCAAACTTGGTCGGGTTCTGTTCTTTGCTTGTTGCGTACTTCTATGGTCAAGGCATCTAAACGCTGTTTGATTTCTTGAACCTCTTCTTCGGAAAATCTATAAAAGCCCATAATTATTTACGTTTGTTTCTGATTAAATAATTAGCTGCTGCCGTTTCGATGTCCTCTGAAGTTTCCTGCTTATTACGCATTAACCATTCGTCTATTTCTTGTCGGTTGAAATAGAGCTTTTTTCCCTGTGGGCAAAAATGAGGGATTTGCTTTTGTGAGGTTAGCTTGTAGAGATGTGATGCACTGATGTCAAGATACTTGCAGGCATCATTAAAATTGAGTACTTCTTTTTGAAGTAGGTTTTGCTCGTCAATTTTTAGTTCTAATTGACTTAGCTTTTCGAGAATTTGATTTACTTCCATCATTGTATATTTTTATGATTACGGAAGCAAAACAAGGCACTATATGGGTGCTATGGTAGTTGCATAGGGTTGTGCAACCCTATGTTATTGTGTTTATTATCAGTTATTTAGGTTGTTTATTTTTCTTTATCTTTTTTTGCTTTTTGCATTAAATGAATGAATTTTCCCTGCCAAAAATCAACTGCATTAAAGTCTGGAACATCAAAAGCGTTCTTGATAGAGTTGGCACTCACATCTTCTTTTTGCTTGGATGAAAAGCTCTCAGCTATGAAGTTGAAAATATCGGTTTTGTGTTTTGCTTCAATGATACCTTCATCATACAAGGCCCTGAATAAATAGGCTATTTCTTTGACAGTAAGATTGGTTTTTAGTTTGTCTTTAGGCTCTTGCTGGGCTTGAATAGAGAAGTCGGCAAATGAACCTAAATAGCCTTTTTTGAAGTCTTGTAGGGCTTGTTCTGTTGCTTCTTGGAATAGGTGGAAATGTTTCTCATACCATTTAAAAACGTGACCAAAATATTTGCTTTCATACTCTGACATTTTAGAATAATGGTCTGGTTCAGGATTAGGAAACCAATAATCTCTATAATACTGTTCTTTCATAGTTTCAAAGCGAAGCTTTGGACTATGGGTTTTAAACTGGCTCAATGATACCGTAAGGTATTTATTGATTTCATTGTTGTTGAGGTGTTGGGTTCTTTTGTAAATGGTTTGAACAAATTCACTCAATAATGGTCCTTCCATAAATCGGTTGAAATAATCAGGGTCGAATTTGTATTGCTCCCAAAGGTTGTCAAACTTATGTTTGTACTCAACTGCTTCAATTGATATTCTCAATTCAAGTTCTTCTACTAAAAATATTTGCGGTGCTTCCATATTTATAATTTGATTTTGATTTTGGTGGCAGCTTCTACCTTTTTCTCGTTGATAACCTTTGCGTATATCTCGGTAGTAGAAAGGTTTTTATGCCCTAATAATTTTGAAACGGTGTAAATGTCTGTGCCTAAAGTCAACTGAAGCGTAGCGTAAGTATGACGAGCACAGTGGAATGTGATGTGCTTATTGATGCCTGCATCAATTAACCAATCCTTTAAGTAGGTTTTGTTCCAGTTGCCATATTTAAGCCCTGTAAAGACCTTTTCTTTTGGTTCTTTTTGTTCACCTAATAATTCTCTTGCTTCTTCGGCAATGGGTAAGGTTTCTGCTCCATTGGTTTTTTGTTGACGAAAACGAATGAAGTAGCCTAAGTTTTCTGAATGTTGAACTTCTGACCATTTTAGTTTCTCAATATCCGACCATCTTAAACCAGTCAAACAAGAAAAAATGAACATACGCTTTAGCGTTTCATTTCGGCAATGGGTGTTGGCTAACTTTTGTAATTCTTCAAGGGTTAAAAATTCACGTTCTACATCATCCTGTGGAAATGGTTCTACTTGCTCAGATGGATTGAATTTAATAAGACCCTCTTTTAAAGCCTGTTTGAGTGAAGCTCTTAATTTATTGAAGTAGCTGTATTTTGTATTGAGTGAAATTCCGTCACCTGTTTTGGTTTTGGCTTCATAGTCCAGGTAATCTTTGAACCCTTCAACCCATTCTTTATCTAATCGCTCAAAGGTTACATCTTTAGGATTATAGGCTTTTACTAAAATACGGACAGCATTCCAATTGCCATAATTACCCAAACTGGCTTTTTTCTTTTCGGTAAGTGCATCAAAAAACTCAAAGAAACTGCCTTTCAATTTCTCCTTATCTCGGAAACCGTATATACTGTTTTGAACTTCTAAATGTCTTTTACTTCGGATGCTCTCAGCCAATTCAAGGATTTTTTTGTTCTCGTCCTTTTGTGCTTTGGTTAAACTTCCTTTGTCGGGTTCGGGTGTGAGGTATAAACCTAAATGTTCATACTCTCGTTTTCCTTGGTCGTAGTAGTCAAGGTAGAGGGTAATCTTGTTACCCTTTTTACGTTGTCTTAATGCTATTTTCATACTTCATCAGTTAAAAAGATTATCAATTTCGGAACGTGGTATAATTGTTCTCCTGCCCAACTTGCCAGCTTTAAGTTCGGCTCTTTGAATCATTCTTTGAATAGTCCAACGACTTGCACCTAATAAAATGGCAGTTTCTTGAACGCTTAAAAATTCTTTATCTCTAAGGTTTAAAAAATTACCTGTTTTGATTGGCAAACTTTGCAGACTTTGCAGGTTTTCGGAATTTGCAGAAGTAACGGATTTGATTTGGTCGGATAGAGTAGTTTGAACCTTCTCTTCTCGCTTTCTTTGTTTGTATGCTCTACTGGCACATTTATGACCACAAAAACGAGTTGTAGTGGTTTGGGCAACAAATGCCTGACCACAATGTTGGCAGAATTTCGGAATTTTAATTGTACTACTCATATGTTGCTTATTAGTGCCTGTTGTTGCTCGGTGGTGCTGATTGGTGCATCATTTCACCAGTACCTTTCAATTTGTGCCTTTGGGCAACAAATTTGTTGTTTGAGCAACAACTGGGCAACAAAAATAAGCAATAAAGTGCAATTGGGCAACAAAAAAGAGAAGAAACTACATTATTAAATGCAACAATAGTAGGCAGTTAGCAAATAAGAGAAAGATAACTACTTTCCGATACAAAACTTGGAGAAAATTGAATTTAATATGTCTTTATCTACATCTATTTCTCCAGTGATTGATCCTAAGTATCTTAATGCAATTTTTATATCTTGCGTTACTAGTTCTGTCGAAATTGAACTATCTAAGTTAAATAATATTTGTTCAATAGCAATTTTAGATTGCTCCAATGCTTCCAAGTGTCTACTATTGGATACAATTACGCTCTCTTGATTTGATTTTATGTCTTGTGTTACAGTTTCAAATAGTTTGTCTTTTATCATTTGAATATCTGAATTGTTTTTTGATGATGATATATGAATATTATTATAGGTATTTAATTTGTCATCGTCTTTCAAATTTTTTGTACTAAATCAGATTTATTAGCAATGATGATTAATGGCACATGTTCGTTCCTATTTACAGCTGCAAGTTCTTTTTCTAAGTCTATTGTATCTAAATTGGTAATATCAAAAATATAAAGAATGATTGCTGCTTGTTGTATCGTTTCCAAAGCTTTTTGCACACCTATTTTTTCTATTGTATCTACCGTATCTCTAATTCCAGCTGTGTCAATTAGTCTAAATTGTATGCCATTAATATTTAATGTCGATTCAATTTTATCTCTTGTTGTGCCAGCAATTTCTGATACAATTGCAACTTCATCATTCATCAATGCATTAATCCAACTAGATTTCCCTGCATTTGGTTTTCCAACTATGGCAACCTTTATTCCATTTTTTATTGCATTTCCATATGCAAATGATTGAATTAGATTGTTTAGCTCACTTAGAAGTTCAAATAATGTATTTTTTAATTTAGTTCTATCAGCAAACTCTACATCTTCTTCAGCAAAATCTAATTCTAATTCTATTAATGCAGCAAAATCTATTAAAGCAGTTCTTAATGATTTTAGTTTTTTAGAAATTCCACCACGCATTTGTTTCATGGCCATTCTATGTGATGCTTCAGAATCAGATGCAATAATATCAGCAACAGCTTCAGCCTGAGCTAAGTCAAGTTTACCATTCATAAATGCACGCAATGTAAATTCTCCAGCTTTTGCTAGCATCGCACCATTCTCAGTAATTAATTGTATTATTTTACTAATAATATAATTTGAACAATGGCATGATATTTCGCATAGATCTTCTCCTGTATATGAATTAGGGTTTTTAAAAATACTAACTAAAACTTCATCTATTTTTTCGCCATTAGCATCTTTTATTATTCCAAAATGAATTGTATGAGACTCTTGCTCAGCCAATTGCTTGCCAAAGAAAATCTTATCACAAATTTGTATTGCATTATTGCCTGAAATTCTAATTATCGCAATTGCACCATTTCCTTGTGGTGTTGATAAGGCTACAATTGCATTTTGCTCCAAAATTTTCATGTTATATTTCTTATAAATTAGTTAATTTTGCTTAAATAATAGATTTTCTTTTATATATTTGTTGCAAAATCTAATTTTTATGTTAAAAAATGAACGTCTAGTCATGTTTTTCTCAATCTTAATGATTGCAAATGTAGTATTTTCAAACGAACAATCTGATACTAAGAATAAAAAGTCAAGTTCAAGTTTGACAACATCATCAAGAATAGAAACTAAAAAATTTTTAAAAGATTGGTCTTTCACCATACATGGTGGAGCAACTTCTCCGTTCACAGATATTAGAAGTTATGACTGGTTTAGACAAATGAAATCTCCAAGTGAAATTCAATGGGGCGCAGGAATTGGGATTACTAAAATGATGGGTAATATTTTCGGAATTAATTTAGATTATACATTAGGACAATTATCTGGAAGAACTGTTACAAAAGGTGGATTTGCTGAAGATAGAAAACATTGGGAAACACTAGGATTTGACCAAGAAGTATATTTTAAAACAAATGTTTTTCATCAAGGAACTATATGTGCTTATGTAAATTGGAGTAATATGTTTTTTGGAATTAATAGATGGATTAAATCAAATATTAAGCAAAAACCATGGAAAGAAAGAAGAGTTTCTGTTTTCTCACGTTTAGGAATTGGATTCATTAGATTAGAATCAAACATTTATAATGTTGCAAATGATAATCCAATCAAAGGCTCAGCATACACAAGAGGATATACAAATAAATTTACTGAAATTGTTTATCCTTTGTCATTAGGATTAAAATTCAAATGTACAAAAACAATAGATTTTGGAATTGAAGGAATGTTTGTATTTACAAACTCTGATAAGATAGATGCATTTAACTTCCAGTCAAGAGCAGATGTAATTGATGCAATTTCAGGAAAACCAACTAAAGTTTCTTTGTCAAAAATGAATAGAGATGCATATTCTTATGTGAATGCAAATATCACATTTAAGTTTGGTAGAATAGGCGCACAAAAAGAACACAATGAATGGGTTAATCCATTAGAAGCTTATATGAATGTGGTAGACGAAAAACTTAAAAATCAATACAGAGTTAAAGATGCTGATAATGATGGTGTAATTGATGAATTAGACTTAGAACCAAACACAGAACCAGACGCAATAGTAGATACACACGGAAGAACACTTGATTCAGATAAAGATGGCTATCCAGACCATAAAGATCCAGAACCATTCTCAACGCCTTTATTACCAATAAAAGAAGGGATAAATATAAGACCTGACGGATTAACTCCTGAACAAATTCGAGAAGTAAAAAATATTATCAATAACGAGATTAAAACAGGCACCGTTAGTGGATGGAATTTATCATTAATATTCTTTGACTTAGATAAATATAATATCAGAACATCTGAAATACCAGAGTTATTTAAAATTGCCAACGTGATGAAGAATAACCCAGATTTACAAGTAGTTGCAAAAGGACATACAGATGTTAGACAAACAGATGCGTATAATGACAATTTATCAGCAAACAGAGTAGATGCAGCAGTTGATTATATTGTTAAAAACTTTGGAATTGATAGAAGCAGATTCAAACTAGAACACTATGGTGAAAAAGTGAATATGATTCCTAATGCAAACACTGAAGCACTCCATCAGTTAAATAGAAGAGTTGAATTCTATCCTTTGAATAAATAAATTTATAAAAATATCATAAAAAATTAAGGCTATACAACGTGTAGCCTTTTTTATGTATCTTTGTTAAATAAATTAAGTCTATCAATATAATATAATGAAATTAAGAGTCCTTTTTAGTATATTTCTTCTAAATTTTAGCTTTTTAGCATACACGCAAGTTGGGTTAGGTCAATTATTAAATCTCGGAAGCACAGGATATAATTCTGTAATGAATGCAGCAAGAACAGCATCTACAACAAAAGTAGGTACATCTGGTGCTTCACAAGCAGCTGCATTACAACAAGCAAAGATGCTAGGTGTAGATCCAAATATCATTAAATTACTCACAGGTGGAAAAGCAGAAGAGCAACCTTCAGGTTCAGGTCTTGCTGGAGAAATAATATCTAGTATTCTAGATCCAGATTATGCTGCATTAATGTTAGAAATGAGAGTTAAACAAGACTCCATGTTCTTAACATTAGATAGCATGCGAAACGAAAGAGTAAAATTAAAAGATATAGATATATCAAACGAAATATTTGGACATAGATTTTTTTCGACAGATAACTTACAATTATTTCTAAAATCTACAGATACCAAAGCACCAGATTCATATGTGCTTGGCGTCGGAGATGAATTATTAATTTCTGTTTGGGGATATGCAGATTACAATAACAAATTTAAGATTGGAGATGATGGATATATTCAAGAGAAAGAATTTGGTCGCCTATATTTAAAAGGAATTACTTTTGTTGCTGCGAAAGCAGTAATAGGCAAAAGATTAAATACATTCATTAATCCAGCTAATACAAAATATGAAATTAGCTTAAATTACTCTAGGTCAATAGATATAAATCTAGTAGGAGAGGTTATTACTCCAGGAACTTACAAAATTCCAGCAATAAATTCTGTTTTCAATGCAGTAAATGCAGCTGATGGAGTTACTAGAATAGGTACAGTAAGAAATATTCAGGTAAAAAGAGAAGGTAAATTGGTAAAGACATTCGACTTACATCAGTTTTTATTCAATCCAATGCCTCAAGATAATTTCTACCTACAAAGTGGAGATTTTGTTTATGTTCCAGTAGCAGAAAAATTAGTAAAAGTTCAAGGTGCTGTTAGAAGACCATCTATCTATGAGCTTAAATCAAACGAAGGTTTAAATGAATTAATTGTATTTGCAGGTGGATTAAAACCAGATGCATTTATTAGAACTATACAAATAACTAGATATGTAAAAGACAAAACTGAAATTATTAATATTGACTATGAAAAGTTAATGTTTAATAATGAAAATTTTAAACTTAATGATGGCGATATTGTTGATATATCATTTATTCCTAATGGAGTAGAGAATGGCGTAAATATCTCAGGTTCAGTAAGATTTCCTGGTAGATATCAATTGAAAGAAAATTATAGAATTTCTGATGTAATAATTATGGCTGGTGGCATCAGATTAGATGCATATATTGATAGAGCATATCTAAAGAGAAAAATGCCAGACCAATCAGAAGTAATTACTAAATTTTCACTATCTAATATCTTATTAGATCCAAATTCTGCTGATAATTTCCTATTACAGAAAGATGATAAAATTGAGATATTTTCACAATCTAATTTTGCCGAAAAATTTATGGTATCTATACAAGGTGCTGTTCTAAAACCTGCAGTATTAGAATATTCTCAAAACTTAACATTAAATGACTTATTGTTTTATGCAGGTGGTTTAAAAACAGAAGCAGCAAATTCCAAAATAGAAATTTCAAGAGTAATTGATGTAAATCAAGACTCATTAGGGAAAAAGTATTTACCTAAAAGAATAGTTGTAAAAACTATATCCATAGGATCTAATTTAGAAATAGATGAAGTATCAAAAGCATTCAGGTTATCGCCAATGGATTTAGTAGATGTAAGAAAAACACCTGGCTTTGCAGAACAAATGAAAATAACATTAAGCGGAGAAGTTGTTTTCCCGGGAAGTTATACAATCTTAGATAAATTTGAAAAAGTATTAGATGTCATTCAGCGTGCTGGCGGACTAACACCATATGCACACATACAAAGTGCAAAATTAATCCGACCTGATTTTGCTCAGAACAAAACTGTATTTGAACTTAAAGATGCTTTCAAGGATCCAAATTCTAGGTCAAATCTAATTTTAAAAGATGGC
Organism: Sphingobacteriales bacterium; assembly: GCA_016699615.1. Classification (NCBI taxonomy): domain Bacteria; kingdom Pseudomonadati; phylum Bacteroidota; class Sphingobacteriia; order Sphingobacteriales; species Sphingobacteriales bacterium. The sequence goes on along the minus strand of CP064984.1, from coordinate 681,592 downwards.
GATTTAATAGAGATTCCAACTGTAAATCAATTAATAAGAATAAATGGCGCAATTAGATATCCACATTTAGATAGTGCACAAACTATAAGCGGAAAGTTTGTTGCAGGGAAAAGTGCGAGATGGTATGTGAAAAATTATGCAGGTGGTTTCGAAAAAAGTGCAAAAAAGAAAAATACAATGGTGCTCTATCCAAACGGAAAGGTAGAGTATACTAAAAGTTTTATGGGTATTAAAAATTATCCAACTATTGATGTAGAAGGTGCTATTGTAAATGTAGAAATGAAAAAGCAAAAACCAAAAGCACCATCAGTTCCACGTGAGCCAGTAAGTCTCAATATCTTATTACCAAGTTTAATTGCAGGTGTTACATCAGCATTATCTACAGCATTATTAATTATATTTTTAAAATAATATAAATATGGCAACTTCCAATAAAGAATTATTTGAAGAAGAAGACGTTAGGCTAGTAGATATTGCAGATTCAATTGGTGGATATCTAAAATATTTATTAAAAAAATTCTATATCGTAATTATTGGTGTAGGTGGAATGACATACTTATTATATTTGTATGCTAAAAAAGCACCACCTGAGTATGTCGCATTTACTTCATTTAATACAGTCGATCCAAAAGGAATTGCGGCGTCAGGTCTAATATCATTAGCATCGTCATTAGGTATGGGTGCCAGTGGTACTCAAGTAGATTTATTAGCAGGTTTATACCAATCAAGATTAATTTTTTACAACGCTTTATTAAAAGATGTAGAAGTAGATGGAAAAGTAGATAAACTTGGAAATCAGTTTATGAGAGTCTATAATCTTGATGCTGGATTTAAACAAATTAAAGGAAAAGAAAACTTTGGATTTACAGCTGAAAATATAGATGACTTTTCAAACGATGAAGATAGTATCGCTAGAACGATGTACACATTATTTGCAGAAGAATTATTAGAGGCAGAATACGAAGTAACATCAGGTCTTATTTTTTCAGAAATTACAACACCAAACTATGAATTGTCTAGAAATTTAGGAATTCATATTATAGAAGGTGTAACTGATTATTATCAAGAACAGCAGATTGAGAGTGCTCAGATTTCATATAAAACAATAGACAAAAAATTAGATTCTCTAAAAGGTGAGATAGATTTTAGAGAAAAAAAACTGGCACAAATGCAAGATCAAAATATTTTTAATATTAAACGTCAAGGAGTATATGACCAAGATGAATATAGGTCTGATTTACAAATATTAAAAATAGCTTACAATGAAGCATTGAATACCAAAGAGGCAGCAAAATCAAGTTCTAAACCGCAAGCCAGTCCAGTACGTGTTGTCGATAATCCAAGATTTGCTACATATCCAAAATATAAAAGTACATTGTTCTTTGGATTAATTGGATTTGCAATAGGAATTGTTTTAGTTGTAATTCCATTATTAATTAGAAAAGCAATTAAAGATGGTAAATTAGAAAATGAGCTAAAGGAAAAAGCTAAAGCAAATACTAGTACTGTTTCTTAATTCATATTTTTTTTCTTAATTTTATTTCTGATGAATGTCAATCAGCACACATACGATGAGCCTATTGCTATTATTGGTGTAGCATGCAAATTACCAGGCGATATCAGTAATTTAGAAGATTTATGGAATGTCGTAATCAACAAAAAAGATGCACTTACCTCATTTCCAGAAAATAGAATTAATAATATCGATGCATTAGTAAACAATAAAAGAACGAAAGGAAAAATTGTAACTAAGAAAGGTGGATTCCTAAATGATATTGAATATTTTGATGCTAATTTCTTCCAAATTTCAGCCAAAGAGGCAGAAAAATTAGATCCACAACAAAGATTATTGTTAGAAACTTCGTTCAATGCTGTTGAAGATGCAGGAATACCATTAGAGAAATTATATGGTTCAAAAACTGGCGTATTTATAGGATGTTGGCTCAATGATTTTGAACATAAACTAGCACAAACGCCACATGATGTTGATGTATATTCCACAACTGGTTCTAAAAGATACCCATTGTCTGGAAGATTATCTTTTTTCTATAACTTACAAGGACCATCAATTACTGTTGATACAGCATGTTCATCATCATTAGTAGCTATGCATTTGGCTATGCAAAGCTTAAAATCAAAAGAATGTAATGTGGCATTTGCTGGTGCAGCAAATACAATTATCGATAGTTTCATTTCAGTCGGTTATTCTCGCTCTGGATTATTATCAGAGTATGGTGCATGCCACTTCGGTTCAAACAATCCAGATGGTTACGTACGTTCAGAAGGTGCAGCTGTGGTTATTCTAAAAAGATTGAGTGATGCAATAAAAGACAATAACCAAATCTATGCTGTATTGCCAGCAAGTGTGTGCAACAACGATGGTGCATCTGATAAATATATGTTGGCACCAAGTAGTATTACACAACAAATAATGATTGAAGAGGCTTACAAAAAAGCCAATATAGATACAAATAAGGTACAATACATAGAAGCACATGGAACGGGAACTAAAGCAGGTGATCCATCAGAAATAAATGCGATTTGGAATGCGTTATCTAAAAACAATAGAACAATAGATAATAATATTTTTGTCGGCTCAATAAAAACAAATATTGGACACACAGAATCTGTAGCTGGATTTGCTGGATTGTTTAAAACATTGATGGCAATGAAGCATAAAACAATTCCACCAAATTTACATTTTTATGAGCCAAATACTGATATTGCTTGGGAAAATATAGGTGTGAAAATTCCTACGGAAGCAATAACTTGGAATGCGAATGAAGATAATACACTAATCGCAGGCATCAATGCATTTGGAATCACAGGCACCAATGCACATATTATAGTACAATCTTTTGATAGTAATAAAAATCAAGAAGTAGATATTACACAACCTAAAACAAAAATATTTCCATTTTCTGCCAATCATCAAGAAGCATTAATTAGCTATGCTAAAAAATATATAAAAAAATTAGATACTTATAATTATGATAATATATTAAAAAATATATGTTTTTTTAAGTCAAATTTAAAACAAAGAAAAGCAATTGTTTTCTCTGAGTTTAATGAATTAATTGATGCTTTAAAAAATATTGCTGAACGAAAAGAAGATATTGCTGTTCTTGATGGATATGCAGAAATTCAACAAAGAAAAATTGCTTTTGTTTTTCCAGGACAAGGTTCTCAATGGCAAAAAATGGGAAAAGAATTGTACCAACATCAACCAATATTCAAAAAATATATTGATGATTGTGAGATTGAATTTCTAAAATTTGTTGATTGGAACTTAACTGAAAAACTCTTTGATGAAAATGATATCACAGAAATAGATATTATACAGCCAGCTTTAGTTGCTATAGAAATTGCCTTAGCAAAATTGTGGATGCATCTTGGTGTGCAACCTTATGCAGTAATTGGACATAGCATGGGCGAAGTTGCGGCATATATTGCTGATAAAATTTCATTGAATGATGCAGCTAATATTATTTGTACTAGAAGCAAACTAATGAAAGAACAAAGTGGCAAAGGCGCAATGGGCTATATTGCACTTTCTGCTGATGAAGTACAAGATACTTTAGACAAATTGCAACTGATTAATGTAAATATTGGTGTTGTCAATAGTCCAAAATCTACTGTAATTACGGGCAATAAAGATGAAGTAGAACAAATTATTCAATATTTTGAACAACAAGAAATTTTTAGTAGACTGATAAAAGTTGATGTTGCATCACATAGTAAACACATGGATGCATTGAAAGAAAGGCTTAAAATAGCCACTGAAAATGTAAGCACAAAAGAGAGTGAAATTATTTTTCAATCTACAGTAAATCCAACTCAATTAAAAAATTATAAATTAGATGCAAACTATTGGGTAGATAATCTTAGAAATACGGTACAGTTTTCTTCTGCAATAGAACAAATAATAAATGATGGCGTTGATACATTTATTGAGATAAGTCCAAACCCAATTTTGTCGCAAGCTATACAAGAAAATATTGAGCACAAAAATTCGGACGCACAATATTTAAGTAGTTTAGAAAAAAATACAGATGATGAAAGAAATTTTTCTAAACATATTGCACAAGCATATTGCAATGGAATACTTATTAATTGGAAAAATCTTTATGGTATTAATTATGAAAAAATATTATTACCAGAATATCCTTGGCAGAAAGAATATTATTGGATAAAAAATACAGAAACGAATCTATTACAAAAAAATAGAATTGTAAAAGGAAAGCCAGCACATTTATTTTTGCAAGAATATATATTTAATAATAATGTAAATACGCATATATGGAAATGTAATTTTAATTTAGATGCTTTTAATTATTTAGCTGACCACAAAGTAAATGATGAAATATTGTTTCCAGCATCAGGTTTTATTGAGTTAATTCAAGCTACTTGCAATGAATTATTTTCTGATAAAATTGCGGAATTTAAAAATATTACTATTTATCAATCTTTAGTTTTAAAAGAAGAAGAAAATATTCCAGTAAAAATCATACTTCAAGAAAATATTGGAAATTTATACGAATGTGTCATTGTTTCTGAACAACACGAAGAGGAAGTACTACATTGTAGGTCTGAAATATTATTAAAAGAAAATGCAGTAAGTAATAAAAAATTAATTACAATATCTGATGCAAATTCAATATCACATGAAATGCATTATGAGTTGTGTCAATCAATTAACCTAAATTATGGTGATAATTTTAGAGGAATTCAATCAATTCATTACAACCAAAATATTTTTGAAGCTGATATTAATTTGCAAATAGAATTAGAAAATTATGTTACACATCCAAGTTTATTAGATGCATGTTTACAAACAATATTAGCACCAATATATTTAAAATATAATAAAACATTTGTTCCATACAGTATAGAAAAATATACATTATATAAAGATATATCAAAAAATAAATTAAAAACACAAGTAGTATTAAAATCGATAAATGACAATAATTGTATTGTAGATTTATTTGTTTTTGAAGACGATACATGTGTTATTTCTGCACAACATGTTGAGTTTAGAAATCTATCAATTGAGCAAGAACTTACAGAAGATGTATGGCATGAACTTATTGCAGTAGAAATAAATCCAATAGAAAATGAGTCAAGAAATGATGTATTAGTTGTGCATAACAATTCAATAGCAGAATTATTTTATAATGCATTTTATAATAATGATTTTGATGTTAGATATTTAGATATTAATGATTATTCAGAGCAAGCTATGCTCAAATCATTTAGAAGCATAGGCATTAACTCAAACACACAAATAATATTTTGTGTAGATGCATTGCAAAATATTAATGATACAAGTAAAATAATTGCTGCACAAGAACAAACTATTCTTGCTATTGCAAACTTAGTAAAAACAATTACTACACTCAATCTTGATATAAGATTATGGTGCATTACACAACATGCAATTGCAACTCAAAAAGATGAAGTAATTAATCCACTACACCATCAAATTCCAGCATTTGTTAGAGTATTGTGGAATGAAAATAATGAACTCAAACCATCAGTTATTGATATTCAAAATACAGAAGATATTATTCCAGCTATTCATATCATAGCTCAACAACAAAAAGAAAATGAAATTGCAATTCGTAACAATCAATTCTTTGCAACGAGATTAAATCAAGTAGAAAAAATAGATAACGAAAACACACAAATAATTTCAGCAAATAATATTCCATTCAAATCATCTATGTCAAGCATTGGTGTTATTGATAATATTGTTTTTAATAAAATTAATTTACCTAATATTTTAGAAGATGAAGTATTAGTAGAAATAGAAAGTATAGGTGTAAATTTTATGAACTTACTTTCAGTATTAGGCATTTGTCCAGGAAAAGTAGATGGTTTTGGAACACTTGGTATTGAATGTGTAGGTATTGCAAAAAAGGTTGGGAAAAATATACATCATATTCAGGAGAATGATAGAGTATATGGAATGGCTTATGATACATTAGCATCACATACAATTGTAAATGGTAATGCATTGTGCAAAGCACCAAATAATCTAAGTGTAGATGAACTAGCAACTATACCAGCAGTTTTTATTACAGTATATTATAGTTTAGTAGAATTAGCTAGAATAAAAAAAGGTGATAAAGTATTAATTCACGCAGCAACAGGTGGTGTTGGTTTGGCAGCAATACAAATTTGTAAACTGTACGAATGTGAAATCTTTGCAACAGCAGGCAGCGATGATAAACGAGATTATCTATTAAGTATTGGCGTAGATAATGTATACAATTCAAGAAGTACAGATTTCTATGAAGAAATACTAGAAGATACAAATAATTATGGTGTAGATGTTGTGCTCAATTCACTAACAGGAGCAGCAATGTATAAAAGTTTAGAGCTACTCACATCTTTTGGCAGATTTATAGAAATTGGAAAAAAAGATATATTTGAAAATTCTAAAATTGGATTAGAAGTTTTCAAAAAGTCACTAAGTTATTTTATGGTTGATGCAGAAAAAATGCTATTTGAAAAACCAGAAATATTAGGAGAATTATTGCAAGACATAAGCGTACTATTAGAAGACAACCAATTGCAACCATTGCCATCTACAGTATTTGATGTATGTGATACTAAAGAAGCTTTTAGAAAATTAAATACATCAAAACATATAGGTAAAATTATTATTAATTTTGAACATAAACAAAATTTACAAATTAATGATACAGCTCAATTTTTAGTTAATGATAAAGCTAGTTATTTACTCACTGGAGCATTTGGTGGATTAGGACTAACATACACAAAAATGTTGTTAGAACTTGGTGCAAAGCATTTAATATTAATAGGAAGAAATTTACCAAAAAATGATGTTGCAAAGCAATTAGACGAATGGAGAAATACATACAACGCAACATTACAAGTAGAACAAGCAGATGTAGCCAACGAAGCTGAGCTAAAAAATATCATTCAAAATATACATATAGATTTTCCATTAAAAGGTGTTTTTCATCTAGCTGGTTTGTTGGATGATGCAGCAATTATTAATATTTCTAGAGAAAAATATTATAATGTAGTAACACCAAAAATATTAGGAGCATTACATTTACACCAACTTACTAAAAAAATTGATTTAGATTATTTTGTTTTATTTAGTTCTTCTGCTGTACTCTTTTCATCACCAGGGCAAGGTGCATATGTTGCAGCCAATGCATTTTTAGATGCATTAGCACATGATAGAAAATTAAAAAACTTACCAGCTATAAGTATTCAATGGAGTACGATAGATGATGTAGGTTTGGCAGCATCACAAAAAAATAGAGCAGAAAGATTAAAGAACGAAGGAATAGAACCAATGAGTTCATTACAATCATTAGATTATTTCAAAAAATCAATAACCACAGACTATTCCAATATAGGTGTTTTTAAATTTGATGTCGCAAAATGGAAAAACAATTATGCTTCTGCAAAAGATAATCCATACTTTGATTTATTAGATACACAAGAAAATGAAGTTCAAAAAGAAACAGCATTATCATTTGTAGATACTTTGTCTACTTTACAAGATGCAGGAATAATTGAGAATAGCATTGAAAACAAACTCAAAGAAACAATATCAAAAGTAACAAAAATTACTACAGATAATATTCAAACACAATCTACATTCAAATCATTAGGTATAGATTCACTGATGTCTATACAATTAAAAAATCAATTAGAAAAAGTATTTGAAACTAAACTTTCTGTTACATCATTTTGGACATATCCTACAATAAAAATATACACCAAATTTTTATTAGATAAATTGGAGATTAAAAACAATCAGCCAATAGATAACAATACACAAACAATAGAAATTGAAAATCAAAAATCATCAGAAGATAATAAGCAGCAACAAATAATTGCAGAAGAAGAAATAATTGTAGATAGTGAATTAGATGAATTAAGCAAGTTATTAGATGATGAATTAAAAAATTTATAATGACTGATCAAGAGAAATACGCAGCACAGATAAAACAAGCACTTACTGCAATAAAAGATTTAAAAAGTCAATTGCAACAGGAAAGAAACAAACAACATGAACCAATTGCAGTTGTTGGTATGGCATTTCGTTTCCCAGGCAATGCAGATAGCGTAGAAAAATTATCAGAATTATTATTAAAAAATATTGATGCAATAGAAGATATTCCAACATCAAGATATGATAACTCAAAAATTTATGATGCTGATGGAAGCCTTGGAAAATCAGTATTACAACAAGGTGGTTACTTAAAGAATATAGATTTATTTGACGCACCTTTTTTTGATTTAACAAGAATTGAAACTGAAAGTTTAGATCCACAACAAAGAATTTTATTAGAACTAACACAAGAAGCTATTGAAAATGCTGGTTTAAATACACAAACATTAGTTAATTCAGAAACTGGTGTATTTATTGGCATCACTAGCATCGATTACCAAAAAAAACATTTTAGAAGTGGAGATTATAATTTAGTAAATCCATACTCATACACAGGTTCTGCTGTATGTGCCAATGCAGGTAGAATATCATATACTTTCGGATTTCAAGGGCCATCAGTTACCGTAGATACTGCATGTTCATCATCATTAGTTGCTACACATCTGGCTGTACAATCTTTGAGAAAAGGAGAAAGTAATTTGGCAATTGCTGGTGCAGTAAATTTAATTTTAGAACCAGAACTTTCAATATGTTTTACAGCACTTAGTGGTTTATCAAAAGATTCAAGATGTCGTCCTTTTTCAAATCAAGCAAATGGATTTGTGCGTTCAGAAGGTGCAGCAATTATTGTATTAAAAAGATTAAACGATGCAATAAATGATAATGATAATATTCTTGCAGTAATAAAAGGAACAGCAGTAAACCAAGATGGCAAAAGCAATGGATTTACAGCACCAAGTGTTTTAGCACAAACAAAATTAATTCAAACAGCCATCAAAGATGCACAGTTAGATCCAAAAGATATTGAATACATAGAAGCACATGGCACAGGCACAAAAATTGGTGATCCAATTGAGTTAGAAGCATTATCAACTGTCTTTAGTTCAACAAAAACAAATGCAAATCCTTTGCATATCGCATCAATAAAATCAAATATTGGTCATACAGAAAGTGTTGCAGGCTTGGCTGGTTTGATAAAAAATATACTTTCCATCAATCAAAGAATTCTACCCAAAAATTTACATAGTGAAGAATTAAATCAATTTGTAGATTGGGAAAGTCTTCCAATAAAAGTTGTTCAAGAAAATACAACATGGCAACCTGAAAATAAATTTGTTGGCGTAAGTAGCTTTGGTGTAACAGGCACAAATGCACATGTGATTCTTGGACATCATCAAAATAATGATGAAAGAAATTCAACATTAAGAAACGATATATTTATACTTCCAATTAGTGCAAAATCCGAAAATGCATTATTAGAAGTAGTAAAAAAATATGATGATTTTATTCAATCATCTAATGTGAATTTAGAAGATATCTGTGCGATGGCTGCGCTCAGAAGAACACATTATAAGTATAGAAAAACTTTTGTAGCATCAAGTAAAGATGAGATATTACAGCAGATAAGTGATTTTTTAGAAACTAAAGATGTAGAAAAAAATATTAGATATGATACTGATGATAATATAAAAACTGTTTTTGTTTTTCCTGGGCAAGGCGCACAATGGCTAGGTATGGCACTAAATCTAATGGATAAAGAAGCAGTATTTAAAGAATCAATAGATGCATTTAATGCTATTCTAAAAACACAAACTGATTGGGACTTAATAGAAATATTAAATTCTAATGACGAAGAAAAATTCAATCAACTTGATATTATACAACCAACACTTGTTGCAATTAGCATTGCATTATCAAAGCTATGGCAAAGCAAAGGTGTTTTTCCAGATGCAGTAATTGGGCATAGTCTTGGTGAAGTTGCAGCAGCACATATTGCAGGAATTATTTCTTTAGAAGATGCAGTAAAAATAATTTGCAATAGAAGTAAATTGATGAAACAAGTAAGTGGACGTGGTTTAATGTTGGCTACAGATTTAGCTTACGATGAAGCATTAAAAAGAATAGAAAATATAAATGAACAAGTATCTGTTGCAGTAGTTAATAGCAATAATTCTTTGGTATTGTCAGGTGATAAAGATACTATTGAAAAATTAGCAAATGAATTAGAACAAGAAGATAGATTTGCAAGGTTGATAAAAGTTGATGTTGCATCGCACAGTGTACACATGCAAGGCATTGATGAACAACTGAAAGAAGTATTACAAGATGTGTTACCAAAAAATAGTAATGTAGAGTTTTATTCTTCAGTGTATAAAACTAAAATTGATGGCAACAATTTGAATGCAGAATATTGGAAACAAAATTTAAGACAAACTGTCCATTTCAAAGATGCCATTACACAGATATTGCAACAACATCAATGTGTGTGCATAGAAATGAGCCCACATCAAACACTATTACATGCTATTCAACAAAATATTGATACCACAAGTTCTAAGTCAATAACAATTGCATCACTTACAAAAGAAAAAAATGATGTAGAAACTTTTTACAAAAACTTATCAGATTTATATGAACATAACATTCAGATAGATTTTAAAAATATTTATGAAAATATAAATAAATTTATTTTATTGCCAAACTATGCTTGGCAAAAAGAAAGATATTGGTTTGATGAGCAACCTAATGTGCAACAACCAATCCAAAGTAATATTAAATCTGAAGACATTTCAATAGATTATATCTATACGACAAAATGGGAAATTGTAGATATTAATTCAAATAAAATAGAAAACAAAAAAGTATTACTGTTAGAATATCAAAAATCATCTAATGTTTTTGAAAATATAAAATCTGCATTAATCAACAACAATAATTCAGTTGATACAGAAAAAGAAGACAGTCAGATTTATGATTATATAATAATCTGTTGTCTTGAAAATAATGAAAGCAAGGATGATGTGTATCTTAAAATTGAAAAATTAAAACAACAAATAAAAAACACCTCACAAAATAAACATCAATCAAATATTATTTTGCTTACTTCAAATGCTGTAATTATTAACAACGAAAAGACATTGAATGAGCAAGCATGTGTATTAGCTGGAATTTTTAGAACATTGAGAAATGAAGAAAATTCTATCACATTCAAACATATTGATATTGACAATAAAATTGATGTTGAAAATATTTTAAATAGCTTAAACACAGAAAATAAATATTCAGAAATTGCAATAAGAGAGCATACATACTATGTCCCAAAAATTATTTCAGTACCAACATTATCTAATGATTCTGCAAATAATTTAGACAAAGATGCAACAATATTAATAGTTGGTGGCACAAGTGGATTGGGCTTGCAATTGGCAATTGATTACAGCAACAAAGGACACAAAAATATTGCATTAGTAAGTAGGAGCGGAGCTAAGCCAGAAACGGATGAAGCATTAGATTTATTTACGCACAACAATACAAAAGTAGCAATACTAAAAGCAGATTATACCAACAGTCAAGTTGTACATGATAGCATTGTTGCAATAGAAAAAAACATGCCAGCAATCAAAACTGTAGTACATGCAGCAGCAGTTTTAGCCGATGGCCTTTTTCAAGATATAAATAATGATGCAGCAAAATCAATTCTACAACCTAAACTTGATATCGCAAAAAATATACAAAAATATTTTTCAGATAAAAATGAAGTGAGATTAATTTTCTTTTCGTCAGCAGCAAGCGTGTTGGGTACTCTGGCACAAGCTGTGTACAGTGGTGCAAATTATTTTATAGATAATTTTGTAAATTATATAAATAATATTGGTGGCAATGCAATTGCTGTAAATTGGGGAAATATTGCAGAAGTTGGATTGGCTGCTCAAGATGATAAACGTGGTAAAAATCTATCAGATCAAGGTTTAGGATTAATTTATAAAAACGAATTGCCAAAATTGTTTGACATGATGGAAAGCAATAAACTCAACCAAATTATTCCTTTGAAGATTGATTTTAATAAATGGAAAGAAACCTATAAAAATACACAACAAAACATTTTATTTTAAAATTTCATTGAGCAGAAAACTATACAAATAGAAGATAGTGTAGAGAAAGATGTAGTGTACACACAAAGAAATTTAGACACAGCAGTAGAACTGATTCAACAAAAAATTAAAAATCATATTTCTACCATTACTAAAATTCCTGTAACAAAATTAAAGATAGATGAAACATTCAAGTCATTAGGCGTTGATTCTTTGATGGCATTGCAACTAAAAAATAAAATACAATCAGACTTTAATATTACACTCAATGTTTCAAGTGTGTGGAGTTACCCAACTGTAGAAAAATATGCAAATTATCTTTCAGATGAATTAAATTTAAAAGAACAGTACAATCAAAATATAGAGCAAACAACAGCTAAAAAAAATACAATAGAAACAGAAGTAGATAGCCTAAGTTTAGATGAACTAATGAAACAATTGAACGATAAATTATAAAATAAGCATAATAATTTGATTTTATATTACTATATTTGTTTGTTTAGAGTTAATTATTTAATCTTATACTATGTTTATTGATAAAAAACAGATAATAGATAGAATACATTCAGATAATTCATGGTGGCAAGAAAATTCAATTGAAATTTTCTTCAAAAAAATGAGTAAACGACCATATTTTGATATTTTCTATCCATTAGTTATAGAAAAGGAAATAAAAAGAGCTGTTGTTTTAATGGGACCACGAAGGGTTGGAAAAACAGTGATGATTAATCATACAATACAAAAACTAATTGATGAAGGAATAGAAAGTAATAAAATATGCTATTTCTCTATAGATACTCCAACATATAGCAAAATACCGTTAGAAAGTTTACTAATATATTTTTTGGAAATCAATAAGCTCAATAAAAACGATGACCTATATATTTTTTTTGATGAAATTCAATACCTAAATAATTGGGAATTACATTTAAAATCATTAGTAGATACTTATCATAATATTAAATTTATAGTATCTGGTTCATCTGCGGCAGCCTTAAAATTAAAAAGCATAGAATCAGGTGCTGGAAGATTTACAGATTTTATTTTACCACCTCTTTCATTTTATGAATACTTAGTATTAAGGTATGAAAATTCTAAAGAAGCTATTTTTTGGAATGAGAACATAGAAAAAAATATTGACAAACTAAATTCAGAATTTCTTTATTTTATAAATTTTGGAGGTTATCCAGAAGTATCAATTTCTAAAATTGCGCAAGAAAACATAAATCGATATCTGAAAAATGATATTATTGAGAAAGTATTATTAAAAGATTTACCAAATTTGTATGGTGTTCAGGATATACAAGAATTAAATGTTTTATTTAATTATATCGCGTATAATACAGGATTAGAATTCTCTTTAGATGCTATTGCTTCAAATTCAGGAGTAGCAAAAAACACTATAAAAAAATATCTTCAATATCTAGAAGCAGCTTTCTTAATTCATATAGTACATAGAATAGATCAAAATAGTAAGAAATTTAAAAAGGCAAATTTCTTTAAAGTTTATTTAACTAATACATCTTTACGCAGTGCCTTATTTATGAGTGCTAATAAGGAAGATAAGAATTTTGGAAACATTGTAGAATCTGCAATATACGCACAGTATTATCACCAAAGATATATACTTAAAAATATATACTATGCTCGTTGGAATGAAGGTGAAGTAGATGTCGTAATACTTGACCCAATCTATCAAAAGCCATATTTTGCATTAGAAATAAAATGGTCTAATAGATTTGCAGAAGATCCAAAACAATTAAGAAAAATTCTAAATTTTTGCAACAAAAATAATATTAAAACTTTACATGTTACAACAATTGATATACTTAAAGAAGAATATTTTGGAGATATATTAATAAAATTTATACCAGCTGCTATTTTAGCATTGATAGAATCTAGTGTCGCTTTTAAAATACAACGCGATACTTCCAATTTGTCTATAGATGAACTAATGAAACAATTGAACGATAAAATATAACCCAACATGAGCGAAATACAAATACAACAAATGCAAGAGCTTCTCAAAAAGTCGCTCATCAAAATCAAACAACTCGAAAATGATTTATCACAAAAGTATGTAGATAACATACCAACAAAAGAAGATATTGCAATCATAGGTCATGCTTTTGCATTTCCAAATGGCATTGATACATTAGATAAATTATGGAATTTATTATACGAAAAAAAAGACGCAGTTTCTAAAATACCAATTACAAGATTTAATGTTGATGAAATTTTTTCTACTGATGTATATGCTAATGGAAAAACAAACTCACCATATGGTACTTTTTTAAACAAAAATGTTTCATTGTTTGATGCAGATTTTTTTGGCATTCCACCACGCGAAGCAAAATCTATCGACCCAATTCAAAGAATATTATTACAACTAACTTACGAAGCATTTGAAAATGCTGGTATTGCAACTCAAAAATTAAAAGGAAAAAATATTGGTGTTTTTGTTGCAGTAGGTTTGAGTGATTATGCACAAGCAAGATTAAGAAGTGGCAACTTAGAAGATATTGATATATATGACGCAACAGGAATTCCATTTGCAACAATATGTGGTAGAATTTCTTATTCTTTTGATTTTAATGGACAAAGTATTGCAATAGATACAGCATGTTCATCAGTGTTGAGTGCCATTCATCAAGCACAACATGCATTGCAAAATAGAGAAATAGACATGGCTGTTATTGCATCAGCCAATTTACTATTAACGCCAGAAATATTTGTTGCACTAACAAAAATGGGTTCTGTATCACCAACAGGAACTACAAAAGCATTTGCCGAAAATGCAGATGGATATATTCGTGGCGAAGGTGCAGCTATTCTTATTCTAAAAAGAAACCAAGATGCAATAGATAACCAAGATAACATCGAGTTGATAATTAAATCATCAGTTATCAAACACAATGGTACAAGCAATGGTTTTACAGCACCAAATCCAAGTGTGCAAGTTGCTACAATTCAAGAAGCATTGCAACAAGCAAATCTAACAATTGATGATATTGATTATGTAGAATCACATGGTATTGGCAACAAAACAACTGATGCTATGGAAGTTCAGGCAATTCATCAAGCATTTAAAAATAAAAAAGATAAAATAAATGTTGGTTCTGTGAAAGCCAATATCGGACATTTAGAAGCTTGTACAGGTATGCCTATGTTATTTAAAATAATGACAGCCATGCAACATCAAACTATGCCAGCTCAAATCAATATTCAGGAATTAAATCAAGATGTAGATTGGCAAAATGTAAATGTAAATATCTCAAGAGAACACCAAAATTGGACAAAGCAGAATAAAATTGCATCAATAAATTTATCAGGTTATAGTGGAACAAATGCACATCTAATTCTTCAAAATGGAATAGCTAAAAATATTTCTGATGCTATAAATGCACCATATATTTTTAATCTATCAGCAAAAACAGAAAACGCACTTGTAGACTTAGCAAAAAAATACATTACAGAGAAAGAAATTTGGTCTACACACACACTTACAGAAATTTGCTATACACTCAATAATAGAAATATTTTTGATTATAAACTTTCAATTAATGCCAAGAACATAGAGCAAATCATTCAAGCATTAGAAGATTTTATAAACAAAAAATCAAACCCAAAATTATTTTTTTCAAGTAATAATATAAATAATATATGTTTTCAATTTGCAGGTCAAGGCTCACAGTATTTTGGCATGTGCAAAAAATATTACCAAACATTTGATGTATTTAAACAAGAATTTGATTTGTGTAATAATGTATATAATAAATTATCTAATAATGATTTGAAAAACATTATTTGGGAAGATGCAACAAACGCACATCAAATTCATGAAACACAATACACGCAAATTGCAATTTTTACAATAGAATATGCATTGACTAAATTTTTGATGCATTATGGTGTACAACCAAATATCTTAATTGGACATAGCATTGGTGAAATTGTTGCAATGTGTGTGGCTAATGTTTTTTCATTGGAAGATGCAATCAATATCGTGTACCAAAGAGCAACTTTAATGCAATCAATTCAAGATGATGCTGGTACAATGGCAGCAGTTTTTTGCAATGCAGGCACAATTGAGCAAATAAATGAAGATAACATTATTGAAATTGCTGGATACAACACTCAAAATAATACAACCATCACAGGCACAAAAGAAAATATCGCAACTTTTATGGATAGACTTAAAACTCAAAATATAAAAGCCGTGCCATTGCAAGTATCACACGCATTTCATTCAAAACAGATGGATAGCATTGTGGCAAAATTTCAAGAAAAAATCCAACACATACAATTTTCAAAACCTACTATTCCAATTATTTCTAATATTGATGGAAATGTTTTAGAAACTATAGATGCGTTGTACTTAGCACAGCAGTTGCGAGTGCCTGTGCAATACATTTAAGGTGTGCAGACAATTGCACAGCAATTTGGAAATAATATTTTTGTTGAATGTTGTAGCAATCCAGTTTTATCATCATTAGCAAAAAATATATTAAACAATAATGATAATATTTATGTGTACACATCAAAGCACCAATCAGATGATGTACAGAATTTTTATACAATATTGCAAACTTTATATTGCCAAGGAATTAATATAAATTGGGATGTACTATATCAACATAAAAAGATAAATAGAGTTCGTCTACCAAACTATGCATGGCAAGAAAAATCTTATTGGTACAATCCAAATAGAAACACGAATCAAAATTCAAGAATTAATACACAAGAATCAAATAATATTCGTCATTCTACACAAAGTGCAGATGATAAAATACAAGCCAAGAATAAGCAATCAGTTAAAAGAGAAAATTTGTTGGTAACGATGCAAATTGAAGCTGCAAAAATATTAGGCTTAGAAGCAGGACAAATGTTAGATATAAATAAACCATATAGAGAACAAGGTTTTGATAGCATGATGAGTGGTGAGTTCTTAGCAAAAATGGAAAACTTAATTGGTGCTGGAGAAATTAAAATGGATGTGATACACAATCACCCAACACCTAAAGAATTGCATCAATATCTTATAGATACCTATTTTGGTGGTGGCGAAGTAGACACATCACAAGCAATTAGCATGGCAGACTTAATGTTTAATTCTGAAATGGATAGTATTGATGAACAAGATTGGCATACTATTAAAGCAACAGATGGGAAATTACTAAAGTGGTTTAAAAATTTTGATAAAAAACTACCAAAGGTAAAATGAAATTACTTTTTTAATTGCATAAAATATATGCCTATATATAATTGATTATCAGTTGTTTGTATTTATTTTTCAATAAAATTGGGCATTGACAAAAAACCTTTATTGATGTCATAAATAATTTCTGTAAAAAAACCTATTTTATTGATATATACGTTCTTAATTATGTTTAGTTATGAAATTTAATTTCTATTTTTTATTGACAAATGACTTTTTTTAAAATTTTATTTTAGTTTTTTTAAGATTATATTGCAAATAAATTATTTTTAATATTAAAATTTATATTATGGAAAATCTAAAAAAAATTAAAAAACTAATAGTTGCTGTTATTGTCTTCTCAATGGCAATTTTTCCTTTGTCAATTTATGCACAAAGTTGTTTTCAAAATAACTATAGTGGTTTTATTACTAGTACAACCACAAATGATTATTTGAATGTAAATACTGAGAATTTTATTGTTACAAATGCAGGTAGTAATTTAGAGAATTATCATCATACAGCTTTAAAACTAGCAATAGAAATTGGCAAAATAGCAAATGTTAATGGTAATGAAATAACTTGTAGTTCTGATGGCTTTCATAGCAATACGCCAATAGATATTATGAATAAATACACAGCATATAGAGTTGAATATACACCTCAAATAACCTCAACATTTTTATTAAATAAAATTAGCTTTAAACTTAGAGCAATTATTATTAAGCAAAAGAATTCCACTAATAAAGCGCCATGTATTTTTATTACACATGGGAATATGGGTGTGCTGAGAGATTGGAGATCATACTATATATATGGAGTAATGGATTATCTAATGAAAGGCTATACTGTTGTAATATATGAAAATTTGTCAACTCTTAGAAGAGTAAAGAATGTATTTAATCAATGCCCTGCATCATTTCCTTTTGCAAATGCACCATCAGCATTATATGGAAATGGTGTGCCAATTTTTAGTATTGTATTGCCAAATATTTCAACTATACATAATAGATGGAAAGCTTATTCACTTATAACAGCAGAATCTATTGTTAAATTTTCATTGTCAAACTATAGTGTTTATAATATAGATACTAATAAACTATTTGTTTATGGATTTAGTTATGGAACATCAAATGCAGAAGCACTCTTATTTACTAACAAAAATGAATTTCCTACAAGCTCATACTCAGGTAATTATATAAGTCCAACAAATTTTACAATTCCCAGTTATCAAACTAAAAATTATAATATAAAAGCTGGGATAATTATGTCAGGAGGCTATGCTGACCATGATATGAGTACAAGTAGAGTTGATGTATATACGAAGAATGATAGCTTAAAAAGAATATTAATGATACATGGGAAGGACGATGTTGCTACTGAATTATCAAAATATTTAAATGTATTTCCTAGAAAGATTGACACATTAAATAATAAAAATATTCCAAATTATACTATAACTGTTTGTAATACTGGACATAATATTATTTCTTTAATTACACAAGACTTTATTTATTCAACCTTAGCAATTGATAAGCCTAATGATAGAAATTATTCATTTTATAATTTTGTAAGTGGATTAAATAACACAAATATTAATACTATGGTACGTTCTATGAATAGTAACGGAACTTACAAAGCATTCTTTGATACATTAAGTGCAATAAATAGTCAAACTTTTCAAATTCATAAAGCAGGTTCTCAGTTTTATGTTAATGCAATAAATAATACACCTTATGTTATGTGTGCTACAGAAAGTTCTAGTAATAGAAAAGCATATATTGGAATAAATGGCTTGCCTATCCCTACACCATATATTTCATCTGATTGGATATATCAACTTCGTGATAGCAATTGCGAACCTTTAAATTCGCAAAGAATATCAAAAGGAGAAGTTACAACTAAAATTCCATTTGCACCTAAAACGTCATTGTATCCAAATCCTAATAATGGTTTGTTTAATGCACAAGTAAAAATAGAAGAAAGAGTAGAAAATTATCAAATTAGTGTTTTTAATACATTAGGTGCAATTGTTTTTGAGCAGAATATCACTGAAAGTATAGAAGCAGGTAATAGTATTCAGAAGCAAATAGATATTAGCCAACAAGCTAAGGGTTTATATTATATACAAATACGTAGTGGAGAAAAGATATTGATAAATGAAAAAATCTTGATAAACAAATAAAAACATTTTGTATTTTGGAGCGTTGTTTGCATTGCAGACAACGCTTTTTTTATTATTATATGAAAATAAATAAAAAACTTCATCATGTTATTTATGCTACATTTTCACTAACTGTATTATTCCTATTTTTTAGAAATTATACAGAATATTTAGATGTGTCTTTACTAGATGAAAGTGGATATTTATTGCTTTCACGTTTTCATCCAATTATATATCCAGGTGGATATGGTGCATTATATATACTATGTTATAAAATTGCACATCAATTTATTTCAAATGATATTCAATTGCATTATACGGCAATTATTTTTCTTACTTGGTTGCCTTCAGTAGTGTTATGTATTTTTTTATATGTAAGAAGAGTACCTTGGATATTATGTGTTTTTTTATCATGGTGTTTAATGCTGAGTTCTTTTATTGCAGCTTTTGATTGGTGGCCAAGAATTAGCCATTTTGCAATTTCATTCTTATTGTTATATGCAGCAATAAGTTATTATCTGAAATTTAATTACCTCAAATTTTTGCTATTTGGAGCATTGGTTTGTGGTGTTTTAGCTTTTGCACGCCCAGAACTATTGATGAGTGCATATTTATTAATTGCAATTCTAATTGTCTTTGTTGGTTACCAAAAATTTTATTTAAAAGAAACGATAAATTTTGGACTTACAAAATGGAATAAAATTATATTTACTATTCTCTTTCTGATATTCTCATTGTTTTTTTTAGTTTGGAAATCTCCAATAAAAAATACAGGACGTGCCTATTTTGCTCTAGGACAACATTATGCATTTAATGTACTAAGATGGGAAAATAAAGACATGACTTATTTTATTAGATGGCCAGAAATCTTTGAAAAAAAATTTGGCAAAAGTCGAACATTTAAGCAAATGTATAAAAATAACCCAGCAGAAACGAAAAGGCATGTAATTGAAAATATTAAACATTATTTTGAACAAACATATAATTTTATACCAGAACTTTGGATACCCAAATATATACTCAATATAAATTCATTATATAAATATTTTATTTTTATAGTAATTTTTATTGGTTTGTTGTATTGTCTAGGTTTTGAAAAATACAAGCGTGAATTTGTAAAAAATGTAAAATCATCATTTATTTATTTATTATTTTTTGCTGTTATTGCAGCACCACCTTTGTTTGCATCGTTTATTATTTTTCCAAGAGAACATTATTTTATAATGCAATTGCCGTTGTTTATATATGTATTATATATTCTAATTTCACCATTCTTTGATTTGAAATTCAAGATAAACCCTAAGTTTATATTACCTCTGTGTTTAATTATTATATCTGGATTGGTTTTGGTTACGCCACATATATCTAAATACCCAAGATATAATAAATTTGCACAATATGAGAATCCAAGCTATGTGCCATATATAAATTACATTAAAAGCTTAGGTATAAAAGATAAAGTTAACTTACTAACTATTGAATTCTTGCAAATTTATTTGCCGAATAATTTTGCCTATGCTACTGAATATTTTACAAACAAACCATTTTATGACTCATTAGTAGTAGCAAAGGATATTAATATGATATATTTGTCAAGTTATATGGAAAATGAAGATAGACACCAATCTGACTCAACTTTCCAAAATTTTATGTATCATTATAAAGACCTAAATTGGGAAAAAATAATACTCAAAGATGCAGATGGAAGTTTGTTTGTAAAAAAAGAACTACTAAAATAATTTATCTTGCTTAATGTTTTAAAATTCTAAATATGATTAAACATGACTTTCAATATACCAACAAAAAAATATTTCAATTTGATGTTTATAGAGGCGTTTTACTCTATTTAATATTTATTCTACACCATCAATTTAGTCATGCAAATGTTCCAGTATTATTGCCATATTTTGTGTTGCATGGTTTTTTTATAATGTCTGCATTCTTAATTTCAAGAGGACTATTAATTGCTAAAGAAGACAAAGTAAAAACAAAATTATACTATTTAGGCTTTTACTCAAAACGTATAATGAGGATTTTTCCTGTGTATTTCTTTTATATTTTTTTAATTATTGGGTTAGGTGTACTCTCAAAATTATTAATACATAGAGATGTTATTGGTGTACTCACAGAAGTAAAGAAATATGGAATTATGCTATTTACTTTTACTTTTAATTTTAGAGAACTATTTGCATTTTTAAAAGGAATTGATGCGCCTGAGTTAATGTTGTTTTCGCATCTTTGGACAGTATCTATTGAAGAGCAGTTTTATTTAGTAATTCCAACAGTAATTCTTTTTCTAAACAGAAAACAATTAGCAGTACTTTCAATATTCATGATTATTTTTATTCCAATACTTAGAGTTTGGTATTTTAATAATGTATTGATACATGAACAAAATATTTTGCAAAAAGGATTGATATATTATAGAACAACATTTTTACAAATCGATTCATTTTTCTATGGTATACTATTAGCAACATATAATTTTAAAAATAGAATAAAATGGTACAAGATTATTCATATAGTATTATGGATATTGCTATTTGTTTCAATTATTTACAATGGTTTTGATATTAGTGAAAAATATAGCAGACCTTTTAATTATTCTATATTTTATTTTGATGTAGGTGTGCTAAATAGTCAATATATTTACAACGATGTTTTAGTAAATATGACAGTATTTTTTAGCTTCCTTACTTGCTTCTTTGATCCAAATTTCTTAAAGTTTTTTGATAAAAAAATTATCATGGATTTTGGCGGAAAATATTCATACTCAGCCTATGTGTATCAATATCTAATCATAATTCCATCAGTTGGAATTGTGTATCCATTACTACAAAAAATTCTTCCATTCCATATATTTTTTAGTCAATTATTGACAATTATTTTTTCTATTATTTGTATCTATCTCATATCTATGCTTAGCTTTTGGAAAATGGAAATTAAATTTCTAAATTTATTAAAAAATAAAAAATAATGGCTGAGCATACCACAAAAATAAAAATGCAGAAACCTTCAGTTCAATATTTTGAAGTGATTGATGGTTTGCGTGGTTCTTCTATGTTGATGACCATTATCAACCATATGTTCTTTTTACAAGTAATTAAAGTTCCAGTAGTTTTCGCTCACTTTGGCTTACATGGATTTTTTATATTATCAGCATTTTTGATTAGTAGTATATTATATAAAGAAAAAGAAAAATTTGGTGCATATAAACCATACGCCAAAAACTTCTACATAAAAAGAGTATTGAGAATTTTTCCTGTATATTTTTTATACTTATTTTTAGTATTATTATTAGGCTTAGCTACCAAAGGCACTGCATTACAGGCACCATTAGGAATTTTATATGATTTAAAACACTACGGTTGGATGCTGATTACTTTTACATTCAACTACCGCGAATTATATTCTTGGATAATAGATGAAAGCCACTTGCGTTGTATGTTTTTTCCACATCTATGGTCAATCTCATTAGAAGAGCAATTTTATTTAGTAATTCCTACACTTATTTTCTTTTGCAAAAAAGAAACCATTAAGAAGATTTCAATAATATTTATTATAATTTATCCACTAATTCGTTTTTTTGGATATCTATATTTAAGATACGATATAAAAATGATAACGCCATTTACAATAAATGGCAGTGAAGAATTAAGTGCGTTATATGATTTCTTCTATCGTTCGTCTTTATTTCAGTTTGATGCATTTATGTATGGTATGATGATTCCGTTAATCAGTTATGACAACAGAAAAGTATTGCGTTGGATAATTATAATTACATTCTTTGCTATTGCAACTTCTCAAATATATAATATTATAGATTTGGCAAATGATAGTGGAAAACCAATTATCCAAGTTATTAGCCATGCAGACGTTATTATGCGCAACGGACAATTTGCATACATCAATACATTATATAATATTCTTGGAGCAACATTGTTTTATTATCTATTAAAATTTCCAGATTCTTTTGTAAATAAACCACTACGTTTTTCTTTCTTTAAAAATTGTGGTAGAATTGTATATGGTATTTATGTATATCATCCGTTATTTGTAATGCTAACGCTTGTATTGTATTCATTAATCTTTAAATTATTACCAACAAATATAGCTGATATGTATATCATAAAATTCTTGGTAGATGCAGGTGCAATTGCATTCTGCTTTACGACAACATATTATGCTTGTAAATTGAGTTTCTATAAATTTGAAATGCCATTCTTGTTGTTAAAAGCTAAACGATCAGAACAAAAGAAAATCTAATATTCTGCAACCAACATGATAAACATAACAATCAATAAGAAATGACAGATGCTCAGCAAATCGAGAAAACACATTCAATAGGTTATATAGAATCTATTGATGGCATCAGAGGTTTGTTTATGCTGAGTGTATTATTAGTGCATCTGCATTTGGCTAATTTTAAGATACCAGCATTTCTTGCACAGTTTAGTTTACATCTATTCTTTGTACTTTCAGCATTTTTGATTAGTAGTATTTTATACAAACAAAAAGAAAGAGCAACTTCTTTTAAAGCTTTTGCTAAAGATTTTTATATCAAAAGAGCATTACGAATTTTGCCATTATATTGGGCATATATTTTATTTTTTATAGGATTTGCAATCATTTTAAGATTAGTGGCACCAACAATAGAAAATACTTTCTTAGGTGTAGTATATGACATCAAACATTTTGGTTGGATGTTGCTTACATTTACCTTCAACTACAGAGAAGTATATGCTTGGTCGCAAGACTTAAGTCATTTACGTTGCCATGTGTTTCCACATTTATGGTCTATATCTATCGAAGAACAATTTTATTTGATAATACCTACTGTGATTTATTTCTTAAGTAAAAAATCAATTAGAAATATATCAATCATCGTTATACTTATTTATCCATTTATTAGAATTTTTGGTTTTCAATATCTACGCGATGTGGTGCAAATGAAAGCAACCTTTGGTGAAGAAAGTAATGTACTATTCAATTTCTTTTATCGTTCATCACTATTTCAGTTCGATGCATTTTTTTATGGCTTACTCATTCCATTAGTTAATATCAACAATAAAAAAATACTCTACGCACTCTATGTTTTCTTTATTGCACTTTTATTAGGCAACCAAATATATAGTTCCTACATCTTTTCAATACAGAATAAGTTGAGTTTTTTAGATTCAATTGCAAATACTATGGTGCTATACAAAAACGGACAATACACAGTAGTCAATACCTTATATAATTTAGTCAGCTTTTGCTTAGTATATATTGCAGTATATTTCCCAAACTCATTTTTTAATAAATTATATGGTGTAGATTTTTTGAAAAAAATAGGCAAGATAGTTTATGGGTTCTATGTATATCATGCTGTTTTTGCCTTGCTTACATTAGCATTATATTATGGATTTTTGATAAAGTGGATTCCAAATATCTTGGCAGATTTTATTGCAATAATATTTTGTATTACAACAACTTACTATTTTGCCAAATTTAGTTATTATAAGTTTGAGATGCGCTTCCTAAAATTAAAACCTAAAATTTAGATTTCTATTATCTTATTAATTATATTAGAGCAATAAATTATTATGGATCAGCAAAATGACATTCAAATAAAAAAACCATCAATAGAATATTTTGAGGCGATTGACGGTCTGCGTGGTGCGTCTATGCTTACAACTATTATTAATCATATGCCATTTTTATTAATGATTAAGATTCCAGTTGTATTTGCACATTTTGGGCTTCATGGATTTTTTATCTTATCAGCATTTTTAATAAGTTCTATCTTATATAAAGAAAAAGAGAAGTTTGGAGAATTTAAACCATATGCTAAAAATTTCTATATCAAAAGAGCCTTGCGTATTTTGCCAGTATATTTTTTATACTTAGGCATTATCCTAATGATTGGTTTGGCAACAATGGGTACGCCAGAGCAATACACTTTAGGTATAATACACGATTTTAAATATTATGGTTGGATGTTGGTTACATTTACGTTCAATTATAGAGAACTCTATTCATGGTTAATACATGAAGATCATTTAAGATGTTTGTATTTGCCACATCTTTGGTCATTGTCATTAGAAGAACAATTTTATTTAATTATTCCAACATTAATTTTCTTTTGCAAAAAAGAAACGATTAAAAAGATAGCAATTATTTCAATTGTTGTCTATCCACTAGTGAGATTTTTTGGATATATTTTTCTGAGATACAAAGTAGAAATGCTTACACCATTTGGAACTGAACCATTGAGTGCTTTGTATAATTTTTTCTATCGTTCATCATTATTTCAGTTCGATGCATTTATGTATGGTATTCTAATTCCACTCATCAGTTACGACAATAGAAAAGTATTGAGGTGGATAGTCATCGTAAGTTTCTTTGTGTTGGCAGCTAGTCAAGTTTATAATATTATAGACTTAGCAAGAGAAAGCCATGAGTCTATCATAAAAGTGATGAACAGTGAACATGTTATTATGCGAAATGGACAATATGCATACATCAATACTTTGTATAATATTCTTGGTGCAACTTTGTTTTATTATCTTTTAAAATACCCAGATTCTTTTGTCAATAAGCCATTGCGTTTTTCATTTTTCAAAAATTGTGGTAGAATAGTATATGGTATTTATGTTTATCACCCATTATTTATAGTAGTTACATGGTTTTTCTATTTATTTATATTTAAAAAATATTTACCACTATTCTTTGCAGATGTAGCAGCAATAGCATTTTGTTTTACGCTTACCTATTATGCAGCAAAATTAAGTTTTTATAAATTTGAAATGCCATTTTTGATGATGAAAGCTAAACGCTCTGAACAGAAAAAAATATAAAATATTCTCTACTTTAGATTAAGTATATATGTCTAGCGAAAACGAAATAAAAGCCACACTACCTAAACCTAAAGATTATTACGCAGCAGTAGATGGTTTGCGTGGTGCTTCTATGATGTTCACTGTGTTGATACACATGAATTTAACTTATATTAAAATTCCAGCATTTATTGCACACTTTGGTTTGCATGGGTTTTATGTGCTTTCTGCATTTTTAATTAGTACAATACTTTACAAAGAGAAAGTAAAGTTTGGAGAGTTTAAACCATATGCTAAAAACTTCTATATTAAAAGATTTCTAAGAATATTGCCACTATATTTCGCATACTTATTAGGCATGGCTGTTATCGGTTTTATTATAAAGAAGACAGTACATGGTGATCCATTTTGCATTATATATGAACTAAAGCATTTTGGTATCAACTTAATTACATTTACATATAATTTTAAAGATTTATTTGCTTTCCTAAAAGGATTAAATCACCACGCATCTAATTTATTTCCACATTTATGGTCAATTTCTATTGAAGAACAATTTTATTTATTTATTCCAGCATTGTTATTTTTTTTAAGCAAAGAACAAATCCGAAAAATGGCAATTGCTTTTATTATAGTTTATCCATTCTTTAGATTCGGTGGTTTTTTATTTTTGAGAGATGTCGTCCAAATGAAATCAACTTTTGGGAAACATGAGTACGAAATTATGTATAATTTCTTCTATCGTTCAAGTATTTTCCAATTAGATGCATTTATGTATGGATTAATGATACCATTAACAAACTACAATAATAGAAAAGTAATTAAATGGACTATCATTATTACTACTGCATTGATATTCGCAGGGCAAATATACAATATGATAGACTATTCTAATGAAATGCATGTGCCAGTTTGGTCTGTAGTGGGCGAACATTTTGTGGTAATGAAAAATGGTATGTTTGCTTATGTAAATACACTATACAATATTTTGGCAGTGTCATTAGTATATTATCTATTAAAGTATCCTGATTCATCTTTAAATAAGATATTGAAATTTAAAATGTTTATGAGTTGGGGAAAAATTGTGTATGGAATTTATGTATATCACATGGTATTCGTTACAATAGCATATATTATATACGAACTTGTTTTAATTAAATATATTCCAATTTTCTTCTCAGAAATCTTAGCTATTGCAATATGCTACTCACTTACTTATTATTTTTCAAAATTGAGTTTCTATAAATTTGAAATGTACTTTTTGATGCTTAAAGCAAAGCGTGATAAATAGACTATTTTTCTATTTATTATCAATTGTTTTATTTATTTTCTACCTTGATATTTCTATATTTTATTGACAAACGCCTTTTTTTATTCTTGAAATAATTTAATAATTTCCATATTTTATTGATAATATCAATTAATTATTTTAAGTATGTTCTTAATATTTAAACATTTTTATGACTTTTTTTATTGACAAATAGAATTATTTATAATTCATTTTTAATTTATTTGATTATAATATTGTACTCAATAGATATTATAAAATTATAAATTTTTAAGAATGAAATATAAAATTGCTATTGTGTTGTTATTTACAATAATGATAAATACAATAGATGCTCAACAGTTGTGTACTTTTAGAACCTACAAGAAAATATTAGATACCATTTATGCTCAGCATGTACCCATTCTAAATCCTAATGATGGAATGTTTTTAATACCAAATATCTTAATGCCATATACTCATACAAATGTATCTCCAAGAATGGATATATATATTCCAGACAGCATAGAAAATGATGTAACAAATAAAACATTTCCTTTAATTATTATTGCACATGGTGCAAAATCTTCTAAGTCTGCACCAATATATAAATACCTTGCGGATGAATTTGTAAAAAAAGGATTTGTAGTTGCAAATATCGATTATAGATTTGATGCAAGATATAAAAGTAGTTGGGTAAATGTTTTTACAAATTTAGATATATCAAAAACTGCGGATAGTGTAAATGGACCTTTGTATAACTCAAGATATAGTAATAGAGAATTATTTTCTAATACAATGGATGTTACATTGGCATTAAAGTTTTTAATAAATAATAGCACAAGATTTAAAATAGATACTTCCAAAATTATTTTAGGTGGATTGAGTTTAGGTGGAGGCACCACATTATCTAAAATATATGCATCAAAGCATGATTATATGCCATACTTCTCAACCATTTTTTTGACAGATACAAACTATATTGATATATCTAAATATAACTCAAACATAAAAAGTGCTTTTGCATATATGGGCGGAATTACTGACTTGAATTTTATTAATTGTGACGAAAATAAACCATTGTTTTTATATCATGGTACACATGATTATTTAGTACCATACTATAACGCACCACTTTTGTGCGAACCTTATCAAACAAAATCATTTGGAAGTGCTGCCATTGTAGAAAGATTAGACAGTATTGGTTTATATAAACCAAATAGCTATTATTTTATTGAAGCAAGAGGTGTTGGTCATAGCGTGCTACTAACAAATGATTTAGCTAACCTAAATATTAATTCTGGTATTCTACCATTGCACATTCCAGATTTGATGAGATTTATTTATAACTCAATTTATAATACATATAAAAATAAAGTACATAAAATTATCACACCACACAATGGATGCTTAAGTTACTGCAACTCAAATTATTTTAATAGATACATAAACGATGGAGCTTTATTTGATGATATATCAAGTTCTAACAATAAATTATGTTCCGAAATACCAGTTTTAAGTCTAAATACAAAACCTTGGAATGATATTATACCAGCATCTTGCAATGATTTTTTTCCTCAGATTCTAAAGAATTGTAATTCAAATATCACATGTACACCACAAAATATAGATAGTATTATTGTTTTTCCAATTGATACTACTGTAAATGATACAACAATTAATGATACAACAATAACTGACACTACTATCACAAGTATAATAGACAATCATTTTTATTTAGATATTGTTGTGTATCCAAATCCAACTAAGGATAATTTATTTTTAGAATCGAAAGAATTAATAAATATAAAAGATATAGAAATGTATACTTTAGATGGTAGAAATATTGAAATAAAAATAAATAAAATAGACCAATATAAATATTGCATATTTATAAATAATTTTGACAATGGAATATATTTTATAAAAATGAAATATAATAACACGATACATACAAGAAAGATTATCTTGCAGAAATAGATAGATTTTACATATCTTTACTGCTCTTTGTAATTTTGATAAATGAAGTTGAATTCAAAAGTAAAAAACCTGCTATACTTTCCAATATCTTTAGTATTTCTTTATTTAATGTTTAGAAAGTACACTCAGTTTCTAGATATTTCTATGGTAGATGAAACTGGATACATGGAATTGCTAAACTTTAATCCATTAATATATCCAGGTGGATATGGACCATTATACATATTAAGTTATAAAATAGTATTTCAGATTGTTCCAGATTTTATTCAGCTACATTATTTTTTTATAATCACACTAACATGGTTGCCAGCAGTTGCTATTTTTTATTTTCTAAGAAGCAGAAAAGTATCGTTTGTTGTTGCACTATTATCTAGTTGGTTACTATTTATATCTACCTATATTGCTGCATTCGATTGGTGGGCACGTACTGCACATTATAGTATTTTTGCCTGTTTTGTATTTCTAATATTTACATACAGATACAAACAGAAGCCAATTGTTTTTTTAGCATTTGCTTTTTTCTTTCTAAAAATATTGAGCTATGTGCGACCAGAATTAAATGTAGCAAGTTATCTAATTTTATTGTTGTTGCTTGTGCTTGTTATTTATAAAAAAGTAAAAAAACAAGAACTACATATCAATATCTCTTTCCTCGAAAAATCTATTTTAGGAATATTTGCGCTCGTTTTTCTAGGTATGTTTTTAATTTGGAAATCGCCAACACAAAATACAGGACGACTATATTTTGCTCTTGGACAGCATTACAAATTCAATACTATAAGATGGAATAACGAAGAACGAAAAGAATTTATAAATTGGGAAGAAACATTTAAAAAGCAATTTGGAGAAAGCAAGAATTTGCAAGACATGTACAAAGCCAATCCAAAAGAAACAACAAAACATGTGTTATATAATGTAAAACATTATTTACAACAAACTTTAGATTTTACGACAGAATTATTTTTGCCAAAATCAATATTCAAATTTAATTTTATATTCAAATATGTGTTATTTGTTGTTGTATTTGTTTTATTGGTAATAAAACTTGGAACGAAAAAATATATTCAAGCATTAAAACAAAAGATAATTGATGAATACTTGTTTTTGTATTTCGCAGCAGTTTTTGCATTACCATCATTGTTGGCATCGTTTGTTATCTATCCACGTGAGCATTATTATATTATGCAAGTTGTATTTATTATCTATCTAATTTACATACTGCTTTCACCATTTAAAGATTTATTTCAAACACAAAAAAATATAAATTTAATTTATGCTATAATAGCTATCGTCATTGTATTTGCGTGCACACCACATGTTTCAAAATACAAGAGATACAATAATTTTTATACATACACTAAACCAAATTATTTACCTTACATTCAAACAATTAGAAATCTAAAAATTGATAGCATAACTAATTTTCTTTCTTTTGAAATTCTTCCAGTCTACTTAGGGAAAAATTTTAAAGGATATCCATATTTTATGAAAAAACCATTTTACGATTCAATTATCGTACAACAAAATATTGATATGTTGTATGTCTCTGATGCAATCATAGATGCCAAACAGCACCAAACAGATTCGCAGTTTCATTTTTTCATGAATAACTACCAAAATTTAGGTTGGCAAAAAATACAATTAAAAGACAAAAATGGCTATCTTATACTTAAAAACGAATTACTAACTCATGACTCAAAATAATATATTAATAAAATCAACTAAATTTTTTGTTGTACTTGCAATTCTAGTAGGTATAGTTTTGTTCTTCCAAACTACTGTAGATGATTCATATATATGTTTTCGTTATGGTTATAATCTTATTCATCATGGTATTTGGAACTGGAATGCTGACAATGAAAGAATAGAAGCATATACCAGTTTTACATATATGATTCTATCTGTGTTTCCACCATTATTAAATATACAACCACAAATATTTTTCAAAATTTTCACCTTTATTTTTTTTCTGCTGATTCTAAGAAGAATTTATGCTTTAGTTGATAATAAAAAATATGCTTGGTTTATTATTTTCTTTGTAGTTGCCAATTGGCACACACACGTACACATTTACGCAGGCTTAGAAACTATATTTTGGTTCTATTTATTAATTGAAACATTCTCAATTTTATACAAAGAAGATTTCTCTAACAAACAACAATCAAAACTTTGGTTATTGGCATTGCTATTTCCACTTACAAGACCAGAAGGCGCAGTTTTTTCGATGTTTATATTTGTTTATGTTTTTTTTAAAAACAACAGAAAAATATACTTTCCAACCTTGATACTTTTTGCATTAATTGGTGGAATATATTTTATTCTGAGATACAAATATTTTGGACTTTTATTGCCATTGTCTTTCTATCACAAATCTATTGGAAACAACATGGGTTTTTTAGGAATATTGTTTAACACATACACAGCTTGGCAATATTTGTTTTTACTAATATTTCTGTTATTTCAAGTAAAGAAACAAAATAAACTAGCATTCTATTTTATACTCACAGTCTTGTTTGTGTACTATGCATTTTATGGCACATCAGCTTTATTGATGAATTATGCCAATCGTTTTGCATTTCAATTATTTTATCCAGCAATAATTTTTGCATTAATTATGTTAGCGCAAAAAGCATCTGAAAAAATCAATAAAAAAGTCCATATTGTAATGTTAGTTTTTATAGCATTAATTGTCTACAAAGGATTTACAGACAAAACACCATTGCAATTTGGAACCATAAAAGAAAATATGCTTTTTACAGCATACATGCACAAAACACATTTTAATACAGGAAATCAGATTGCGGCACTAAAAAATAATAAAATAAAAGTATTGATGGGCGATGCTGGTGTTTTACCATATTTGGCAAACACAAAATGTTATGATCCTTACGGTTTAGCAGATGTGTATCTGTCTACCAAACATATTGATAGAGCATATTTTGATAAAATGGATGCAGACTTATTAATTTTGTCTGGCTTTTTCAACGAAGAAACTATTCATAAAGACATTACAAACGTAGGTAAGATATATCAATATATTTCAGAACCAAATTCTAATTATACATATTTGTATAAATTTACTACTGCTCAAAATAATAAATATGCAATGTTTTTTTATGTAAAAAATAATTCAAAATATAAAATAGAAATTATTGAAGCACTAGATAAAGCAAAAATTCATCACGATAATTTCAAAATCACGCCTAAAGATTTTCTCACATTTCAATACTTAAATAATTATAAAGTGAATGACTAATCTATGAATTTAATTTTTGTAGGTTGTTTGTTTTCATCAACTGCCACAAAAACAAACTCACCACTTATTGCTTTTTCTCTTTTGTAAGAATTCATCTCTTCGATAAATATTTCAACCAAAATATGCACACTTGTATTGCCAACTTTTGTCACTTTTCCTATCAATTCAATAATTGTTCCACTTGGAATCGGTTTTTTAAAATCTATCCTATCAGATGAAACCGTAACCATTTTCATTCTTGCAAATCGAGTTGCAGTTATAAAAGCCACTTCGTCCATGAGTTGCATAGCCGTTCCACCAAATAAGGTGTCATAATGATTAGTTGTATTTGGAAATACAGCTTTAAAAATATGTGTTTCTGATAGTTGTATTCTTTCTTCTACAGTCATTTTTGCAATTTATAACACAAAAATACTAAGATATTCGCCAATTCTTATTGAATTATCCTAAAACTTTAGATATATTTGAATGATGATTATTCCTAAAAACGCTCAGATTATTTTAGACAAGAAAGTTGCGTTGTTAAAACTAGATAGAATTGCATTTCAAATTCTAGAAAAAACATTTCATACCAATGAAGTTGTCCTATTAGGTATTGCAGATGGTGGATTTATTTTGGCAGAAAAACTTAAAAGCATTATTCATAAATATGATACCAATAAGAAAATAGAATTAGCATCATTGTACATCAACAAACAAAATCCACTTTCTGAAGAAATACAATTATCGATGGTAGAAAATCTACAAGATAAAGTTATCGTTGTAGTTGATGATGTAGCAAATACAGGAAAGACAATGTTCTATGCTTTTAAAAAGTTGGTAAATTTCAATATCAAACAAATTATTACTTGTGTGTTGATAGATAGAACGCACAAAAAATTTCCAATTCAATCAGATATTGTTGGCTTACAAATGGCAACAACATTCAACGAACATATAATTGTAAAATTTATTGAAAATGAAATTGAAAATGCATATCTATTCTAAAATAACAAATACATTTTGTACAATGCTTTTGTCCATATTTTGTTCAATGAGCTTTGCGCAAAATAACAACATTTCTATTGATGATTTAATAGAACCAACAGAAAAGGAAGTTTTAATCATAGAAAGAATTAAATACTTAAATGACCTTAGAAGATTTGCAGGTAATCTATTTTGGAAAGATTTTGCAGCAAATGAGTTTGTAGGTACCACGGTTTATTTTTCAGATTCCAATGCTTATTTCATCAATCCAGAACCAAGTGTTTGAGATAAAGTATCTAAGTATAAAATAATAAATAATAAATATGATTATAATGTTTTAAAATTGGCAACACCATACGATGTGCCAACATATATCATAGAAACAGTCTTTGAAACAGAAGATGGAAATAAGAAAAATATCAACTATATGTTGCCTATTTTATTTTGTAGCTCACCAGAAATATCAGCAGAATTACAACCAGAATTAGTACATACACAAGATTGGGCTACAAGCGTATTTCATGAGTTATACCATCAATATCAGTTCAAAGAAACTGCCATCTACAATTACCTAAATTCTTTCATCAAACAAAATAGAATGCTTACTAAAGATAGTATGCAAAGCATCTATGAAAACAATTGGAGCTTTAAAGATTCATTGATTAAAGAAAATGATTTGTTATTAAAAGCGATAAATGCAAAATCAATAGAAGAAGAAAAAAAATACTTTACAGAATTTCTTAAAACAAGAACCAAAAGAAGATCTGAATTCTATAAGCAAAAGAAAATTACAATAGGACCAATAGAAGAAATATGGGAAAAACTAGAAGGCACAGCACTATATATTGATGCCATCTTAAAAGAAAATTTTGCTAAAATTCCAGTTAATGAATATCTATTAACCAACGATAAATATTATAAAAAAGAAAATATATATGATGGCTATAGTATTAATACTGCCAAAGACTATACATCAATAACAGATGCAAAACATTATTTTGGTGCAACAGGTGTCAACTTAGTTCGTTTGCTAGAAAAAAATAATGTAGATTATAAATCTAATTTCTTCAAATATGCATCAATGCCATTATCAACACAATTAAAATATTTCTATAAAATAAAATAATGAAGAAAATTTTTAGCAAAAAACTATTTATCTATTTATACATTCCATCTTTTTTACTACTTATTGCTATAATAATTTTTTGTAATAACAAAGTTGAACAATTTTCTAACCACAAATTATATAGTAATGTAGATTCAATACCATACAATAGAGTTGGATTACTACTGGGTACGTGCAAAACACTAAAAGATAAAGTAACCATCAATCCATTTTGGCAACACAGATTAGATGCAGCATACTTACTTTGGAAAAATAAAAAAATAGATAGAATATTAATTAGTGGAGATAATGGCTGGCATGGATACAACGAACCAGAAGATTTTAGACAAGCATTTTTAGCATTAGGCGTACCAGATTCTGTATTATATTTAGATTTTGCAGGATTTAGAACACACGACTCAGTAATACGTTGCAAAAAAGTGTTTAAACAAAATAAAGTAACCATCATATCTCAAGAATTTCACAACAAACGAGCATTAGTTATTGCCAATAAATTTAATTTAGATGCTATTGCATTCAATGCACACGATGTTGATCCAAATAGAGGAATTTATAATTTCTTCAGAGAAAAATTGGCAAGAGTAAAATTATTTTTAGACTTATATATTTTAAATACAGAAGCACATTTTTTAGGTGATCCAATCATAATAAAATAATGATTATATGAAGAAATACATTTTAGCATTAGACCAAGGTACAACAAGCTCAAGAGCAATACTCTTTGATGCAGATGCAAAAATAGTTGCAGTAGCACAGAAAGAATTTACACAAATTTATCCAAAACCAGGTTGGGTAGAACACAACCCAGAAGAAATTTGGCAAACACAACTAGATACAGCAAAGGAAGTAGTTGCAAAGGCAAATATAAAACCATCAGAGATTGAAGCAATAGGCATCACCAACCAAAGAGAAACAACAATTGTTTGGGACAAGGAAACAGGAAAACCAATTTATAATGCAATTGTTTGGCAAGACAGAAGAACAGCCGGTTTTTGCGATGAGCTAAAAGCAAGGAATCTAGAAGAATATGTAAGAGAAAATACAGGATTAGTAATTGACGCATATTTTTCAGGAACAAAAATAAATTGGATATTAGACAATGTAGAAAATGCAAGAGAAAAAGCACATCTTGGCAAACTACTTTTTTGTACTGTAGATACTTGGCTAATTTGGAATTTGACTAAAGGCAAAACACATGCAACAGATTTTACAAATGCATCAAGAACATTAATATATAATATTAAAGAACTAAAATGGGATGAAAACCTTTGTATGGAAATAGATGTGCCAATGTCTATTTTACCTAAAGTACTCAATTCATCAGACAATTATGGTACCACAGATCCAGATGTTTTCTTCAATGAAGAAATTCCAATTACAGGCGTTGCAGGCGATCAACAAAGCGCACTATTTGGCCAAGCATGTTTTGAAGAAGGCACAGCAAAAAATACCTATGGCACTGGATGTTTTATGTTGATGAATACAGGAAATAAAATGGTACAATCTCAATTTGGATTAATTACAACAATAGCTTGGGGAATTGATAATACCATTACATATGCACTCGAAGGTAGTGTATTTATTGCAGGCGCAGCAATACAATGGCTACGTGATGGATTAAAAATTATAGAATCAGCACCAGACTCAGAACAATACGCACTAAAAGTAGATGACACAGGTGGCGTTTATGTAGTGCCAGCATTTGTTGGTTTGGGTGCACCATATTGGAATATGTACGCCAAAGGTGCAGTTTTTGGTTTGACAAGAGGAACAGAAAAAACACATTTTATCAGAGCAACTTTAGAGTCATTAGCCTATCAAACAAATGATATACTTGAAGCCATGCAGAAAGATGCCACACTTGAGTTAAAAACATTAAGAGTAGATGGTGGTGCATGTGCCAATAATCTTTTAATGCAATTTCAAGCAGATATTATAGAAGAAGATGTAGAGCGACCAGTAATTATTGAATCTACTGCACTTGGCGCAGCATTTTTTGCAGGCTTATACACTGGATTTTTTACAATTGATAAAATAAAATCTACCAAAAAAATAGATACATGTTTTAAACCTAAAATGAATAACGAAAGAAGACTAAAACTAATTAAAGGTTGGAAAAAAGCAGTTGAAAGAACCAAAGATTGGGATTTGGATTAAAGTAAAATAAATCTAATGATTATTTAATAAATGAGTTTACCAAAAATAAAATACACTTATTTATATTTGCATTGAATTTTAAACTAAATTAAAAAATTAAGAAATGAAAAAATTATTCGTATTATTTGCTGCTGCTACATTATTTGTAGGAGTACAAGCGTGCAAACCAGCTGAAGAGCCAACTGAAGAAGTAGTAGAAGAAACAACTGAAGA
The DNA here is from genome assembly GCA_016699615.1 of Sphingobacteriales bacterium. Taxonomy (NCBI): domain Bacteria; kingdom Pseudomonadati; phylum Bacteroidota; class Sphingobacteriia; order Sphingobacteriales; species Sphingobacteriales bacterium. Next base: position 644,415 of record CP064984.1, on the reverse strand, counting down.
AGTTATTGAAGAGCCAGTAGCAACTGTAGATTCTACAGTTCAAGCTGTTGATTCAACAGTATCTGCTCACTAATATTAGTTTGCAACTAAAGATAAAACCTCAAACATTATGTTTGAGGTTTTTTTTTTACATTTTTTAACAACTTTTCTACAGCATATATCATTTTACACACTATATTTGCATCAACCAAATCAATTTTTAAAAATGAAAAAATTATTCGTATTATTTGCTGCTGCTACATTATTTGTAGGAGTACAAGCGTGCAAACAAGCAGAAGAAGCTACTGACGAAGTAGTAGAAACAACAGAAGAAGTTGCAGATGAAGTTGTTGAAACAGTTGACTCTAACGTTGCTGTTATCGACTCTACAGTACAAGCTCACTAATTTATTCTGCTTTCAGAATAAGAACGCCTCAAACATTGTTTGAGGCGTTTCTGTTTTATATCAATTCTATCTTAGGTTATATCAATCTTCTGCATTAAAATCAAACCCACTTGTAATTTTATAGTTAGATAAATCTTTGCTTATACTTTTCTGATTGAGTTCAATTACAGTCATATCATAAGTATTGCCTGTTTTTAAATTTTTAGAATGCATTTCCAATACAGCACCATTGAGTTGATTTTTATAGGTGTTGCTCTTTTCTATCATATCTTTTCCTAATGCATTCATAATATTATAATGAATGATCTTTGTATCTTTTGATACCCAAACGCTACTTTCTGTATTTTCATCTTTATCATTACTAATGATTAAATATTCAGAACAACTATAACCTAATATCGTTTTCGTTTTTCCAGTTTTAGTTATCGAATAATTTGGTTTTTCTTGCTCCGCATCTTCTTTCTGGTACATCGACCCAAATTGTTTCATAATATTTCCAATTCCATCAAGACTCATAGCCATTCCACTCTTTTCTTGCTCATCAATCGTGATGATAGTTTTATTTTTATTATCAAAAATGATACTGATATCTTCACTATGTTTAGTATTAGAACTTTCTGGTTTCATCATACTTGCCTGATCTGATGAATAAAATCCTATAATATTAGATTCCGTTTTTCCGTTAGATGTAATATCACTTTTAACTTTTGAATGTAAGTTGAAAGTATAGCTTTTATCATATTTCACATTATTCTGACTTTCTTGGATTTGTTGCAACATAGAACTCATATTTTTACCCAATAGTTCATTGTCAAAGTTTTCAAATAATTCATCAATATCTTTAGATTTCTTATTGTCATTTTTTTGTGCTTGTACAAATGTTATTGTACTCAATAGCAACATCAAGATTAGGATATTCTTTTTCATGCTTTTTTCTTAAAGTTAATAAATTTTATAAAAAAACCTCTGAAATTGATCAGAGGTTTTACAATACATACAGCTGTATTACTTTACTTTTTCTATTTTGATAACATTTCTATCTTCTTTCTTTACTTTTTCCTTAGAATTAAATAAATCTGCTAGTTCTACACCAAAGTACCTGAATGCAGATACAATGATAAGCACTGCGCCAGCTTCATCTAGATTTCCTATAATCGGAAAATTATCAGGAATAAATTCTACAAAGCCTGCTGTAGGATTAATAATGTAAATGATAGCTAAAATAGCAGCTCCAATTACCGTAATGTCTTTAAAAATTTTCATTTGTTTAATAAGTTTGGTTACCTATTACATTACATAAATCGTACCAAGTTTTAAACTAAAATGTTTTATTTTCTTACTTTATGTAAGTGTGGTACTAAAACACCAATGGCTGCTCCAACTGCATATCCAACTAAGATATCAGTAAAAAAATGTTTTCCGGCACCATATCTACACAATCCAGTGATGGCTGGCACTAATGCAGCTCCAGTCCACATCAATGGTTTAAATTTTGAATCTGGATGATAATCAGAATATACCTTAGCAATAAAAAATGTGTTGGCAGCAACTACACTTGTATGTCCTGAAAAGAATGATGCTGTTGAACTTTTACTTATCTTGCTTTCTGCAGATATGTTTTGATTGTAGACATATGGTCTTTTCCTATCCGCTAATTCTTTTGTTAATAATGTTAATGCAGAAGTAAGACCATACACTTCTGCCCACATTGGCAATACATATTTCCAATCTTTTCTTACATTTTTATCAATAAATAATAATGCTGGTGCTAAACTTGCACTATAGTAAAATACATCAGATGCAATTTTTGCTCCATTTGAGTTTCTATAAATAGCACTTCTATCAAATTTATTGACTTGTTCTGGTTTCAAAGCATTGATTTCTTCAAGACTAATAGGTGTTTTCTTTTTGTATAATATATATGATGCAATACCACTTCCAATGCCAATACTTAGAATTGGAATATCTACACCTAATTTATATTTATACATTTGAGTTTCTGGTGCGCTTTGTTGTGCAAAGCCAGAAATCAGCATTAAAAAGCAAATACTAAATAAAATAGAACGTACCATGTTTCAAAAATAGCACAATATTTGTACTATTTTCATACATTTGATGTAATTAACTTTTCTTGCGTATGAAAAAATTATACACTGCTTTTGTATTATTATTGATAATGAGTCAAGGTTTGTTGGCTCAAGAAAAGATTATTCCAAACAATCATGTGGAAGGTAAAATTTATGATTTGCAAACAAATCTTCCAATTGCTAATGCAACTATAGTGATAGAATTTGGTATGGATAAATATACTGCTGTAACTGATGCTAATGGAAAGTATAATATTAAAACAACAGTACGATATGTTGATAAAGAATATTACATTAAAGTTACACATAAAGATTACTATGACTTAAATGGTGTCGTTTTTGTAAAAGAATATGCGCTTAGAAATTTTGGTCTAAAAGAACGAATAGTACAAATACCTAATACTATTATTACTGATACAATTAAAGACCCAGCAGTTACACTAAATGGTTTTGCAAGCAACAATTGGACAATATTAATTGATATTTCATCATCTATGAATGAATCAGAAAAAATGGATGTCTTAAAATCTGGATTTAAAGATATTGTCGAATTATTTAGAACTGAAGATGTAATAACAATACTTTTATTTTCTACAAAAATTATAGAAATTCTTCCAGCAACTTCTGGCTCAGAAAAACAAAAAATAATTCTAGCATTTGACAAAATAAAATTTGGTGGAACTACACAAGGTGCTTTGGCAGTAGAACATGCTTTTACATCAGCATCAAAAAATTATATTGAAAATGGAAATAATAGAATCCTAATTTTTACTGATGGAATGTTCACATCAGGCAAAAGTGAGTATGGAAAAATTTCTAAAACGATTGCATCTTATTCAAATAAAAATATAAAAACATCGATATTCTTGTTAGGCAATCCAACTCCTTATGTTATAAAAAATCAAGAAAATTTAGCAAAGGAAGGCAAAGGAAGTTTTGCTGTGTTGAAAGACATTAATATGGCAAAACAATATATGCTTGATGAAGCTAAAAAAGTAAAACAATAAAATTGTTATTGTAAAATTCTATCAACAAACATATTGAACATCTTTTTTCTATCAATATCTTTGCTGTCTGGCTTGATGTGCTTAAAAGTAATGGCACCATTTTCTGTATATAATTTATAGTAAAATGGCAATGCACCTTGTGTGCTTGTTTTTGTGATATCTGTTCGTCCCCATTTTGTAACATAAAATTGCAGTGTGTCATTTTCTTTTGCTTCTACAATATATTTACCATCACTAAACCACAATAATGTTTTCACACATTCAGTATTTTTTATGTTAGCCAATAAATTAGTATTCCTTTTGTAAGAAATAATATCTATGCTATCATTTTTTTGTAGTAATGAATATTCTGCCAAATACATTGTAGTATCATCATAGGCTATCATGTTCCATAAAAAATTACTAAATAGAGTAGGAGAAACGCTTAAGTTAGTATAGTTAATATTTCTAGTTTTTAGTTGCTGCTCAAAAAATGTAAATGCTTTATGCTTGTTGTAGAATGTCATTAATAAATAGATGCTACTAATTATAATTGAAGCATAAGCAAATCGTATTCTTCTTTTATCATCTCTTTTGAAGAATAAACATATTAATAATAAAACTAAAAATATTAATGTGTAAAATATATCAACAACAGCAACATTATTGAATGCAACTAATTTATTCGAAAAAGGCAAGAGTAACTGTGTACCATATGTTGTGCAACAGTCTAACAGTGTGTGTGTTAAAAATGCTAGATACCAAAATACATAAAGCCTAAGTACACTAATTTCTTTTTTAAAGATTTTATAGGATAAAAATACAAATGGAATAGCCATAAACAATTGTATAAATGCTGCATGGCTATAACTTCTATGCACTCTTAATAATATATCTGGCGATTGTACAAACCATTGTGTAAATACATCTAAATCTGGAATTGTGCCTGCAATGCCACCAATTAAAAGTGCTTTGTTGCCAAGTTTTTTACCAAGACATACTTCTCCAACACTTGCACCTAGAATAAACTGTGTAACTGAATCCATTTTCTGTAAATTATATTTTTAGTAGTATAGATGCACTATCTTTTTTGTATCAAAAAATGATTCTTCAAAATAGGAACTTAAGTCATAAGTTTTATAGTTTATATCAATTGCATCTAATTCATCTTTCAAATCTCCACCTTTTAATGCAATAATTCCATTGCTGTTTTTTAATCTTCTTCCTGCCCAATCAATTAATTTTTCAGAAGGAGCAACTGCACGAGTTACAATGTATGTGTAGTCTAATTTATAATTTTCGGCTCTAGCACATTGTGTAATTATATTTCCCAACTTCAAAGATTTTGCAACAGCATCAACTACAGTAATTTTTTTCCCAATAGAGTCAATTAAATGAAATTCAGTATCAGAAAAAAGTATTGCCAATGGTATTCCAGGAAATCCACCACCAGTTCCAATATCTAAAATTATATCTGATGCAGAAAAACTGAAGATATTTGCAATACTCAAACTGTGTAGCACATGCCTTTCGTAGAAATTGTCCATATCTTTCCTAGATATCACATTTATTTTCTGATTCCAGTCAAAATATAATTCTTTTAATTGAACAAAATGTTCAAATTGTTGTTTCGTTAATTGTGGGAAATATTTATGGATAATGTCCAAAATAAAATTTTTGACAAAATTATAGAATATAATTAGAAATTAATCTTTATTCAACTAATTATCTATTAGCATTCAATATTTTTTAAACACTTGTTAAGCATTTATTAAATTCTTTCAAAACTAAATTTAGCTATACTTCTAAACGATTATACTTCAATAACTTATTACTATTTGTATCTATTCTAAATAAAATAAAATTCACAAAAAATTACATATTTTAACTAACAGATATTATATTTGCCCACAATAAAATTAAACGCCTTTTTGTGATGCTTAAAAATAATATTCAAAAAATTTACAGCTTTGTAGTATTAATTGCATTATTCTTTTCTGTAAATATTAGCTTAAAAGCTGCTGTAACAGTGCCAGACCTTAAAGCTGATGATGCAGCTATGATGGAGAAAGCAAAGGAAGGAATGGATGTATTTAAAGCTAACTGTACAGCTTGCCACGCAGTAGATAGAAAAGTGATTGGTCCAGCATTAGCTGATGTTTGGAGCAGATGGGATACCGAAGAAAACTTAATTGCTTGGGTAAAAAACTCACAATCATTAATCAAATCTGGACATCCTTATGCAAATAAGATATTTAATGACAATGCTAAGAGCGTAATGCAAGCTTTCCCAACTTTATCTGATGACCAGATAAAAAATATATTTATTTATGTTAAAGGAAAACAAGCAGGTATAGATCCAGGCGCACCAGCTGGCGGAGCAGCAACTACAGCAACAGGCGATACTGCAGGAACAACAGAAACAAAATCAAACTCAAATGTAATATTAATAGGATTATTTGTATTACTACTAGTATTAGCAGTTGTATTGTTCAATATAACAAATAAACTTAATAGAGTTGTAAGTGAATCAAAAGGTGAAACAGTATCAGAAACTTCTTTCAAACCAGCAATCAAAAAATTAACTTCAATTGCTATCATAATAGTAGTAATCTTATTGATTTTTAATATTGCAAAAGGTGCTATTGATTTAGGTCGTTCTCAAGGATACGCACCAGAACAACCAATTAGGTTCTCACATGCACTTCACGTTGGCCAAAATAAAATTGAATGTCAATATTGCCACACAGGAGTTGAAAAAAGTAAACATGCAAGTATTCCAGGAACACAAATATGTATGAACTGTCATAAATATGTTCAAGAAGGACCAAAATACGGAAAAGATGAAATTAAGAAAATATATGCATATTCAGGTTGGGATCCAGATGAAGGTAAATTTGTGAGAGCACCTAAAAATATAGAATGGGTAAAAATTCACAACCTACCTGACCACGTATATTTTAACCATTCTCAACACGTGAAAGTAGGTAAAATTGAATGTCAAACTTGCCATGGAAAGATTGAAGAAATGGAAGTTGTAGAACAATTTGCGCCATTATCAATGGGATGGTGTATCAATTGCCACAGAGAAACAAAAGTACAATTCGCTGATAATAACTATTATTCAGTATTTGAAAAATATCACGATGAGATTAAAAAAGGCAAACGTGCAGATGTAACTGTAGAAGATATAGGTGGAACTGAATGCCAAAAATGTCATTATTAATTATTTTAGAACGCTATTAATATCAATATAAATGAGTAATAAAAAATATTGGACTAGCTTAGAGGAATTAAACAATACTCCAGCTTATATAGAAAAAGTGACCAATGAGTTCAATAATGTTGAAGACAATGTGGAAGAAACAGGAAATGAACACAGTAGGAGAGATTTTCTTAAAGCAATGGGCTTTAGTGTTTCTATAGCTGCTGTTGCATCAGCATGTCAAATTCCAGTAAAACATGCAATTCCATATACATTTGATTTAAGAAATCAAATGCCTGAAATAGTTCCAGGTGTTGCAGAGTATTTTGCTACATCATATTTCGATTCAGGTGAATTTTGCAGTGTTTTGGTTAAAAATAGAGAAGGAAGACCTATTAAAGTAGAAGGTAATCCTAGCTCAACAGCAAATGGTGGTACAAATGCAAGAGCTCAAGCAATGTTACTTGGATTGTATGATGTAACTAGATTACACAATCCATTAAGAAAAAATGAGAAAGCTGGGTGGAAAGAATTTGATGCAGAAATTGTTGAGAAATTAGATAAAATTAAAAATAGTAATGAAAAAGTAGTTATAGTTACCAATACAGTATTATCTACAATTACTAAAAAAGCTATTGAAAAATTTAAAACTACATATCCTAATACTACTGTAGTTGCTTACGACGCAATATCTCAATATGCAATTAGAAAAGCATCTGGTGGAATTATTCCAACATATCAATTTGATAAAGCAGATGTAATTGTAGGTTTTAATTGTGATTTCTTAGGTACTTGGATGAACCCAGTTGAAAACTCATCAAAATATGTAGTTAATAGAGTTCCTTCAAAAAGTAATCCTAAAATGTCTAAACATTTCCAGTTCCAATCAACAATGACAATTACTGGAGCAAGTGCAGACTACAAATACCCAATTAAACCTTCTGAAGAAAAACAAGCATTAATTAATCTATATAACAAAATTGGCGGAAGCGTTGCAGCTGCAAAAAGTATTAACAAAGAGGTTGATGCAGGAGTTGATAAAGTTGCCAAAGAATTATTAGCAAATAAAGGAAAAAGTATTGTTGTTTCTGGAACTAATGATGCAGAAATCCAATCATTAATTAATGGAATTAATGCTTCTTTAACTAATTTTGGAACTACAATAGACACAAATAATACCTTAAATTACAAACAAGGTAATGACGAAGAATTAAAAACATTAGTTGCTGATTTAAAAGCAGGTGCTTACTCAGGAATTATACTTCTTGGAGCAAATCCAGTTTACGATACTGCAAGTGGTGATGTATTTAAAAATGCATTACAAAAAGCAACACTTTCTGTTTCAACAGCAGATAGAGCTGATGAATCTGCACAATATTGTACATATATAGCACCAAACTCACATATTCTTGAGTCTTGGGATGTTGTTGAGCCTAAAAATGGTCAATTTGGTTTTGTACAACCAACTATTACAACATTATTTGATACAAGACAAGAAGCAGCTTCTTTATTAACTTGGTCGGGTGATAACTCAACAATAGACACATTAGTACAAAGCGAAATAGCAAGTATAGCAGGTACAGATTATGCATCAGCATTACAAAAAGGTTTTGTAGATAAAACAACAGGTGTTGGTGGTTCATCATTATCATCTACTATTTCAATAACTGCACCACAATCATCAAAAGGATTAGAAGTTATTTTCTATGAGAAAGTGGGAATTGGAGATGGAAAATTAGCAAACAATCCATTCTTACAAGAAATGCCAGACCCAATTTCTAAAGCAACTTGGGATAATTATATTTTAGTACCTTATACTTTTGCAAAAGAAAAAGGTATTGATGCAATGCCTTCAGACAAAAAGGTTCCTGTAGCAAAAGTTACTGTAAGCGGAAAATCATTTGAATTACCTGTGGTTGTTCAATTTGGTCAAGCACAAAATACACTTGCAATAGCACTAGGATATGGAAGAGAGAAAGCAGGAAATGTAGGTTCAGGAGTTGGTGCAAATGTTTATGGAGTATTAAAAGACAACAAATATTCATTAGATAACGCAACTTTTGAATTAACAGGAAAAACATATAATCTAGGTTTAAATCAAACATACCATTCATTAATGGAAGATGTTTCATTACCAGGCAAACCACTAAAATATCGTGGGATGGTAGTGAAAGAAACTAACTTAAGTTCTTATATTAAAGATGATCATGCAGGTAATGAGGATAGAGCAGACATATTAAAACATATGGTTACTATGTATCCTACACCTAAATTCCCAGGACATCACTGGGGAATGTCAGTAGATATGAATGCATGTACTGGATGTGGAGCTTGTGTTGTTGCATGTAATATTGAAAATAACGTACCAGTTGTAGGTAGAAGACAAGTATTCCGTAGTCAAGAAATGCATTGGTTAAGAATTGATAGATACTATAATGGGAATCCAGACAATCCAGATGTTTCTTTCCAACCAATGATGTGTCAACATTGCGATAATGCACCATGTGAAAATGTTTGTCCAGTAAATGCAACAAACCACAGTACAGAAGGTGTTAACCAAATGGCATACAATAGATGTATTGGTACAAGGTATTGTGCAAATAACTGCCCATTCAAAGTAAGAAGATTTAACTGGTTAGACTATCAAGGTAATGATATGTTTGGTGAGTTTAATGATGGTACACCAGGTTGGGGTGGTGCTGAAACTAAAGGTTATATGTTTGATTCTTTAACAAGAATGATACTTAATCCAGATGTAGTAGCAAGAACAAGAGGTGTAATTGAAAAATGTAGCTTCTGTACTCAAAGAATACAAGAAGGAAAATTAAATGCTAAAAAAGAGAACAGAAAATTAGCAGATGGAGAGATAAAAACAGCATGTCAAACAGCTTGTTCTACAAATGCTATTGTTTTTGGAGATATGAATGATAATGATAGCCAAGTATCTAAGATATTTGATTCAGGTAGAAATTATTTCTTATTTGAAGAACAACATTTCTTAGCACACGTTGGATATCAAACAAAAATTAGAAATAAAGACGAAGCTCCTCAAAGAGGATTTATAGAACAAGAAGGATAATATTTATAAAAATTATATAAGAAAGCTAATATGGCAAGTCATTTTGAATCACCACTTAGAGAACCATTAATTACAGGTAATAAGACTTATAAAGATATTACCACAGATATAGTTCGTTCAACAACAGGTCAATTGCAACCAAGATGGATATTTTGGACTACAGTTTCTGCAATCGTCGCTACATTCGGCATATTTTGTATTGCATGGGAAGTAGTTTTTGGTATAGGTTCTTGGGGTGCAAATAAAACAGTAGGTTGGGCATGGGATATCACAAACTTCGTTTGGTGGATTGGTATTGGTCACGCAGGTACACTAATCTCTGCTATCTTATTATTATTTCGTCAAAAATGGCGTACAGGTGTGAATAGAGCTGCAGAAGCGATGACAATATTTGCCGTAGTTTGTGCTGGTTTATTCCCAGTATTTCACATGGGTAGAGTTTGGGATGCAATGTTTATCTTCCCATATCCAAATACAAGAGGACCACTTTGGGTAAACTTCACTTCTCCATTATTATGGGACGTATTTGCAATCTCTACTTATTTCACAGTTTCATTATTATTCTGGTATACTGGTTTAGTTCCAGATTTCGCAACAATAAGAGACCGTTCAAAAACAAAAGGAAGATGGAATTTCTATAATTTATTAAGTTTTGGATGGGTAGGTAGTGTAAAACATTGGGAAAGATGGGAATCACTTTCATTAATCTTAGCTGGTTTATCTACTCCATTAGTATTATCAGTACATACAATCGTATCTTTTGACTTCGCAACTTCAGTAATTCCAGGATGGCATACAACAATTTTGCCTCCATATTTCGTTGCAGGTGCTATCTTCTCTGGCTTCGCAATGGTATTAACATTGATGATTATTGCTAGATATATCATGAAATTAGAAGATTATATCACTTTAGCACATATAGAATCAATGAATAAAATATTATTGCTTACAGGTACAATGGTAGGTATTGCATATCTAACAGAGTTATTTACAGCATGGTATTCTTCTAATCAATATGAGCAATTCCAATTTGCAACAAGAGCGTTCGGTTCTACATATGCATGGGCATATTGGACAATGATGTTCTGTAACCTAGTTTCTCCACAAGTATTCTGGTTTAGAAAATTCAGAAGAAGTATTAAAGTTACATTTGTTATGTCAATACTAGTAAACATAGGTATGTGGTTTGAACGATTTGTGATTATAGTTATATCATTACATAGAGATTATTTACCATCAAGTTGGTTGTATTATTCTCCAACATGGATAGAAATGGGAATTTACATTGGTACAATGGGTATATTTATGACATTATTCTTAATGTTCTGTAGATTCTTCCCAGTTGTTGCTATTGCAGAAATAAAATCTATACTTAAAATCTCAGGGAATCAATATAGAAAAGGACAACTTGAAGAGGTAAAAGAACAAGAAGTATATAAACAAGTTAATGAACAAGAATTGTTAGAATATAAATAAATTATTATAGCTTTTTAATTATGAGCGATACAAAAAAATATTTAGTTGGTATGTTTGATGATGATGATGTATTATTACATGCAATCAAAAACATACGAAAACAAGGGTACAAGATTACCGATTGTTTTACGCCATTCCCAGTACATGGTATAGAGCACGCAATGGATGTAGAACCGACAAGGCTACATACTGCTGGATTTTTCTTTGGAGCAACAGGTCTGACAGTAGCACTTTCTATGATTACATTTGTGAATTATTTTAACTATCCAACAATATTTGGTGGTAAACCATATTGGGGTTTAATGGCTTACGTTCCAATTATATTTGAACATACAGTATTATTTGCAGCAATAGGCATGGTAGTGTCATTTTATTACCTATGTAAGTTATATCCAGGTAAAAAGCCAACAATTATAGATGAAAGAACGACAGATCATATGTTTGCACTTACTTTCGAAATAGATGGCTCACAAGATACAAATGCTATTTCTGATTTATTAAAAAACGAAGGTGCTGTTGAAGTATATCAAAAAGAAATATAAAAATGAAAAATAAATATATATACATATCAATTATTATCCTAGCTGTGGCATTAACTTCTTGCATTAGAAGCTCTAAAAAACCAGGTAGAGAGTATATGCCTGACATGGTACATAGTACAGCTTACGAAGCAGGTTCTGAAAACCCAATATTTAAAGATGGCAAAACAAATCAATTGCCACCAAAAGGTAGTGTTGCATTAGGAAAATATATTTATCCATTTGAAAACACACCAGAAGGTTATACTCAAGCTGCTACAAACAAAAACCCTTTTACATTTACTAAAGAAGAAATGGATGGTAATGGAAAGAAATTATATAATATAAACTGTGCAATTTGTCATGGTGAAGCTGGTGATGGACAAGGTCATTTAGTACAAATTGGTAAATTTCTACCACCACCATCATATTTATCAGGTGCTTTAGCAACTTTACCAGAAGGACAAATGTATCATTCTGTAATGTATGGCAAAGGTTTGATGGGTTCTTATGCTTCTCAATTAAATCACAAAGAAAGATGGTTAGTAATTTCTTATGTTAAGTCATTACAAGGTGCATCATCTGCATCAGCAAATACTACAACATCTGATAGTACTAAAACTAATTAATTTTATCATAATTTATTAAATTATAATGAATACATATACTTTTGAATCTGGCACGAAATCTAAAATATTAATTACATTCGTAATTGGTGTATTGATACTTTTGTTAGGAATTGGCATGAATGCATTAAAATCATCAAAATCTGCTGATGCACATGGAACTCACCAAACAGCAGCTGAACATCATGATGCAACTGATGCACATGCTCAAAATGTACACGCTGATGAACATGGACAAGATGCGCATTCGGGTGGACATCATGAAAAACCAATTACTTTAAAATCTAAGTTATTAGCTAACTTTTATTCTTTATTTTTATTCGGATTTTATATTGCATTGACAGCTTTGTTCTTCATATCTGCAGCTACGATAGCTTGGGGTGGATGGCAAATTCAAATTCAAAAAATTCCATTGGCAATATCTAGAAACATATTTATATTCTTAGGATTTCTATTCTTAGCATTTTTGTTATTCAGACATGATTTATTTGAATGGACACATGAATATTTATACATTAAAGATTCTGACACGTTTGATCCAATTTTAGCAATGAAAAGAGATTATCTAAACATGCCAAGATTTTGGGCTTTCTTTGCTATTCAAGTTTTAGCAGCTGGTGGTATTGCATTTGCATGGTGGAAAAATTTAACTCAACAAGATTCAAATCCATCTATGAAATTATTCTCTAAAAGTAGAGCAATTTCTGCAACTGCAATTGTATTAATAGCATTCGTTATCTCTACATTTGCTACTTGGGACTGGTCAATGTCAATTCAACCACATTGGTATAGCACATTATTTCCATGGTACACTATGGCAAGTGCTGCAGTAACAATGTTCTCAATAGTTCTATTAATAATCTATCATCTAAAATCTAAAAACTTACTTCCAAGAGTAAATGAAAATCACACACATGATATCGCAAAACTTATGTTTGCAATTAGTGTATTCTGGACTTATTTGTTTTTCGCTCAATATATGTTAATTTGGTACGGTAACATACCAGAAGAAACTACATTCTTTATTAATAGAAGACAATTAGATAATTATGGAATTTTATTCCATGCTACATTAGTTATAAACTTTATTTTACCATTTTTTATCTTAATGAGAAGAAACTCAAAAAGAAATCCAAATGTTACAAAGTTTATGGCTGTTGTTATTATATTAGGTCACTGGATGGATTTCTATTTAATGATTGGACCACCATTAGTACCAAATGGAGGCTTCGGATTAATTAGTTTAGGCGCATTATTAATTATGGGTAGTTTGTTTGCATTTGTTACTTTGTACTCATTATCAAAAGTTACAGATCTAGAGTCTTCTACTCATCCATACGTAAAAGAAAGTTATAATCTTCATATTTAATAATATATCAAATTTAAAAAATGTCAACCTTATTATTAGCACTATTAATCATTGTATTACTATTCGTAGTAGTTTTGCAAATTAGTAAAACATCAGAACTGATTGATACATTCAAAAAAGATGGAGATAAGAATAATCACTCAAAAGGTGCGTTGTATTTGTCTATTGTTGGTTTTGCAACTTTAATATACTCAGTAGTAGCTTCTGCATTAAGTACAGATAAACTATTGCCAGTTTCAGCATCTGAACAAGGTGTTTGGATTGATGATATTATGTACATTACTTTAGGATTTACTGGACTAGTGTTTGTCGTGACACAGTTTTTATTATTCTATTTTGTATATAAATTTCACTATAGAAAAGATAGAAAAGCAACATTTTTCTCAGATAATAATAAGTTAGAAATTATTTGGACGATTATTCCTGCAATTGTACTAACAGTATTAGTTGGAATGGGTTTACAAAAATGGTTAAAGATTTTTTCTCCAGCGCCAACAGAAGCAATTACAATTGAAGCAACTGCAAAACAATTTGGCTGGGTTTTAAGATATCCTGGTGCTGATAATAAATTAGGAATCAGAGACTTTACATTAGTAAATCCTGATAATGAATTAGGTGTAAATTGGGGAAATAAAGCAAGTCATGATGATATGCTTGTAGATGAAATTGTGCTTCCAGTTAATAAACCAGTTTTAGTTCACATTGCAGCACTTGATGTAATACATAACTTTTATTTACCTGAGTTTAGAGTAATGATGGATGCAGTTCCAGGTATTCCAACAAAATTCTGGTTCACTCCAACTATCACCACAGAAGAAATGAGAGTAAAAACTAATAATCCTAAGTTTGACTATGTGATGACTTGTAACCAACTTTGTGGTAGTGGGCATTATAACATGAAGAAAAAAGTAAGAATTGTATCTGAAAGCGAATATAAAACATGGTTAAGTGAACAAAAATCATACTATGAAACAGTAGTAAAACCTGCTTTAGCAGAAAAAGGAATAAATACAGAAACAGCATTAACTGAAAATGCTGGTACTTCAGACGCAAACAGTGCTTTTAGTTTTAAACTACCAACTAATTTTGAACTTGTTGGTGCAAATGTTGGTGGTGTTGAAAATAAATTAGTAGAATTTATCAATTCTGATAAACAAGTTTCTAAAGACTTATGGTTTTCTTTTGATAGACTTTTATTTGAAACTGGAAAAGCTACATTAAAATCATCATCTCAAGTACAATTAAAGAACATAGCAGAAATATTAAAAGCATTCCCAAATGTTGAGTTAAAACTTGGTGGTTACACAGACAATGTTGGCAAACCAGAAGATAATCTAAAATTATCATCTGATAGAGCAAACAATGTAATGAATGAATTAGTAAAATTAGGTGTAGATAAAAATAGATTAAAAGCAGAAGGATATGGCCAAGAGCATCCAGTAGCATCTAATGATACAGATGAAGGAAGACAACAGAACAGAAGGATTGATGTTAGAGTAACTAAAAAATAATTAAATTAAAAATTAAAATATAGAATAATATGGCTACGACTGCTTTAGAACATAATGTTGATGTACATAACGACCATGGTCATCATCATACGGAGACATTCTTATCAAAGTATATATTTAGTTTAGATCACAAAACAATTGGCAAGCAATTCTTGATTGCAGGCATGGTGTGGGCAATTATAGGTGGCTTTATGTCAGTTATATTTAGAATGCAATTAGCATGGCCAGACGCTAATTTCCCAATTTTAGAATCAATATTCAGTAACTGGTATTCAGATGGTAAATTAAATCCAGAAACTTATTATATGTTAATTACAATGCATGGAACTATCATGGTATTTTTTGTATTAACAGCAAGTTTGAGTGGTACATTTGCTAATATCTTAATTCCATACAAATTGGTGCTAGAGATATGGCTTCACCATTAATGAATGCACTATCTTTTTGGTTTTTTATTTTAGCAGGTGTTGTAATGTTCTTATCAATGTTTGTTAAAACTGGTGGAGCATCAGCTGGATGGACAATATATCCACCATTAAGTGCATTACCACAGGCATCTCCTGGTTCAGGAGCAGGTATGTCACTTTGGTTAATCGCAATGGCATTATTTATTGCATCAACATTAATGGGTGGTTTAAATTATATTTCTACAATACTAAACATGCGTACAAAAGGAATGACAATGTACAGAATGCCATTAACTGTATGGGCATTGTTATTTACTGCAATTATTGGTTTGTTATCATTCCCAGTATTATTGTCTGCAGCAGTATTGTTAATCTTTGATAGAAGTTTAGGTACAAGTTTTTACTTATCTAATATAGTAATAGGTGGTAATCCACTTCCGTATTCTGGTGGTAGTCCAATTTTATTCCAACACTTATTCTGGTTCTTAGGTCACCCAGAAGTATATATTATCATATTACCAGCAATGGGTATGGTGTCTGAAATTTTAGCAGTACACTCTAGAAAACCAATCTTTGGATACAAAGCAATGATATTTTCAATATTAGGTATTACAGTACTAGGATTTATCGTTTGGGCGCATCACATGTTCATGACAGGTATGAATCCATTTGTAGGTGGTGTATTTACATTCTTTACATTATTAATTGCAATTCCTTCTGCTGTTAAAGTATTTAACTGGTTAACAACATTATGGAAAGGTAATATACATATTAATCCAGCATCTATATTTGCAATTGGATTTGTTTCTATGTTTATCTCTGGTGGGTTAACTGGTATTTGGTTAGGAAACTCAGTTATTGATATTAGATTACACGATACATACTTTGTTGTAGCACACTTTCATATAGTTATGGGTATTGCTGCTTTCTTTGGTATGTTTGCCGGTGTTTATCATTGGTTTCCAAGAATGTTTGGAAGACATATGAATTCAACTTTAGCATATATACACTTCGTTATTACTTTCGTTGGATCTTATCTAATATTTTGGCCAATGCACTTTATGGGTTTGGCGGGTATTCCAAGAAGATATTATCATTTCAACGAATTCGAATCATTTTCTCAATATAGTGATTTGAATGTTGTAATGACTATTGCAACAATTGCAGTATTTATGGCACAGCTATTATTTATTGTAAATTTCTTCTATAGTATGTACAAAGGTAGAAAATCTGAACAAAATCCTTGGAAAGCTAATACTTTAGAGTGGACTTCTCCAATTGAAGGAATTCATGGAAACTGGGATGGAGAATTACCAACTGTATATCGTTGGCCATATGATTATAGCAAACCAGGTGCACAAGAAGATTATATACCACAAACTACACCTTTAACTCCTGAAGAGCAAAATCAAAAAGTTCATCACTAATTAAATTGTAATTTTGAACAATAATATTAAGACATACAATCGTTCTATTGCTGCTGTTTTAACTGACACATACACCGTATTTAGTCAATTGACTAAAATGCGTTTGTCATTGTTAGTTGTTTTCTCAGCTGTTATGTCTTATCTGTTTGCAAATCAAAACATATCATCAACATCAATATTGCTATTAGCTATCGCAGGATTTTTAGTAACAGCATCTTCCAATATTATTAATCAAATTTTAGAAAAAGATACTGATAAGTTGATGAATAGAACAATGGAAAGGCCATTACCAAAAGCAAAAATTTCCGTAGTAAATGCATCTTTAATTGCTGGACTATTTGGAATCGTTGGAATTGGTATTTTAGGTTTTTATTTTAACCCAATATCAGGATTATTAGGTGCGTTGTCATTAATTAGCTATGCATTTGTATACACTCCATTCAAAAAAATTAGTCCAGTAGCTGTATTTATTGGAGCAGTTCCAGGTTCTATGCCATTACTTATTGGCTGGACAGCAGCAACAGGAAGTATTGGAATAGGTGGTATTATATTATTTGCAATACAGTTTTTTTGGCAAATTCCACATTTTTGGTCTATTGCATGGTTATTAAATGATGATTACAACAAAGCAGGATTTCATTTATTACCAAACAACATAAAAAATAGAAATACAGCATTATTAAACGTTCCATATTTAATACTTTTAATTATTGTTGGAACTTTACCATTTTTCTTTGGTCTTTCTGGAATTATATCATTAGTTATAATTACAATCACAGGCATTGTGTTCTTATTACAAGCAATACAATTATCTATTGATACATCAGACAAGAGTGCAAAGAAACTTATGTTTGCTTCTTTTTTATACTTACCAATTGTATTGATAGCTTTAAACCTAGATAAAATATAATGAGTCTAACGCTAAAATATCAAGAAAAGAATCAAGGAGCACATAAATTTACAATGTGGCTCTTTATCGTTTCTTCTTGTATGGTATTTGCTGGCTTTACAAGTGCATTCTTAGTAAGGAAAGGCGCAGGTGGAGCATGGACAGGATTCTCATTGCCTAATGAATTTAATATCTCTACATTTATAATTTTGTTTAGTAGTATATGCTTATTAGTGGCAGATATTTCTAATAAAAAAGGAAATAAAATACTAATGTCGTTTACATTATTATTAACTATTATCTGTGGCGTTCTATTCTGTTATTTTCAGTATAATGGGTGGATGATATTATCAAATCAAGGATTTTATCCAGCCGGTAACCCAAACCCAGCACCACAATTTTTATTTGTTATAGTATTGATGCATGCACTGCATGTATTAACAGGATTAGTTTTTCTTACTGTTGCATTTGTAAGAAGTTTAATTGCTTTAAGAAAAATTAAATCAGACGAAGTATTAGAAAAAATAGAATTATCAGAGAAAGGCGTATTAAGTATAAGAACAGACCTATTAAGTTTATTTTGGCACTTTATGGGCATTCTTTGGTTATATCTATTCGGATTTTTATATTTTAATTTATAATTTAATATCATAAATATGTCAGAAGTTTTAGAAATTAAGGATACACATGAAGAGCACCAATTGCCAACACCAGATAATGGCGAAGGTGGTGAGAAGTCGCCCATGAATATTAGTTATGGTAAGTCTATGATGTGGTATTTCTTATTGTCAGATGCATTTACATTCTCAGCATTTTTGATTGCATATGCTACTATAAGAATTAGCCAACCTTGGTGGCCAAATCCAAATGATGTATTTAATGCTATGCCATTAATGGGTCATGCAAATGTACCAATGGGTTTCGTGTCAATCATGACGGCTATCCTAATTGCAAGTTCTGTGTTTGTAGTACGTGCAGTACAAGAAGGACATAGAATGAACAAAAGAGGTGTTGCTATTTGGATGATTGGTGGAATAATAGGTGGTGTATTATTCTTAGCATGCCAAGCATGGGAGTGGGCTCACTTAATTGAAAATGGATTAAGACCATTCTTTAATCCATATATCTTAGATACAGAAGGTGTATTGCATTTAGCTAAAAGTGTTGTCAATCCTGAAACAGGATTGAGAGAAATTGCATTAAATGCACAAGGACAATTTACAGATTTATACGCACATGGCACAGAACAACATTTTTATAATATAGCTGATGGAATTCAAAAAACTGGTGGACCAACAACTTTCGGTGCATTATTCTTCGGAATTACAGGCTTTCACGGCTTTCACGTTTTTACAGGTGTTTGTTTAAATGTGTACGCACTAGTTGGTACACTTAATGGTACATTTGAAAGAAGAGGTCATTACGAAATGATTGAAAAAATAGGATTGTACTGGCACTTTGTAGACTTAGTTTGGGTATTCGTATTCTTAGCATTCTACTTAATGTAATAATTAAATCTTTATAATTAATAATATATAAATAATATAATATATGAGCGGAGAACATTTATCAGAAGAACAATATCAAAGCCAAGTTAAAGCTGTATGGAGAGCCACATTATATTTAGCAATCATTACTGTAGTAGAAGTAGTTATTGCACTTACTTTAGGTGGTGTATTGCCTAAATTTGTACTGAATTCTCTATTTGTAATAATGTCAGTATGGAAAGCATATTTTATCATTGGTGAATTTATGCACGTGAAATATGAAAAAAGAGCATTTGCATTATCATTAGGCTTGCCATTATCATTTCTTATTTGGGGAATTATTGCATTTATGTGGGATGGAAGTGAATGGTTGAAGGCAATAGTTGAAATGAGTAAATAAACATGAAAAGTCAAAAGAATGGTTGTCTAATTGCATTAATAGTTGCAGTACTTGTTCCCATTGTATTTCTTATTTTTTTTAAATATTTAGATACAAATAGACAAACATTAGAGACTGACAAATGTCTTCCTATTTATGGTAATAAACTACCAAAAGAAACTACCAACTCAAAAGGTGATGTAGTAATAGATACAATTTATCACACAATTCCTAAATTTTCGTTTATCAATCAAAATGGTGATTCTATAAACCAAGATATAATGAAGAATAAGGTAGTTGTGGCAGATTTCTTCTTCACATCTTGTCCTACAATTTGTATAGATATGACTAATAATTTGCATATCATACAAGAAGAATACTTTAATGACAAAGATGTTCTAATTTTATCACACACTGTAGATCCAGAAACAGATTCGGTAGGACAACTAAAAAAATATGCTATTGAAAAAGATGTAAATAGTAAAGTTTGGCATTTACTTACTGGAAATAAAAAAGATTTATACGCAATTGCAAGAAATGGATATTTGGTAACAGCAGTTCAAGGTGATGGTGGCTCAAATGATTTTATTCATAGTGAAAAACTAGTGTTGATTGATAAAGAAAAAAGAATTAGAGGATTTTACGATGGCACTAAATTAGAATCAATTGAAAAATTAAAAAAAGACATTCAATTGTTGTTGGTTAGCTATATTGTGCCAATGAAAGAAGAGAAAAAAGATTAATGTCTAATAAGCAAATCAATATTATAATTTTATTTATTTCTGTAGCTGTTCCAGCTATTGTAATGACTTTACTAAAAGTTCAACCACCAGATGTTGAACACAGTATAAATTTAATGATTTTTCCAAAGCTCAATGCAATATTAAATACGGGCACAAGTTTATGTTTAATATTTGGATTGATTGCAATTAAATACAAAAAGCAAAATATACATAGATTATTTATGTTATCAGCACTTGTGTTGTCGTGCTTATTTTTATTAAGCTACTTATTTTATCATACATTAAAGGCAGAAGATACTAAATTTTTAGGTCAAGGAATAATAAGACCAATCTATTATTTTATACTAATAACACATATAATTTTAGCAGCTGTTATTTTACCTTTTGTTTTAAAAACATTCTCTTTTGCATTTACAAATCAATTTGTGCAACATAAAAAGTGGGCAAGATACACCTATCCATTTTGGTTATATGTGGCAATTTCAGGTGTATTGGTTTATGTATTATTAGCACCATATTATTAATGTTTATTCAATATTGAAGTGCAATATTAGTTGTAACTTTACTAAAACATCTGAGATGAAAATAAGCAAATATCTTCCAATATTTTTTACATTATTGTTCATATTTGTATTTACAATGGCTGATGCACAATGCCCAATGTGTAGAGCAACTGCCGAGAAATCAGAGTATGCTAAAAGTTTGAATACAGGAATTTTATATTTATTATTTGCGCCAGTTGTATTCTTAGGTGGCGTTTTAATTATTTGGATAAAGAAGAAAGATTCTTTTTCTGTGAAAGAATAATAACAGTTTAAATGCAGAAACAAATTTATATTATAAGACACGGACAAACAGATTTTAATGTAAAACAAGTTGTTCAAGGTAGAGGCGTAAATTCTGATTTGAATCAGACAGGAATAGAACAAGCAGCATTGTTTTTTAAGGCACACAAAGAAATAAATTTTGATGTTGTGTACACATCATCATTAAAACGTACTTGGCAAACAGTTGATGAATTCATCAATAAAGATATACCACATTTGGTAAGACCAGAAATAGATGAAATAGATTGGGGCATTTTTGAAGGTGTTGAACATAATCCTACATTACAAAAAGACTATTACAATATTATACAATCTTGGGCTGATGGTCAGTTGGATAATAAAATTGAAGGTGGCGAAAGTGCACAAGATTTAGCAGATAGATTATTGCCTTTTATTAACGAAATTAAACAAGCGTCATACCAAACAATATTAGTTTGCACACATGGCAGAACACTTAGAGTAATGATGTGTATGCTGTTGGATTTGCCAATTTCTAAGATGGATACATTTTACATAACAATACATGTTTGTATCATCTAAGCTTAGATGGCGATAAATTCCATACAGTTAAGGAAAATGATTTATCACACTTAAATGTATAATTATATAGATATCTCTAAAATATCTATTTTCTTTAACAAATCATAAGTAATAGCTGTTGCTCTATAAAAATCTGCAATAGAATTTTTACAATCAGTATCATTCAATATACTACTTGCAAATGCATTCAGTTCTTCTTCTATAGCTTCAGTTTCGCTGAGTTCTATATTGTTTTCAAGCACATGCTGCTGATTATCGCTTTTTGTAAATGTATTTATTCTTCTATTTAAAAAATTGGCAATAATATTTTTATTTGCTTGATATACTTGAACAGTAAAAGATTTTTGGTTAGATAATTTATTAATAGAAATATGTGCTGATGTTCCGTTGTCAAACTCTATTCTTACTTGAACAAAATCTAATTTTTCATACAAATTATTATACCTTATTTTTTGGATATTACTTGCCTTACACAATTCAAGTAGTAAACAAATATCTTTCAATAAAGATTCTTTTATAATATTTGGATTGTTTTTAGAAGACTCAAATGATGTGTTTCTTCTTATTTCAACAAACATAGGTTCTTCAACCATGGTTTTAAGTGTACTAAAAACAGGATTAAAACTATCTACCATGCTGATTTGCATTTTAATTCCAGATTCTCTAGCAATATCATTGATATACAGAATATCTGGCAAATCATTCAAAATTGGTTTGCCTAGCAAAATGTGCTTTCCAGATTTAATTACATCAAATAAATATTTATTGATGGCATGCGTAGGTGTACATATAATCAATGCATCACACGCATCAGTCAGCTCATCTGCATTTTCATAAAAATTAATACCAGATTCTTCTTTCAAATCTTCGTAGTGCTCAGGATGTTTATCATTGACGCCAACTAGCTCAAATAATTTATTGTACTGCAACCTAATGATGTATTGCATACCCAAATTACCAATTCCAATAATAGCAACCTTTAATTTTTTCAAAAAAACAATATTTAGTGTAAAATCAAAATT
This sequence comes from Sphingobacteriales bacterium, assembly GCA_016699615.1. Taxonomy (NCBI): domain Bacteria; kingdom Pseudomonadati; phylum Bacteroidota; class Sphingobacteriia; order Sphingobacteriales; species Sphingobacteriales bacterium. The sequence goes on along the minus strand of CP064984.1, from coordinate 621,452 downwards.
AAAATTAAGCTATGAACATATCTATTTTATTGTAAATAATCCACATATAGTGTATATTGATTATTTTTGAGCATGTTTACTGGCAAAAATATAGCATTTCACACATTAGGTTGTAAGCTCAATTTCTCTGAAACATCAGCAATAGCTAGACAAATGAAACAAGTAGGCTTTGAAACTGTAGATTTTAACGATTTTGCAGATGTATATGTTATTAATACATGTTCTGTTACAGATGATGCTGATGCAAAGTGTAGAAATATAGTTAGAAAGTCATTAAAGGTGAATCCTAATGCATTTGTTGTGGTATTAGGCTGTTATGCCCAATTGAAACCAGCAGAAATTGCATCCATAAAAGGTGTAGACTTAGTACTTGGCGCAACAGATAAGTTTAATCTTCCAAGCATTATCACAGATTTAACTAAAAATGCCTGTGGACAAATTCATACTTCAGCAATTAATGAGGTAAATGATTTTATGCCTTCGTTTTCATTAGCAGAAAGAACACGTTCATTTTTAAAAATTCAAGATGGTTGCGATTATAAATGTACATTTTGTACAATTCCATTAGCTCGAGGAAAAAGCAGAAGCGATAAATTGGAAAATATCATTCAAAATGCAAAAGCATTAGCTCAGAATAATATAAAAGAAATTGTAATTACTGGCGTGAATACAGGCGATTATGGAAGAGGAATAGATGACCACCATAAACTAATTGATGTAATTAAAGAACTAGATAAAATAGATGGAATAGAGCGTTTTAGAATATCATCTATTGAACCTAATCTATTGACTGATGAGATTATAGAATTTGTAGCAACGAGCAACAAATTTATGCCACACTTCCATATTCCACTACAAAGTGCCAGCAATAAAATTCTTGCATTGATGCAAAGAAGATACCAAGCTGATGTATATAAAGACAGAGTGCAAAAAATAAAATCTACTATGCCACATGCATGCATTGGTGTTGATGTGATTGTTGGTTTTCCGAGTGAGACAAACGATGATTTTATGCAAACATTTAACTTCTTGCACGAAATAGATATTTCATATTTACATGTATTTACATATTCAGAAAGGGCAAATACCAAAGCATTAGATATACAAGATGTGGTGCCAATGAGTGTAAGACAAGATAGATGTACACAACTTAGAAGTTTATCAGAAAAGAAAAAAAGGCAGTTTTACGAGCAATATTTACACACCAACAGAACAGTATTGTTTGAAGAAGAGAAGAAAGGAGCGTTGATGCATGGCTTTACTGATAATTATATAAAAGTGAATGCACAATATGATGAAAGTTTGGTCAATACATTGAAAAATGCATCACTGGATAATATTTCAGCAGATGGAAATGTGCATGTAAATATCTAACAAAAGCTAACAAAAAACCATTTTGTGTAAAACTTAGTATTTTATTGAAGTAGATACTTAGTCTAATTTCTTATTTTTGTAATAGATGGATAATTTTATTGTTTCCGCAAGAAAATACAGACCAATGCGTTTTTCTGACGTAGTTGGACAAGCTCAAGTATCAGAGACTTTAAAAAAAGCATTATCTACAGGAAAATTAGCACAATCATTTTTATTCTGTGGACCACGTGGTGTTGGTAAAACTACTTGTGCAAGAATTTTGGCAAAAGCTATAAATTGCGAACAACCATCTGAGAATTTTGAACCTTGTAATGAATGTAATTCTTGCAAATCATTTTCTCAAAATGCATCATTTAATATTTTTGAGCTAGATGCTGCATCCAACAATAGTGTTGATGATATTAGAACTTTGGTAGATCAAGTGCGTTTTGCACCACAATCAGGAAAATACAAAGTGTATATCATAGATGAGGTACATATGCTAAGTGCTGGTGCGTTCAATGCATTCTTAAAAACATTAGAAGAGCCACCAAGCTATGCTATTTTTATTTTAGCAACAACTGAAAAACATAAAATCATTCCTACCATTTTATCTCGATGCCAAATATTCGATTTCAAAAGAATTTCCAATCAAGATATAGTAAAACAATTAGAATTTATTGCGAAAGAAGAACATGTAGTTGCAGAAGATGCAGCATTACATATTATTGCAGAAAAAGCTGATGGTGGTTTGCGTGATGCACTTTCATTGTTTGATAAAATTGTAAGTTTTGCAGGTAACGAAGTAACTTATCAAGATGTAATTAAAAATCTAAATATATTAGATTATGATTATTATTTTAAAATAACTGATTATTTCATGACACAAGACAGTGCTGCTGTGCTTAATTCATTTGATGAAATAATTAGAAATGGCTTTGATGGCGAAATATTTATTGCTGGTTTGAGTGAGCATTTTAGAAATCTTTTAGTCAGTAAAAATCCAGAAACAATTCAGTTATTAGAAAAGAGCGAATCTGTAACTCAAAAATATTTAACGCAAGCAGAAATCATAGAAGAAACATTTTTGCTCAATGCATTGAGTTATCTGAATGAATGTGATGTACAATACAAACAAGCAAAAAATAAAAGACTACATGTTGAATTGTTTTTATTAAAAATTTGCTTCTTAAATACACAAATCGAAAATACTTTAGAACTCATTTTAGGCGAAAAAAAAAACTAAAATTACTTCTTGAAAGAATAAAGTCTAAACAAACTATAGACAAAAATCAAGTTGTAAAAATTATTGAGGAAGAAGTAGAAATTCCTAAAGTTGAAACTAAACTTGAGCAACCTCAAGTTGAAGAAAAAAAAGTAGAAATAAAAAATGTTTCTCATGAAGATGAATCAACACAAAATTCATCAGCTAAGAAAATTCTTGCAAAAAAATCATCATTAACAAGTATAATTGCAGAAATTAATGATGATAAAAATATACAACAAAAAGAAAAACCAGAATTAAACTCAGAAAACATAGTTGCATTTTGGGATGAGTATATAAGTTTTATAAAACCAAATGCCCAAAATTCATATCTAAATATCATTCAAAACCAACAACCAGTTTTTGAGAAAAATAAAATATTAGTTACTGCAAGTAGCAATATCAATTTAGAAATGATGCAACTCAATAAGTCAAGTATTATTACATTCTTTTTGGAACATACCAATACAAAACAGTTAGAACTTGAGATTGTTTTGCAGAAGCCAAAAAACGAAGAGCCAGTGTATAAAGTTCCTAGAGAAAGAGCAAAAGAATTGTATGAGTCAAACGAAAGTGTAAGGTATCTTATACAAAAATTTGACCTTACGTTAGATGCTTAGTTATTTGTGTTTAGGAAAATTGAAGAACCTAGACGTCATAATTGGAATAAAGAAAGTTAGGAATGTAACTATTGAAATTACTAAATCAAATTTTTCACTTTCTATAAATCTAAAAACTGGACTTTCATGAAAGAAATGTGCAGGCAATGCCAAAAACAGCTTGATACCCAAAATACCTATTACTGAAAATGCTGCAGTTTCTAAAAATGGATATTTCTCCATTAGTTTTACAAAGCTTTGTGCCACAAAACGCATAGCTAATATGCCAATAAAAACACCTATCCAGATTAGTTTTATATTTTCTGTGAATGCAACCGCAGCAAAAACATTGTCTAATGAAAATGCTAAATCCATTACTTCTACAAGTATTACAGTTGCCCAAAATTTTCCAAAAAGTCCAAAAGTATATTTGTAAAGTTTACTTTCTTTTTTTACAACTTCTTCTTCGTCTACTTTAGGTTTGTTTTTTTTGTATATATAATCTAAAAATAAATATATTAGATATAATCCACCTAGTGGTTTCAGCCACCAAATTTTAATTAACCAAGCAGCCAACAACAAACAAATACCTCTAAAAACATAAGCACCAATTATTCCATATTTTAATGCTTTTGCTCTTTGTTCTTTTGGTAAGTCCATTACCATAGTAGCTAAAACAGCTGCATTATCTACTGATAATAGGCTTTCAATAAGAATTAGATTTAGTACAATTAATAGTGCTTGTTGTATTGATAATCCTTCTAATAAAAATTCTAACATGAGTTCAAAATTATGAAATTAAGACAACAAAATACGATTAGTCGAAATATTTTTTTCTAATATTCAAAAATTTAATTTCAATGTACTTATAAGATGCAATAGATACTAAAGTAAGCAAAGTTAGTGGTACAATTATCAAGATGATAATATTGTTAGTTTTAAAAATATTTTTAGTCATACCAACAAACATATCTAGGAAAATTAAATTATATGCGTACATACTATATGTTGTCATACCAACATAGTTTAGAAATTTATTTTCAATATTAAATAAATTGTTTTTATTTATTGCCATGTTGAAAATTATTATTGCATTGCAAGGTATAATTATTAATACATGCTTAAATGCAAAAATAAATTCGTTTTTTATAAATGAAAAAATAATTAGAAGTATAAATGCTATAAATTGTGTGTATTTTGAAATGATAATTTGATATAATTTTGTTTTTTCAAATTGATTAATATTAATAACAGCATAAGCACAAAATCCACCAAATGCAAACGCAAGCAAATCTTGTAATATATACTAGCTTAAATATACGATAAGATGTATCTGTTTCTGCTGCACCAAAACTAATTGCAAATGTGATAATAAGTAGAATAGTGTAAATGATGAAAATATTTCTTAATGAATTGAAAATGTTTTTTGAAAATAATAATATAATTGGCCACAAAATATAAAACTGCTCTTCAACACCAATAGACCAATAATTACTTAGATGAAAATACACTCTATCAAAGCAGAAAGCAACATTAGGTAGCATTGTTATGTACAATAAAAATCTTTCATTTAGATTGTAACACATATTTCCGAATGTTCCATCTGTTAAACCATTCTTTATCATATGCGAGCATATAAGATGATAGATTAATGCAATTACAAATAATCCAACTAAATACACAGGCAAAATTCTAAATGCTCTTCTGATATAAAATTTCTTGATGTCTATTTTATTTGTCTTGATTTTCTCTTTAATTAAAAAATAAGAGATTAGAAAACCACTCAATACAAAAAATGTACTGATAAACATATGCCCAAATTGTACAATAAAACCATTTTCCTCAATAGGAATTTTATGTAATTTATAATTTGAAATAAATATAAGTATATGTGCAATAGAAATATACCAACAACCTATAGCACGCAAAGAATCTAAATGTTTGAAATGAAATACATTTTTGGCTGTTTCTATGTTTTTTTCTTCTACAACTTTTTCTTTACTAGCAAAATAATAAGTCAATAATGATGAAACTATTGCAGCAATTATTTCTGTAATTTTAAATTGTTGACCTTGAACAAAAAAGTATTGTAAGGTTTCTATTGAGATAGAAAAACAAATACAGAAAATTAGAATTTGCCAATTTTTAAAGGCATTACTAAATTGTAGTAACTTAAATAATGCAAAATAAATAACTAAGTGCCAAAACTCAGCAACATGTAGTTTCTCTTCAAATTCTTCTTTGTGAAGTTTATCTACTGGCAGAAAACTCAAATAAAATAGGAATGCAATCCACAATATTGCAGGAATGTATCTACCTATTTTCTGTATCATTTTATCCTATTATTGCCTGATAATCTTCGCTGGAAAGCAAACCATCTATTTGTGATGCATCTGTTATTTTTATTCTTATCATCCAGCCATCATCATATGGTTTTGAGTTTACCAACTCAGGTTTGTCTTTTAGTGCCTCATTTATTGCAATGATTTCTCCAGAAATTGGCATATATAAATCAGAAACAGTTTTTACAGCTTCTACAGAACCAAATATTTCGTTTTGTTCTAAGTTTTCACCAAGTGTGTCAATATCTACAAAAATAATATCGCCTAGTTCTTTTTGTGCAAATGCGCTGATGCCAATTACAGCCTCATCGCCTTCAACTTTTAACCATTCGTGTTCTTTTGAATATTTGAGTGTAGCAGGATATTCCATGTGTTTTTTTTGCTAAGGTAAAATTTTATTTTCAAATTTTATTAGCCAATTACTTATTTTTTTACTCATTTACTTACATTCTATTTGCATATTACTTAATGTTTGTTAAGTGAATTTATTATGTATTTTATTATCTTGTATTGTAATTTCTAATTTATGCTGTGTGTACACATCTTTTTTAGAATATTGTATTATTTTAATATATTAATATAAAAGAATATTATGTCAAAGAAATTTGTAGAAATTAAAGGTTATGCAAAAGAAGGATTTGAAAAAGTAAGAGATGTATTTCAATACAATTTTTATAATAAAAAAGAAGTAGGTGCAAGTTGTTGTGTTTTTTTCGAAGGTGAGAAGGTAGTAGATTTGTATGCTGGATTTAAAGATTCTAAACGCACACAAGAATGGACAGCAGATACACTATCAATTTTGTTTTCTACTACAAAAGGTATCAGCTCAATAGCAATGGCAATGTTGCATAGCAGACAACTACTCAATTATGATGAAAAGGTAGCTCACTATTGGCCAGAATTTGCAGCTAATGGAAAAGAGAATATTACAATAAGAGAACTTTTTTCGCACCAAGCAGGTTTGTTTAGCAATGATAAATCTTTCAACTATGAAACATTGTGCGACGAAAATAAACTATCTAATTGTTTGGCAAAACAAAAACCATATTGGAAAGTAGGTAATAGGCAAGGTTACCATGCATGGACCATTGCCATGTACCAAAATGAGTTGATGAAAAGAATTGATCCACAAAAAAGGAATCTAGCACAGTTTGTTCAAGAAGAAATAGCACAACCATTAAATATAGAATTATACATTGGTTTTCCAGCTCAAGTAGATTGGAACAGAAAAGCGAGTTGTATTCCATTTTCGCCAACTGATGCAATAACAGGCGGAGACAATAGAGATTTTGGTCGTTTGGTTAAGAATATTGTCAATCCATTTTCTATGTTTTATAAATCTTTACTAAATCCACCATTTGCATTAAATTTGAATAATTTTAATAATATAAAATATATATCATTGCAAAATGGTTCTGCACTTGGATTTGGAAATGCATGTAGTTTAGCTACTATTTATAATGACTTAGCCACAGGTGGGAAAAAACTAAATATATCAGCAGAAACATTAGAAGAATTGAGCAAGCCACCAATTGCTCCAAAAGTTGATAAAATAGATTTGGTACTTGGTGTAGATATTCCATTTTCATTAGGCTTTGCTAAGCCTTCGCCTTATCAAGATTTTGGTGTAGATTATAAAGCGTTCGGAACATTTGGTGCTGGTGGTTCTGGCGCATTTGCAGATCCAACTTTACAACTTTCATTTGCTTATGTAATGAATAAAATGGGCACACATATTGCAAATGATCCAAGAGAATTGGCACTTAGACAAGCAACCTACGAATCTGTGCTTGCATTAGAACATAAAAAATTAAAAGAGAAAGCTGTAGTTATGCATGAGTAGTTTTAACTAATTACATTTAGTTGCATCAACCATTTCTGTTCAAATTTATTTTGAGATATGTTTTCAGGTTTAGATATGGAATAGTTTTTACGTAAGTCAAGTGTTAGCGTAACTGCAATATTGTGTATACTTCCATCTCTTTCAATCTTAAAAATAACTATGTCGCCAGTATTTTTTTCTTGTAAAATGCTGCTTAAATTATTTTCAAAATTTTGTGTGTCAACTTCTACAATAATATCATTTACTTGCAAGCCAGCTTTGTATGCACCATAGTTTTTATCTAGTTGTTTGATGACAAAACTATTGCCTTTTTCTTGTAAATATAATCCTAAATAATAACTAGAATTTTGATTATTGATACACGAAAATTCCATTGAATTAAAAATATCTTCTACTGGCAAAGGTCTTGTATTTTCTATATAATTCTCATAAAAATCATTCCAATCAAAATCTACAAATTGTTGTAATACTTGTATAATTCTTTCTTTAGTTAGTCCAGAATAATTTGGCTTTTGGCTTTCAGCAAATAGAATTTGCATTATATTGTCCAAACAATATTTAGCATCAGAATAATATATAAGATATAAATCTATTAGTAAAGCAACAACAGCACCTTTTCTATAATAACTCACTTCAGAATTGATTGAATTTTCTGTTTGTCTATAATATTTTATCCACGCGTCAAAACTTGCTTCTGCTAATGTTTGCACATCATTTCCTGGATGATTAACAACTTCATTAATTAACTTTTCTACAATTTCCAAATATTCTTCTTTTGAGAAAACGCCTGCTCGATAACAAGTTAAATCATCATAATAGCTTGTAATGCCTTCAAAAAACCAAAGTAATTCTGTGTATTGTTCTTGTTCGTATTGATATGGTAATAATTCTTTAGGTTTTATTCTTTTTACATTCCACAAGTGGAAATGCTCATGCGAAAGAAGACCAATAGCTTGTCTGTATTTTTCTCTTTCTTGATAATGATAACTTGGAATCTGATTGACAGACGCATTCAAATGTTCTAAACCACCAAAACCTAAAAGCCGATGTTGAATAATAAACAAATATTTTTCACATGGATGATGCCCAAATATTTCAATTTGCGATGCAATTATTTTTTTTAAATCTTCGATTAATTGTTCAGTATTGCAATTGTTATTACCATACATTGCAATTTCATAAGTGGTGTTTTTTACATTAAAATGTACAATCTGTTGATTGCCAATTTCAAATACACTATCATATAAATCATGAATATTATTAGCTCTTCTTTGCCAAATATTATTATTCAATATTTCTAAGTTAGAAGATATAGAATTCCAATTTTTATCAGGTACAATTTCTATATCTATCGGAATATTTTCATGATTTTCAATATACAATAACGATGCTGCTGCATTTACGAAAGCATGTTCTTCATTGATATGATTGGTACGCACACTCCAATCAAAACCATAAACATGATATTGCAAATGTAAAGAATCAATATTTTTAGTATCAACAATCCAAGTATTTTTATTTGTTTTTTTAATACGCTGTTGAGTATTAATATCAATGATATAGTCTATGTTTTTAGCAAATTCACGCACCAAATAACTACCAGGAATCCACACAGGAAGTTTTAATACTAATGAGTCATATGAGATATTATTTATATGTAAATCAATACATAGTATATGCGCGTATGTTTTTTTTGAAAATAGTTTATATTTAATATGCATGGTATTTATATATTATATACATTTGGTAAATTATAAAACAAATTTATGAAATCTTTTTACTTTTTAATAGCTTATATACTTGTTGGCTTGTTTGCTAGTGACTCATTATCTGCACAAACAATAGATGGTTATACAAATGCATTTAGAACATTTGTAAATCCAGATACTGTAACGGTAAATACAAGACAAAAGATTACATTTAATATTGTAAATGACACGACAAATATCTTACCCAATACATTGTTTAAAATTATTTTACCAAAACAATTTATTTCAGCAGTATGGGATGGAAAGCCATTAACTATACCTGCCCTTTTTGCAGTAACTGCTGGGTACACTAAAGCAGTAATTAATACTACAAAACAACAAACTATAAATAATATACAACCGTCAAGAGATGAATTTATTGGTTATACGCTTCAACAATATTTGGTAGACAAAGATGCATTTGGATTGATTGCAACCATAAAATTGATTGATACATTTAAAATTGGGGATACACTACAAATTGTGCATGGTGCAGGATTAGCACAATCATATATAAATGTAGGTCTTTCTAAAACAACAGACTTTTTTGCTACGATGTGTAATTTTGGAAACACTAATTTTAAAATTATTAGAGATAGACCAATACTACATATAAAAGAAGAAAATTTTGGTCATAAAATAAATTTAGTATTACAATCAACTGCGAAAGCAAATGAATCAGCATTGTTAAAAATTATGTTAACAGACCAGTTTTATAATACAACTCCAACAAAAACTGGAATAATTCAAGTATCATGTAATACTCCATATGCTATTGTAGATAATTATATATCTATTTCTAATGATGATAAAGGAGTTAAGGATTTGTATGTAAAATTTACAAGAGATGGTGTATATACATGTTCATGCCAGTTTGGTAATAAAGTATATACTTCCAATCCAATACATGTATCTGATGATAGTATAAAAATTTATTGGGGAGATTTTCATACGCATACAGAATTTAGTAGAGATGGAAGAGGTTCAGGTGCTTATGACTATACAAGAAATTCAGAAGGCTTAGATTTTTTTAGTATTACAGACCATATAGATGGTGGTGGTACTGATTATTATGGTATAAATGACCAAGAATGGTATAAAATAAAATTAAGAGCTCTAGAATACCATCAACCAAATAGGTATATAACATTTGTTGGATACGAGAATAGTATGCCAACACCATCGCAACACAACAATATGATTTTTAATTTTAAGGACGAAGATATATGGAAGATTCCAAGATGGGGGAATAAAATTGAGTATAATAATGTGCTAAAGATTTATGCATCTGCTGATACAGTTGATACAAGCTTACAAGTATTAACAATACCACACCATACAGGAAAATGTTTTGCATGTTTGTCTCAATGTACTGTACCTATGCAGTTTGGGAATCAATATTATAATAAAAAATATAGAAGAATATATGAAATATATAGTTCACATGGTTTAAGCGAATACTATGATGATAATCATCCGCTATCTTATAAAAGCAATAATCCTAATGCATGTGGTATAAAAGGTTCATTTATTCAAGACGCATGGTCTAAAAGAGAAAGAGTTGGCATTATTGGTAGTTGTGATGGACATATTGCTAGAAGTGCATTCAGAGACCAAGCAGGTGGTGCAGCAATATTTGCTGATAGTTTAAACAGAAATAATTTATTTCAGCATTTATATAATAGAAATGCATACGCAACAACAGGCGAAAGAATAGTATTAAAGTTTAATATCTATAACAAAATGATGGGAGATGAGCTTTTACTTAATCAATACTTAAAACCTGTCTTAGAAATTTTTGTTGCTGGTACAAATGAAATAGAATATGTAGATGTTGTTAAATGGGACTTTACAAACAACCAATATATCAATGGTGTGCCTAAATTTAATGTTATAAAAAGAATACAACCTCAAGCAACAAATAATAGAGTAATTGATTTTTCATTTATGGATTCTACATATTCAGATACTTCCATGTACTACATTAGAGCTAAACAAAAAAATAAGGTTAATAATATAGAAGTTTGGGCATGGAGTAGTCCAATTTGGGTAGATAAGGATAAAACAACATCAAATATATTTCCAAAAGATTCAATCTTTAATTTCAATGTAGATGCTAATTATTGTGATGCTATACTAACATGGAAAGTAAAAAATGAAATAAACATAAAAAAATATAATATATACAAATCTAGTAATGATACTTCAAATTTTTCACTGTTGAAAACAATTTCAGCAAAAAATAATCTAAATGTAATTGACCAATATCAATATAACGATAATAACTCACAAGTAAGAAAGAACTATTATAAATTAGAAGCGATAACTTTTTCAGATTCAATTTTTTTAGTTGGTGTTGATTCGATATATTTATTGAATTGTACTGATTCTATATTATATTTTAATGTTGAGATAGGAAATAAAACTATAAATGTAGATTGGTTGGCACAACAAAAAAACGTACAAAAATATATTGTTCAGAAAGCAAAAATATATGAAACATTAGATTCTTTAACGGAAGTTCTAGCCAATAATAGTGTTTCTGAGAATTATAACTATAAAGATTTTTTTCCAATTAAAGATTCATCAATTTATAGAATTGTGATGCAATTGCCAAACGGACAAATTAAATATTCTAATATTGATACTTTATACTACATTATGGATAGTATTATAGATTTTCATGCAACTTTAAGTGATGGTGTGGTATATCTAACTTGGAAAAATATTCATGAATATGAAACAGAAAGTATGCATGTCGAAAAACATACAGAACAAAATCATCTATTTGAAACAATGATGACTATTGTTCCAGAATTCGGCTTGTTTGATACTTTACAATATGAAATAACTGATAATTTGCCAGATATCGGATGGAATTATTATAGAATAAAACATACTCTTCCAAATAATAAAATTCTGTATACTTATACAGATTCGGTAAATGTATTGAATACACCAATTAAAAATAATTTCAATACACAACAACAATTCACTATCATTGATAATTTAATTCCTGAAGGAAAGCATCAACTTCTCATAAAAACCAATACTGATGAATTACTTGAAGGAAATATAGCTGTGGTAGATGTAACAGGAAAATTATATCAAGTAGGAAATTTAAAGATTTCACAAAATGAAGAATATAAAATGATAGATATTCCATTCTTAAATACTGGAGTCTATTATTTGATTTTTCAAACTAAAGACCAAATTTTTAAATCCAGTTTTATGGTAATGATGAGCCATTAAAAATATAAATATGAAAAATATAATTTATGTAATCTTTATATCAATTATTTTATCTTCTTGTAACAAGAATGAAAATAGTAAGGTTGATAATGTACAATATGAAATAGATTCTATTTCAATTGAGGATGGTTTTTTTAATGAGAACTATGTGTTGAGGAAGAATGACACTAGTTATTTTCAAGAAACAATAATTAAGAAAGTAGATACCACACTTGTCTATAATATTGATGCAAGTTTACCTTATGATTTTGCTAAAGAATACCGTTTTATTAATGATTATTTATATACTCAAAGTATGCAAACATTAGGCTCACAAACTACAACTTATGATTCATTATATTTTACAAGAAATACAGATAATAGCATTAACAAAATTTATAATAGGAAATCAGTAGATATGCCTTATAGTCCAACATGTCCATATGGATTTAATGAGACAGTTTATAATATAGCATATGAAAATAAAAATATAAAATCAATAACATATGAGAATAGAAATACTTTCCCATCTGACGATCCATTTTGTATAGACTTTTACCCTGATTCTATATTTTATGATAATCCAATAATTGTTTATTCTAACTTTGATAACAACTATAACCAAATAGGACTAGATGTAAATGACCTAATTCTTTCACACTTTCTTAATTTCTCTAAACCCTATTTTTTGAATGCATGTATATTTAATTTAAGTAAAAAAATAAATACGCCATCTTCTAAACTAATCAGTGAAATTCCATTAAGAAACTATTCGTTTTCTGAAGTTACACAAGGAAAAATTTCTTATACTTTTGATAGTAATTTCAATAACAGAATAAAAGACTTTACCATTAATTTTGATATATATGGTAATCAAACATATATTAAATATAAATTATATTACAAATAAAAAAACAACAAAATGAAAAAAATAATCTCAAAATTTAGCTACTTGATTCTAATTTCTTTTAGCTTCATTGCATGTAATCCAAATGAAGTGCCACAACCATCAGCTCAACAAAAATATTTTATAGATTCAATACAAGTATTTGTAGTTGCAGGCAATCAAGATATTTTAGTTGATAACTTAAAAACTAATGACTCTCTAGTCTTTGCATCAACAAATACTAGTATATCAAAAACATACAGGTTGTATGATAGAAGTTCACTATACGCTCCAACAGTTGGACTATTAGATATTGATGTGAAAAGTAATTTAATCAACTATATTTCATATTACACCAATGATGACCCAGGTAATGATTTAATCACACCAGATTCCATGTTTTTTATCAGAGATTTATCAAGTAAATTAACGCAATATAAATATAAAGTTGAGCAAAGAGATTGTTCATTTGGCGATTGTATTGATTTTAATGCTTCTGTTAATAAAAATATTACTTATTCAGATAACAGTATAAATACAATTACAGCTAGTGACTTTTATACTAATGAACCATTTTATATCAATCAAAATGAATTAAAGGAATCTTATACATTTGATTATTCTACCGGAATAAGTAACGATTATTCAATGATTGGTTTTAATATTAATGATTTTATTTTGAGTGCTTTAATAGAAAAATTAAATACAGATGAATTTATAACATCAATAGGCATACAAAAATTATTGTTAGCAAATAATGTAAAAATTGAATCTACACCATCATCAAAATTACCAAATAAGATTACAGTGAATTTAGACGGAGAAAATACAGATATAGACATTATTTATACAAGAAATACAAGTAAAGGACAATAGAATAGAATCATTTACCATAGGAAATTACAAATACCAAATCCATTACAAACCATAACATTTTTCTATCTTTGTAGTAATGAATCAATCTTCACAATACTATATCAATTTAGAGAAAAAATATGGAGCACATAACTATCATCCATTGCCAGTGGTACTTGCCAAAGGCAATGGAGTTTATGTTTGGGATGTCGAAGAAAAAAAATACTTAGATTTTCTTTCTGCCTATTCTGCAGTCAATCAAGGACATTGCCATCCAAAAATAATTGATGCATTAGTTCAGCAAGCACAAACACTTACACTTACATCACGCGCATTTCATAATAATTTGTTGGGCGAATTTGAACAATACATCACAACACTTTTTGGTTACGACAAAGTATTGATGATGAACACAGGCGTAGAAGGCGATGAAACAGCACTTAAATTAGCAAGAAAATGGGCGTATGAAGTAAAAGGAGTTGAGCCTAATAAAGCAAAAATAATTTTTGCAGAAAACAATTTCATGGGACGCACCATTGCAGCTGTTTCTGCATCAACAGATCCAAGCTCATACAATAATTTTGGACCATTTGTACCAGAATTTTACAAAATACCATTCAACAATACAGAAGTATTAGAACAAGAATTTCAAGATAAAAATGTAGCAGCATTTTTTGTAGAACCAATTCAAGGCGAAGCAGGCGTAATGGTTCCAGATAATGGATATCTAAAAAAAGTACGTGAACTATGTACAAAATACAATGTACTGTTTGTAGCAGATGAAGTGCAAACAGGTATAGCACGCACAGGAAAAATGTTAGCTTGCAATTATGAACAAGTAAAACCAGATATTCTAATATTAGGTAAAGCATTAAGTGGCGGCGTAATGCCAGTAAGTGCAGTACTTGCCAATGACGAAATTATGCTAACTATAAAACCAGGCGAACATGGTTCAACTTTTGGTGGCAATCCTTTGGCTTGCAAAGTAGCACAAGCAGCATTGGAAGTTGTATTAGAAGAAAATTTAGCAGACAATGCATATAAAATGGGTGAAATATTTAGAAGCGAATTAAAAAATATAAATCACCCAGCTATAAAAGAAATAAGAGGCAAAGGCTTATTAAATTCAATAGAAATAGATAACTCATCAAACGAAAACTTAGCATGGGATATTTGTTTGAAAATGATGAAAAATGGTTTGCTAGCCAAGCCAACACACGGAAATATTATTAGGTTTGCACCACCACTTATCATTACACAAGAAGAAATAGCAAAAGCAATTCAGATAATAAAGATGTCATTATAAGTAATTAGCTAATTTTTTCCGATTCATTTCTTGTAATATCACTAAAAATTGGTATTTTCACTTTGTAAAAAGTAAAAATATGCAAGAAAATTCATTGAATGTTACAAATGCAATTAATGGCTCAATATTGTACAGTATTGAAGAGCAAACACCAGCGCAAATCAAACAATATTATCAAAAAGCAAATATTGTGCAAAATAAAATTGCTAAGATGTCACTTGCAGATAGATTAGCAGAAATAGAAAAAATCAATCAATATGTCATGCAATATGCAGATGTAATTTTAGATTATATCATTGCAGAAACAGGCAAAGCAAGAACAGATGCATTTGCAGCAGAAGTATTTGAAGTATGCGATGTGATTGATGTATATAAAAAATTAGCACCAAAATTATTGAAAGATAAAGATGTGCCAGTACCAATTTTTTTAATGGGAAAAAAATCTAAACAATTCTTCGAACCATTGGGTACAATCTTAGTTATCACACCTTGGAATTTTCCTTTTTATCAAGTAATTGTTCCAAGTATGTTAGCATTTATTGCAGGCAATGCAACTATTGTAAAACCATCAGAGGTAACACCATTAAAACCATTGTGGGAACATTTCTTTGCACATTCAGGTTTTATGCAAGATGCCATTCAAATTGTATTTGGCGGAAAATCTACAGGTGCAGCATTAATTGCAGAAAGACCAGATAAAATACATTTCACAGGTTCTGTGAACACAGGAAAGAAAATTGCACAATTAGCAGCTCAAGATTTAATTCCAGTTGATTTAGAACTCGGAGGAAAAGATGCATCAATTGTATTTGATGATGTAAATTTTGATAGAACTATTAATGGAATAATGTGGGGTGCATTTACCAATGCAGGACAAAACTGTACTGGGATAGAAAGATTATATGTGCAAGAATCTATTTACGATAAATTTGTGGCAGAATTAGTTGATAAAACTAAAAAACTTCGCGTTTCCAATCCAAATAGAGATACCTCAAGACCAGATGAATGTGATGTAGGAGCGATGACTGCATCTTTTCAAGTAGCTATTGTAGAAGATCATATTGAAGATGCATTAGCTAAAGGCGCACGTTTATTGTGTGGAGGAATTAAGGAAAAAGGTTCTATGCATATTCCACCAACTATTTTAGATAATTGTACACATGAGATGAAAATTGCATCAGAAGAAACTTTTGGACCAACGCTTGCAGTTATGAAATTTAAAACTGAAGAAGAAGCTATTACATTAGCCAATGATTCTATTTATGGATTAGGTGGTTCTGTATGGACAAAAGATAAAGAACGTGGTGTGCGTGTAGCACGTGCAATTAAAACAGGAAATTTCTGTATCAACAACCACATGATTAATGAAGCAAATCCATACTTACCATTTGGTGGTACCAAACAATCAGGAATTGGCAGATTTAAAGGTGAAGAAGGTATCCTAACTTTCTGCAATCACAAATCTGTATTTATTGATAATATGAGTAAAGTAGTAGATCCACATTGGTATCCATACACAGAAAATAAAGCAAAACTATTAAAGAATTTAATGGAAGCATGGTTTGCAAAATCAAGAAAATACATCAAGTTTGCTGTAAATGGCTTACAAATAGACGCAATAGGAACAAAAGAACAAATTAAATAATTTTATGAATAAAGATGTATTTGTATATTCTCAATATCTCATAATCTCATCTCTAAAATACTAAATAAAAATGATATACGATTTTATAGTAGTAGGTTCTGGAAGTGGCGGTGGTTCTTTAGCTTTCTTTTTGCACCAAGCAGGTGCAAAGGTTTTGCTATTAGAAGCAGGGAAATTTTATAGAAAAAATACATTTCCAAGAACAGAAGCAGAAACATCAGCAAAATTATATTGGGGTGGAGGAATTGAGTTTTCGAAAGATGGAAGAATGGGATTTCTACGCACAAGATTGGTTGGTGGTTCTTCAATTGTTTATCAATGTTTGATGGACAGATTTGATGATATTGCATTGGATGATTGGAAAGCAGAAAGTGGTGTAGATTGGTTTAATTCTAATGCTATGCAAAAACATTATGAGCAAGTTGAAAAAGAATTAGCTTTACATACATTTTGTGCTGAAGAAATGCGCCCAAACGGAAAACTATTTGCTGCAGCATGTGATAAATTAGGATACAAATGGCATTTCTTACGAAGAGGACAAAGTGATTGCGCACCTGAAAGAGAAAATGATTGTTTGGCATGTTTAGGTGGATGTCATCGAGATTCTAAGCAAAGTTCTATGGTAGCTTTTGTACAGAAAGCAGAAAAAACAGGAATGGCAATTCAAACAGAAGTAGAAATACTCAAAGTAGAACCTAATCAAGATACTTGTAAAATATATGGATTGCAGCAAGGAACTAGAGTGAAGTTTGAAGCAAAAAAAGTAATTCTGGCTGGTGGTTCATTTGGCACTACAAAAATGATGTTGCAATCTGGGTTTAAAAGTAAATTGCCTACACTAGGCAAAAAATTTGCATCACATCCGCAATTTATGTGGTTTGGTTTTCAAAAAGAAAAAGTAGATGCACACAAAGGTATGTTTCAGAGTGTTGCTTCAAAAGATCCAAATTTTAGGAAAGAAGGTTTTAAGTTGGAAAATGTATTTGCACCACCAATTGCAACAGGCATGTTGTTTGGACAAGTTGGTGCAGCACACCAAGATGCACTAAAAAGATATAGACATATGCAATGTATAGAAGTGGCTGTGCGTGATGAAAATGTTGGCGAAATACAAATAGACAATAATGGAAAATTGATTGTACATAAACCATTAACCAATCAAGATATTGCAAGAAAAAATAAAGGACTTGATGCCATAAAGAAAATATTGGTAGAAGCAGGTGCGTATGAAGTGTATGAGTCTAACTTATATTTTGGTTTGCATTTGATGGGTGGTTGTGTAATGGGAACAGATGGCGCAAAATCTGTTGTAGCACCAGATTTTACAGTACATGGAGAAAAAACATTATACATAGCAGATTCAAGTATTTTTCCAAATGCACCAGGCATTAATCCAGGATTAACTATCATGACATTGGGCAATAAATTAGCAAGCGAACTTGTAAAATAAATTTCACTTTAGACTTTGTGCAATCTTTTCGTTAAACCAATTTCGTTCAGAAATTTTTTCTACTTTTGAGAGTTTATCTGAGAATGTTTTTGCATCATTTTTATTCAGCTTTTGTTTTGATATTAGTATTTCAGTAAATTTTATAAAATTTTTATTTAGAATAATATAATCTTCTGGAAGTGTTTTGAGTGATAAAAGATACTTTTTGAAAGATGCAATATAATCTATTAGTAGTTTAAAATATGATTCGTTTGTTTGGCTAATTTCAAAGTATGTTTTAACTAATAATCTACGCTGATTTAACTTATAAAATACATCTTTAAAGTTGAGAAATAATAATAAATCTATTACGCTAGAATAGTCTTTTTTTTCAAATAAAATAAGTGCTTTATTAAAATTGTATACTTCTTCTTTGTGTTCATCTTGTAAATGTGATTTGTATTTTTCTAAGAATTTTTCTGCTAAATTAATTTCATTAAACTTTAATGCTAAGGTGATGTAATTTTTGTACGCTGCTAATTCTATTTGTAAATATATATTTAGAAATATACTATGTTCATCCATTAGTTTGTAAATCTCAAACAAGTATTGATGATAAATTATATTACCTTTGTTTCCTTTGTCTAAGGTATATGCTACTAATAAAAATATATTTCATCTCTTTCAATCTTATCAAGATTAATTTTATTTTCTTTTAGATATTGAATTATTTCTTTTAGATAAGTGTCATTGTTTTCTAAGAATAGAGTTCTAATCTTGCAATGTAATTCATAATATATACTTACAGTATCTTCATTAATTATTGTTGTTTTTAATTCTGGTAGCATACTTGTAAAGTTTAAATTATGCCATCTTAATTTTTGAGTTTCGCAAAATATACTAATGTTGTCAAATATTATTTGATAGTTTGGATTTCTCACATCAGTTTTAATTCTATTAATTAGTCTAATAAATTCAAATTGATATGATAGCAATCCTTGTTGAATACTAATCGGAGTTTCGGTTTGTAGTTTTAATATCTCTTTTTCTGTTTGTAAATAGTGCTTTGTTAAATTGCGTTGATTATAATAATTTAGCAATTGTATTTTATTTGATAGTTCGTTATTCTTTGAGAAAATTGTAATTATGAAATCTTCAATATTCTTTGTTAATTCTGACATAATTTTAGATAACTTATTTTCATCATAAGTTTTATTTGCGAATATTTTTTTATATACTTTTGTTTTTTCTGTATTCTTTTCTAAAAATTGTGGGTATTGCTTATATAAATAAGTGAACATTTTATATGCATGAGCTTCATCTTTATAATAGACTTGATTAATATAAATAGATAAATCTTTTATTTCTAAATTATTAAATGATTTTAACAGGTCTATTAGTTTAGATTTTTTCATAAGTTTTGAAATATATCATTAAGATACAAACAAACTTTTATCTATAATATAAAAAAACCGATGACAAATATCATCGGTTCAGAATATGAAATTACAATTCTAATTATTAACTACTTTTTGCTGTAATGTTTACATCACCATGACCTGTAACTGTGTCGCCACCTTTAATAAAAGAAGAAAATGCAATATCAAATGGTTCTTCTCCACTAATTTTAATTGTTACAATAAAATATAAAGTATACTCTTCTCCAGTAACAAATGGTTTGTATTGTATTGAAAATCCAATATTGCCTTCATCTAATTTTAATACACCATCAGTTTGATTTGATTGAATAGTGATAGAAAAATTGTGTTTGTTGGATTCTAATTTATTTTGCCAACCTTCATCATACTCTGTTATGGTTATGTCATCAATATTAATTTGTCTGTTTTGCTTATCTGCCCATTGTATGAGATGTACTTTGAATTCTTCTTCTGAAAGAATTTCAGGATTTAGTGTTAGTATACCATCAAGTTCAACTCCTGCTGGTAAAATTGTTTTGTTTTTGTACTTTGCCATATTAATAGTTTTAAAGTTATAAATAATTAATTATATTTTTTATTGGTAATATGTATATGCCATTTTCTTTCTCTAATTTGAACTTTCTATATTTGAGTTTTCTAAATACTTCTGTTTTTTTATTAGTTTTCTTTTTTACATATTCAAAATCTCCACTACCGCCGAAAATAATTCCTATTATTTCATGATTGGAATTAAATACAGGAGAACCACTATGTCCATTAAATGCTGATAAACTAGAAATGTAATAACCTGTTTTTTTAGTTTCTTTTGCTTCTAATTTACCATAGCTTTTATATAATGGCATTCCATACGGATATCCTTGAGTATAAATATTATTATCGATTTCAATTTCTGTTTCCGATAATTTCCCAATTTGAATAGAACTTTGCTTTTTATCTAATAAATTATTTTCATCTTTAATTTCAAGAATAACAAAATCATGCGGATTTGTTTTTGCATTGTAAGTGTCATTATATACACCTACAATTTTAAATATTTCTTTTGTTGCTATACTATGATTATTATGCATATCATCATAACCAAATACAACGCTAATTTTTGTAAATAGCTCATCTAAAGTAGATGATATAGTCTTGATTAATCCATATTCTAATACATGTCTTGCTGTAATGATAAGTTTTTTACCGTTATTATTACTAATAAGAAAGCAAGTAGGTAAGCTGTTTTTTATTGATGGTAAATTATACAAGGATGAATTGATAAGTAGATTATACTTTTTGCCAAAAGTAGTAGTATCAAGTGTTTTATATTTTTCGTCATAGGTATCAATGATACTATTGTTGTCTACAAAAATTGCTGTACAACTTTTTGTTTTTTTTAAGTTTCCATAGTTCTTAACACTAATTGCCATAATTCAATAGTTTTATTTACTAAATATAAAGAATAAAATTTATTTTCTGAATATAAAATTATCTCACAATGAATAACTTATATCTTTGTTGTCTTTGTTAATA